>NZ_LT859959.1:1200000-1800000 GCF_900176205.1 Bradyrhizobium sp. ORS 285
GAGCTTCCCGGCACAGCCACGCGCCAAGCTGCACTCGACCAATCCAATCGAGAGGGGCAATAGCGAGATCAAGCGCCGCACCGAGGTCGTCGGCATCTTCCCAAACGAGAATGCAATCGTCCGTCTCGTCTGCGCCATCCTGCTCGAACAGAACGACGAGTGGGCCGTCCAGCGCGCCCGCTACATGACGCCGTAAACCATCGCGCCTTTGAGCGATGATCCCATTGCTGGTCTGCCCGCTATGGCAGGCTGACCAGCTCGGCCCGCACCGGACGCGTTCGGTGATCCACTATGCCAGCTACACCACTCCCTACGAGATGATCTCCCGCTGAAGCAAGATGCACGCCCGCCGACAGCAGAAGCCGCTCACTGGCGAGCTCACGCAAGTGCCCTCGAAGCTCGGTCAGATGGTCGCTGAGGTCGACTCTAAACCGTCTTGGGGAGAAGAGTAGAAATATAACGAGGGCCGGCCGCCCCTAAGTGTCCTGAAGCAGAAGTTCGCAACATCGGGCCTTGTTTTTCCCGGGGCATTATAACGACAGAAGCGCTCGATGGAAGCAAGGATGTCGTCGGCGGATTTGGTCGATCGGAACGGTTTCGGATCGGCGTTGTGTCGTTCGATGAATTAGGCGATGTCTGCCCTGAGGGCCGCCGCGCTGCGATAGACCCCGCGCCTGATCTTCTTATCGGTGAGGAGCGAGAAGAAGCGCTCCACCTGGTTGAGCCACGACGAACTGGTCGGGTCAGGTGGACTTGCCAGCGCGGCCGTTTTACCAGCCATCTTCAGATCAAGGGCGTTTTGAGCTTGGCGTAGTTATCCATGACCAAGTGAACGTCGAGCTCAGACGGCACTCTCGCTTCAATCTCGTCGAGGAACTTGTGGAACTCGGCTGTGCGATGGCGCCCGTGGCATTGCCAATCACTCGTCCGGCTGCGATATCGAGGGTCGTGTCCCCGGGCGTGGTGTAACTCGGTAGAGCAAAGCCGTCCGCCCGCGCCTACGTGAAGGTGCGCCAGAACGGGCGCATCGTCTCGGTCGCGGTTATCGTCGCGATCGGCGTCAACAGCGACGGCCGACGCGAGGTGCTGGGCATGGACGTCGGCCCGTCCGAGGCCGAGACGTTCTGGACCGCGTTCCTGCGCAAGCTCACACGCCGTGGACTGCGTGGCGTGCAGCTCGTGATCTCGGATGCTCACGAGGGCATCAAGGCCACCGTCGCCAAGGTGCTCAATGCCACCTGGCAGCGTTGTCGCGTTCACTTCATGCGCAACGCTCTCGCTCATGCCGGTAAGAGCGGGCGCCGCGTGGTCTCCGCCTTCATCGCCACGGCCTTTGCCCAGGACGACGCCGAGGCAGCCAAGGCGCAATGGCGCAAGGTCGCCGACCAGATCCGTCCCAACGTGCCCAAGCTCGCCGCCCTCATGGATGAGGCCGAGCCTGACGTGCTCGCCTATATGAGCTTCCCGGCACAGCACCGCGCCAAGCTGCACTCGACCAATCCAATCGAGAGGGTCAATGGCGAGATCAAGCGCCGCACCGAGGTCGTCGGCATCTTCCCAAACGAGGAAGCAATCGTCCGTCTCGTCGGTGCGATCCTGCTCGAGCAGAACGACGAGTGGGCCGTCCAGCGCGCCCGCTACATGACTCTGGAAACCATCGCGCCTTTGAGCGATGATCCCATTGCTGGCCTGCCCGCCGTGGCAGGCTGACCAGCTCGGCCCGCACCGGAATCGCCCGGTGATCCACCATGCCAGCTACACCACTCTATGGGACACGATCTGGCTGTCGCCCGCGCGAAAGCCTCGGAAGACAGCGCGCTGATCGCCCAGCAGAAGCTGCAGATCGCCAAGCTGCGGCATCAGATCTACGGACAACAGTCGGAGCGCTCGTCGCGGCTGATCGAGCAGTTGGCGCTGACCTTCGAGGAGCTGGCGGCCGACGCCACCGAGGACGAGCTGTCGGCAGAGCAAGCCGCGGCCAGGACGACGACCGTCCGCGGATTTACGCGCAAGCGTGCGGAGCGCCAGACCTTCCCGGAGCATCTGCCGCGCGAGCGGGTTGTGATAGATCCGCCGCCCGCGTGCGAGTGCTGCGGCGGCCATCGCCTGCGCAAGATCGGAGAGGACGTGACGCGGACGCTGGAGGCAGTGCCGCGGCAGTGGAAGGTGGTCGAGACGGTGCGGGAGAAGTTCTCCTGCCGCGACTGCGAGAAGATCAGCCAGGCGCCAACGCCGTTCCATGCCGTGGCGCGGGGATGGGCCGGTCCGAGCTTGTTGGCCATGATCATGTTCGAGAAGTTCGGCCAGCATCAGCCATTGAACCGCCAGGCCGTATAGCGCGACGATCAGGATGAGAACTTGGCGTCAATCTGGATGAGAAGATTGGAGCCGGGTGGCCGGATCATTGTCGCTGGCTCCCGGCTTGGCAAGGGCTGATTGACGCTGGGCGACAATCAGCATTGCCGCAGCGTCAATCAGCCGTGCTTTCGACCTCCTTCGGTGTGGCGTGAACCGGCGGTCGGCCGGCGCCGCGCTTGCGGCCGAGGGCGGCCTTGCGGCGGTAGCTCTCGACGTTCATCTCGATGATCGTGGCGTGGTGGACGAGACGGTCGACGGCGGCGAGCGTCATGGCCTGATCGGGGAAGATGCGGCCCCACTCGCCGAACGGCTGATTGGCCGTGATGAGCAGCGAGCGCCGCTCGTAGCGGGTGGCTATCAGTTCGAACAGCACGCTGGTCTCGGCCTGATCTTTCGACACGTAGGTGATGTCGTCGAGGATCAGCAGATCGTAGCGGTCGAGCTTGGCGATGGCCGCTTCCAGCGCCAGCTCTCGCCGCGCCGTCTGCAGCCGCTGCACGAGATCGGTCGTGCGCGTGAACAACACGCGCCAGCCGTTCTCGACGAGGGCCAGGCCAATGGCCGCGCTGAGATGGCTCTTGCCGCCGCCGGGCGGACCGAACAGCAGCAGGTTGGCGCCAGACTCGAGCCAGACGTCGCCCGCGGCGAGCGCCATCACCTGCGCCTTGGACAGCGTCGGCACGCTGTCGAAGTCGAAGCTCGCGAGCGTTTTGCCGGCAGGCAGGCGCGCTTCGAGCATGTGCCGTTCGATCCGGCGGCGACCACGATCGGCGACCTCGTGCTCGGCGAGTGCTGCGAGGAAGCGCGCGGCGGGCCAGCCCTCCTTGTCAGATTGCGCGGCGAGCTTTGGCCAGATCGCCTTGACGCTCGGCAGGCGCAGCTCGGTGAGCAGCAACTCGACGCGCGCGGCATCAATGGGTGTCGTCGTGCTGGTCATGCTGCATCTCCCGTGTTCGAGGTCATCGGCGCAAAGCCCAGGGACGCCAGTTCGTCGTAGGCGGCGAGCGGAGCAAGCTCGACGGCGACGTCGGGGACTGATGCCTGTTCGGGGCGGAAGCGGATGCGGAGCGTGGCGAGATCCGGCAGCCGTCCCGCATCGAGATCGGCGGCAATGGCCTCGGCGAGCTCGGCCTCGCAGGCCCGCTCGTGAGCGAGAGCAAGGGGCTCGACCGTGACCTTGCAGGCATGACGCTCGTCATATCTGTCCTGCAGCGTCTCGAACGCGCGTCGGTAGGCTGCCCGCGGGAACAGCTGATCGCGGTAGACGAGATTGGCAAGTGCCATCGGCTTGCGGCGCAGGGCATGGATGACGTGACGATAATCGACGACGTGTCCGCCCCGGCTTTCCGACACAGGCTGGCCTCGCCTGAGCATCGCGACCTGCGTGGTGCCGAGGAAGCATTCGAGGCGATCATCGAAGATGCGCACGCGCAGACGATGGCCGATCAGCTTCGAGGGCATCGTGTAGAAAACGCGGCGCAGGATGAAGCCGCCCGACGACGTCACGCGGATCACCTTCTCCTCGAAGTCGCTGGTGCGACCTCGCGGCAGCGGTGCCAGCATCTCCTTCTCGATCGCGATCCGCTTGACGACATGGGCGTTGCGCCGGCCGACGACCATGTCGACGAAGGCACGGTAGGCGTCGAGATCGGCGAAGTCGCGCGTGCCCCGCAGCAGCAGCGCGTCCTCCAGTGCCTGCTTGAGATGGCCATGCGCGCTCTCGATCGAACCGTTCTCATGCGCGATGCCGGCATTGTTGCGGGTCGCCACCATGCCGTAATGCTGCATCAGTTGCTCGTAGCGTTGCGTGATGTCCTCGCGCGCATCGATGGCGAGGTTGCGGAACGCCGCCGACAGGCTGTCGCTGCGATGTTCTCTGGGGACGCCGCCGAGCGCCCACAGCGCGTTCTGCAGGCCCTCGGCCAATGCGACGAAGCTCTCGCCGCCGAGCACGACATGAGCGTGCGCGAAGCCGGAGAACGCCAACCGGAAGTGATAGAGCCGGTGGTCGAGGGACGCGCCTGCGATGGTGATGCCCAGCACGCCGGCGTCGGTGAAGTCCGACAGGCCGAGCCGCCCGGGCTCATGCTCCTGGCGGAAGATGACGTCCCGCTCGGGGCCATTGAACGCGCGCCAAGCCGTGATGCGCCGCTCCAGCGTGCGCCGGATGTTGGGATTGAGGTCGGGATGGCGCCGGCGCAGTTCCTCCAGCACGCCAACCGCTCGGATCCCGGGCGCGGCCTTCAGGATCGGCTCGATCTCCGCGTCCCAATAGGCCGCCAGGGGATCAGGCCGGCGCCGGCCACGTGGCGCCTGCTTCTGCGAGGGCAGCCGCGGATCGGCCTCGATCCGGTAGGCGCTCGCCGTCGAAAACCCGGCTTTGGCCGCCGCGGCCTCCGCCGATAACGTCAGTCGGTAACTCATGTATAGCCTCATCTGGTGGTCGGTGATGTGGAGGCCAGGCAAGCCGTCGATCCCCTCTTGTCGAGACGAATCAACAGCTTGCGCCAACCCCACCCGGCCGCCAGACGGCCTGATAAGGCGCGCCGCCGGCGGGAGCGGTCCTCCGGTCGGGCTACGCCCTCCCTTAGTCCCGCTCCCGCCGGCGCTCTCTCATCCTGATTGTCGCTGGGTTCTCACCTTGATTGTCGCCGCGCAAGGCCGAGCGTTACGCCTTGGAAGGCGTGCCGATCGCGCTCTCGACCATGGCGGATGCCGTTGGATCGGTCTGTGCGTCGCTGGAACCTCTGCTACGCCTAGTCGAATCCCACGTTCTGGCGGCCGAGCGCCTTCATGCTGATGACACGACCGTGCCGGTGCTGGCCAAGGGCAAGACCGATACGGGGAGATGCTGGATCTACGTCCGGGACGATCGGCCGTTTGGCGGCGCCGACCCGCCGGCAGCGATGTTCTACTACTCCCGCGACCGCAGGGGCGAGCACCCGCAGAAGCATCTGGCAGGCTATGCCGGCATCCTGCAGGCCGATGCCTATGACGGGTATAACCAGCTCTATCTGGCGGAGCGCCAACCTGGAGCGATCCGCGAAGCGGCGTGTTGGGTACATGCCCGGCGCCCGTTCTTCGTCATGGCCGACATCGACGAGAACGCGCGACGCAAGGCTTCCGGCAAGAAGGACATTCCGCTGTCGCCGATCGCGGTCGAGATGGTGCGACGGATCGATGCATTGTTCGAGATCGAACGCTCCGTCAATGGTAGGAGCGCCGAGGAGCGCGTTCGGGTGCGGCAGGCGCTGAGCCAGCCTCTGGTCGAGGACCTGGAGGTCTATATGCGTGAGCAACTCGCCAAACTGTCCCGTGGCCACGACCTCGCCAAGGCGTTCAACTACATCCTCAAGCGCTGGCCGAGCTTCACCGCGTTCCTCGATGACGGGCGGATCTGCCTCTCGAACAATGCCGCCGAGCGCGGGCTGAGAGGCATCGCTCTCGGTCGAAAGTCCTGGCTGTTCTGCGGCTCCGATCGCGGAGGTCGGCGCGCGGCGGCCATGTACAGCCTGATCGTCACGGCCAAAATGAATGGTATCGATCCGCAGGCCTGGCTCGCCGATGTCCTCGCGCGCATCGCCTCTCACCCGGCTCACCGGCTGGACGAATTGCTGCCCTGGAAATGGACACCGGCATCAGCGCTCTCCGCTCGAGCGGCATAGCCATGCACGTCAACAAGGTTCATCACGTCACCACCCTCACCCAGGTCGCGAAACCTCGGGGAAGATGAAGGCTGGCTGATCGACGTGGCCAACGAGATGGAGATCGAGGACGGCGTGGTCTGGGTCTATGGCGTCGGAGAAGATGGCGTCCAGGCCTTCACCAACGCGGGCGTCGAAAATCTGATCGAACAAGTTCGAATGCACAAGGAGAACCAAGGATTGCTCAAACGCCGGCAATCCAGATAATATAGTCAGACTGCGGCCCGGATGCTTACGCTCTTACCGGCATGAGCGAGAGCGTTGCGCATGAAGTGAACGCGACAACGCTGCCAGGTGGCATGAGCACCTAGGCGACGGTGGCCTTAATGCCCTGGTGAGCATCCGAGATCACGTGCTTCGCGCCACGTAAACCGCGGCGGCGAGCTTGCGGAGGGATGCGGTCCAGAACGTCTCGGCCTCGGATGGGCCGAGGTCCATGCCGAGCGCCTCGCGCCGGCCGTCGCTGTTGACGCCAATCGGGACGATCACCGCGATCGAGACAATGCGCCCGTTCTGCCGCACCTTCACGTAGGTGGCGTCGATCCACGGATACGGCCAGTCGCCTTCGATCGGACGAGTGAGGAAGGCCTTCACCCCAGCCTTCGCGGGGGGGCAGGCTCTTGTTGGCGATCTCGCCGCAGAGCCGGCTCACCAGGCTCTTGGAGATGCCGCTCATCCCCATCGCCTGCACGAGGTCGTCGACCGGGCGGGTCGAGACGCCCTGGACGTAGGCCTCCTGTCAGCGCCTTCTCAACCATCCGGCGCGGCTCCAGGCGCCCGGGAAGTGGCCCTTTTTGCGCAGCTTGGGGATGCGCAGCTCGACCGTGCCGGCGCGTCTCCCTGGTCCGCTCACTGTAACCGTCGCGCTGCGCCAGACCCTCGGAGCTCTTCTCGCCATAGATGCTCAGCTCAGCCCGGCGACTTCCATCTCCATCAACCGCTGGGCTGCGAAGCCGATCATCTCGCGCAGACGATCCGCGTCCGGAGCCTTCTGCAAGAGCGCGCGAAGGTTCATCATCTCGTCGGTCATCGATGGTTCCTCGATTCAGGTTGGTGTCAACAACCCGACCCTACCGGGCAATCGCCGGTGACCACCGCAAGCCGTCCACCCGCTACGGCGCTATCCTTCAGCGGTCCGCTTTTTGATCGACATTGCTCGTGCATAGCGACAGCCGAATTATGGATTAACCCCGTAAATACGCGGGGGGCGAACATTACAAAGCGTTCATTTTTCTAAATTAATGCTAGGAAGACAGGAGAACAAACATGTTGAACCGTTTTACTATTTCGCAGTTGCTTACGGCCGGAATTGTAATGGCTGCTTTCGCGTTTCTGGCAGTTGTATCAGTGAGCGCCTGGGGCGCTTGGACAGTCTTGCAGACCGCCCATATCCTGACCACTACAGCGGACGCGTCATCCGAAATGTTCAAGGTTATGACGAGTGCGCGTGCAGACCGCGTAGGCTCCGCAAGATCGTTACAGAGCGAAGTACCCCTCGAAGCGGAGACAGAAAAATATTTGAAAGGCATCCGAGGAGCACTAGTCCCCGCAGCCGATAGGGCTATGAATTTGCTAGCCTCCAACAGCACTTTGTCGAAGCCGGCCAGCGTGGAGGACTTCCGGCGCCTGATGGAAGCGCTGAAGGTCCAGCAGCGCGAATTCTGGATCGAAATAGAGAAGCCGAAAGCGGTTAGGCGTGCTGCTTTAAGTAGCGAATATGTTGAGACAGAAAGCGCGCTCCTCGCAGTTGCGGAGGCAATATCTGACGATTTGAGGGCAAGAGTTCGACAGCAAAACTCGATACTGGATCAATTGCTAGCAATCAATCAATTTGCGTGGTTGCTACGCAAGACAGCGGGCGAGGCATCAGCGAAAGTAGGCGAAATGATGTTGGTTTCGGAGGTGAATCCGGCGGCTCGTTTAGTGTACGACAGACTAGTCGGCGGTACCGAGGTCGCTTGGAGCGCGCTGAAGCTTACGATGTCTGGTATGAGCATGTCACCAGCGCTAAGCGCTGCAATCAGCGAGACTGATGATGCCTATTTTGGCGACGCGTACTTGAGTGTTCGCGAAAAATTGGTGAATGCTGCGCTCAGAAATGAAAAAACAGAAATGAATGCAAGCCAATGGAGCGTGTATTCTGTCAATCGCTTAGCAGCTGCAACGAAGATCGCGGAGGCGGCGCTCGAAGATGCTAAAGAGTTCACTGGTAATGAAGAGAGAGGGGCGCTGAAGTCGCTGGTGGTACAGAGTGCGATGGTGGTGATTACGTTGCTTGTCGGCTGCGCTGCGATGATAATTTTGTCGAGGCGTGTGATTGGGCCACTGCACGAAATGCGTGACGCGATGCTCAAAGTGGCGTCGGGGGATCTCAGGGTGGAGAATGGCTTCAATGGTCGTCGAGATGAGATTGGAGCGTTAGCTTCAGCGCTCGAGACATTCAAGCGTCATGCGCTGGAAAAGATCGATATTGAAGCCCAAGAGCGGAAACGTAGCCTTGCAGCAGTGCGCCGACAAAAAGAGGTGGAAAGTCTAGTCGCGAGTTTTGAAGGTGTCGTGAGAAACTCGCTCAGTCAGCTGCGTAGTGCGTCAGAAGACATGCGAACAACTTCGCTTGATCTTACGAGCGTGTCGAATTTGAGCAATGATAGAGCGCGCAAAGCGGAGCGGGCGTCGAGTGATGCGTCCCTCAGCGTGCAAACAGTTGCGTCTGCGGCTGAACAATTAAATGCATCCATTACTGATATTAGCAGGCAGGCGGCTTTGGCTGCGGGTATCGCTAGTCGGGCAGTTGATCAGGCTCTCACGACAGATAGTACAGTACAAGGTCTCGCGAGCTCCGCCGGGCGGATTGGAGAGGTAGTAGTGCTGATAAACAACATCGCGTCGCAGACCAATCTTTTGGCGCTGAACGCGACCATCGAAGCGGCTCGGGCTGGAGAAGCTGGTCGCGGATTTGCCGTCGTGGCTTCAGAGGTCAAAATGCTTGCGAGTCAGACAGCTGGAGCAACTGAGGAGATATCGGAGCAGGTGTCCGGTATCCAGAAAGTCGCTGCTGACGCAGTTGAGGCGATTCAGCGTATAGGTGGTATTATCGCGCAGGTGAATGAGGTGGCAACCGCGATCGCTGCTGCAGTGCACCAGCAGGGCGCTGCGACCAAAGAGATATCACGAAGTACACAAATCGCGGCCGATGGAACGAGGCACGTGGCAAGTAGTATCTCGGGCGTTAAGTCCGATGCAGATACCTCCGCGGCTGCCGCCGATAACGTTAAGCGTACCTCGGAGGTTCTTGACGGGCAGTGTCGAAGTCTAAATGAACAAGTGACTGCGTTCTTGCGCAGCATTCAGGCTGCCTAGGAGCGAGAGTGCCGGGATGTCGGCAGACCTTGTCAACAAGGCGGGTGGGGTGTTGAGTCTGGCTTTGCGCGATTCCGGGCGATAGTATGCAAGATAGTGATTGTGGTGTTCTTGCGGATAGCAGGCGAAGACAGGCAAGGTCGTATCCCTTAAGTCAGCTGAGCCCTCTGGGAGAACGCGGCAGGATGGCTTCATCGCCATGCTGATCGTCCCGATCCCGAGCGGTGACGGAACCGGGAGTCTAGATGCTGGCACCTATTAGAGTGGCGCTTGAAAGCGTAGGGCCCATGGGACGTGCTATGTCCGACGCATTGGCCAGTAAAAAGTCTAAGCAGTCATTTCATATCCAAAAATTTGATGGTTTGTGGGCCGGCCAATATAGTCAAGCATTATCGGGTAAGTAGCTGAATCCCGGAGTGGAAATGCGTGCTATTCGTCTGCCTCTGCCTTCGACGCAGGTCGTTATGTTTGTGATCACCATAGTTGGGGCGGTATGGTGGCTAATATATACCCTGGCATGGAATGTCGGGCTGGTGCAGGTGGAGCGAGAGGCCAATGACCGACTCGCGCTCGTCGCTAGTACGTTTGATGCGACGGTCGCTCGTTATCGCTATTTACCGGCAGTGCTTTCCCTCGCAGATCCCATTCGCGATCTCTATCGAAAACCCGGAGATTCGGAGGTCGTTGCGGCCGCTAATCGGTATTTAAAATCGTTGAATGAAAGCGCTCGCTCGGCCGAGCTCTACGTCCTCGACAGCACAGGCCATGGTTTGGCGGCGAGCAATTTCGACAAGGAACCAAGCTTCGTCGGCGAGGAATATTCCTTTCGGACATATTTTAAAGACGCGATCAATGAAGGGGCAGGGGCCGACTACGCTGTCGGAACTACCACTGGGCTGCCTGGTTATTTCCTTTCACATCGAATTGTGGACGGCGGCAGTATCCTTGGGGTGGCGGTTGTCAAGATCGACCTTACGACGCTGGAGTCCAGCTGGAGCCGCGCAGGAGAGATGGTTGCCGTCCAGGACGAAGACGGAGTACTATTTCTTTCGAGCCGTCAAGATTGGAAGTATCGTCCCCTCCAGGCCATCTCCGCTCAGCAGATTAATGATCTGAACGTTAAACGCAAATTCGGTCAACCAATAAGCGCGACACCTGTGTTCTTGCGGGAGTCCCTCAGCCAAGGAGGTCAAATAGGTACCGCGCGCGGCCGCGACGGCTCTCAACGAGATCGGTTTCTTCTTAAGGCGCGTCCCCTCGAGCAGCGTTGGACCCTGCTTCTATTCTCGTCCGTTGAGGATGCGCGGTGGGAAGCTGCATTGATAGCGACGGTGTGCGGCTTCGGTCTGGTCGCGTCGTCGCTGGTCGTTCTGGTGGCTTACCAGCGCCGGCAGGCCATCAAAGCGAAACTTAGTTCGCATAACATTCTAGAGCAACGTGTCGCCGAACGGACCGACGAGCTAAGACGTACTCTTGATAGCCTTGCACAAAGTGCGAAGCTCGCGAGCCTCGGGCAGGCTCTTGCCGGGGTCGCTCACGAGATCAATCAGCCGCTCGCCGCAATGATAACCTATCTGGCGAGCAGTCGAGTGCTACTCCGTCGTAATCAGGTCGATCGTGCGACGGCCAATCTCGACATGATGTCGACGATAGCTGAACGCATGATGGCTCTGATCAATCACCTGCAGATGTTTGCACGCAATGAGCCGGGGGTGCGCGACATTGTTGACCTGCAGGAAGTGATTGAACACGCGCTTCGGCTGCTTCGGTATCGATTAACAAGTGAAGACGTCGAAATAAGGTACTCCGAACCTGTCACGTCGGTGCGCGTGCTTGCCAATCCTATCCGTATGGAGCAAGTGGTCGTCAATTTGATCTCAAATGCGTTGGATGCAATGCGAGAGAGCCGTCGCAGAGTACTCCAAGTCACGCTGTCACAGGTAGGAGATAGTGCCGTAGTCACCGTGAGCGATAACGGTGTTGGAATAGCTGAGGAGCATCTCGGAATGATTTTCGATCCATTTTTCACAACAAAGGGTGTTGGAGAGGGGCTTGGGCTCGGGCTCTCGATATCGTACGGGATTGTTCGTGAGTGTGGAGGAGAGATTTTGGTAAGCAGCACGCCGGGGCGGGGGGCGACATTCAAGGTAACGGTTCCTATCGCTCTGAGCGCGCCGCCGCAGCTTCTACGCGAGCTTTAGGTATGATCGGGTCAATACTTGTTGTTGACGACGAGGAAATCGTTCGCAATTCACTTCGCCAATGGCTTGAGCTTGGCGGCTTTGAGGTTTGGGTTGCAGGGGGGGCGCCAGAAGCTATCGAGGCGGTGCGTAAAGCCGCGCCAGACGTTGTGCTGACGGATTATCGTATGGCGCAGCGCTCGGGGCTTGACTTGATGCGTGATGTTTATCGCATTGACCCCGATATTCCGGTAGTGATGCTCACTGCGCATGGCGACGTGCCGTTAGCAGTTGCCGCAATGCGCGAGGGCGCGTACGATTTTCTTCAGAAGCCATATGATCCCGAGCTACTTTCGGCGGTAATGTCCCGGGCGACCGAGCGACGAAAATTAAAGCGGCAGTTGCGTCAACTCGCAAACCGGGTAGCAGCTCCGGACTCGATCAATGTGAGATTGATCGGTCTTTCAAAGAGTGTGGCGGCAATCCGCGCTAGCGTTTTGGAGTTGGCCGCTCATGACCGTAGTGTGATTATCTCGGGTGAGACTGGAACCGGTAAGGAGGTAGTGGCGCGGGCGCTGCATGACTACGGATCACGATCGAGCGCGCCATTTGTGGCGGTAAACTGTGCGGCAATTCCGGCAGAATTGTTCGAGAGTGAATTATTTGGTCATGAAGCGGGGGCGTTCACGAGCGCACGTGGCATCCGTATTGGAAAGTTCGAGCACGCCAGCAGCGGTACATTGTTGCTCGATGAGATCGAGAGCATGCCGCTTTCGTTTCAGGCCAAGATCCTGCGGGCCCTCCAGGAACGGGTTATCGAGCGAATAGGATCAAACAAGCTGATCCCCATCGATGTTCGCGTTATCGCCGCAGCGAAAGGGGATCTTGCTGCAGAAAGCCGTCATGGGCGTTTTCGGTCGGATCTGTATTTTCGACTTGCGGCGGCGGAAATTCATCTGCCTCCACTCCGTGAACGTGGCAACGATGTTTTGCTGCTGTTCGAGCACTTTGCAGATGCTGCCGCAAAGGCAGTCGGTCGTCCCCTGTCGCCGCTTCGAACGGATGATCTCGATGCGTTGCTTGCTCACGAATGGCCGGGCAACGTGCGAGAGCTGAAGAACGTTGCGGAAAGGTATGCGCTCGGAATAGCGGCTACGGGACGAACCGTAGGCGAAATCCTAAGACGTGGAGATAATGGGGACGTTGCGCATCGTTCCCTCGCAGATCGCGTGTCGGTCTATGAGCGGACTCTCATCGAAACTGCTCTACGCGACAGCGACTGGTCGATTACTGCCGTGACCGAGCAACTCAGGTTGCCGCGTCGAACCTTAAACGAGAAGATGGCAAAATATGGGCTGTCGCGATCGAGGCGGGAGGATCTTTAGGGGTGTGCGAAGTGCGGAATTTTGCCGATTGCGACCTTGGCGTCAGCGAGATTTCGCGTGTCACGGCGGAGAATGGGAGAGCGACGAGCGTGAATTGATGAGTTGCGTCGGTTTTCCCGCTGTTCTGGAGCAGTTAGGGTGGTTGGCATGGCTGTTGCTAGTGTGTTGCCAAGGCGTCCTATCGTTCAACGTGGAATCGAAGCGATGGTCATTCGAATTGGTCAATTCGTTAACGGACAATAGAGCTGAGTGGTTCTCAATGAGTCTATGGAATGAGTTTATCGAGAGTGACGCTGGACCGAGTTTAGCGGTATCGGGCGCAGTTGTGGCTGCCTCAATGCGCGGATCGCTCTAGTCTGCGTCTATAGGGTGCGGCTTGAGTTGCATCGTCAATGGCTTGATCAACAAGCTGGTTGGTCCTCGTACACGTCGAGTTGGAGTGGCGGGTTTACGGGAAATTGTAATTGAAGCGGAGTTGGCAGGTCCTTGTTTGCACTTGACTAAGATCTCAGGTGCGCGGACCAAGACGTTGTTGCTCTGCTCGTTCAGAGTTGAAGCTGGTGCGGAGTCGCTTTGTGGTCTGCTGATACGTTTACTTGGACGGAAGCGGCTTGGCGGCAGTCGAGGATTCAGTATGCGAGGAAGTGGGCCATCGGCGATCGGCGCTGTGTATTCTCTTAGCCCTTGGGGAAGTACGGCGATCTCTTGGTCGAGGGGCCGCTGGTCAGCTAGGAGGCGGAGGGGGGAGCGCGGAGGCGTTGAACGGTGCATTAGGTTGGCTCCTGCTGGCGCAGAGCGTAAGTGCGGCGGTTTGTAACCGTCATAACGTGTAGCGAAATTGACCCAATCGCGAATCGGGTATCCGGGCTGACGCAGAATGTCGTGCTGGTCGCATAAGGGCGATCGGGACTGAAGCTATAATATAGATAACGGATGATACGATATGCGTTTCAAGGGGCTTGATCTAAATCTACTTGTGGCGCTGGACGCGCTCATGAGTGAGGGTAGCCTCACTGCTGCGGCGCGCAAGATTCATCTTAGTCAGCCTGCTATGAGTGCTGCTTTGGGTAGACTGAGAGCGTACTTCAATGATGAGTTGTTTATCATGAAGGGGCGTGGGCTGCTTCCCACGCCTCTTGCGAGAGATCTGGCTGCGCCTACGCGAGAGGCGCTGCTGCACATACATCTCTCGATAGCGTCACGTAAGACCTTCGATCCGGCAAAGTCCGAGCGTTGCTTTCGTGTTGTTCTGTCGGATTTTGCAACATTGGTATTCTTCAGAAGCGTTCTTGCCCGGGTGGCGCGCGAGGCTCCGGGCATAAGAGTTGACCTGATTCAGTTTGATGATCAGCCTGATGAGCTGCTTCGTCGCGGCGAAGTGGATTTTCTCATATTTCCAGAAATGTATATGTCGACGGACAATCCAAGTGAACGATTGTTCGATGAAAGGCTGGTGTGCGTTGGATGTCAGTCAAATGAAAGGCTATCGAAGGAGTTAAGTATTGAGCAATTTTCCGAAATGAGGCATGTCGTAGTAAGATTTGGACGATCAAATAAGCCTGCAATCGATGAAGGGTTGTTGATGGAGTGCGGTCAGAAGCGTCGGATTGATATTGTTGCGTCGAGCTTCAGTATTATTCCGCCACTGTTGCTGGGGACTGACCGAATAGCCACCATGCATTCAAGGCTAGCGATGCACTTCGCGTCTTTCATGAGTTTGCGGATTGTGGAGTTGCCGTTGCCGCTTCCTGAGTTCACGGAGGCAGTTCAATGGCCAGAGCTTCAGGACAGTGATCCAGCCAGCATTTGGATGCGCCAGATAATGTTCGAAGAGGCGGAGCGTATGAGGTCATTATCGTAGGGCGGAGGCCGTTACGCTTGGGGGAGTGCGTCTGTGAAGGAGGCTCTGTATTCATCAGAATGGCTATACAACGCTGCCGTTGAATTGTGTTAAGCGGCTGGACGGTCGAGCGCGCCGGGCGGTGCGTCGTAAAAAGGGGCGCAGTGGACGGTCGATGCTGAGCTCTCACTAAAGCGCCATCGAGTATCGAAGGAAGTCTGCGTCGGTTTCACGTGGAGTGGCGCTCGCGAAGCAACGGCAATTCGTGGGGCTTCTCGGCGCGGGCTAGGGGAGCGCGTTGTTTTTCTTCAGAATCGGATTCCCAAGGGAGGCAATCTCTGATTCAAGCTTCATGCTGGGGTGCGGAGGCCAGCATGGATGACGCGACCGTATTCGGAAGATATCCGTGAGGTTGCTCTGGCGCGGGCAGATGCCGGCGAGAGCGTGCGCTCGATTGCAAGCTGTCTCCAGATCAGCCCGTCCTGCATCCCGAAATGGAAGAAGCTGAGGCAGGAGACCGGCAATATCACACCTGGCAAGATCGGCGGTCACAAGAAGCCAGTTCTATCTGGAGACAACGCCGATTGGTTGCGTCAACGCATCCGCTCGGGGCCTTTCACGCTGCGTCAACTGACAAAGGAGCTGGCGGCCCGCGGGATAAAAACAGATGTTCGCGCGGTGTGGACCTTCGTACATGCTGAAGGGCTGAGCTATAAAAAAAACGATCCGCGCAGCCGAACAGGATCGCCCAGACGTCGCTCGTAAGCGGACGCGCTGGAAAGCTCACCAGGACAAGATTGACGTCTCCCGCCTGGTCTTTATCGACGAAACTGGTCGTGTCCCCGGGCGTGGTGTAACTCGGTAGAGTAAGGCCGTCCGCCCGCGCGCTCCTCCCCATTGCGCCGTAGCGTTGGACAGCTTTGCGGTGGTCACCGGCGACTGATCGGTGGGGTAGGGTTGGGTTGCTGACATCAACCTTATTTGAGGAACCACCGATAACCGACGAGATGATGAACCTTCGCGCGCTCGTGGAGAAGGCCGCGGACGCGCATCTTCTGCGCGAGATGATCGGCTTTGCAGTCCAGCGGTTGATGGAGATGGAGTCGCCGGGCTGAGCTGATGACCTTGCCGCTCGGGCTTAATCCAGTTTGAAGTTCGTTCTGGCCCCTAGACTAGAGAGGACCACCCTCACCCAGGTCGCGAAAGACTTCGGGGAAGATGAAGGCTGGCTGATCGACGTGGCCAACGAGATGGAGATCCAGGACGGCGTGGTCTGGGTCTATGGCGTCGGAGAAGATGGCGTCCAGGCCTTCACCAACGCGGGCGTCGAAAATCTGATCGAACAAGTTCGAATGCACAAGGAGAACTCAGGATTGCTCAAACGCCGGCAATCCAGATAATATAGTCAGCCTGCGGCCTACGCCGGATGCTTACCTCACGCAATGCTTGCGGCACAGATCGGCGACCGGAACACCAGTCTCGTGCTCCTTCAAAATCCCGATGATCTGCTCTGCCGTAAAGCGGCTGCGCTTCATGCTCTGGTCCTCGTTGCGGGCCAGAACGAACTTCAAGCTGGATGAGGCTTGAGGGGCAAGGCACTCGGTTCGCGACCTCGGATCATCGCCGTCACCGCCGCTTCCTGCGCGACGCAGAGCCGCGCAGGGGGCTCTGCGTCGCGCAGGAAGCGGCGGTGACAACCCACCAATGATCGAATAGTGTCAGGGATCAGCTCGGTCGGTCCCGAAGCCCCGCTGAGTTGTGGAGTGGTAGCAAGGGCATAAGCTGATCGTCCAGTATCCGCCAGAGCTCATCCTGGTCGAAGCTTAACTCCGGCGATGTAACGGCTGGACCTGGCTGACTCACTCTGTCCGATGGATGACCGACACGTGAGCTGTCCGACACCAGCAGCGTCGCCGTGTTCAAAGTTTCAGCCCGCAACCAATCTAGCTCATTCGAGTTATCCGGAAGCCCCGCTGAGTTGTGGAGTGGTAGCAAGGGCATAGGCTGATCATCCAGTACCCGCCAGAGCTCATCCTGGTCGAAGCTTAACTCCGGCGATGTAACGGCTGGACCTGGCTGACTCACTCTGTCCGATGGATGACCGGCACGTGAGCTGTCCGACACCAGCAGCGTCGCCGTGTTCAAAGTTTCAGCCCGCAACCAATCTAGCTCATTCGAGTTATCCGGAAGCCCCGCTGAGTTGTGGAGTGGTAGCAAGGGCATAGGCTGATCCTCCAGTATCCGCCAGAGCTCATCCTGGTCGAAGCTTAACTCCGGCGATGTAACGGCTGGACCTGGCTGACTCACTCTGTCCGATGGATGACCGGCACGTGAGCTGTCCGACGCCAGCAGCGTTGCCGTGTTCAAAGTTTCAGCCCGCAACCAATCTAGCTCATTCGAGTTATCCGGAAGCCCCGCTGAGTTGTGGAGTGGTAGCAAGGGCATAGGCTGATCCTCCAGTATCCGCCAGAGCTCATCCTGGTCGAAGCTTAACTCCGGCGATGTATCGGTTGGACCTGGCTGACTCACTCTGTCCGACGGATGACCGACACGTGAGCTGTCCGACACCAGCAGCGGCGCCGTGTTCATAGTTTCAGCCCGCAGCCGATCCGGCTCATTCGAGGCATCCTCAAGCCCCACTGAGCTGTGGAGTGGTAGCGAGGGAACAGCTCGATCTTCCAGTATCCGCCAAAGCTCATTCGCGTCGAAACTTAACTCCGGCGACGCGACGGCCAGATCATCCCCCGCAGGCCAAGGCGCGCCGCTGCCGGAAGCGCTCTCCGCGTTACGATAATCGCGAATCATGCCCAGGCCGGCAATAATGCTCTTATTGCCGGGAAACAGCCCCTTTGCGAGTTTAACCAGCTCCGGATACTCAAAGTTGGTCATTCGTTGACCATTTGCGTTAAGCGTCCCAGCGAACCTAAGAAGATTTTTTACGTAAACGCCTACGGCCTTCTTAGAGCGCCCGCTCGCACCTGCAGCAGCCTCAATCAGTCGTTTGTCTTCGACAGCGGGAGGATGATCTTCACGAACTCGACGTGCAGGTCGGGTGTCATGCTCACGGTGCTCGCGAAGCACCATCAACGCGTCGTCCATTTCATTGTCACTGCCGAATGTCCTTTTCACGTGACCGACGAGCGAGTTGTGATCGAGCGCGGCGATCGTTTGTTTCTGAGACTCGAGAGACTTCGCTATTCTACGAAGAATACGGTCATATTTCATGACTGTGCTCGGTAACCATCCACGGCGTGCCGCAGCTGCTTGAATTGCTCCATCGATCAGACTCTTGTCTTCCGAAGGGGGAACATAATGTCTAGGTGCATCAGCCACCCTAGAGTCACGATGCTTACGAAGCGCCCCTACGGCGTGGCGCATTTGCTGGTCGGCAGGAAAGTAAAGCCACGCATGATCAAGCAGGGACGCGTGGTCGAGTCCGGAGATAGTCTTGCCTCGCGAGACAAGATGATTCCCAAGTTTTCGTAGAGAACAGGCATAGTTCCGAGCCGTTTGCTCTTGCACATTCCTCCGCACAGCGCTCGTTTTAACCGCCTCTATGAGGTTTTCATCTTCGCTAGACAGATGAGGATAGGCCGGGCGCGGGGTATCGCTAGCAATGCTGGCTTCAGCCGCCGCCTCACCTAGTCGCTGCTCAAAATCCGTTCGTGCACCTTCGTTCGCTCGCGCCGCCTGAGCTGCCTGTTGTCGCCCCAACAGATGAATGGAACCTCTGGATTCCGGGGGCAATCGATCGCAGGTGCTAGGGTCCATGGCAGCCTCGTACACGCTAGGGAACTCAAAAAGCAGAGATTACCTTCTATCCGTGACTGCTGATCAAAAGCTGACGGCCTGAAGTGTCTGACAACTTGCCCTTCTGCGGCGCTAGATAGTGCAACGGGCAATGTCATCGGCAAATGCAATTCCCGTCACCCGTGCGGCAAAGTTCCGTAAATTCGTCGATGACATCGAAGCCGCGGTCTCGATGTCCACTCTTCGTGGACAACTATGCCGCACACATGGCCTCCTAATGATCCGCAACCTGCTAGCCAAGCGGCCAGGTTCGCATATTCATCTCACGCCGACAAGTTTGTCCCGACGCACTCATGTGAGCGGTTCTTCGCTGTCACCCGACCAGAAGATCCGGGGGCGCATCTATCGCAGCGTCCAGTCCCTGCGCGCGGATATTCTGGACTTCATCTGTCATCAGAATGACGATTCAAGCCATTCGAGTTGATCAAGTCCGCAGATGACATCCCCACGTCCATCGAACGCTTCTGCCGATACGATACTCAAGCCAAGGTATCGCAATTGCAAATCTCTCGTTCAGGACCCTAGCATTCTGCTGTAGTATAGGCCTCCGTCGGCGGATTTCGTTGGTATCACGCTCCGGACGAGGTTTCGTTGTGGCGCAATGACCCCCCGTGCTTTGGTCTTGCATGGGCCCGGACACGGTTCAGAACCGTGACGAACGAAGAGACTGGCGTCGATCGAGTCTAGCGCCGTTGCGTTGCCCCACCCCCCGCGGTCAAATCAGCCAAAAACCCCACTTATTAGGGCCTACTCACAACATTCGGATCTAGCTCAAGCCCGGACTACATCATTCCGCAATGGCGGGCGATATCGACTGGAACCAACAGCCGACACCTGTATACTTGTCGGGTCTGCTACGTGTGTCCACTCATTCGGAGGCCGTTCGGAATGGACAGTCGATCGGGTGTCCGCAGCTCAATATGGCCGGCGCTTGTTAAAATCAGCTTGAAGCGTACGTAGCGTCAGATCGTACGGTCCGAATCGTACAGCGTCAAGTCCTACGGCCGGAAGTGAAGCCTCAATCACCTCAATGCCTCAGGTGAGTGGGGATCAGTCACCGCGGGTCGGTTGAGGTGAATGTGAGGCCATTGAACTAAGTTCGATCCGGCTGAATCCGAAAGTGACTTTCGGCTTCCGAATTCAGAATTCTTGATGCTCCACTAGGCTGTTGTTCCAGTGCAGCCATGACGAGCCATTTCATCCACGGAGAGGAATATGGAACCCGGCTATAGTGACCCAAACTATTGGATGCGCTGGTACGCAGAGCAGCAAGAGCTGCTGCGTGCGCGGCAGGAGGCAGATCTCGAGCCGGTTGATCAGGCTGGCTTTGATCAGCAGCTGAGCGAACTGCAGCTTCGATCCTCCGAGGAAAGTTCGCCTGAGGCCAGTTCGCCTGACACTCCAGTCGTGCGGTCGGACGGCAATATTCAGCGCGCGAGCAATGGTGGTTTAGTGCTTGTGCCACAAGGACAGGACTTGCGTGACAGTTTGTTCAACGGCGCGCATTACAGCGTAGATGTTCAGCGCGCTCATCCCGGATCGGGCGCTGGCGGCTTGGGTTTGCTGTCATCCGGGAGCCTGCGCTACGAAGCGCCGTTAGAGGCGCAATCTACAGTTCGGACGAAAGAATACAGCAAGCCACGTGGATTCTTTTCCCGGATGAAGTCAGGACTAGGTAAGGTCTTGGGAGGACGCCGTAGTGAGAAGTCGTCTGGCGATCCGGAATATGTTGTGCTGCACTCCGAGCTTCGTATCGACTGTGCAAAGCGCCATCGCCCGTCCGATGCAGATCAGGAACTGATTGAAGGCTTCAAGACAGCGTTAGTTACCGCGAACCGCAATCCAGAAACGATCAAGAATTACACGCTGGCCCTAGAGCAGTTTAGCGAGTTTCTCCAATCCAAAAGCCTCGTTCTGAAGGATGTGCTCGACAGTCCTGATCTGTTGGCAGCCAATAAAGATGAATTTATGCAAGGAGCGAGCGCCCATAGCAGGGGCCGGAGAAGTTTGAACGCAGCTCTCAATGCGCTTAATAGTTCTCTGGCTGGAGAATCGCCTGCAGCCCCTAGTCGGGGCTCGTCCGACCTGATCGAAGACTTCAGGACAGCGTTGAGAGCCGCGAACTTTCACCCCCGAACTGTTAGTGACTACGGGGTAGCACTTCGGCAGTTCAGTGAGCTCCTCCAATCCAAGGGCCTCACTCTGAAGGACGTGCTTGGCGATCCTGATCTGCTGACAGCTTCTAAAGATGAATTTATGAAGGGCGCGAGCGCCCATAGTACGGGCAGGAAGTCTTTGGGTGGAGCTCTACGTGTGCTTCAGGATTTTCAGGCCGGCAAGACTATCGAAGCCCATAGTCGAGTATATACGCATGGCCACCCCATGCATCCGTCTGACGAGCTGTTGATCTCTCAATTTGAGAAAGCTGTCAGAGAGTATAAAATTGAGCCTGATGGTACCAGAGGCCGCGGGACTGGAACGGTTCCCTCCGAGACCATTCTCAAGTCTGTGAGAGCGCTTACGGCGTTTGCGCGTTGGCTTCTAGCGCACAATAAGGATCCATTAGCCAGGTTGTACACGGAGCCAACGTCGTTGGCCGACGACGTGGACGAGTACCTGCTCGAAGGCGGCGGCGGCGATAGGGGCCGCCTCAGCGTGGCGCTGTCTCATCTCAGGAGATTAAGCTCTGACGGGCAGCTCGCAGCCATCGGTGCCGGCCCTCGCCTGATGGGACGCCAAACATTCGCTCCTCATCCGGAGGACGCCGTCGCTATCGACCGTGGCATGACCAATGCGCTGTCCATGGGCGAGGAAAGAAGCGCCGCTGGGGCGCAAGCCTCGCTACTGCGCGGTTTCAGTGATTGGCTTCAGAGGGAGGGCAGGCCGACCATTGTGGACCGGATTGACGGAACTGTTGACCAGCAGGCCTCGTTGAGGGCTGATCACGTGGCGTACCGTAAAACCGGAAAGCATGTGCCCGGGTTTGATCAAATTCGAGCGTTCTTGGGTCTCGGACCAGGATTTCGCCCTTACCACGAGGATGCCGGCCTCATCGAGGGCCTCGCCAACGAGGAGTTGAGCAAGCCCAATCCTCCTTCTCGACAGAAGAGAGCAGCAATTCGAGATACTACTTCAGCACAGCGCGAGTTCAGCGATTGGCTCCGCACGACCGGTAGAACGAGCATCGCGAGCCGAATCAATGGCAATGACGAGCAGCGCTGCTCGCTGGATCGAGACTACGAGGCATTCAAGGAAGTTAGGGGTAAGGCCCCCGTGGCTCTGAAGAAGCTGAGGCAGTACGCACAGGTCGTCGATGCAAATAGGGCGCTCGGCCTGGACCTCCCGCAACAGAGAGGCGAGCCGGACGCAAGCTCGGCCTGGAGACGAACTTTGCCGCAGCCGCCGTCCGAAGCTGAGTGGACCCGGTCGCAGCCCGACCGGTTTGGGCAGGCGGGGTTGCAGACTTCGGCCGACTCAAGCTCGACCTCAACCTGGCTTCAAGACTTGCAATTGCCGGCCTTCTTCGACTTTCCCACGCCGGAGGGCGCGCCCGCTCACTCATCAGAGATTTACCAGGGCCTTTCTTCGTTCGCGGACCTGCCGTCTACACCGCAGGCCGTGCGTGACGACGCCCAGTCGGCCTACTTCAATGTCTTTCCGGAAGACGCGCCAGTCCCATCCTCAGAGATTTACCAAGGCCTTTCTTCGTTCGCGGACCTGCCGTCTACACCGCAGGCCGTGCGTGACGACGCCCAGTCGGCCTACTTCAATGTCTTTCCGGAAGACGCGCCAGTCCCATCCTCAGAGATTTACCAAGGCCTTTCTTCGTTCACGGACCTGCCGTACACACCGCAGGCCGTGCGCGACGACGCCCAGTCGTCCTACTTCAATGCCTTGCCGGAGGGCGCGCCCGTCCGCTCCTCAGAGATTTACCAAGGTCTTTCTTCGTTCACGGATCTGCCGTCTACACCGCAGGACATGCGTGACGACGCCCAGTCAAGGCCGGCGCTCAGCCCAGCCGGCGCTCCGCCGTTCTTCATCGGCCCCTCAGGCGTTCTGCAGGAGCTCGAAGACATCGGACATCTCGTCGGTGAGGATTGGCGGCATGGCTCACAACCGGTGCCGGATTATCTGATCGATGTGCTGGACAACAAAATGCTGTTGCCGAGTTCGCGAATGGCTCCCCAGCCGGTGGCCATCAACGGAGAGACCTATTCCGTCACAATGGGACCGCGAGGTCGCCGTGACTCCCAATTCGTCCATCATCCCCGTCACCTCGCCGCCTGGGATGCCCAGGCCGGCACATCGGGTACCGCTGCTTCTTCCGGCGACCGCAGCGGACGTGTGCTGGGCTCCATGCAGTGGCTGGGTGACGAGCACATCCAACGAGACTACGAGCTTCTGTCGGAGGAGTTGCAGCAAAGCAATCCAGATCTCGCCGCTCGGACCCGGTTCGTGGATCCCCTAATGGCCTTTCAGCTGGCCCATAGCACAGGTGCCGATGCCCTAAGGGCGTTCCATATAATCGTGTCCGATCGGAATGAAAACGACACAGCCGACTTCCTGTTCCTGCCGGTGAACAATGCCAGTATCTCGGGCCTCTCTGCGCGAGGCACTCATTGGTCGTTGCTGCTGGTCGACCGTCGCAACCGCGACAGGCCAGTTGCCTACCACTACGACTCCGCTCAACAGTACGGCAATGCCGGACCAGCGGCAAGACTCGCAGCAGCAGTAGGGGCCAATCCGCAACATGCCCCAATAGCTCAGCAGAGCAACAGCTACGATTGCGGCGTCTTTGTCGTCGACGGTACGAGGGAGCTGGCACGAAGGCTTGCAGGAGGGCGCCAGGTAGATCTCAACCTCAGCAACCTCATCGTCGATCGGCAGGCACTTCAGAACCGGCTGAAGAGCTGATGTCGGCTTCAATAGCGTGCCTGATTGAAGCACAGCGTCTCGCCCATTGAGGGTCTAGGATCGGCGTGTCTGTAGAGCATGACGTGTAGCCGGCGTCATGGGCTGCTTTGCAAAATTGCAAGGCAGCCCCAACCGGCGCGATGTGGAATGAACGAACCAGAAGTGCGATCAGCAAGGTATTCCGAAACTTTCGAACTGGGGCTGCGACAAAACCCGCGGCCCAGCAACCTTTATGTTGAGGCGCAGGCTCCTGACCTGCCATCAAGTAGTTTTCACAATCCTATTGGTGTCTTACGCGAAGCAGCGCGGGTGGAGCAAAAAGCGATTGACGAAGCTGGTCGGCTTGCGCAGCCTGTCAGGCGTCATGGAAAATTGCCCCCTGGGCGTCACGAGGAATTGTTCCCTCCTGAGAGGCTAGCAGAGAGCGAATGAGCGAGGAGCGAATCACGGAAACCGGCTTGTGGAGTAATCCACGGGGGCAGGAGGTGAAGACGCCGGACGACGTGGCGGAGATGTTGCGGTTGAAGGCGTGCGGTTGGGGAGTGAAGCGGATCGCCCGGCAGCTGGGGCGCAGCCACCACGCGGTGAACGCCTATGTGGCGGCGCAGGGTGTGAAGCCGTTCAGGTCGCCGGGGCGACGCAGGCTGCTGGATAGTCACGAGGCGTGGTCGCGCGAGCGGTTTCTTCGCCATCCCGGCAATGCGGATGTGGTGCGACAGGATCTGGTGGCCGAGCTGGCTTGGCGGTGAGCGCGCGGACGCTGCAGCGGGCGGTGGCGCCGTATCGCTAGACGCTGAAGGCCGAGGCGCTGGCGACGGTGCGGTATGAGACGCCGCCTGGGCGGCAGCTGCAGATCGACTTCGGCGAGCGGCTGGTCGAGGTCGGCGGTGCCAAGCTGAAGGCCTTCGTGTCCATGGCGACGCTCGGGCATTCGCGGCGGCTGAATGTGCGGGCGTTCCGGGGCGAGGCGCAGGAGCACTGGTTCGCCGGGCTCGAGAGCGCGTTCACAAGCTTCGGCGGCGTGCCGGAGGAGGTCCTGATGAGCAATCCGCGAGCGCTCGTGGTGCGCCATGATGCGGTGAGCCGTCAGGTCTGGTTCAACGACAAGCTGATCGCGTTCGCCAAGTATTGGGGCTTCCCTCCGCGCGCCTGCGCGCCGTACCGGGCGCGTACGAAAGGCAAGGCCGAGAGCGGCGTCGGCTGTGTGAAGAAGAACGCGATCGCGGGGCACAGCATTGCGAGCTGGGAGGCGTTGGAGGCACATCTTGGCCCGCTGGGAGCGCGAGGTGGCGAACGCCCGCATCCACGGCACGACCGGCGAGGCGCCGAGCGTCCGGTTCGATCGCGACGTGGCGCACCGGCTGCAGCCGCTCCGCGACCGGCCGGCCGTTCGGAATGCTGCGCCAGCTGATGCGGATCGTGCGGAATGATTCCGCGGTCGAGGTCGACACCGACGGCTCCTCGGTGCCGGGGCGGCTGATCGCGGAGCGGGTGGCGGTGACGATCGCGGCCGGCGAGGATCGCATCCGGAATGGCGCGCAGGAGATCGCCATCTACAAGCAGGTCGAGGGCCGCCGTATGCGGATCGTCGGTTCCGTGCATTTCGATGGCGTCGCGGGCCGCAATGGCGCCGTCCGCCGCACGGAGGTCGTGACGCCCACGGAGGCTGTGAGGTTATCACCGCCATCGTTGTTGCGTCCGCCTGCCGACTACAAAGCCGCGATCGGAGGAAGCTTCTGATGGCCCACGCATAACGAATGCCCGAAGCATCGGCCGATCCGCTCGACGACATGCTGACGCGCTTGCAACTGACCGGGATCCGCGACCAGCTCGACAGCCTGCTCGACGAGGCGCCGCGTGCCAACCTGTCGGCGCGCGAGACGCTGCTAATGCTGTGCGAGCGGAAGATCGCGCGCAAGGATCATCGCCGCATCGAGATGGGGCTGAAGCTCGCGCACTTCCCCGCAGTGAAGGAGCTCGCCGGCTTCGACTTCGAGGCGCAGCCCTTTCTCGGTCCGAAGCAGCTCCGCAACCTCGCAGCCTCGCGCTGGATTGCCAATGGCGAGAACATGCTTCTGCACGGGCCGCCCGGCGTCGGCAAGACCCATCTGTCCACTGCGCTCGGGCGCGAGGCGATCCTGGCCGGCTACACGGTGCAGTTCACCACAGCGACGACGCTGGCCGCAGGGCTCGCCAAGGCGCACAGCGAGCGGCGCCTGGACGAGAAGCTGGCGCTGTCCAAGCCGAAGCTGCTCATCGTCGGCGAGCTCGGCTACCTGCCGCTTGAGCCGGATGCGGCGCGTCTGTTCTTCCAGCTGGTCAGTAGGCAATACGAGAGCGGCGCCATGCTGATCACCTCCAATCGCAGCGTCGCCGAATGGGGCGCCGTGTTCGCCGATCCGGTGGTCGCCACCGCGATTCTCGATCGCCTGCTCCACTAATGCCAGGTTCTGACCATCCGCGGCGACAGCTACCGCCTCCGCACCAAGCGCAAGACCGGCCCGATCCGTGCGCCCGCGTCTCTTTCGGCGCGCGATAGCCGTCCAGCACATTGTGCTCGACATAGCCTTCGCCGACGCACCGTTAAAGAGGTGTGCACGTGCTTACGGAAGTCCCTCGCGGCCTCACCCTTCCGGTCTGGGCGATCTTGTCTAAAGCCGCCATGATGTTTCGGCGCGCGAGATCCGTGGCACTACCCTCGACATGATCCTTTAGCCCATGTCTCAGTGCGGCCATGAACGGCCTCCAACTGACGACCTGCCGACCGGTCAACGATGCCTCTTAGGGCCCGTCTTGACCATCAGGTTTGCCAGAGTGATCCGCGGGTTCTCAGCAGCCTGCAGTTGCCCCTCGCTTGTCCTCGTTCGGGGCGACGCCGCGGATGACTTCGCCGGCGGCGATCGTCGACGCCTCGCGCGCGGCCTTCTTGTTGAACTTGGGCCACGCACCGAGCGTCTTGCGCTGCGTTCCGATCCCACTCGACTTGGTGAAGAGATACAACCAGGTTCGCGCGCCGGTGTCGCGCATGCGCAGGGCGCGGCAGGGGAGCTTTCTTTGTGAAGATAATGCTGAGCCCTGCCCGGCAACGAGGCGGTGCGAATTACAAAATCAGTGAGTGTCAGCTGGCCTGCTGCTTTGGCCATCAACCCTGTCCATTCCATGTCCCGCGTGTGCCCCGCGACGAGGCCGAAACAGCCCCAGAACAAACCGGGTCTGACACTCTCGCTCTTTTGTGTGCCTCCGGGCAAATCCGCCGGGGGCACATCAGGAGTACAAAATGCAGCAAGCGCGTTATCGCCTGCCGTAGTCAGAATTGACCAAAGCCATTGCTAATACGTACATTTTCCAGATTTCGACTGTAACAGGAATAGGCTGGCCGTTGACTAGGGATTGTGGTTCACACGTGAGAAATCGAAGGTTCGATCTCTTATGTGCCCACCTTTAGGTCGACGATTAGCTTCGCTTCTTCCATCCGGTCAGCGGTTGTAACGCATCGTGCGCCTTCGCCAAGGTCTTAAGCCACGCCGCAATGCGGTGAGGGACGTCTGCTTGATCAGATGCCACCGACGAATGAGTCGATCATCGCATTCGAGGATGGCGGCTAGGCCGCGGCGTCCGACGCAGCGAAGCCGGACATTCGGTCAGCCGTGCTCCGCTCATGGCGCGAGCAATTTCGCGAAGGCCGCGCCAGCACCGAACAAGGCGGCTCCGGCGGTCATCGCCGTGACGACCAGTTCCACGGCACGAGCGAAGCAACGCGCGTAAGCTTGCGGGGCCTCCACAGCGAGCCTGTTCTGCTCGGTGACGATCGTGCGCGTCCCTTTTTCAGCGCGTGCGAGGCTTGCGATCTGCTCTTGCTGATCCATTGTGACGGTTTCGATCATTCGAGGCTAACCTCTCCTTGGGCCGCGAATCGTCGCCCAGCCATATCCCCACTATGCGGACATAAGTATTATGTATCAGTACCAGAACCACCGCCGGCCCGCACGAGCTTGTCGGATACCGCCTCAATGTTACGTAACAATCTGCGTATGACAGAACAGATCGAACCGTTCCCATCTTTTGCCCTGACGTCGGCAATGTTGCTCCATCAGTTATTGCTCAATTCCGACCACGAAGGAGCTGACGGCGGCATGTCGCGGAAATTGTACTTCACAGAACGGTCAGAGCCGATCTCTCAAAATCTCGTCAAACCACGAAAACCACTTAACATGTGCACGATAGGCATCGGAGAATGGATTGCGGCTTCTCTTACGAGCACCAGAACAAGAGTAAAAGCAATGAGGCGACTGATTGATTCGCACGCGCCGTGCGATCACACTCTTCTGGTCGACCGAGCGTTCTAAGATGCGCGCAGGCGACCAACATCAATGCTTCGGCTTTTTTATTACGTCGATCAGGCAAATAAAGCACTTGGCCCATTGGCCAGTCGGCTGACTATGATTCTTCCTGACCTGATGCTCGAGTTTTTCGATCGCCATTCGACACATAGAGAGATTTGGTCCTCCAACTGAATCAATTGGTTACCAAGAGCCGACGATACCCGATCGGGTAAGATCAATTAAATCTCATTAAACAGTTTGTAATTATTGGGTTCGTTCATACGAACTGAAACAGAAGTCGCACAACATTATTCATCGGGTGTTACCTTGTCATAAAAGATGGAGCACGTTCTGTCGCGCCGGAACCGAGCCGCGCTAGGCTCTAGCCTATCTGCGTCACTTTAGGCAGCTCGGACGGTTGAGAGGAGCGTAAGCATCCGGCGTAGGCCGCAGTCTGACTATATTATCTGGATTGCCGGCGTTTGAGCAATCCTTGGTTCTCCTTGTGCATTCGAACTTGTTCGATCAGATTTTCGACGCCTTGGTCAGTGAAGGCCTGGACGCCATCTTCTCCGACGCCATAGACCCAGACCACGCCGTCCTCGATCTCCATCTCGTTGGCGACGTCGATCAGCCAGCCTTCATCTTCCCCGAGGTTTCGCGACCTGGGTGAGGGTGGTGACGTGATGAACCTTGTTGACGTGCATGGCTATGCCGCTCGAGCGGAGAGCGCTGATGCCGATGTCATTTCCAGGGCAGCAATTCGTCCAGCCGGTGAGCCGGATGAGCTGCGATGCGCGCGAGGACATCGGCGAGCCAGGCCTGCGGATCGATACCATTCATTTTGGCCGTGACGATCAGGCTGTACCCGGCCGCCGCGCGCCGACCTCCGCGATCGGAGCCGCAGAACAGCCAGGACTTTCGACCGAGAGCGATGCCTCTCAGCCCGCGCTCGGCGGCATTGTTCGAGAGGCAGATCCGCCCGTCATCGAGGAACGCGGTGAAGCGGAGCTTGTTGCGCTCGAGCTCGGTCCGAAGCCGGAGCGCGAGATCCGCAGCGCTTGAGGATGTAGTTGAACGCCTTGGCGAGGTCGTGGCCACGGGACAGTTTGGCGAGTTGCTCGCGCATATAGACCTGCAGGTCCTCGATCAGAGGCCGGCTCAGTGCCTGCCGCACCCGAACGCGCTCCTCGGCGCTCCTACCATTGACGGAGCGTTCGATCTCGAACAATGCATCGATCCGTCGCACCATCTCGACCGCGATCGGCGACAGCGGAATGTCCTTCTTGCCGGAAGCCTTGCGTCGCGCGTTCTCGTCGATGTCGGCCATGACGAAGAACGGGCGCCGGGCATGTACCCAACACGCCGCTTCGCGGATCGCTCCAGGTTGGCGCTCCGCCAGATAGAGCTGGTTATACCCGTCATAGGCATCGGCCTGCAGGATGCCGGCATAGCCTGCCAGATGCTTCTGCGGGTGCTCGCCCCTGCGGTCGCGGGAGTAGTAGAACATCGCTGCCGGCGGGTCGGCGCCGCCAAACGGCCGATCGTCCCGGACGTAGATCCAGCATCTCCCCGTATCGGTCTTGCCCTTGGCCAGCACCGGCACGGTCGTGTCATCAGCATGAAGGCGCTCGGCCGCCAGAACGTGGGATTCGACTAGGCGTAGCAGAGGTTCCAGCGACGCACAGACCGATCCAACGGCATCCGCCATGGTCGAGAGCGCGATCGGCACGCCTTCCAAGGCGTAACGCTCGGCCTGGCGGTTCAATGGCTGATGCTGGCCGAACTTCTCGAACATGATCATGGCCAACAAGCTCGGACCGGCCCATCCCCGCGCCACGGCATGGAACGGCGCTGGCGCCTGGCTGATCTTCTCGCAGTCGCGGCAGGAGAACTTCTCCCGCACCGTCTCGACCACCTTCCACTGCCGCGGCACTGCCTCCAGAGTCCGCGTCACGTCCTCTCCGATCTTGCGCAGGCGATTGCCGCCGCAGCACTCGCACGCGGGCGGCGGATCTATCACAACCCGCTCGCGCGGCAGATGCTCCGGGAAGGTCTGGCGCTCCGCACGCTTGCGCGTAAATCCGCGCACGGTCGTGGTCCTGGCCGCCGCCTGCTCGGCGGACAGTTCGTCCTCGGTGGCGTCGACTTCCAGTTCCTCGAAGGTCAGCGCCAACTGCTCGATCAGCCGCGACGAGCGCTCCGACTGTTGTCCGTAGATCTGATGCCGCAGCTTGGCGATCTGCAGCTTCTGCTGGGCGATCAGCGCGCTGTCTTCCGAGGCTTTCGCGCGGGCGACAGCCAGCTCCGCCGCAATTTCCAAACCCCTGGCGCGCTCGGCTGCCAGCGCCTCTTTCAAGGCCGCTATGTCATCGGGACCGGCGTCGCGCTCAGCATTCATACAGCGCAGTGAATCACAGATCGAAGGTATTGTGACTCCCCAAACGCCCAAAGCCGAAGGATTATTGGCTCAACCCGCGCTTTGCGGTCGCCAGCTTGCCTGCGGATGTCTCCAGTCGATGCCCTCGAGCATGTAAGCCATCTGCGCGGCCGAGATCGACACCGCGCCGTCCGACGCCGAAGGCCAGATGAACCTGCCGCGATCCAGGCGCTTGGCGTACAGCGACATACCCAACCCGTCATGCCAGAGAATCTTGACCAGATCGCCGCGACGGCCGCGGAAGATGTAGAGATCGCCGGCATGCGGGTCGCGCTTCAGGCTCTCCTGGACTCCAAGCGCCAGGCTCTGCATGCCACGGCGCATGTCGGTGTGGCCGGTCGCGATCCACACGCGTACCCCTGACGGAATTGGGATCATCGCGTTCGCCCGTCCGTCAACGCCGCGACGGCAGCCTTCAGCGTCGCCTCATCGACGACGCCGGTGATCCGCATTCTGGCTCCGGCTGCAAGCTCGATCTCAATCGCGCCGCCGCCGGTCGGCACGGCCGGCTCTGCGATCACAGTCGCCGGAACGAAGTCCAGTCGCGGCCCAGCTTCATTCTGTTCCGCGCGGAACAGCCGCCGCCACTTGAGAAGCAATGAACGTGAGATGCCGTACCGCCGGGCTGTTGCCGAAACCTGCCGGCTCCCCTGCAGGCTCTCCATCACGATCCTGAGCTTCTCGTCCTCAGACCAGCGTCGCCGCCGACCTGTCTCGACCACTTCAAGCCGCCCGATCCGGGCACTGTCCTTATCTCTGTCCATAAGGACAGTTCTCAGCACCTACGCCAGATTGCCAAGGCGGCCCTCGGCGGAGCGTTACGGCGTGAGCGACGCCAGCATTTACAAGTGGAAGGCCAAATTCGGCGGAATGGACGGCTCGGAGGTCAAGCGGCTGAAGACGCTGGAGGACGAGAACGCGGCTCAAGCGGCTGCTGGCGGATGCCATGCTGGACAATGCCGCCCTGAAGGATCTCCTGGGAAAGAAGTGGTGACGCCCGCGGCGAAGCGGAAGGCTGTCGTACATCTCGTGGCGTTCACGGGATGAGCGAACGGCGGGCGTGTAAAGCCGTCGGCTGTTGCCGCATGACGGTCAGATATCAGACGAGCCGGGCCAATGATGCCGGGCTGCGGCAGCGCATGAGGGCGATCGCCTACGAGCGCCTATAGCGCGACGATCAGGATGAGAACTTGGCGTCAATCTGGATGAGAAGATTGGAGCCGGGTGGCCGGATCATTGTCGCTGGCTCCCGGCTTGGCAAGGGCTGATTGACGCTGGGCGACAATCAGCATTGCCGCAGCGTCAATCAGCCGTGCTTTCGACCTCCTTCGGTGTGGCGTGAACCGGCGGTCGGCCGGCGCCGCGCTTGCGGCCGAGGGCGGCCTTGCGGCGGTAGCTCTCGACGTTCATCTCGATGATCGTGGCGTGGTGGACGAGACGGTCGACGGCGGCGAGCGTCATGGCCTGATCGGGGAAGATGCGGCCCCACTCGCCGAACGGCTGATTGGCCGTGATGAGCAGCGAGCGCCGCTCGTAGCGGGTGGCTATCAGTTCGAACAGCACGCTGGTCTCGGCCTGATCTTTCGACACGTAGGTGATGTCGTCGAGGATCAGCAGATCGTAGCGGTCGAGCTTGGCGATGGCCGCTTCCAGCGCCAGCTCTCGCCGCGCCGTCTGCAGCCGCTGCACGAGATCGGTCGTGCGCGTGAACAACACGCGCCAGCCGTTCTCGACGAGGGCCAGGCCAATGGCCGCGCTGAGATGGCTCTTGCCGCCGCCGGGCGGACCGAACAGCAGCAGGTTGGCGCCAGACTCGAGCCAGACGTCGCCCGCGGCGAGCGCCATCACCTGCGCCTTGGACAGCGTCGGCACGCTGTCGAAGTCGAAGCTCGCGAGCGTTTTGCCGGCAGGCAGGCGCGCTTCGAGCATGTGCCGTTCGATCCGGCGGCGACCACGATCGGCGACCTCGTGCTCGGCGAGTGCTGCGAGGAAGCGCGCGGCGGGCCAGCCCTCCTTGTCAGATTGCGCGGCGAGCTTTGGCCAGATCGCCTTGACGCTCGGCAGGCGCAGCTCGGTGAGCAGCAACTCGACGCGCGCGGCATCAATGGGTGTCGTCGTGCTGGTCATGCTGCATCTCCCGTGTTCGAGGTCATCGGCGCAAAGCCCAGGGACGCCAGTTCGTCGTAGGCGGCGAGCGGAGCAAGCTCGACGGCGACGTCGGGGACTGATGCCTGTTCGGGGCGGAAGCGGATGCGGAGCGTGGCGAGATCCGGCAGCCGTCCCGCATCGAGATCGGCGGCAATGGCCTCGGCGAGCTCGGCCTCGCAGGCCCGCTCGTGAGCGAGAGCAAGGGGCTCGACCGTGACCTTGCAGGCATGACGCTCGTCATATCTGTCCTGCAGCGTCTCGAACGCGCGTCGGTAGGCTGCCCGCGGGAACAGCTGATCGCGGTAGACGAGATTGGCAAGTGCCATCGGCTTGCGGCGCAGGGCATGGATGACGTGACGATAATCGACGACGTGTCCGCCCCGGCTTTCCGACACAGGCTGGCCTCGCCTGAGCATCGCGACCTGCGTGGTGCCGAGGAAGCATTCGAGGCGATCATCGAAGATGCGCACGCGCAGACGATGGCCGATCAGCTTCGAGGGCATCGTGTAGAAAACGCGGCGCAGGATGAAGCCGCCCGACGACGTCACGCGGATCACCTTCTCCTCGAAGTCGCTGGTGCGACCTCGCGGCAGCGGTGCCAGCATCTCCTTCTCGATCGCGATCCGCTTGACGACATGGGCGTTGCGCCGGCCGACGACCATGTCGACGAAGGCACGGTAGGCGTCGAGATCGGCGAAGTCGCGCGTGCCCCGCAGCAGCAGCGCGTCCTCCAGTGCCTGCTTGAGATGGCCATGCGCGCTCTCGATCGAACCGTTCTCATGCGCGATGCCGGCATTGTTGCGGGTCGCCACCATGCCGTAATGCTGCATCAGTTGCTCGTAGCGTTGCGTGATGTCCTCGCGCGCATCGATGGCGAGGTTGCGGAACGCCGCCGACAGGCTGTCGCTGCGATGTTCTCTGGGGACGCCGCCGAGCGCCCACAGCGCGTTCTGCAGGCCCTCGGCCAATGCGACGAAGCTCTCGCCGCCGAGCACGACATGAGCGTGCGCGAAGCCGGAGAACGCCAACCGGAAGTGATAGAGCCGGTGGTCGAGGGACGCGCCTGCGATGGTGATGCCCAGCACGCCGGCGTCGGTGAAGTCCGACAGGCCGAGCCGCCCGGGCTCATGCTCCTGGCGGAAGATGACGTCCCGCTCGGGGCCATTGAACGCGCGCCAAGCCGTGATGCGCCGCTCCAGCGTGCGCCGGATGTTGGGATTGAGGTCGGGATGGCGCCGGCGCAGTTCCTCCAGCACGCCAACCGCTCGGATCCCGGGCGCGGCCTTCAGGATCGGCTCGATCTCCGCGTCCCAATAGGCCGCCAGGGGATCAGGCCGGCGCCGGCCACGTGGCGCCTGCTTCTGCGAGGGCAGCCGCGGATCGGCCTCGATCCGGTAGGCGCTCGCCGTCGAAAACCCGGCTTTGGCCGCCGCGGCCTCCGCCGATAACGTCAGTCGGTAACTCATGTATAGCCTCATCTGGTGGTCGGTGATGTGGAGGCCAGGCAAGCCGTCGATCCCCTCTTGTCGAGACGAATCAACAGCTTGCGCCAACCCCACCCGGCCGCCAGACGGCCTGATAAGGCGCGCCGCCGGCGGGAGCGGTCCTCCGGTCGGGCTACGCCCTCCCTTAGTCCCGCTCCCGCCGGCGCTCTCTCATCCTGATTGTCGCTGGGTTCTCACCTTGATTGTCGCCGCGCAAGCGCCGCCGCTTCGGCTATCGTCGCCTGCACGTCCTGCTCAAGCGGGAGGCCTACTTGGTCAATCCCAAGAAGCGGTTCCGGCTGTACCGGGAGGAACGGCTCACGGTGCGCCGCAGAGGTTAGCGAATGATCGCTGGTCGCTCGACTTCATGTCGGATCAGATGACCGATGGCCGGCGCTTCCGCATCCTGACCGTGGTCGACGACTGCACCCGCGAGTGCCTGGCGCTGGTGGCCGACACTTCACTCTCGGGCACCCGGGTCGCTCGGTAGCAGGACCGGCTGGTCGCCGAGCGCGGCAAGCCCAGGATGGTGGTGAGCGACAATGGTAGCGAGCTCACCAGCAATACCATTCTGAGATGGACCGATCAGAGCCGTGTCGCCTAGCACTACATCGCGCCGGGCAAACCCATGCGGAACGCCTTCTTCGAGAGCTTCAACGGCCGCCTGCGGGATGAACTGCTGAACGAGACCCTTGTCACCTCGTTCGCCAGGTGCGCGTCGCGCTCCGATGCTGGCGGGCCGACTATAACGACGCTCGGCCGCACTCGCAGCTCGGGTGGAAGACGCCATCCGAGTTCGCTGCCACCTGCCATCCGCGTCGGGATCTGGCGCTGCGCTATGTCGAGAGCTCCGCTCCAGCTCCCGCCGCTACCACCGCCCATATGGGCACATCCAACCGTCCGAACGAACTCAGACCTGGATAAAACTTGGGGCAAGGTCAAGACGTCTGCGCGGCAAAATGAAGCTTGAATCCTACGTAACGTCAGGTCGTAAAGTCCGAGTCGTACCGGTCCCGCCTCGCGATCGGAAGTGGGGCTTCAATGTCCTTAAGGTCTCAGGTGAGTCGGGGGCGGCGACCACGGGCAGGTCGAAGTGACTGTGAGGATTTTAAACTGAATTCGAAGCGGCTGATTCCGAAAGTGACTTTCGGCTTCTTGAATTCAATGTTTCTTGGCGCTCCACCGGACGGTGGAGCTAGGAAAAGTTATCTCATCTAAGGAGGCGGCATGGAACCCGGCTATAACGACCCGAACTATTGGATGCGCTGGTACGCAGAGCAGCAGGAGCTGCTGCGTGCGCGGCAGGAGGCCGATCTCGAGCCGGTTGATCAGGCTGGCTTTGAGCAGCAGCTGGGCGAACTGCAGCTTCGATCCTCCAAGGAAAGTTCGCCTGAAGCCAGTTCGCCTGAAGCCAGTTCGCCTGAGGCCGGTTCGCCTGACACTCCAGTCGCGCGGTGGGGCGACAATATGCAGCGCACGAACAATGGTGGTTCGATGCGAATGCCGCAAGGATATAATTTGCGGGACAGTTCGTTCAGCAGTGCGCGTTACAGCGTCGATGTTCCGCGCGCTCTTCTTGGATCGGGCGCAGACGGCTTGGGTGAGGTGTCATCCAGCAGCATGCGTTACGCAGGGCCTTTGGAAGCGCAATCTACAGTTCGGACGAAAGAATACAGCAAGCCACGCGGATTTCTGTCCCGGGTCAAATCAGGACTAGGTAAAGTCTTGGGAGGAAGTCGCCGTGAGAAGTCGTCTGGCGACCCGGAGTATGTTGTGCTCCACTCCGAGCTTCGTATTGACTACGCAAAGCGTAGTCGCCCCTCCGATGCAGACAAAGAGCTGATCGACAAATTCAAGACAGCGTTGATGGCTTCGAACTTCAGCCCCTTTACTGTTAAGGACTACGCGTCGGCGCTTCGGCGGTTCAGTGAGTTCCTCCAATCCAAAGGCCTCATTCTGACGGACGTACTTGGCGATCCTGATCAGCTGGCAGCTTATAGAGATGAATTTGCCAAAGGAGCGAGCGCGCACAGCAAGGGCAGGAGGTGTCTGACCGGAGCTCTCCACGCGCTTCAGGAATTTCAGGATGGAGGATCTATGCCAGTCCCTATTCGGGGTTCGCGTGTAGGCCCCATGCATCCTTCCGACGAGCAGATGATTAACCAGTTTGAGAGGGCGGTCAGAGACTACAAAATTGAGCCTGATGGTACCAGAGGCCGCGGGACTGGCATGGTCCCCTCCGCAACCATTCACAAGCAGGTGAGTGCTCTCAAGCAGTTTGCTCGTTGGCTCCGAGAGCACGATAAGGGTTCATTGACTAGGTTGTACACGGAGCCACCGTCGTTGGCCGACGACGTGGACGAGTACCTCCAAGCTGGTGGCGACGATAAGGGCCGCCTCAGCGTGGCGCTGTCTCATTTGCGTAGATTTGGGACTGATGGGCAGCTCGTAGGTATCGGCGCCGGCCCTCGCCTGATGGGACGCCAAACATTGGGTGCTCATCCGGAGGACGCCGTCGCTATCGACAATGGCGTAACCATGTCCATGGGCGAGGAAAGAAGCGCCGCTGTGGCGCAAGCCTCGCGACTGCGCGGTTTCAGTGATTGGCTTCAGAGGGAGGGCAGGCCGAGCATCGTGGGCCGTGTTAACGGGACTGTTGACCAGCTGGCCTCGTTGAGGGCTGATCACGCGGCGTACCGTAAAACCGGAAAGCAGGTGCCCCCGCTTGATCAAATTCGAGCATTCTTTGGCCTCGAAAAGTTGCGCCTTTACGACGAGGACGCCAGCCTCATCGAGAGCCTTACTAACGAGGAGTTGAACAAGCCCAATCTTACTTCCAAACAAAGCGCCGCAGCTGTAAGAATTGCTTCAGCACAGCGCGAGTTCGGCGAGTGGCTCCGCACAACCGGTAGAACGAGCATCGCGAGCCGAATCAATGGCAATGACGAGCAGCGCCGCTCGCTGGATCGAGACTACGAGGATTTCAAGGAAATTAGGGGTAACGCCCCCGTAGCTCTGAGGAAGCTGAGGCAGTACGCACAGGTCGTCGATGCAAATAGGGCGCTCGGCCTGGACCTCCCGCAACAGAGAGGCGAGCCGGACGCAAGCTCGGCCTGGAGACGAACTTTGCCGCAGCCGCCGTCCGAAGCTGAGTGGACCCGGTCGCAGCCCGACCGGTTTGGGCAGGCGGGGTTGCAGACTTCGGCCGACTCAAGCTCGACCTCAACCTGGCTTCAAGACTTGCAATTGCCGGCCTTCTTCGACTTTCCCACGCCGGAGGGCGCGCCCGCTCACTCATCAGAGATTTACCAGGGCCTTTCTTCGTTCGCGGACCTGCCGTCTACACCGCAGGCCGTGCGTGACGACGCCCAGTCGGCCTACTTCAATGTCTTTCCGGAAGACGCGCCAGTCCCATCCTCAGAGATTTACCAAGGCCTTTCTTCGTTCGCGGACCTGCCGTCTACACCGCAGGCCGTGCGTGACGACGCCCAGTCGGCCTACTTCAATGTCTTTCCGGAAGACGCGCCAGTCCCATCCTCAGAGATTTACCAAGGCCTTTCTTCGTTCACGGACCTGCCGTACACACCGCAGGCCGTGCGCGACGACGCCCAGTCGTCCTACTTCAATGCCTTGCCGGAGGGCGCGCCCGTCCGCTCCTCAGAGATTTACCAAGGTCTTTCTTCGTTCACGGATCTGCCGTCTACACCGCAGGACATGCGTGACGACGCCCAGTCAAGGCCGGCGCTCAGCCCAGCCGGCGCTCCGCCGTTCTTCATCGGCCCCTCAGGCGTTCTGCAGGAGCTCGAAGACATCGGACATCTCGTCGGTGAGGATTGGCGGCATGGCTCACAACCGGTGCCGGATTATCTGATCGATGTGCTGGACAACAAAATGCTGTTGCCGAGTTCGCGAATGGCTCCCCAGCCGGTGGCCATCAACGGAGAGACCTATTCCGTCACAATGGGACCGCGAGGTCGCCGTGACTCCCAATTCGTCCATCATCCCCGTCACCTCGCCGCCTGGGATGCCCAGGCCGGCACATCGGGTACCGCTGCTTCTTCCGGCGACCGCAGCGGACGTGTGCTGGGCTCCATGCAGTGGCTGGGTGACGAGCACATCCAACGAGACTACGAGCTTCTGTCGGAGGAGTTGCAGCAAAGCAATCCAGATCTCGCCGCTCGGACCCGGTTCGTGGATCCGCTAATGGCCTTTCAGCTGGCCCATAGCACAGGTGCCGATGCCCTAAGGGCGTTCCATATAATCGTGTCCGATCGGAATGAAAACGACACAGCCGACTTCCTGTTCCTGCCGGTGAACAATGCCAGTATCTCGGGCCTCTCTGCGCGAGGCACTCATTGGTCGTTGCTGCTGGTCGACCGTCGCAACCGCGACAGGCCAGTTGCCTACCACTACGACTCCGCTCAACAGTACGGCAATGCCGGACCAGCGGCAAGACTCGCAGCAGCAGTAGGGGCCAATCCGCAACATGCCCCAATAGCTCAGCAGAGCAACAGCTACGATTGCGGCGTCTTTGTCGTCGACGGTACGAGGGAGCTGGCACGAAGGCTTGCAGGAGGGCGCCAGGTAGATCTCAACCTCAGCAACCTCATCGTCGATCGGCAGGCACTTCAGAACCGGCTGAAGAGCTGATGTCGGCTTCAATAGCGTGCCTGATTGAAGCACAGCGTCTCGCCCATTGAGGGTCTAGGATCGGCGTGTCTGTAGAGCATGACGTGTAGCCGGCGTCATGGGCTGCTTTGCAAAATTGCAAGGCAGCCCCAACCGGCGCGATGTGGAATGAACGAACCAGAAGTGCGATCAGCAAGGTATTCCGAAACTTTCGAACTGGGGCTGCGACAAAACCCGCGGCCCAGCAACCTTTATGTTGAGGCGCAGGCTCCTGACCTGCCATCAAGTAGTTTTCACAATCCTATTGGTGTCTTACGCGAAGCAGCGCGGGTGGACATGCGATCGTAGCGTAGCTCCCTTCGACCACATCAAGCCAGCACGAGCCAGGGTGCTTCGCAGCCACCCAGAGTACCATCGGAAGCAACCGAACAGAAAAGTGCGTTTGGATCGCAATCAGGCCTAGGGAAATGCGCCTTGCTTCAGCATTGAGTGAAATCAGCAGCCAACACCTCTAAGTCTCTTCGAGCCTACGACAGGTAACTACTCATTCCGAGAATGGTCGAGAACAACACTCGGTCGGCTGTCCCGGCTCAATAAGTCTGCGCTGCAAAATAGAGCTTGAATCCTACGTAACGTCAGGTCGTAAAGTCCGAGTCGTACAGTGTAAAGCCTTGCGATCGAAAGTGGGGCTCAGTTGTCCTGAAGGTCTTAGGTGAGTCGGGATCCGCGACCGCGGGTCGGTCGAAGTGAATGTGAGGATATTTAACTGAGTCGAAGCGGTAGCCTCCGAGGGTGACTCTCGGCCTCTTGACTTAAGAGTTCCTTATTCCTCCCTCGGGGCGCGGTTCCGGTGCAGCTATGAAGAATTATATCAGCTAGGGAGGGGACATGGAACCCAGCTATAACGACCCTAAAGGTTGGATGCACGGGCGCGCAGAGCAGCAGGATCTCCAGCGTGCGCGGCAGGAGGCCGATCACGAGCCAATTGATCTGGCTGGCTTTGAGCAGAAGCTGGGCGAACTTCAGACTCGATCTTCTAAGGAAAGCTTGCCGGAGGGCAGCTTGCCTGACACTCCAGTTGAGCGGTCGGACGACAATATGCAGCGCACGAACGTTGGGGGGGCGATGCGAATGCCGCAATTTGATAATTTGCGGGACAGTTCGTTCAGCAGTGCGCGCCAGAGCGTCGACATTCCGCACGCTCATCTTGGATCGGGCGCAGACGGCTTGGGTGAGGTGTCGTCCAGCAGCATGCGCTACGCAGCGCCTCTGGAGGCGCAATCTTCAGTTCGGACGAAAGAATACAGCAAGCCATGCGGATTTCTGTCCCGGGTCAAATCAGGACTAGGTAAAGTGCTTGGAGGAAGTCGCCATGAGAAGTCGTCTGGCGACCCGGAATATGTTGTGCTCCACTCCGAGCTTCGTGTCGGCCGTGCAAAGCGCAGTCGCCCGTGCGAGGCAGACCAGGAACTGATCGAAGGATTAAAGATAGCCTTGAGGGCCGCAAACTTTACGTCCACGACTGTTAATGACTACGTGTCGGCGCTTCGGCAGTTTAGTGAATTCCTTCAATCCAAAGGCCTCATTCTGACGGACGTGCCTGGCGAGTCTGATCTGCTGGCAGATTGTCGTGATGAATTCATCAGGGGAACGAGTTCTTTTAGCACAGGCAGGAGGTCTTTGAGTGGGGCCCTCTATACGCTTCAGGAATTTCGGGCTGGAAAGTCTATTCAAGCTCCTAATCGGGGTGTGCGTGGTCAACCCATGCGTCCTTCCGACGAGCAGATGATAAACCAGTTTGAGAAGGAGGTCAGAGAGTACAAAATTGAGCCTGATGGTACCAGGGGCCGCGGGACCGGAATGGTGCCCTCAGGAACCATTCGCATGCATGTGGGGGTTCTCAAAAAGTTTGCGCGTTGGCTCCTAGCGCACGACAAGGGGGCATTAGCTCGGGCGTTCACTGAGCCAACGTCGTTGGCTGATGACGTAAGCGAGTACCTCGAAGCTGGTGGCGACGATAGGGGCCGCCTCAGCGTAGCGCTGTCTCACCTGCGTAGGCTCGGGACTGATGGGCAGCTCATAGCTGTCGGCGCCGGCCCTCGCCTGATGGGGCAGCAAATATTGGCTCCTCATCCGGAGGACGCCGTCGCTATCGACCGTGGCATGACCAGTGCGCTGTCAATGGGCAAAGAAAAAACCGCCGTTGCGATGCTAGCCTGGCGACTACGCAGTTTCAGTGATTGGCTTCAGAGAGAGGACAAGCTTAGCATTCTGGACCGGATTGATGGGAGTTTTGAGCAGCAAGCCTCGTTGAGGGCTGATATCGCGGAGTTCCGGAAAGCTGGAAGGCAGGTGCCCGGGTTTGATCAAATTCGTGCATACCTGGGTGTCGAAGGAATTCGCCCTTACGACGAGGATGCCTACCTTGTAGAGGGCCTCGCCAGGGAGGAGTTGAACAAGACCAATTCTCCTTCCCAACAGAAGAGATCAGCAGTTCGAATAACTGCTTCATCGCAGCGCGAGTTCAGCGATTGGCTACGAACAACCGGTAGATTGAGCATCGCTAGCCGTATCAATAGCGATAGAGAGCAGCGACGCTCGCTGGATCGAGACTGCAAGGCTTTCAAGGAAGTTAGGGGGGACGTTCCAGTGTCTCTGAGGAAGCTGAGGCAGTACGCACAGGTCGTCGATGCAAATAGGGCGCTCGGCCTGGACCTCCCGCAACAGAGAGGCGAGCCGGACGCAAGCTCGGCCTGGAGACGAACTTTGCCGCAGCCGCCGTCCGAAGCTGAGTGGACCCGGTCGCAGCCCGACCGGTTTGGGCAGGCGGGGTTGCAGACTTCGGCCGACTCAAGCTCGACCTCAACCTGGCTTCAAGACTTGCAATTGCCGGCCTTCTTCGACTTTCCCACGCCGGAGGGCGCGCCCGCTCACTCATCAGAGATTTACCAAGGTCTTTCTTCGTTCGCGGACCTGCCGTCTACACCGCAGGCCGTGCGTGACGACGCCCAGTCGGCCTACTTCAATGTCTTTCCGGAAGACGCGCCAGTCCCATCCTCAGAGATTTACCAAGGCCTTTCTTCGTTCGCGGACCTGCCGTCTACACCGCAGGCCTTGCGTGACGACGCCCGGTCGTCCTACTTCAATGCCTTGCCGGAGGGCGCGCCCGTCCGCTCCTCAGAGATTTACCAAGGTCTTTCTTCGTTCACGGATCTGCCGTCTACACCGCAGGACATGCGTGATGACGCCCAGTCAAGGCCGGCGCTCAGCCCAGCCGGCGCTCCGCCGTTCTTCATCGGCATCTCAGGCGTTCTGCAGGAGCTCGAAGACATCGGACATCTCGTCGGTGAGGATTGGCGGCATGGCTCACAACCGGTGCCGGATTATCTGATCGATGTGCTGGACAACAAAATGCTGTTGCCGAGTTCGCGAATGGCTCCCCAGCCGGTGGCCATCAACGGAGAGACCTATTCCGTCACAATGGGACCGCGAGGTCGCCGTGACTCCCAATTCGTCCATCATCCCCGTCACCTCGCCGCCTGGGATGCCCAGGCCGGCACATCGGGTACCGCTGCTTCTTCCGGCGACCGCAGCGGACGTGTGCTGGGCTCCATGCAGTGGCTGGGTGACGAGCACATCCAACGAGACTACGAGCTTCTGTCGGAGGAGTTGCAGCAAAGCAATCCAGATCTCGCCGCTCGGACCCGGTTCGTGGATCCGCTAATGGCCTTTCAGCTGGCCCATAGCACAGGTGCCGATGCCCTAAGGGCGTTCCATATAATCGTGTCCGATCGGAATGAAAACGACACAGCCGACTTCCTGTTCCTGCCGGTGAACAATGCCAGTATCTCGGGCCTCTCTGCGCGAGGCACTCATTGGTCGTTGCTGCTGGTCGACCGTCGCAACCGCGACAGGCCAGTTGCCTACCACTACGACTCCGCTCAACAGTACGGCAATGCCGGACCAGCGGCAAGACTCGCAGCAGCAGTAGGGGCCAATCCGCAACATGCCCCAATAGCTCAGCAGAGCAACAGCTACGATTGCGGCGTCTTTGTCGTCGACGGTACGAGGGAGCTGGCACGAAGGCTTGCAGGAGGGCGCCAGGTAGATCTCAACCTCAGCAACCTCATCGTCGATCGGCAGGCACTTCAGAACCGGCTGAAGAGCTGATGTCGGCTTCAATAGCGTGCCTGATTGAAGCACAGCGTCTCGCCCATTGGAGGGTCTAGAGCATGATGTTTTTATACGGAAACATATCCTGAGTTTTTGAGATAGTTCGCACACTCCTCCGCGGAGAAGAGGTCGAGGAGCCTTCCGGCCTTTCGCCAAGTTTCCTCGATAGTGCGCGGTTCTGCAGCTCGCATGAGGTGCTTGAGCTTGGCGAAGACCTGCTCGATCGGATTGAGGTCGGGGCTATAGGGCGGCAGGAAGAGCAAATGCGCTCCTCTGGCGCGGATGATTTCGCGAGCTCGCTTTCCTTTGTGACTTCCGAGATTGTCGAGGATCACGATGTCTCCCTTGGTTAAGGTCGGAGCCAATTCATTCTCAACATGGAGTGTGAAGAGTTCGCCATTAATGGGACCGTCAATGACCCACGGCGCCGTGATCCGATCATGGCGCAGGGCCGCGATGAAGGTCATGGTCTTCCAGTGGCCGAAGGGAACGGACGCGTCCAGACGTTGTCCGCGTGGCCCCCAGCCGCGGAGCGGCGCCATGTTGGTCTTGATCCAAGTTTCGTCGATAAAGACCAGGCGGGAGACGTCAATCTTGTCCTGGTGAGCTTTCCAGCGCGTCCGCTTACGAGCGACGTCTGGGCGATCCTGTTCGGCTGCGCGGATCGTTTTTTTTATAGCTCAGCCCTTCAGCATGTACGAAGGTCCACACCGCGCGAACATCTGTTTTTATCCCGCGGGCCGCCAGCTCCTTTGTCAGTTGACGCAGCGTGAAAGGCCCCGAGCGGATGCGTTGACGCAACCAATCGGCGTTGTCTCCAGATAGAACTGGCTTCTTGTGACCGCCGATCTTGCCAGGTGTGATATTGCCGGTCTCCTGCCTCAGCTTCTTCCATTTCGGGATGCAGGACGGGCTGATCTGGAGACAGCTTGCAATCGAGCGCACGCTCTCGCCGGCATCTGCCCGCGCCAGAGCAACCTCACGGATATCTTCCGAATACGGTCGCGTCATCCATGCTGGCCTCCGCACCCCAGCATGAAGCTTGAATCAGAGATTGCCTCCCTTGGGAATCCGATTCTGAAGAAAAACAACGCGCTCTAGGATCGGCGTGTCTGTAGAGCATGACGTGTAGCCGGCGTCAGGGCTGCTTTGCAAAATTGCAAGGCCCCAACTGTCGACCGGCGTTCAAAAATGCCCCCGCGTATTGCCTCAGCGAGGAATGTTACCCGGACGAAGGTCTACGAACCGGCCCAGACCGGTCTCTGGCCGCGGCCAACTCGGTTTGGAGGGGGTGTGGGCGGGGCGGAGTGCTCATCACACGCAGCGCCGTCCACAGCCCCGGGCCGTATTTCGTCGACGGGCATGGATACGATGGCTGTCTCCGCCACTTTCCGCCGGAGGGACCGAAGCAAGCGCTGGACGATGGAATCCTGCTTGTCGCTGAACGTCAGGGGATCAATGGTGGTGAGCCGGCCCACGATGGTCAGTGCAGTGAGCTGCGGCTCGACGGCGAGCCAGCTCTCGATCGTCGCGAGATGGGGATCGAGCTTGGACGGCATGCGAACGCGCTTTTTGTATCGCCGTTTCGGCAGGCGGTGCGTAGCCCGCACCTCGGTGGTCTTTGCCGAGTTGCCAAGCGACCGGGCGAATGAGCGCGGGTCGACCGAAGATACCTTGGCAGCTATCGCAGACCGCGCTTGCCGATCCGTTCGCCGAGCTCTTCTTGTGCCGAACGGATCGTAGCAAGCAATTGCACGGGGGCGAGAGTCCGATATGTCTCGCGCAGACGGCGCTTGATCGCCGAGGGAAGTTTCGGGTGTTCGAGTGCACGTTCGTACGGTGTAGTGGGCGGATGATAGCGTTTGATGATCCTGGCACCCTCGCGTCGCTTCTCTTTAAGCTTGAATGACGGCTGGAAGAAGTTCACCAGCAGGCGTGCCGCCGCGGAGAGACGTGCCATCACCCGGGCCGTCTCGACCCCGTCGAAGCGTCCGTATCCGACAAGCCGCCTGACCACCGCGCCGTTCTTCTGCTCCACGAAAGCCTGATCGTTCTTCTTGTAGGCACGTGACCGCGTGACCTCGATCTTCTGTGCTCGGCACCATGGAACGACGACGTCGTTCATGAACGCGCTGTCGTTGTCGAAGTCGGCGCAACAGATTACCCAAGGGAACAGGCCCTGTGCTCGCGTCATCGCTTCCACGACGAGGCTGCCATCGCGTGTCACCAGAGGCAAGCATTCCGTCCATCCCGTTGCGATGTCGACCATGGTCAATGTCTGGATAAACGAGCCGGCGACGCTGGTTCCACCGTGCGCAACCATGTCGATCTCGCAAAAGCCCGGCGGCGGGTTTGCCCAGTCATTGAACCTGCGGATCGGCACCTCGCGTCGAAGCGCCGAGTAGAATCCGACACGCCGCCGGCGTCCCCCAGCGGCCGCAACTTTGACGTCGATCAACATCCGATCAATCGTTGCCGCGCTCAGAGTTGTCAGCAGCACTCGCTCGGCGCTCGTCGGCTTCAGCCGGCCATGCCGCTCCAGCGCGGGCAACAGCACTGGGATCATCGATACAAGTTACCGCAGACACGATCGGAGGCCTCCCACAGCGCGACCAGAGCGTCGCGCACGCTGGCGTATTTGCGCCGCCGACTTGTCGCTGGTTCGGATCGGCCCGTTGTCCCTTCGTCGAGTGATGGTCTGGGCCTGTCGCTTCCAGCAACCGACAGTGCCCGCACCGCGTGCTTGCGGTGCCAACCCGTCGTTGCTGTCAACTCGTCAAAGATCCTACCCTTCTCAACCCGTCCAGCCGCACGGTAGCGCTCCGCCACCGCGGCCAACATCTCGCGCCTTGCGCCCATGCTGATCCCGCTCGCCATTGGCGCCACCGACCTGATTCGGTAACGCCGCCCCAGTCATCGGCGGAATTGTCCGGTAACATTTTCGTGTTATCCGGCGTGCAAATTTGCCCCCCTAAGCCGGGGGATCGGCGTCCAAAATTGACCCCCCGATTGTTGGCCGTAGCAGGCTGCCCGCTTCGGGTTGAAGCGGGGGGTCAGGGGGATGCTGGTTGTGGAGACGATTGCGCGGATCAGGCGCGAGCACTTCGTCAAGGGCAAGACGATCAAGGAGATTGCCCGGGACCTCAAGGTCTCGTGGAACACCGTCCGCAAGGTGCTGCGGTCGGGCGAGACATCATTCGAGGAGGGCGGCCTAGATCGTGTCCCACAGAGTGGTGTAGCTGGCATGGTGGATCACCGGGGTCATTCCGGTGCCGGCTGCGCCCGTTCTGCCGCATCTTCACGTAGGTGGCGTCGATCCACAGATACGGCCAGTCGCCTTCGATCGGACGGGCGAGAAAGGCCTTCACCTTGTCGTCGATCTCGCCACAGAGCCGGCTCACCTGGCTCTTGGAGATGCCGCTCATCCCCATAGCCTGCACGAGGTCGTCGACTGAACGGGGCGGGACGCCCTGGACGTAGCTTCCTGGATCACGGCGGTCAGCGCCTTCTCGGCCATCCGGCGCGGCTCCAGGAGGCCCGGGAAGTAGCTTCGCTTGCGCAGCTTGGGGATGCGCAGCTCGACCGCGCCGGCGCGCGTCTCCCAGGCCCGCTCACGGTAACCGTTGCGCTGCGCCCGACGCTCGGAGCTCTTCTCGCCATGGATGCTCCGGTCAGCCCGGCGACCGCTGGACTGCAAAGCCGATCATCTCGCGCAGAAGATCGGCGTCCGTGCCTTCTCCACGAGCGCGCGAAGCTTGATCATCTCGTCGGTCATAGGTTGCCCCTCGAATCAGGTTGGTGTCAGCAACCCCGGCCCAGTCGGGCAATCACCGGTGACCACAACAAAGCCGTCCACCCGCTACGGCGCTATGGGGGAGTGCGCGGGCGGACGACCTTGCTCTACCGAGTTACCCCACGCCCGGGGACACGATCTGTTGCTGCCCCAAGTACGCGGTCGCGGCCCCGGTGCTTTGTCTTGTGCATCGTTCCGTGCTGCTTACCCCAGCCAAAGATACAACTCGATCATGGCTCGGCGCGTTTGGGGCATCCCATAGCCTGCGCGCGCCCGGGTCATGCGTCAATCGATGCACTCTGACGCTCGTTGGAATAGGTGCTGCTGTACTGGGCGAGGTAAGGGCAATCGTCGCCACAGCTTGGTGACGTGCTCGGCTGTCTTATAGGCGTGCACCAGCCGCGCTGAGCTTATCAGCAAGCTTTGTCCCGCGCAAGCTGGCCCGGCGTCCCGCAAAGTCGACTTCGAAAAAGGGATTTTGTTCCGCTTGATTGTCGATGCAGGTGATGGTCGCGGTGGCGCGGTCGATTACGGCGAGACGATCACGCGGGCCAGGAATTCTATCTAATAGCGGTTGCGAAGGCAAGTGTCTGGTTGTGACACGACGGCTTAACGGTTGCCCCTCGATATCCTCGCTGAGGACCCGCCCGTCGCGCCTCATTCGGATGCGCACCTCATCTTTGAGAGTACGCACCTGCGCATTAGTCCTGGCAACTGGCAGGACAAAGGTCTTCGGCATATGCGATCTCGACATGGACGGCCCCGAGCTGAGCAATGTCAGCTTGGTCGAACACGGCTCGCTGCCAGGCCCCGACGACCTCCAGACGAGCGCAATCTGTACTTCACGTCCGGCAAAACGCCTCAGGTCTTTGCCGACGAAGCGCGGCTGACCGGCAGCCCCGAAAGCCGCGCTGCGCGACGATCTGCTCTATAGTGTGCCTTCAAAAAGAAATTAGTTCCGTGCTTAAATTCTACGTGGCGCGGTAACAGAATCGAACATCTTCCTCCTTCCCGCTGATAAAGCGGTCAGCGCTCCGCAAAGCCGCCGCCTGCGGTCGGGCGAAAGTAAACTGTTGTAGGTTCATGTTGTTCTCTCGAGTGCTCCGCGCTCCAAGCAACGATGGCACTGTCCATGTGGTTGTCCTTGAGGGCCCGGTGTCTGATCCATCTACCGCAGCCGTATCTAACGAGCTGAAATGCAAAGCTCGCAGGCTCGTATTGGTAGCCGCCGGAGCTTTTGTAGATCTGACGATCGGGGAATATATCTTACGCTAAATAGGGCGACTTTACTCGGCGCAGTTTTGTACCTTCGAGGATCACCGTTGGCCTCGATTGTCCTTGGGCAGTGCGCTCTCATGGTATCGCTCCGGCGTAGGCCGCCTTGTTCGGCGTCACCGGCCGCCTAAGGATATGGCCTTAAGTCCAGCCTTGAGGTCATGCGGCGATGCAGATGGAAGTTTTGGGCGCCGAACGGCGGCGTCGATGGAGTTATAAGGATAAGGTTCGTCTGATCGAGGAGACGATGCAGTCCGGGCAGACCGTCTGCGGAGTTGCCCGGCGGCATGGGGTGGCTCAGAGCCTGCTGTTCACCTGGCGCCGGCAGGCGCGGCAGGGCCGGCTGGGTGCCGAGGCTGTGCCGGCTATCGTTCCTGTCGCCATCGTGTCGTCGCAGGCTGACGACTTGACGAGGGTGCCATCACCACCGTCGCCATCGCGTGCCGCACCGAGCATGCGGGCCGGAACGATCGAGATCGAACTGGACGACTGCTGCGTGCGCGTCGACCGCGACGTGGACACCGAGGCACTTCGGCGCATTCTCGACCTTTTGAGGCGGCGATGATTCCGATCCCGAGCGACGTCAAGGTCTGGATTGCGACCGGCCACACGGACATGCGCCGTGGTATGCAGAGCCTGGCCCTGATGGTCCAGGAGATTTTGAAGCGAGATCCCCACGCCGGCGATCTCTACATCTTCCGCGGCCGTCGCGGGGATCTGGTCAAGATCCTGTGGCATGACGGAATCGGCTTGTCGCTCTACGCCAAGCGCCTCGACCGAGGAAAGTTCATCTGGCCCTCGGTGTCCAATGGCGCGGTGTCGATCTCGGCCGCGCAGATGGCCTACATGCTTGAGGCGATCGATTGGAGGAATCCGCAGCTGACATGGCGGCCACAGAGCGCAGGCTGAGCAGAGATAGTTGCGGCTTTCCGGTATTTAGGGAGTTCCAACCGGCCTGATCTGTGATTCACTGCGTCGCATGAACGCCGATTGCGATGCTGGACCGGATGACGTCGTCGCCCTGAAACAGGCGTTGGGGGCCGAGCGCGCGAAGGGATTGGAGGTCGCTGCCGAGCTTGCGGCTGCCCGAGCCAAGGCATCGGAAGACGAAGCCCTGATCGCGTCCCAGAAGCTGCAGATCGCCAAGCTGAGGCATCAGATCTACGGGCAGCGGTCGGAGCGTTCATCACGCCTGCTCGAACAACTGGCGCTGACGTTCGAAGAGCAGGAAGCTGGCGCCACCGAGGACGAGCTTGCGGCGGAACGCGCCGCGGCGAAGACCAGCACGGTCCGCGCCTTCACGCGCAAGCGCACCGAGCGACAAACCTTCCCCGAACATCTGCCCCGCGAGCGGGTGGTGATCGAGCCGCCGACGGCTTGCGAATGCTGCGGCAGCAATCGCCTGCGCAAGCTCGGCGAGGACGTGACGCGGACGCTGGAGGTGGTGCCGCGCCAATGGAAGGTGATCGAGACGGGGCGGGAGAAGTTCTCCTGCCGGGACTGCGAGAAGATCAGCCAGGTGCCGGCGCCGTTCCATGCCGTGGCGCGAGGATGGGCCGGGCCGAGCCTGCTGGCGATGATCATGTTCGAGAAGTTCGGTCAGCATCAGCCCTTGAACCGCCAGGCCGAGCGCTATGCGCTGGAGGGCGTGCCGATAGCGCTCTCGACCATGGCGGATGCCGTGGGGTCGGTCTGTGCGTCGCTGGACCCGCTGCTGCGCCTGGTTGAAGCGCATGTCATGACGGCCGAGCGCCTTCATGCCGACGATACGACCGTGCCGGTGCTGGCCAAGGGAAAGACTGACACGGGGCGGTGCTGGATCTATGTCCGGGACGACCGGCCGTTCGGTGGTGCGGACCCGCCGGCAGCGATGTTCTACTACTCGCGCGATCGCAAGGGCGAGCATCCGCAGGCGCATCTGGCGCGGTATGCCGGCATCCTGCAGGCCGACGCCTATGACGGCTATAACCAGCTCTATCTGGCTGGACGCGGCCCTGGACCGATCCGCGAGGCGTCGTGCTGGGCGCATGCGCGGCGCCCGTTCTTTGCCATGGCCGATCTGGAGGAGAATGCGCGCCGCAAGGCTGCGGGCAAGAAGGAGATCCCGCTTTCTCCGATCGCAATCGAGGTCGTGCGCCGGATCGACGCGTTGTTCGAGATCGAGCGTTCCATCAATGGCAAAAGCGCGCAGGAGCGTCTCGAAGCACGGCAGACGCTCAGTCGGCCTTTGACCGAAGACCTGCGGCTCTACATGCAAGAGCAACTCGCCAAGCTCGCCCGGGGGCACGACCTTGCCAAGGCATTCAATTACGTGCTGAAGCGATGGCCGAGCTTCACGCTGTTCCTCGATGACGGTCGTGTGTGCCTCTCCAACAATGCCGCCGAGCGCGGTCTGCGAGGCATCGCCCTAGGTCGAAAATCCTGGCTCTTCTGCGGGTCTGATCGCGGCGGCCGGCGCGCAGCTGCGATGTACAGCCTGATCGTCACCGCCAAAATGAACGGGATCGATCCGCAAGCCTGGCTGACCGATGTCATTGACCGGATTGCCGCTCACCCGTCCCAACGGCTCGACGAACTGCTGCCCTGGAACTGGACGCCTCAGGCCGCAGCGCTCTCCACCCGAGCAGCATGACCACGCACGTCAACAAAGTTCACCACGTCACCACCATCGCCAAGGTTGCCAAGGACCTCGGCGAAGATGAGGAATGGTTGCACGACGTCGCCAGCGAATTGGACATCGAGGATGGCGTCATCTGGGTCTACGGCGGATGCTTACCTCTCATGGTGCGGCGTTTCAGGAGAACCTTCCAGCTGGCCATCCCGTAAAACCGTGCTTGATGAGCCGCGAAACAACATCAAAACCGACTCGCCTTGTATTCTTTCGGCCGAGACGGGACTACGCCGCACCTGCGCTGCTGCCACAAGGCCCTTGAGCGTCTGATCAACCAGCGCGACGAACCGGGGCGGCCCGGAAGCAAGGACGAGGCCATCTCCCGGTGCCGGCTTCACTATATAGCGCTGATCAGAGATGTTGAGCGCGTCAAGCGCTGACTTGAGCGCATCGAAGCCGATGGGGCCCAATGCGAGGAGCCGACTTTGCGTCTCGTGAGCAGCGGAAACGTAGAGGACAAGTCCGTCATAATACCAATGGAGATTGTATAAGGCAGTTAGGCGATCGAGAAAGTCTTGTGGGGGAAGGTCCGGCAGTCGACCTCGAACTCGCCCCTTGACCTCCGCACTAACGCTGATCCTGACATTGAGATTGTTCCCAAACTCCTGGAGTGTGGCGGAGAGATCTTGATCTAGAACGGTGTAGCTATAAGGGCCCGACGGCAGGGAGAGAGAGGCCCCGGACGAGCGTGTTACTCCGATACAGAAAAAAACGCTGAAGCAAATAAGTCTCATCGAACTGAATGCAATCGTGGATCGTGCGAGCATCTCAGGCGCCTTCCGCTCATCATGGAGTTGCAGTGTGGTCTAAGCTTGAACGTCAAACGTGATCTTAAGATGACGCGAGTGGCCCGATGTCGGTCAGGTTTTCGTCAGCTCGCCCGCGTATTGACTTTGGCTGTTCCTTCGTCACGCGCCTAGGGCTTATCAAGCGAGCACAATGATGCATCCCATGTTGTTGGCCGCCGCGCCGATCTCCCACAATTTAGCCGAATGTCTTCCTGTTGATTGCCTATCGGGGGCTGTCGGCGATCAGTCGCGCTTTGGGGCGTGCTTGGCTCGGGTGGCTTCAGGTTCAGGAGAGGCTTTTCCGCCTGCGGGCAAGATCGTCGCTTCTCCAGAAGTGTTGGAGGTTGAGCGTGCGAATGTTCTAGCCGATCCGCCTGGTGTTCGAGTCCTGCAGGCTCTTTCGAGTATGTACCGCGGTGTCGCTATTCCATCAGTGGCTGTGTCCGCTTCCGTGGCTGGTGTGCAGCCTGGGCCTGCTGCGCAACCAATCGTGTCGGCGGGGCGCGTTGATGAACGTGCGGGTGTCGAGTCTGGGGGCGAGGGGTTTGATGTGATGATGGCGAACTTGCGAGATGTTTACAGGGATGTCATTCAGGTTTCGCTGGTCTCAAAAACGACCAGTGCCGTCAGCTCATCGCTGAACAAGCTGCTATCGGCCGGCTGAGGGGCGGGGCTGCGTGATGAATGGGGGTGGGCGTGGTGACCGTAGATCGCTGCGACTAATTTTTGTGTGTCTTGCGCTTCCTGTTTTGCTGTCGCTGGTTGGCTGTAAGGCTGATCTCTACACCAAAATTCAGGAGCGTGAAGCTAATGAAATTTTGTCGCTTCTCCTTGGCAGGGGGGTTGATGCCACTCGTATTGTTGCCAAAGACGGATCCAGTACAATTCAGGTCGAGGAGAGGCAGCTCGCCTATTCTATTGATCTGCTCAATGTTGAAGGGCTGCCGAGGCAGAGCTTCAAGAATCTTGGCGATGTATTCAGGGGGGGTGGTCTCGTTGCCTCTCCAGTTGAAGAGCGGGCGCGTTACGTCTATGCTCTAAGCGAGGAATTGTCGCGCACGATCAGCGATATTGATGGTGTCCTTTCAGCGCGGGTCCATGTCGTGCTGCCGAAGAATGACCTGTTGAGGCAGGATGCGACCCCGTCATCAGCTTCGGTCTTCATTCGTCATGGCTCTAGCGCGAAGCTCTCGGCGTTGTTACCGCAGATCAAGATGCTTGTCGCAAACAGCATTGAGGGACTGTCCTACGACAAGGTTGCGGTTGTTTTTGTCCCGGTCGAGCGTGCTGCAATCGGGCAACTGGCTCCCCCGACGGTACAGGCAACAGGGGGCCCTTCGGCGCCGCTCCTCGCGCTTGCTGTGATTGGTGTCGGAGCAGTGTTCGGCATCCTAGCCTGGCTGTTGCTACGCTCTCGCTTACATCAGTTTCGTCGGTCATCGCGCAAGTTGAGCATGAGCGGAAAGGGCTTGCGTCTATCTGCTGAGCAAGGGGACGAAAAAGTGATTGATGATGCGACATAGTGTGGGGCCGATTTCAATGTCATCCACCAAACCAAGTTATTCGTCCATCCTCGACGACGACCGGCTCCACGAGCTTGTGGCGTCCGCAGACCTCAGTCGTTTGGCTAAGCATCTTGATCCGCGGCTTTCCAACTCTTTACTGGCTCGGCTACAGCAAAGTGCTAGGCTGCAGCCTAGGCTGGCTGCATTGCTGCTTGGGGAAGAAGTGGCGATAGGCGATACCGATTGGAGCGAGGATCTTCTTCTCGGCCATGATCCGCGCCGGGTTGCTCTGCTTGCGGGTAGCATATGGCATGCACGCTCCATTCTGAAAATGGTTGCGAGGCGCGATCTGTCTATTTTAGTGGAGTTGATTGGTTCCGACGCACATGCTTTCGCTATGCGACACTCATCCAAGGCAGTCGTGAAGGGGCCGATCGACGATCCACGGCAATTGTCAACACAGATAGAATATGACGGGCACGCTTGTCTCGGTGCTTGGCTCGAACAGGCGTCATGGCTTGATCGTATGCGCGTGTTTGTTCGTTTGCCGGTTGGAACGGCCGCGGACAATCCGTTGGCTGAACACCGAAGCGCCGCAGGCCCTCTGCTTTCTCAAGTCATTGCGTATTTGCGCGCGGAGGCTGATGGGGTATGACAGCCGACGCTCCAACAACACCCTTGGCGCCGCAAATTCGGCCTCTTGGACCGCTTATCCCTGCTGCGCAGCTTGATCTGTGGGCGGACGCTGTGCGCGCGCAGGCCGCTGCCGATCGATATCTGCAGCGAGTTCGCGGGTGGGCACGACAGGCCTATGAGCGGGAATGGGCGCGAGGCCGTGATGAAGGTTTGAGAGCCGGCTCGGAAGAAATGGCGAGACTAATCGCGCAAGCGACTTGTGAAGAAGCTCAGCGCAAGGCGGTTCTGGAGCGGGAATTGCCTCAACTCGTGTTCGAGATTGTTCGCGATCTGCTTGGAACGTTTGATCCGGGCGAGATACTGGTTAAGGGTGTCCGTCATGCTATCGAGCAAAGCTATAAAAATACAGAACTTTGCCTTCATGTGGCGCCAAGCCGAGTCGACCTACTGGCTGGTGAGTTCAGCGACTATGATGGTCTAGAGGGGCGGCCGAAGGTGAAAATTGAGGTCGATCCGGCGCTGAGTGCAGACCAATGTGTCCTGTGGAGCGAGTTTGGCAATGTCGACCTTGGACTTGCGGCGCAGCTCCGCGCTCTGCGTGTCGGGTTTGGCCTATCGCAGGAAACCGAAAAATGAGCATGAAACACGTCACACATAATGGCGAGGCGGTAGATAGGACTTTAAAGGTGGTCCTCTCGTCGTTGCGATCTTCAGCCAGAGACATTGATACCCGTGCCGTCCGCGGCCGAATCACCCGCGCGGTAGGTACGCTGCTGCATGCCGTCCTGCCAGAGGCTCGCGTCGGAGAACTTTGCCTACTGCAGGATCCTCGCAACGGCTGGTCGCTTGAGGCTGAGGTTATCGGTCTTTTGCCGGATGGAGTCTTACTCACTCCCAAAGGGGACATGGTAGGGCTCTCCAATCGTGCCGAGGTGGTTATGACAGGGCGAGTGCAGGAGGTGGCTGTAGGCCCCGATTTGCTTGGCCGCGTCATCGACAGCTTTGGTCGTCCGCTTGATGATAAAGGCCCGATAAGGCTAGAGTCGACCCGACCGCTGCGCGGCAAGGCGCCCAACCCTATGAAGAGGCGTGGGATTGAGAAGCCATTTCCGCTCGGTATCCGTGTCTTGGACGGCCTTCTCACATGTGGAGAAGGTCAGCGGATTGGAATTTATGGCGATGCCGGTTGCGGCAAGTCGACGCTAATGTCGCAGATAGTAAGAGGAGCGGCGGCCGACGTTACAATTGTTGCGCTAATCGGTGAGCGCGGCCGAGAGGTTCGGGAATTCATCGAGCGTCATCTCGGCGAGTCCCTTAGCCGCTCGGTTGTTGTGGTGGAGACCTCCGACCGCTCGGCCATGGAGCGAGCTCAATGTGCCCACATGGCAACGGCAATAGCCGAGTATTTTCGTGATGAGGGTCTCCGCGTGGTTCTAATGATGGACTCTTTGACACGATTTAGCCGAGCCATGCGTGAAATCGGGCTCGCTGCGGGAGAACCGCCGACCCGACGCGGCTTTCCACCATCCGTGTTCGCGTTGCTGCCCGGCCTGTTGGAGCGCGCCGGCATGGGCGAGCACGGCTCCATTACGGCATTCTATACGGTGCTTGTTGAAGGCGATGGCAACGGTGATCCAATAGCGGAAGAGTCCCGCGGGATTCTTGATGGTCACATCATTCTCTCTAGAGCGTTGGCATCGCGAGAGCACTTTCCGGCTATTGACGTGCTATCGAGCCGTAGCCGCGTTATGGATGCGATTGTGTCCGCGCCGCATAGAAGTGCTGCATCGGTATTTCGTGATCTGCTATCTCGCTTTGAGGAGGCCGAGTTCTTGGTCAAAGTTGGTGAATACAAGAAAGGCTCTGATCCCCTGACAGATCGGGCGATAACTTCGATCGAGAAGCTACGGGCGTTTTTACGGCAGGGCCAGGGCGAAGCATGCAGCTTTGAGGAGACAGTCGCATGGATGTCGCGCTTGGCCGCCTAAACCCTGGTCACGCCTCAAAGCTGCGTCTCGTAAAAGACAAGCAAGAACGAAGCGCCATTCGTGAATTATCCGCCATGGAAGCCAAGCACCACCTCGCAATGCGAGCGACCCAAGAAGCTTTTGAGCATCTGGCATACGCCCATGATCAACGTGCGAAAGTTGAGTTCGAACTATATCGGGAAATGCTAGCCGCCGATGCAATATCGGCGTGCGAGCTTCAGCGACGCCATCATCTCATAATCGGTCGGCTTACAGACAAGATCGAAGCGGCACAGCGCGGCGTTGAAGAGGCTCGCGCTGCTCAAGAGCAAGCGGAGGCCGCGGTTCGTGGGGCGCGCATCGTTTGGACAAGGTGTTCCGCAGCGAGCCAGAAATGGAGTGAGATCGACCGCGACGTTCAGACAAGGGCGAATGCCTATTTCGAGGCCGCCGCTGAAAAAGAATCCGATGATGAAATCTTGCCTCTCTACCGGCGAGGCACATCAGGTCATACCGGCGGCGACGCAGCATGATGACAATTCCTCCGGAAATCGTCTCATCTGGGGAGGCGGGGCCCGCTGCCTTCAAGCCGATACCGATGCTCTCGCACACCGTGGCTTCATGGCTCAACGAGATCGCGGAATTGCGTGCCTCAACACAGCACTTCTTAGGTGAGAAGCCCATATCCGCGCGCTTAAGCCGAATCGTCTTGCAGGGTGACTTGGCGGAGCTGCCGATGATCGATTGCGTCTTTGATGTCGAAGGTGAGATCTTAGTCCTGTCTTTCCCCCATATCCTTGCCGAAGCGCTGATTGGGACCGTGCAAGAAGGCCTTGCTCTGCCTTCCGAGCCGATACGTTCGCTCCTCCTTGAACTCGCACTCGAACCCTTGCTTTCTCCGCTGGAGAAAATAGTGAAGCGAAATCTGCAGCTTGTTCGCACCCAGGAGGCGTCCGCCACAATTCCCCATCTTGAATTTGATATTATCTATGGTGAGATGGCGAGCAAGGCCCGACTGCTTTTATTCACCCCCTTGGACGGTCCTGTTCCATCGCTGTTCCGAGTTGTCGGCGAGCTACTTTGTCGATTACCCCGGCAGCCGCCAAGGTTGCTCTCTGATCTACCGATCATAGTCGCTGGCCAGATCGCTTCGCTACGAGTGAGTATCGACATTCTCCGGCAGGCCAAACGTGGTGACGCGCTGCTCCCGGACGCAATACCTTTCGCACGAGGCCATATCATCCTCACTGCTGATCGTTTGTGGGCTTCTGCGGAAATTAGCGGCGATAAACTAGTGTTGCGGGGACCATTCCGCTTGCGATCCCATCCCTTACAGAGCGAAGATTTGATGACCCAGAGCCAAGTGCAACAGCAGACTCCGTCGGAGGCGGAAATCGACAGCATTGAGATCACGCTCGTATTCGAATGTGGCCGATGGCCGATTCCATTAGGAACGCTACGTTCCATCAACGAAGGCCACGTCTTTGAACTTGGTCGGTCGCTTGATTGCCCAATCGACATTCTCGCCAACGGCCGATGTATCGGCCGCGGGGACATTGTGCGGATCGGGGAAGAGCTGGCAATCAGATTGCGCGGCAGGTTGGGTCTCAATGACTGAGATTCAACCTAGCATCCTTGCGCTTCTTGCGATTACCCTCGGACTTGGCCTCCTGGCGTTTGCTATCGTCACAACAACTGCGTTCATCAAGGTCTCGGTTGTTCTCTTCCTGGTGCGTAATGCGCTCGGGACTCAATCGATACCGCCAAACATAGTTCTTTATGGCGCGGCACTGATCCTAACCGTTTTCATAAGCGCGCCGGTCTTCGAGCAGACCTATAACCGACTCACCGACCCGCAACTTCGCTACCAAAGCTTCGATGATTGGGTGGTGGCCGCGAAGGAGGGACAGGAGCCGCTGCGTGCGCATCTGAAGAAATTTACCAACGAAGAGCAGCGACGCTTCTTCTTGTCGTCAACAGAGCATGTCTGGTCGGAAGATATGCGCGGCAGCGTAACTTCGGACGATTTGGCAATTCTGGTGCCGTCGTTCTTGATTTCCGAACTAAAGCGGGGTTTTGAGATCGGCTTTCTTCTCTACCTTCCCTTCATCACCATTGATCTGATTGTCACCACAATTTTGATGGCCATGGGCATGTCGATGGTATCACCGACGGTGATATCTGTGCCTTTCAAGCTCTTTCTATTCGTCACTATCGATGGATGGTCACGTCTTATGCACGGGTTGGTATTGAGCTACACGACGCCAGGAGGTTGAGCCATGAATGAAACAGGTATCCTCACGCATCTAAGCCAATCGCTCATGCTCTTCATGATCTGGGTTCTGCCACCGCTGCTCGCTGCTCTCCTCTCTGGATTGATCATCGGGCTGATTCAGGCCGCAACGCAGCTACAGGATCAAACATTGCCGCTGACAGTCAAGCTTTTGGTCGTCGTCGTCGTTCTGGCGGGGTTTTCGCCAGTGCTTAGCGGCCCACTGATCGATCAGGCCGAGCAAATATTCAGTGAGTTTCCAGTACTCACCGCAAGATACTAACAGAGTTGCGTATGGGCATCATGGGACCCTTAGAGGGGCAAGCTCTTGTACAGAGCACCATTGAACTCGTTACCGCAGCAGGCCTTAGCGGCGCCCGCGCCCTGGGTGTCATGTTGGTGCTTCCTGTCTTCACCCGGCCGCGGATCAGCGGACTGATTCGAGGGAGCCTGACTATTGCGATCGGTCTGCCGTGCGTCACGCATATCAAGGTTGGTCTGCGAGCTCTAGATCCAAACACTCGCCTGGTCAGCGTCAGCGTGCTTGGCCTCAAGGAGGTGTTTGTCGGTCTTGTGCTTGGCATCCTGCTCAGTATTCCATTATGGAGCCTACAGGCAGTCGGCGATATAATCGATACGCAACGAGGAATTTCGAGCCAAGTTGCGGGGGAGGATCCCGCTACGCACGGCCAAGCGTCCGGAACAGGACTGTTTCTGGGTATTGCGGCGGTTACGATCTTCGTGCTGGTCGGCGGGCTTCAGACCATGGTGGGCGGCCTCTATGGCAGTTACCTCGTGTGGCCAGTCTATCAATTTCTACCTGCCGTGACGGCGCAAGCTGCAATGGAATGCCTAGCGCTTCTTGATCGTATCATGATAACAACTTTGTTGGTCGCCGGACCAGTGCTGTCTTTGTTGCTGCTGATAGACATCTCGGTCATGATGCTCGGTCGTTTGGCGCCTCAGCTCAAGATGAATGACCTCGCACCCATGATCAAAAACAGTGCCTTCGGGATCATTATGGTAAGCTACACGGCTTATCTTCTTGAATACGCTGGGGCCGAAATCATTAACTCTAACGAGGTGCTTCAGTACCTCAAAAAGCTTTTGAAATGAGCGGTACGAGCGAAGAGAAAAAGCTGCCTCCCACCCAAAAGAAGCTGCGAGATGCGCGCAAGAAAGGACAAAGCGCGCGAAGCTCCGATTTTGTCAGTGGCGTTGGCGTTTGTGCCGGTTTAGGCTGCCTTTGGTTGCGATCTAGTGCGGTGCAAGACAAGTGGCAAGAAACTGTCCGACTAGTAGATAAATTGCAAGAACAGCCATTCACGAGCGCGGTGCCTCGAGCGCTCAGCGGTTTACTAGAACTTTTTATTGCGACTGTCGCGCCCCTGCTCGCCGCCACCGTCCTAGCGGCCCTTTTGGCTAATATTCTCGCCAATGGCGGTTTTATTTTTGCCTTAGAGCCGCTCAAGCCAAAGCTCGATAAATTAGATCCTTTCAAAGGCTTAAAGCGGATTGCCTCAAAGCGTTCGGCCATAGAGCTTGGCAAAACGTGGATTAAAATAATTACGCTTGGTGCGATCTTCATTTTCTGCGTTGCAGCTAGCTGGAAGGCGATGGTCCATATTCCGGCCTGCGGCCTAGCCTGTTTTGGCTTTGCATTTTTTGAAATCAAAACAATGATCGGGATTGCAGCTGGAGCGTTTCTGGTGGGCGGATTGGGCGACCTACTGATCCAGCGTTGGCTGTTCATGCAGGACATGCGCATGACTGAAAGTGAAGCTAAGCGTGAGAGCAAGGAGCAGCAAGGCAGTCCACAGGTGAAGCGAGAGCATCGGCGTCTGCGACAGGAGTCGGCGAACGAGGCTCCCCTTGGCGTTCATCGCGCCACGTTGATACTGAAGGGCGCGACGGTGTTGATTGGGCTTCGTTATGTGCGAAACGAGACCGGCGTACCTGTCCTGGTCTGTGGTGGTGAAGGCGAAGCTGCCTCACAGCTGCTTCGCGAGGCGCGTGCGATGCATCTTTGCGTTGTTGAAGACGAACGTCTGACGCTTCAGTTGCTTCACAAAGCAAAGCTCGGCAATCCAATTCCTTCGCAGCATTTTGAATCAGTTGCCAAGGCGCTCTATGCCGCTGGGCTAGTCTAGGATCGGCAAAAAGAGACGTGCCAGAGAGGCTTATCAGCGATAATGAGAGAGCCTGCGTATAGGTGGCTGATGGAAACGCAGGCGTAGGTTCTTGCAAGGCGGGGTGGCGCCTGATTGCTCTTGTTGCCGCGATGGGCCACAGGAGCAACGCGGTGGATTATTGTCAGGAGTCAGCAGTATTGTGTGGATCGGGCCGTGCGAGGTGCGGTGCGATTATGTCCCAAATTTGCGGCCCCCGCGATACCGATGATCGCTTGAACCGCTGACCTTGCCCCTAAATGTCTTTCTCAGGCCGGAGCCGTTCGGGCAGGTGGATGTGCCATTTGGGCGGTGGTAGCTGCGGAACTCCTTAGTTACGGCCGCCTCCCTCCTGAACTGGACGGCAAAGGTCAGCCCGTGTTCAACGCGCGCTGCGGACGATCGCCTCTCGCATTGTTGAGTGACAAAGGCGCATTCTTGTGGATGTTCATCTGGCCGTTCTTTGGGACATTGACGCCTCGCAAGCTTAGCTTTCTCGGTTCAGGCCAGACGGATGAACGACCACAGCTAGTTCTCGAAGCCGATGTCGATCAGCGAACAACTATTCCTGCACTAACGCGGAGACAAAATTAGTCTCGCAGCCACTCAAGTGTCGACGGTTGCGGCAGTGCACCTTGAGCGTTCGACAAGTCTTTGCGGAACATCGTTGATTGCACTAATACAATTGCGCTTTGGCATTGTTAGGTAGGAGTCTGTCGCAGAAGCAGCTTTCGAGAATCTGACCATAGTCGTGTAATGCTTATTGTTAGTCGAGCTTTGGTTGGCATCAAACCGCACAGTACAGCAATTTGCGCTGTATTGCTCAACTGGCAATCTCAGGGCCTGAGACTGACTATTCAACGCGTAATGCTGATATTGCAGCGGTGGATTAGTCGCCACAGGACTTGCGTTCGGCTAAGGATGATTGTTTTATGAAAAGCGAAACGATACTTGACGCTGGCAAAGCGTCAAGACGCTCGATGCGTGTCCGACACGTCCCAGCCCCGCAATTGTATCTAGAGGAAGACGAGCCCCGTGAAATCAAATGTAAAGTCCATATTCATCCTGCTTATGATGTTTTCTGCAAGCGTTAAAAGCACGGTCGTAAGTGCGGATGACGCATCACCCAAATACATTGAGGTGCTCAATGCCCTTCAGGCGGGCAAGAACGTTAAATTGTTGCTCGACATGAGCCGCTGTAATCCCACCGAGGGCGGAAAGCCAAGCTCAGCTACACTTGCCGGGTTGGCTGTCAGCGCCTTTAGGGTAACCGTCCAGAATGGCATAAGCTTCTCTAACGCGCACCAAACGGTTGACAATTCGGGGCATGCCGTGACGGAATTTATTCGTCATAGTCTCAGTCGGGAGGGCAAACTGACTGTGCGGGCCTCCAAGCTCGTCGTTGGAAGCAATGAGCTAGTGAATCAAGGTGAATTCACTTGCGAAGTGCCGGACGGGGCACGGTTTATTTGGTAAGCTGCAGGATTACGTCGCGTTGGCCTTGACCGTTTTAACAGTAAGGCCGGTATCGTAAGCCCATAGATGCTGCTCTCGACAGGGGGTGACGGCCAAAATGATATTGGCCGTCGTTTTTGGACGCTGACCTGCCACCGATATGTCATCCAGCAGCATTTAGAGTCCGAATGGGTTTGCAGTGAGGCCGAGCTTTGGACCACCCAGAACTAGAGTTTTGCGCCCTGATCACGGTGGCGGGCTGGTTGCGCCATCGTGGTTTTGCAGCAGAATCGGCGGTTTGTTGCCGATTGCGCCGTGCGGCCGTTCTTCGTTGTAGTACCTGCGCCAAGTCTCCACTGTTTCCTCGGCATCCGCAAGCGTCAGGAAGCAATGGGCAATTGAGACATTCCTCCCGGGTTTAGCGAACAGCAGATCATCTGGATTTTTGAAGGAGCACGAGGCTGGCGTTGCGGTCGCCGATCTGTGCCGCAAGCATGGCGTGAGCGACGCCAGCATTTACAAGTGGAAGGCCAAGTTCGGCGAAACGGACGTCTCGGAGGCCAAGCGGCTGAAGACGCTGGAGGACGAGAATACACGGCTGAAGCGGCTGCTGGCGGACGCGATGCTGGACAATGCTGCCCTGAAGGATCTCCTGGGAAAGAAGTCGTGACGCCCGCGGCGAAGCGGAAAGCTGTCGTACATCTCGTGGCGTTCACGGGATGAGCGAACGGCGGGCGTGTAAAGCCGTCGGCTATTGCCGCATGACGGTCAGATATCAGACGAGCCGGGCCGATGATGCCGGGCTGCGGCAGCGCATGAGGGCGATCGCCTACGAGCGCCGCCGCTTCGGCTATCGTCGCCTGCACGTCCTGCTCAAGCGGGAGGCCTACCTGGTCAATCACAAGAAGCTGTTCCGGCTGTACCGGGAGGAACGGCTCACGGTGCGCCGCAGAGGTGGCCGCAAGCGGGCCCTCGGCACACGTGCGCCGATGACGGTGTCGCTGCTCCCGAATGATCGCTGGTCGCTCGACTTTGTGTCGGATCAGATGACCGACGGCCGGCGCTTTCGCATCCTGACCGTGGTCGACGACTGCGCCCGCGAGTGCCTGGCGCTGGTGGCCGACACCTCACTCTCGGGCGCCCGGGTCGCTCGGGAGCTGGACCGGCTGGTCGCCGAGCGCGGCCAGCCCAGGATGGTGGTGAGCGACAACGGCAGCGAGCTCACCAGCAATGCCATCCTGACCTGGGCCGATCAGAAGCGTGTCGCCTGGCACTACCTCGCGCCGGGCATACCCAAGCAGAACGCCTTCATCGAGAGCTTCAACGGCCGCCTGCGGGATGAACTGCTGAATGAGACGCTGTTCACCTCGCTCGCCCAGGCCCGCGTCGCTCTCCGATGCTGGCGCGCCGACTATAACGACGCTCGGCCCCCCCCCCCCCCCCCCCCCCCCCCCCCCCCCCCCCCCCCCCAGCTCGGATGGAAGACACCATCCGAGTTTGCCGCAACCTGCCATCCGCGTCGGGATCTGGCGCTGCGCTGTGAAGGCTCCGCGCCAGCTCCCGCCGCTACCACCGCCCATATGGGCATATCCAACCGCCCGAACGAACTCAGACCTGGATAAAACTTGGGGGCAAGGTCATCCTCATTGAAGTGCCGTCAAAAGGCGTCGAAGCGGCGTTGGTGATCTTCACACCCATTCATTGGCTCCAGTTCAAGCTAAGCCCGCTCCGGTGGCTTAATCCTAACGGCCGGCCGGGAAAACCAGCCCCCTCCCAGCTCAATGACCACACGCAAGCTGCGTCGCGCTCCCACCGGACTGCTTACAAAATCGTTAATGCAACGACCAAAGACGCTTGATCCTTCCCCGGCGTCAGATTGTAAGTCTTCTGGCAAGCCGCGACACTTCCAGTCGTGTTCAACCCTTTCTGACAGGTAGTGACCAGTGCGACCGTTTGCACCCCATAAATTCCACGACTGCGCCGCATCGCGCTACTGCGTTATTCTTCCAGTAGGACGATGCTCCACGTCGATGATTTGCGGAGCGGCGAACCCTAACCCACCATGTGTCACGAGGGCGCAAAATGCGTCACGAGGAGTTCGCTGGCGCTCGCCAGTGCTAGGTCCGCATCAGGAGTGTTTCGGGCTAGCAAAAAGTCCTCACTACGCGCGAGTCTATTGGGAGGCGCTATCGACGCCCGATAGCTGCATTGTTGAAGCACGGTGTGCATCTCAGCAGATCAGGGGGGCGAGTAGGTTGATCGCGGTTTTCTAATCATTGCATGGTCATGCTTGACTTGATGACTTCGGATATATGGGGGAAGGGGCGACTGAGGCAGTCGCGGTGCGACGGCTCCTCTATGAAGAGTGGCAATCGTCAAGCCCCCCTAGTCGGGGTATTGCGATCTTTGATGCGGGGGCGGAACAGCTTCTTCCCAGTCTCCGCTTCTAAGTGGCAATCATGCTCTCACTCGCGCTATTCAGCAACAGTCAGGACAGATGACAGCTCTACTGGCGACATTCGTTGAACAACAATTTCATCAAAACGAGAGGCGAGTTTTGATCGGCGCCGTGGTTCCGAGAATTTCGTCCTGCGTGATGTGTGTTCCTAATCATCCACTCAGTGGTGCCGGCCCAACATCGTCGCGAGCACATCGCCCGTGTATGCATTCAATGACGGGTCTCGACCATTGCGTGAAAGGTCGAGGATCATCTATTTCGCACGCATGCGGTCCAAACCGAACGCTCGGGATGAGCGCCGCGAGCGGTGTCAGCTAGATCCTGGCAGTTTCAGCTAGATCCCGGAAGTTATTGGCGCAACATCGGCTGGCTAGCCGATCGAACTCTGAAGGCAGCACTCACTTGAACTTCTTTAACAAAAAACACGTCGCTCACGACACGTTGATGGTCGCTGGCGCCTCTCGTCGCATCGCGGTGCGTCTCCGGAGCGCGCTGTTTGTAGCTTGTATGCTGGTTCCAGTCTCGGGCATGGCTCAAACATCGAGTAGCGGAGACCGGCCACATGCTGCGCTTGACAGCGACACTGGTACGCTCAACATCACCTCCTCACAGGGGAGGACAGTTCGTCTCAAATCGCCCGCAGCGAGCATCTTTGTTGCCGATCCTGCAATTGCGGATTACCAAGCCGCGTCGAACACTACGATTTTCGTGTTCGGTAAAAAGTCCGGCCGAACAAGCCTGTTTGCCCTCAATGACAAGGGGGAGGCTCTCGCCGAGCTGGCAGTCGTCGTCACCCAGCCGATTGAGGATCTCCGAGCCGCGCTGAAGGCCGAGGTCGGCGACTATCCAATTCAGGTTAGCTACACGCCGCGTGGCGCGATCCTTAGCGGTACGGCGCCCAGTGCAGATGTTATCGAGGCGGCTAGGAAGGTTACTGAGCAGTTTCTCGGAGCGGGCGCACTGGTTGTGAACAAAATCAAGGTCGCCGGCTCTCTGCAGGTGAATCTTAGCGTAAGAGTTGCAGAAGTCTCGCGTAGTGCTGTGAAAGATCTCAATATAAACTTCACCGCATCCGGCCCAAACGGCGCTTTCCTAGTGACCGGCAAAGGCGGTGGCTCTGGCGCAGCCGCCGGCGGTGGTACAATCGGGATCGGCTTTAGTGCTGGAAATGCAAATTTGAGCGCGGTTCTCGACGCCCTCGCAAGTGAGCACCTCGCCTCAATTCTGGCTGAGCCGAATTTGACCGCAATGTCAGGCGAATCCGCAAGCTTCCTTGCAGGAGGCGAATTTCCCATTCCGGTGATGCAGGATAACCGGCAGGTTTCTGTCCAGTTTCGTCAGTTCGGTGTAAGCCTCGACTTCGTTCCGACAGTTCTCAACAATAATCAGATCAATGTTCGAGTGAAGCCAGAAGTTAGCGAACTGTCGAGTGAGGGCGAAGTTAAGATCAATGGCATGTCGGTCCCCGCTCTTTCCACCCGACGGGCGAGCACGGTGGTCGAGCTCGCTAGCGGTCAGAGCTTTGCGATTGGCGGCCTCATCAGACGTAACTTTAACACTGATATCGGTGAATTCCCCTGGCTCGGTGATGTGCCGATCCTGGGTGTGCTTTTTCGCTCATCATCGTTTCAGAAACACGAAACCGAGCTGGTAATTATTGTCACGCCATACATCGTGCGGCCGGCATCGACCCCAAAGAAAATGAGTACGCCGAGCGAGCGCATCTCACCTCCCTCAGACGCTGGACGAATCCTGACGAATACGGTGGCCCGACCGCCTCGGGACCGCGATGCGCCTCGTACCAAGGCACCGGGATTGACCGGGAGTGCCGGCTCTATCCTCGAATGAGAACAGCCAAATGATCTTGCGACAAATCTGCCAATTGATCGGCGTTGCGGCAACATTGGTTGGCTGCGCAGATACAGCTCCCGACCATTACGGACCTGGCGAGCAATCGGTTAAGGTCGAGCAAAAGAGCCGCGTTTTGTTCTTAAAAAGCCTTCACCGCCCCGAAGCGCATCGGCTGCGGAGGTTCATTGCGACTGCCGGCGGGGGGCGGCCGGATGTACTGCATGTCGATGTCACCGGCTCGGAACGCCTCACGGCGCAAGTGGCGCACGAGGCCCTCGCTATGGGCATTGCTCCGTACAACATTCGGCTTTCTAACCTTCCTCCGGATCACTTCACTCATTCAATGGTGAGGATCGAGGTGACCACCTTCCAAGTCTATCCTCCGCCGTGTCCGTCGCTTTCTATCGTCGGCCCTACCGTGAACGACAATGCTTTCGACTCGACGCTTGGCTGCTCGACCAGAAACAATCTTGCAACGATGGTCAATGACCCGGTCGATTTGCTGGAGAATCGATCAATCATGCCGAGTAATGGCGAACGTGCTGCCAATCCTCTCGCCCGCGACGGTACCTTCAGACCGTCCAGCAGGATGAACGGAGAAGACGGCCCTCGCGACAAGCTAGCGCCGGAAGCTTCCGGCGCTACGGCGGGGGACGGCCGGCCAATTCGGTAGCGCAGCAGGTGGTCGTGTCCCCGGGCGTGGTGTAACTCGGTAGAGCAAAGCCGTCCGCCCGCGCGCTCCCCCATAGCGCTGTAGCGGGTGGACGGCTTTGCGGTGGTCACCGGCGATTGCCCGGTAGGGTCGGGTTGCTGACACCAACCTGATTCGAGGAACCACCGATGACCGACGAGATGATGAACCTTCGCGCACTCGTGGAGAAGGCCCCGGACGCGGATCTTCTGCGCGAGATGATCGGCTTTGCAGCGCAGCGGTTGATGGAGATGGAAGTCGCCGGGCTGACCGGGGCGGCCTATGGCGAGAAGAGCTCCGAGCGTCTGGCGCAGCGCAACGGCTACCGTGACCGGACCTGGGAGACGCGGGCCGGTTCGGTCGAGCTGCGCGTTCCCAAGCTGCGCAAGGGAAGCTACTTCCCGGGCTTCCTGGAGCCGCGCCGGATGGCCGAGAAGGCGCTGACCGCCGTGATCCAGGAAGCCTACGTCCAGGGCGTCTCGACCCGTTCGGTCGACGACCTCGTGCAGGCGATGGGGATGAGCGGCATCTCCAAGAGCCAGGTGAGCCGGCTCTGTGGCGAGATCGACGACAAGGTGAAGGCCTTTCTCGCCCGTCCGATCGAAGGCGACTGGCCGTATCTGTGGATCGACGCCACCTACGTGAAGGTGCGCCAGAACGGGCGCATCGTCTCGGTCGCGGTTATCGTCGCGATCGGCGTCAACAGCGACGGCCGACGCGAGGTGCTGGGCATGGACGTCGGCCCGTCCGAGGCCGAGACGTTCTGGACCGCGTTCCTGCGCAAGCTCACACGCCGTGGACTGCGTGGCGTGCAGCTCGTGATCTCGGATGCTCACGAGGGCATCAAGGCCACCGTCGCCAAGGTGCTCAATGCCACCTGGCAGCGTTGTCGCGTTCACTTCATGCGCAACGCTCTCGCTCATGCCGGTAAGAGCGGGCGCCGCGTGGTCTCCGCCTTCATCGCCACGGCCTTTGCCCAGGACGACGCCGAGGCAGCCAAGGCGCAATGGCGCAAGGTCGCCGACCAGATCCGTCCCAACGTGCCCAAGCTCGCCGCCCTCATGGATGAGGCCGAGCCTGACGTGCTCGCCTATATGAGCTTCCCGGCACAGCACCGCGCCAAGCTGCACTCGACCAATCCAATCGAGAGGGTCAATGGCGAGATCAAGCGCCGCACCGAGGTCGTCGGCATCTTCCCAAACGAGGAAGCAATCGTCCGTCTCGTCGGTGCGATCCTGCTCGAGCAGAACGACGAGTGGGCCGTCCAGCGCGCCCGCTACATGACTCTGGAAACCATCGCGCCTTTGAGCGATGATCCCATTGCTGGCCTGCCCGCCGTGGCAGGCTGACCAGCTCGGCCCGCACCGGAATCGCCCGGTGATCCACCATGCCAGCTACACCACTCTATGGGACACGATCCCGCAGGTTTGCAATGATACCGTAAGGCCTAAGCCGACTAGAGGTGCTAAATTGATCCTCAATGCATGGCACAGGCGGCATGGTTTCGATTGTCGTAGCGAGTTTGCAATAGGCCGGAGATTATTTGGAGCCGCGGTGAAATGTTTTACCTGTGGGCACTTCGTCGCTTGCAGACGTTTGTTCCTCGGTTAGAGCTCCCGCGTCACATTCGTAGCGGGTGACCTTGCCCCTAGTATCAACCGGCGTTCAAAATTGACCCCGCGTATTGCCTCAGCGAGGATGTTACCCGGACGAAGGTCTACGAACCGGCCCAGACCGGTCTCTGGCCGCGGCCAACTCGGTTTGGAAGGGGGTGTGGGCGGGGCGGAGTGCTCATCACACGCAGCGCCGTCCACAGCCCCGGGCCGTATTTCGTCGACGGGCATGGATACGATGGCTGTCTCCGCCACTTTCCGCCGGAGGGACCGAAGCAAGCGCTGGACGATGGAATCCTGCTTGTCGCTGAACGTCAGGGGATCAATGGTGGTGAGCCGGCCCACGATGGTCAGTGCAGTGAGCTGCGGCTCGACGGCGAGCCAGCTCTCGATCGTCGCGAGATGGGGATCGAGCTTGGACGGCATGCGAACGCGCTTTTTGTATCGCCGTTTCGGCAGGCGGTGCGTAGCCCGCACCTCGGTGGTCTTTGCCGAGTTGCCAAGCGACCGGGCGAATGAGCGCGGGTCGACCGAAGATACCTTGGCAGCTATCGCAGACCGCGCTTGCCGATCCGTTCGCCGAGCTCTTCTTGTGCCGAACGGATCGTAGCAAGCAATTGCACGGGGGCGAGAGTCCGATATGTCTCGCGCAGACGGCGCTTGATCGCCGAGGGAAGTTTCGGGTGTTCGAGTGCACGTTCGTACGGTGTAGTGGGCGGATGATAGCGTTTGATGATCCTGGCACCCTCGCGTCGCTTCTCTTTAAGCTTGAATGACGGCTGGAAGAAGTTCACCAGCAGGCGTGCCGCCGCGGAGAGACGTGCCATCACCCGGGCCGTCTCGACCCCGTCGAAGCGTCCGTATCCGACAAGCCGCCTGACCACCGCGCCGTTCTTCTGCTCCACGAAAGCCTGATCGTTCTTCTTGTAGGCACGTGACCGCGTGACCTCGATCTTCTGTGCTCGGCACCATGGAACGACGACGTCGTTCATGAACGCGCTGTCGTTGTCGAAGTCGGCGCAACAGATTACCCAAGGGAACAGGCCCTGTGCTCGCGTCATCGCTTCCACGACGAGGCTGCCATCGCGTGTCACCAGAGGCAAGCATTCCGTCCATCCCGTTGCGATGTCGACCATGGTCAATGTCTGGATAAACGAGCCGGCGACGCTGGTTCCACCGTGCGCAACCATGTCGATCTCGCAAAAGCCCGGCGGCGGGTTTGCCCAGTCATTGAACCTGCGGATCGGCACCTCGCGTCGAAGCGCCGAGTAGAATCCGACACGCCGCCGGCGTCCCCCAGCGGCCGCAACTTTGACGTCGATCAACATCCGATCAATCGTTGCCGCGCTCAGAGTTGTCAGCAGCACTCGCTCGGCGCTCGTCGGCTTCAGCCGGCCATGCCGCTCCAGCGCGGGCAACAGCACTGGGATCATCGATACAAGTTACCGCAGACACGATCGGAGGCCTCCCACAGCGCGACCAGAGCGTCGCGCACGCTGGCGTATTTGCGCCGCCGACTTGTCGCTGGTTCGGATCGGCCCGTTGTCCCTTCGTCGAGTGATGGTCTGGGCCTGTCGCTTCCAGCAACCGACAGTGCCCGCACCGCGTGCTTGCGGTGCCAACCCGTCGTTGCTGTCAACTCGTCAAAGATCCTACCCTTCTCAACCCGTCCAGCCGCACGGTAGCGCTCCGCCACCGCGGCCAACATCTCGCGCCTTGCGCCCATGCTGATCCCGCTCGCCATTGGCGCCACCGACCTGATTCGGTAACGCCGCCCCAGTCATCGGCGGAATTGTCCGGTAACATTTTCGTGTTATCCGGCGTGCAAATTTGCCCCCCTAAGCCGGGGGATCGGCGTCCAAAATTGACCCCCCGATTGTTGGCCGTAGCAGGCTGCCCGCTTCGGGTTGAAGCGGGGGGTCAGGGGGATGCTGGTTGTGGAGACGATTGCGCGGATCAGGCGCGAGCACTTCGTCAAGGGCAAGACGATCAAGGAGATTGCCCGGGACCTCAAGGTCTCGTGGAACACCGTCCGCAAGGTGCTGCGGTCGGGCGAGACATCATTCGAGGAGGGCGGCCTGGTCGGAGCGACGGGATCTGTAGTGGTAGGTCGACCTGTCGAACTCCAGGGCCTCGCAGGCCCTGCGGATCGACACCTGCCACTTGCCGCAGATCTCGTCGACCAGCTTGCGCTTCCGACCAGGCTTCACAGCTTTCGGCGGATCATGTCCTGCAGCATCTCCTTGTCGAGCGACAGATCGGCCACCAGCTTCCTCAGCTTGCCGTTCTCGTCCTCAAGCTGCTTCAGCCGCCGCATCTCGGTCGGCAGCAGCCCGTCGTACTTCTTCTTCCAACTAAAATAGGTCGCTGGGCTGATCCCGGCCTTGCGGCAGATGTCCGTGACCTGCGCGGCGACAATCAAGGTGAGAACCCAGCGACAATCAGGATGAGAGAGCGCCGGCGGGAGCGGGACTAAGGGAGGGCGTAGCCCGACCGGAGGACCGCTCCCGCCGGCGGCGCGCCTTATCAGGCCGTCTGGCGGCCGGGTGGGGTTGGCGCAAGCTGTTGATTCGTCTCGACAAGAGGGGATCGACGGCTTGCCTGGCCTCCACATCACCGACCACCAGATGAGGCTATACATGAGTTACCGACTGACGTTATCGGCGGAGGCCGCGGCGGCCAAAGCCGGGTTTTCGACGGCGAGCGCCTACCGGATCGAGGCCGATCCGCGGCTGCCCTCGCAGAAGCAGGCGCCACGTGGCCGGCGCCGGCCTGATCCCCTGGCGGCCTATTGGGACGCGGAGATCGAGCCGATCCTGAAGGCCGCGCCCGGGATCCGAGCGGTTGGCGTGCTGGAGGAACTGCGCCGGCGCCATCCCGACCTCAATCCCAACATCCGGCGCACGCTGGAGCGGCGCATCACGGCTTGGCGCGCGTTCAATGGCCCCGAGCGGGACGTCATCTTCCGCCAGGAGCATGAGCCCGGGCGGCTCGGCCTGTCGGACTTCACCGACGCCGGCGTGCTGGGCATCACCATCGCAGGCGCGTCCCTCGACCACCGGCTCTATCACTTCCGGTTGGCGTTCTCCGGCTTCGCGCACGCTCATGTCGTGCTCGGCGGCGAGAGCTTCGTCGCATTGGCCGAGGGCCTGCAGAACGCGCTGTGGGCGCTCGGCGGCGTCCCCAGAGAACATCGCAGCGACAGCCTGTCGGCGGCGTTCCGCAACCTCGCCATCGATGCGCGCGAGGACATCACGCAACGCTACGAGCAACTGATGCAGCATTACGGCATGGTGGCGACCCGCAACAATGCCGGCATCGCGCATGAGAACGGTTCGATCGAGAGCGCGCATGGCCATCTCAAGCAGGCACTGGAGGACGCGCTGCTGCTGCGGGGCACGCGCGACTTCGCCGATCTCGACGCCTACCGTGCCTTCGTCGACATGGTCGTCGGCCGGCGCAACGCCCATGTCGTCAAGCGGATCGCGATCGAGAAGGAGATGCTGGCACCGCTGCCGCGAGGTCGCACCAGCGACTTCGAGGAGAAGGTGATCCGCGTGACGTCGTCGGGCGGCTTCATCCTGCGCCGCGTTTTCTACACGATGCCCTCGAAGCTGATCGGCCATCGTCTGCGCGTGCGCATCTTCGATGATCGCCTCGAATGCTTCCTCGGCACCACGCAGGTCGCGATGCTCAGGCGAGGCCAGCCTGTGTCGGAAAGCCGGGGCGGACACGTCGTCGATTATCGTCACGTCATCCATGCCCTGCGCCGCAAGCCGATGGCACTTGCCAATCTCGTCTACCGCGATCAGCTGTTCCCGCGGGCAGCCTACCGACGCGCGTTCGAGACGCTGCAGGACAGATATGACGAGCGTCATGCCTGCAAGGTCACGGTCGAGCCCCTTGCTCTCGCTCACGAGCGGGCCTGCGAGGCCGAGCTCGCCGAGGCCATTGCCGCCGATCTCGATGCGGGACGGCTGCCGGATCTCGCCACGCTCCGCATCCGCTTCCGCCCCGAACAGGCATCAGTCCCCGACGTCGCCGTCGAGCTTGCTCCGCTCGCCGCCTACGACGAACTGGCGTCCCTGGGCTTTGCGCCGATGACCTCGAACACGGGAGATGCAGCATGACCAGCACGACGACACCCATTGATGCCGCGCGCGTCGAGTTGCTGCTCACCGAGCTGCGCCTGCCGAGCGTCAAGGCGATCTGGCCAAAGCTCGCCGCGCAATCTGACAAGGAGGGCTGGCCCGCCGCGCGCTTCCTCGCAGCACTCGCCGAGCACGAGGTCGCCGATCGTGGTCGCCGCCGGATCGAACGGCACATGCTCGAAGCGCGCCTGCCTGCCGGCAAAACGCTCGCGAGCTTCGACTTCGACAGCGTGCCGACGCTGTCCAAGGCGCAGGTGATGGCGCTCGCCGCGGGCGACGTCTGGCTCGAGTCTGGCGCCAACCTGCTGCTGTTCGGTCCGCCCGGCGGCGGCAAGAGCCATCTCAGCGCGGCCATTGGCCTGGCCCTCGTCGAGAACGGCTGGCGCGTGTTGTTCACGCGCACGACCGATCTCGTGCAGCGGCTGCAGACGGCGCGGCGAGAGCTGGCGCTGGAAGCGGCCATCGCCAAGCTCGACCGCTACGATCTGCTGATCCTCGACGACATCACCTACGTGTCGAAAGATCAGGCCGAGACCAGCGTGCTGTTCGAACTGATAGCCACCCGCTACGAGCGGCGCTCGCTGCTCATCACGGCCAATCAGCCGTTCGGCGAGTGGGGCCGCATCTTCCCCGATCAGGCCATGACGCTCGCCGCCGTCGACCGTCTCGTCCACCACGCCACGATCATCGAGATGAACGTCGAGAGCTACCGCCGCAAGGCCGCCCTCGGCCGCAAGCGCGGCGCCGGCCGACCGCCGGTTCACGCCACACCGAAGGAGGTCGAAAGCACGGCTGATTGACGCTGCGGCAATGCTGATTGTCGCCCAGCGTCAATCAGCCCTTGCCAAGCCGGGAGCCAGCGACAATGATCCGGCCACCCGGCTCCAATCTTCTCATCCAGATTGACGCCAAGTTCTCATCCTGATCGTCGCGCTATAGTGACCGGCACGCCGTCGTTGCCCTGCTTCAGAATGAACGCCTTCTGGGCGTCCGAAAACTTCGAGGCCTTCATCGTCTTCCGCTCCTCCCAGCCGGGGAATCGGCAACGCAAGACTCTACCCAAAAATGGTCCAGTTTCCCGGCCTCAGATCAACGGCCGTTGGCGAGCTGGTCGGAGACAAAGTCCAGCGACCAGCGCGCATTCGGTTTGCCTTCCACCGAGATCGGAGCCCGCATCCCGATAGCCTTTCGACGGGCGCGTCGCTTGCGCACCGTAGGCCTTTCTCCGCGGTACAGCCGACGGATACGATTGATGCCGGATCGCTCGCCCTCCCGTCGCAGCAGGATGAACAGCCGACGATAGCCGAACCGCCGCCCTTCGTTGGCAAGCTCGCGCAGTCTGGCCCGAAGCTCGGCGTCCGGAGGGCGACGAGACCGGTAGCGCACCATCGTCCGATCCGCCCCGCCGATCAAGCAGGGCTACCTGGTAAATCACAAGAAGCTGTTCCGGCTGTACCGGGAGGAACGGCTCACGGTGCGCCGCAGAGGTGGCCGCAAGCGCGCTATCGGGACGTGAGCGCCGATGAAGGTGCCGCTGCTAGCGAATGATCGCTGGTCGCTCGACTTCGTGTCGGATCGGATGACCGATGGCCGACGCTTCCGCATCCTGACCGTGGTCGAGGACTGCACCCGCGAGTGCCTGGCGCTGGTGGCCGACACCTCACTCTCGGCACCCGGGCCGCTCGGGAGCTGGACCGGCTGGTCGCCGAGCGCGGCAAGCCCGGGTGGGGGTGAATGAAAACGGCGGTGAGCTCACCAACAATGCCATCCTGACCTGGGCCGATCAGAGCCGCATCGCCTGGCACTACATCGCGCCGGGCAAGCCCACGCAAAACGCCTTCATCGAGAGCTTCAACGGCCGCCTGCGAGATGAACTGCTGAACGAGACCCTTGTCACCTCGCTCGCCCAGGCCCGCGTCGCTCTCCGATGCTGGCGGGCCTACTATAACGACGCTCGGCCGCACTCCCAGCTCGGATGGAAGACGCCATCCGAGTTTGCCGCAACCTGCCATCGGCGTCGGGATCTGGCGCTGCGCTGTGAAGGCTCCGCGCCAGCTCCCGCCGCTACCACCGCCCATATGGGCACATCCGACCGCCCCAACGAACTCAGACCTGGATAAAACTTGGGCAAGGTCACGAGGTTGTCCATCATGGCGTCCGCCAACAGCCGCTTGAGCAGCGTGTTCCCGTCCTCCGGAATCTTCAGCCGCTTAGCCGACGAAACGTCCATTTCGCGAAATTGGCCTTTTCATAGCTGAAGTGCGTGCTCCTCGAGAATCTGGCGTGTCAGAGCGCCCCTGATCTCACAGGCGATTTCGTCACGAATGATGGCGCCGAGTTGTAGCTCGGCATCGCTGTATCCGGTCAGTCCATTATCGGCCAGCCGTTGGTCAAGGCGCCTACGGAACTCCTCGTCGAGCGCCTCCGCTAGCCTGTCCTGCATCTTTACATGCTCTTCCGGGGCGATTCGCCTCATGACAGCGTCCCAAGGCTGCCAGCAAGTCGCCAAATAGTCGGCGAACCCCGCCGCCTCCTGACTCTTTACTTGCATCTCGGCTTCGGCGAGGTCATTCTCTGTGACGAAGGAGACATCATAAAACCGCATGTCCGGAGCGATGAGCTGTAGATCAAGCCGGTCACGTAGCTTTACCTGATAGGCGAGGTACACTTCGAGCTCGTCGACGCCCCTAAGCGAGGCAACCTTCTGGCGGGCAATCGGCTCAAGCGCGTCCAGACGGAACAGAACGCGGGCCTGCTGGATGAGTTCGCCGAGCCGCTGGTCATAGGCCCCATCCTCGACATCAGCGTTCAGACGCGCGGTTTGCATGCCGTTCCAGGTCAGAGTGATACGATCCTGGCAGGTCTCGCTCGCGTCCACGGCCAACTGAAAGTACTGCTCGCGCAACTTCGGCCTCATCGCTGCCTGTCGCAGTCCATCAGCCACGGCCTGCCGGAAATCGAGGTTGTCATAGTTTACGGTCTTTTTCAGCTTGCCTAGGAAGATTGCATATTCCGGAGCCCCCGCCTCTTCGGCGAAGCTATGCCAAGCGGTTATCACCTCCGGCTCGTCTTTAATCCATTCCGCCACCGCCTCGGGCAAAGATCTTTCCTGATCCTCCACCACTTCATCGTGCATTGAAAAGAATATCCTCGGGCCGGCGTAGCGCGGGGCATTAAGGTCTCCCGCCAAGTTCGTCAGTACCTGTTCGGGCAGCGGATTATTTTCCAAATAAACCATGCACTCAGAACACAACGCGGTTAGCAGCGTTTCCGGCAGGCTGGTCAGTCGATTGTGGCGTGCCTCAAGCATCTGGAGTGCGGCCGGCAGGCGCTCTGGCAAGCTGGTAAGCCTGTTCCCGCTGACGTGGAGTCTCTGGAGCTCAGGCGGAAGCGTCTCTGGCAGGCTAATCAGGAGGTTGTCGCGCGCAAATAGCAACCGGAGTTCGGTCGGGAGAGTGTCGGGCAGAGTGGCCAGCCGGTTGTCATCGGCTTCGAGCTCTTCGAGGTCGGACGGAAGGGTTTCAGGCAGGCTGGCGAGCCGATTGCTGCCGACAGCGAGCGATCGAAGTCCGCTAGGCAGCGCATCGGGCAGGCTGGTTAGCCGGTTGCCGCGTACATCAAGGTCTTGGAGACCGACCGGCAACGCGTCCGGAAGGCTGGTCAGCAAGTTGGTGGTGACGGTGAGTGTCCACAGATTCTCCGGAAGAGTCTCAGGCAGCGCAGCCAGCCTGTTGCTGCCAAGAGATAGTGATTGGAGTCCCTCCGGCAGGGTTTCAGGCAGACTGGTCAACAGATTGCAGCTGGCGTCAAGCGTCCGAAGTCCGGATGGGAGCTGGTCAGGCAGGTGCACAAGCTCGTTTTGGCTCACGTTTAGTGACTTGACCCCGGCCGGAAATGCATCGGGCAATGTCGTCAGGCTCAGGTTTGACAAATCCAACCTTGCGTAGACGTCGCCATCCTCGCCCCAAGCAAGGATTCGTCTTACCGCCTCTTGCCGATCCTCGCCTTCCGCTTGCCCGCTCTCGCAGGCCCAGGCGTCCAAGGTCTGTTCAAGCCGCGGTTGCCTGACGACGGGACCCTCAAGGTCTGTAGGACCGCCTTCGCAACTCTCCAACGCTTCGTTCCACTCCGCTCCGATCGAGGCGAGCCCACGCCCCAATCCTGAAGTATGATCAAAACTTGGCTGGGGATCACGACTGAGAACCGACGCCCCCACGCTTCGTTCCCAAGGATCAGCCGAAGCCGATGGCCAATCTGGCAGAATTTCGCCGGCATCCGTCCATGAATGCCCTTCCTGATCGAGATGCGCGGGCCAAGTTGAAGACGAATCGATGTCAGACCAACAATCCATCGGACCGAAGTTGCCGCCGGGCGACCACACAGCGTGATCCGCCGCAAAACGGATATGCGGATTGCCCCGCTGATCAGAGTAGACGGACGGATCAAAGGGCATCTGCGACGCCCCCTGCGCACCGAGATCGTCGCGCGACATTCCGAAAGACTCGACATCTCCGCTCGCCCCAATATCGGGAGCGCCTGAGCCGTCTGAATGGTGAGGCGGGAGTTCGTTCAGATTCAACTCGGTCAGGCGCAGCTGAAACCCCGATTGGTCCGCCTCTTGTTGTCCTCGCTCGCCCCGCTCGACATACGGGACCTCGAATGAGTTTAGGTCTTTGAGTGGGTCCACGCCATCCTCCCTTCACAGATCTGAGCAGCTAACGCCAGCCACTTATAATCACGCTCTTGCTAATAAGCTTAGCTTTCTGGAACCTGACCAAGTAGACGAACGATCGCAACCGCCATTGAGCTCTCTTTGGCATTCGAGCGTTATACCAAGTGACCTTGCCCAAGTTTTCTCCAGGTCTGAGTTCGTTGGGGCGGTCGGATGTGCCCATGTGGGGGCGGTGGTAGCGGCGGGAGCTGGAGCGGAGCTCTCGACATAGCGCAGCGCCAGATCCCGACGCGGATGGCAGGTGGCAGCGAACTCGGATGGCGTCTTCCACCCGAGCTGCGAGTGCGGCTGAGCGTCGTTATAGTCGGCCCGCCAGCATCGGTGCGCGACGCGGGCCTGGCAAACGAGGTGACAAGGGTCTCGTTCAGCAGTTCATCCCGCAGGCGGCCGTTGAAGCTCTCGATGAAGGCGTTTTGCGTGGGCTTGCCCGGCGCGATGTAGTGCCAGGCGACACGGCTCTGATCGGTCCATCTCAGAATGGTCTTGCTGGTGAGCTCGCTACCGTTGTCGCTCACCATCATCCTGGGCTTGCCGCGCTCGGCGACCAGCCGGTCCAGCTCCCGAGCGACCCGGGTGCCCGAGAGTGAGGTGTCGGCCACCAGCGCCAGGCACTCGCGGGTGCAGTCGTCGACCACGGTCAGGATGCGGAAGCGCCGGCCATCGGTCATCTGATCCGACATGAAGTCGAGCGACCAGCGATCATTCGCTAACCTCTGCGGCGCACCGTGAGCCGTTCCTCCCGGTACAGCCGGAACAGCTTCTTGTGATTGACCAGGTAGGCCTCCCGCTTGAGCAGGACGTGCAGGCGACGATAGCCGAAGCGGCGGCGCTCGTAGGCGATCGCCCTCATGCGCTGCCGCAGCCCGGCATCATCGGCCCGGCTCGTCTGATATCTGACCGTCATGCGGCAATAGCCGACGGCTTTACACGCCCGCCGTTCGCTCATCCCGTGAACGCCACGAGATGTACGACAGCTTTCCGCTTCGCCGCGGGCGTCACGACTTCTTTCCCAGGAGATCCTTCAGGGCAGCATTGTCCAGCATCGCGTCCGCCAGCAGCCGCTTCAGCCGTGTATTCTCGTCCTCCAGCGTCTTCAGCCGCTTGGCCTCCGAGACGTCCGTTTCGCCGAACTTGGCCTTCCACTTGTAAATGCTGGCGTCGCTCACGCCATGCTTGCGGCACAGATCGGCGACCGCAACGCCAGCCTCGTGCTCCTTGAAAATCCAGATGATCTGCTCTGCCGTAAAGCGGCTGCGCTTCATGCTCTGGTCCTCGTTGCGGGCCAGAACGAACTTCAAACTGGATTAAGCCCTAGGGGCAAGGTCATGACCATGGTCGAACACTACCACCGTGAGGGCCGCTGGCGGCCGACACCTCACTCTCCGACGCCGGCAGGCGCTCGGGAACCGGATTGGCTGGTCGCGAAGCACGGCAAGCTCGGGATGGTGGTCAGTGACAGCGGCAGAGAACTCACCGGCCACGCCATCCCAACATGGCCGATCAGAGCCGCATCGTTAGCACATCGCGCCGGGAAACCTCACGCTTTCATCGAGAGCTTCACAAGCGCCTGCGAGATGAACTATTGAACAATCCCCTGTTCACCTTGCTCACTCAGGTGCATGTCACGCTCCGATGTCAAAGTGGCGACCACGCGTGTAAAAATGTGAGTATAATAGATTTAGGTGCAGGTAACTTAAGTGTAGGTTGGGCAAATTGCCGACTCTATCCTTATAAATTCAGGACGAGCCGTGTCGAAATCGACAACCGCTGTCGCAGACACGAAGGATTAGCCGGCCTCGATGCTGGCCTGAGATGGGCCCTCGCCTTCAGCGGCTGAAGGCCTTGACCCCGTCCGCTCGTTGTCCTGTCGGTTCGATACGCGCTCGTTTGTTGACGGCGTGTGGCATGGCGCTCGATCAGCTCACCGCAACGCGTGGTGACTTATGATCCATTTTCTCCACGCGCGATCATCGTGTTTAGGATGATGATCAGCATGCGCATGCAGGCAAGGAGCGCAATTTTTAGCTCCTTCGCCTGAGGCTCTCGTAATAGGTTTTTGGCACGAAATTAGACTGGGGCGCTGCGCCGAAACAGGCAGGGTACAGGCATTTTTACCCAACCCTACCTCCCTTGATGTGGCGCTCGCCTCGGCGCTGCCGCTGTCATCGTCGAAAGAGGCGACTCTGATCGGGGCGGCGGTGATCTCGTCGCTCACCTTGCCGAGCGCCGGCGCTCCTGCAATGAGGATCACGGGGGGCGCGCCAGCAAGAATGATCTCGGTGCGCTTGGCAACTCCGGTGTCGCCTTGACCTAGAGGAGATCGCTGCCTCCAGCTTAGCAATCCGGCCTTCAATGCCTAGGATCGGCCTGTAGCGCCAATCCCGGCCCAACATGCTCGTTCTGGTTCCGCGAACGGGCTTCCAGATCCATCAGGTTATTTCATGCTCTCACCAGTCCCGCTAGTTCCTCACGCTTAGCATCGTTGGTCCGACTCGGCGCATCGCTGAAATTCTCAGCGAACCAGGCAATCATCTCCGCATCGATCGTGTCGGTCTTCGACTGGCCGACAGGGCGAAGCTACGGATCCGCTTGGAAGCGACGATTCTCACCTCTATGCCGGCCTAGCGCAGCAGGATACATCGATGCCGGCAACACCAATTGCGATTAGTGCATCATGCACGCCCTTACTTGCCTTGCATGGGCTCAAGGCTTTTCCAATTGTTCGGGTTCAAGAAAATCACCGCAGCTATTCATAGCTATAGTCAGGCTTTGCCGCGTTTGGGCTCTACGGCTCATATCTAGCGACGGGCAGTTTGCGAGAGCCGCGCGTTCGTGATTGTTGTTGAAAGTCCGAACACAAGGGGACCGCTTTGGTGAGGGCGAGGTGGCATTCATTGTTACGCGGCCAGATTCGACTCGTTGTTGCCTTCTCGCCTAGTGCGCTGGCTCGGCCATTACGGCGTTCTCGACTATTACAGCATTGGCGACATAGCTGAGTTCGAGGAACCTGGACGACCAGGTGAGGACTAGACACCAGACGGCATTGTTCTCGCTGGGGGGGTTGAACCTGACATTGCGTCAAGTTGTATGAAAATCACGCTGGCTTAATTCGATGATACGCGGATCGCGTCCTTATATTGAGCCAAACCAAACCTTCAAAGATTCAGGGGCCCGTGCTATGCTGTTCTTCTTCGCGCTGTCGATAGCTTTCGCTATCCTCGGTACGACATTCGCCATGAGCGCATGGCTGTCCCGCCAGCGCAGCCGCAACTTAATCGGCGTTCGTCCCACCCACATGTCTAAGCGGAGAGCGTTCTAAACTGAAAAGCAAGGTACCTTGTTGCCATCTTATCGATAGCTAACCGGCCATGAGCTGTCGCGAAACCTTGGTGACGGCGAGGCCGGTCAGACGCTGGCGGATATGGGCCAACGGTCGGTCGGCCTCGCGAGGACACCCAGCTCGTAATCGAATGTAATCAAAAACGAGCTTTTGCGACTGGTTGTGGCCGCCAAGACGGCCGCAGCCTTCCTGTATGACCTCGATCACTTTGAGCGTTATAGCAGGGCGGTGCCGTTCGACGGACAGCCATCGACTGGATGGTGCAGTGGCACACACTGCCTAAGTTCCTCTCGAGTCGTCGTCCGCAGACGCCTGCAGAGCTCGGCTAGTAGTTCGTAGACTGCAGCAGTATGTCTCGATTCCTGTTCAGGCAGTCGACAGCTGTCTGTAGACATTTCCACGAGCGTCTACAATGCGCTTATTGCAGAACGTGGATTATAGAAATCTTGTCGAGGGATGGGATAACGGTTGAGCTTTAGGCGGGGGAAATCGTCGTACTCGAACCTGGCGATAATGACGTGCGATGCGGCACTCGGCTTGCTTGGCGCAAACCCGGCCACTCTGATCTTTGTTCTGACCGGAGGATCCCATACTGGTGCGCAATCAACTGGCGCCGGAGCTCCGGGTCATCACGTTCGTCGACAAGCTGCCTGCTGTGTAAGCCCCCGGTGACGGCCGCCTTGCGCGGGAGCTGATGCCTGTTGAAGCCATAGTACTAGTCCACGCCCTAGTCCTATGGCCAGTACAGAAGTGGAAGTGATCACGTCGGAGCGGCGACGGCGGCATTGGTCGCGGGCTGAAAAGGAGCGCATCGTCGCTGCAGCGTTGCAGCCGGGTGCGACGATCCTGGGCGTGGCGCGCGCGTTTGGTGTGCATTCGAGCCAGGTGTTCCGCTGGCGCCAGCAGCTGTGCGGCGAGAAGGCTGCCGTGCCCGGCTTTGCCGCGGTGACGATCGCTGCCGATCCGCACCCGGCAACAGCCTGCATGCAGGGGTTTATCGAAGTCGAGATCGGGACCGAGACGAAGATCCGGATCAGCGGTACGGCGGATGTCGCGACGGTGACGGCAGAGATCGCGGCACTCCGGGCGGGCTCAGGATAACGATTCCGATCCCCTCCGGCACCCAGGTCTGGCTGGCGACGGGCCATACCGACATGCGCAAGGGCTTCGACGGTCTGGCGCTGCTGGTCCTGGAGACCTTGAAGCGCGATCCACATGGTGGCCATCTGTTCGTGTTCCGCGGCCGCAGCGGCAGCCTGATCAAGGTGCTGTGGCACGACGGCCAGGGCATGTGCCTGTTCGCCAAGCGGCTGGAGCGCGGCCGCTTCATCTGGCCACAGGCTGTGGACGGAGCCATGACGATCACGCCGGCCCAGCTCGGCTATCTGCTCGAAGGCATCGACTGGCGGCATCCGCAGCGGACGTGGCGCCCGGAAGCTGTGGGTTGAGCGCTCGAACGTAACGGCACTGATGCGTACCGGGCGGAGCTGTGATTCCATCTTCTGCGATGATCACAGCCGATTCGCTCCCTGATGATGTCGCGACGCTGAAGGCGCTGGTGCTCGCCGGCCAGGCGGCGCAGCTCGCAGCGGAGTCCAAGGCACGCAATCTCGAAGCCGAGGTCCGCGCCCGCACGCTGCTGATCGAGCAGATGAAGTTCACGATCGCCAAGCTCAAGCACGAGCAGTACGGGCCGTCGTCGGAGCGCGCCTCGGTGCTCGAACAGCTCGAGCTTGAACTCGCCGGTCTCGAGGAGGATGCCTCGGAGGCTGAAGCCGAGGCGCATCTGGCAGCCGAGCGGGCCAAGGCCGCGAAGATAGACGTGCAGCCATTCGAACGGCGGCGTCCGGCGCGGCGGCCGCTGCCCGAGCACCTGCCGCGGGAGCGCATCGTGCATCCTGCACCGGCCCATTGCTCGTGTTGCGGCGGCGACAGGCTGCGCAAGATCGGCGAGGACGTGACCGAGACGCTGGAGCTCGTACCGCGGCAGTGGAAGGTGATCGAGCATGTGCGCGAGAAGTTCTCCTGCCGCGCCTGCGAGGCGATCAGCCAGCCGCCGGCGCCGTTCCATCCGATCTCCCGCGGACGTGCGGGACCGCGTCTGCTTGCGCACATCCTGTTCGCCAAATACGGACTGCACCTGCCGCTCAACCGGCAGAGCACGACGTATGCGCATGAAGGTGTGATGTTGGACGTCTCCACGCTGGCCGACTGGGTCGGCGCGGCGGCGGCGACATTGATGCCGCTGGTCGAGGCGATCAAGGCGCATGTCCTCATTGCCGAGCGCATCCATGCCGACGACACCACGGTGCCGGTTCTGGCCAAGGGCAAGACGCGCACGGGGCGCGTCTGGACCTATGTGCGCGACGATCGGCCCTCGCCGGGCACGCGCCGCCGGCCGCCGTGTTCTTCTACTCGCCCGACCGCTCCGGCACCCATCCCGAGGCGCATCTTGCGACCTATGCCGGACCGATGCAGGCGGACGCCTATGCCGGCTTCAACAGGCTCTACGATCCATCGCGGAAGCCGGGCCCGATCATTGAGGTCGGTTGCTGGGCGCACGCACGGCGCAAGTTCTTCGAGATCGCACGGCTGAAGAAGGCGCCGATCGCGATCGAAGCGATCGCGAAGATCGACGCCCTGTTTGCGATCGAGCGCGAGATCAACGGTCTGCCGGCCCACGAGCGCAAAGCCGCGCGCCATGCGCGCAGCCGCCCGCTGGTCGATGAGCTTCATACCTTCCTGCACGAGCGCCGCGCCAAGATCTCCGGCAAGAGCGAGACTGCCAAGGCGATCGACTATAGCCTCAAGCGCTGGGAGGTGTTCACGCGCTTCATCGACGATGGCCGGCTGTGCATGACCAACAACGCGGCCGAACGCAAGCTGCGCGCCGTGGCCGTCGGCCGCAAGAACTGGACCTTCGCCGGCTCCGACGATGGCGGCCGCCGTGCCGCCGCCATCTACACCCTGATCCAGACCGCCAAACTCAAGGACGTCGATCCGTAGGCCTGGCTCGCCGACGTCCCTGCCAGGCTACCCGATCATTCGGCCAGCAAGGTCGCCGATCTGCTGCCCTGGACCTGGCAGGCAGCGCAGACGTCGGCCGCAGCCTGATCGAACCGTTCAGACCGGTTGCTCAGCCTGTGGTCTTCACCGGCTGCGTACCCTGCTGTTGAGATCGATTAGCGGCTGATGGCGTTCGTCGACGGCAGCGCCGACGTCCTCTTGCGACCACCCATCGTCAAAGCGGTCTCCATATCCCCCCCGGGCGAACGCCATCGTCATGGTGCGGTCTCTTTGCTCTCGATCTGCCCTCGCTCAGCGTCCGGATCGCTGCCGGCGGGAGCGAAGACACGTCGTCCATCGACGAGGTCGACGGCCACCATGCCCTCCGGTGGACGCACGAGATCGCGCAGGGCGCCCGCGGCGGGCACATCGTGGGGCGACACTGACACGGGCGAGCTTGGAGCCCTTCTTTTGCACGAAGCCGAACTGCGCGCGCCTGCGGAACAGCAGCCCGGTGGCGAGGCCGTGCTTGCGCGAGACGGCAGAAACCTTGGCGCCTGGTAGCTCGGTTTCCCTGGCTATCGCGAGCATTTCCCCGTCGCTGAAGAAGCGGCGAACGGGTGCCGGCGGCGTCGCCGGGTCGCCGATTTCGGCGGCTGTCATGCGGTGTTCGGGATGTGAGTTCCTAGCACTACTGCTAACGGCCGGACGGGCGGAGAGTTGAAGATGGGCGCGCCAGTCGATCGTGACCTCCCCAGTGGCCAATCGGTAGCGCCATTTGCGTAGCGAATGCGGCGACAGCTGCAGCGCCGCGGCATAGGCGCGGAGCTCCATTGCGCTCCGGTTCAGCGCCTCGACATGGATTTCTCAGAACGTCTGAAGCGACCGTGAACCTGCGCTGCTTCTGCTTTCGGAGCGCCTTTTCCCGCTCTTCCCGGGTGCGCTCGCGGCGCAATTCCGTCTGAAATTTCTCAAGCTTAAGCGCAGTCTCGTTGCCGGCCAACCGCTTCAGCCACCGCCGCAACGGGTTCTCGGTCAGACGGTGTTGCTGGCAGTATTTGCGGATCCCGAGACCGCTGCGACGCCACGCTTCGATGTGCAGCGACCACCATTCGGGTCGCGCCTTGTTCTCGAAACGTTTGGGTCCCACCGGAAGATTTTCCACAGTAGCAGAGACCGCGAAATGCAGCGACAATGTACTACCGGAAAGACGTGCAAGGTCCGGACGCTTACGACGCTCACAGGGCGACGTTTCAGTGCTGTCCGTAATCGGCCTGACCGTCCAGCTGCTGACGCACAGCGGCGGCCATGCAGAATTAGAGCTCTCACCAACACGGGAGGCGCGCCATGGAGTTCTTCTGCGGACTGGACGTCGGCATGGATCAGCCGCGATTTTTGTGGTCAACGACAAAGGAGAAGTGCTACTGGAGGTCGAGGCGATGAGCGACCCGGACGCGATCAAAGGATCGTGTCCCATAGAGTGGTGTAGCTGGCATGGTGGATCACCGGGCGATTCCGGTGCGGGCCGAGCTCGTCAGCCTGCCACGGCGGGCAGGCCGGCAATGGGATCATCGCTCAAAGGCGCGATGGTTTCCAGCGTCATGTAGCGGGCGCGCTGGACGGCCCACTCGTCGTTCTGCTCGAGCAGGATCGCACCGACGAGACGGACGATTGCTTCCTCGTTTGGGAAGATGCCGACGACCTCGGTGCGGCGCTTGATCTCGCCATTGACCCTCTCGATTGGATTGGTCGAGTGCAGCTTGGCGCGGTGCTGTGCCGGGAAGCTCATATAGGCGAGCACGTCAGGCTCGGCCTCATCCATGAGGGCGGCGAGCTTGGGCACGTTGGGACGGATCTGGTCGGCGACCTTGCGCCATTGCGCCTTGGCTGCCTCGGCGTCGTCCTGGGCAAAGGCCGTGGCGATGAAGGCGGAGACCACGCGGCGCCCGCTCTTACCGGCATGAGCGAGAGCGTTGCGCATGAAGTGAACGCGACAACGCTGCCAGGTGGCATTGAGCACCTTGGCGACGGTGGCCTTGATGCCCTCGTGAGCATCCGAGATCACGAGCTTCACGCCACGCAGTCCACGGCGTGTGAGCTTGCGCAGGAACGCGGTCCAGAACGTCTCGGCCTCGGACGGGCCGACGTCCATGCCCAGCACCTCGCGCCTTCCGTCGCTGTTGACGCCGATCGCGACGATCACCGCGACCGAGACGATGCGCCCATTCTGGCGCACCTTCACGTAGGTGGCGTCGATCCACAGATACGGCCAGTCGCCTTCGATCGGACGGGCGAGAAAGGCCTTTACCTTGTCGTCGATCTCGCCACAGAGCCGGCTCACCTGGCTCTTGGAGATGCCGCTCATCCCCATCGCCTGCACGAGGTCGTCGACCGAACGGGTCGAGACGCCCTGCACGTAGGCTTCCTGGATCACGGCGGTCAGCGCCTTCTCGGCCATCCGGCGCGGCTCCAGGAAGCCCGGGAAGTAGCTTCCCTTGCGCAGCTTGGGAATGCGCAACTCGACCGCGCCGGCACGCGTTTCCCAGATCCGGTCACGGTAGCCGTTGCGCTGCGCCAGACGCTCGGAGCTCTTCTCGCCATAGGCCGCTCCGGTCAGCCCGGCGACTTCCATCTCCATCAACCGCTGGGCTGCAAAGCCGATCATCTCGCGCAGAAGATCCGCGTCCGGGGCCTTCTCCACGAGCGCGCGAAGGTTCATCATCTCGTCGGTCATCGGTGGTTCCTCGAATCAGGTTGGTGTCAGCAACCCGACCCTACCGGGCAATCGCCGGTGACCACCGCAAAGCCGTCCACCCACTACAGCGCTATGGGGGAGCGCGCGGGCGGACGGCTTTGCTCTACCGAGCTACACCACGCCCGGGGACACGACCCGATCACAAAGGAGCACTGTCGCTGTATCTCGGCCGCTCCGCTGCTCGGCCACGAGGCCGGCGCGCTGTCGCCGTGGCTGCACCCAGAATTGCTCCCTCTCGGCCTGCCGGCGTTCTGCCTGGAGGACCCAGCATGTGCGCGCTGCGCTGAAGGCCCAGCGCAACAAGACCGACCGCGCCGACGCGCTCGGCATCGCGCAAATCATGCGCACCGACTGGTTCCGGCGCGCACATATCAGGACCGCGCCGTGCTACCGGCTGAGGCTGCTGCTGACGCATCGACGCAATCTCAAGCGCAGATGCCTCGATATCGAGAACGCGGCCCGGCATTCGCAGAAGGCGTTTGGCATCCGGCTGAGCCATGTCGGCCGCGGCGGTTTTGCGTAGGCGGTGCGCGACGCGGTGGCCGGCGATGTTCTGGTCAGCGAGCTGATCGACGCCATGCAAGGCGGGCGACGCCGATGTGCGGCGCGCGCTCTACGAGGCGGCGAGCGCGTTGCTGACGCGCTTCAAGCGCAAGGACAAGGTCAAGACCTGGGGCCTGGCGGTTGCCAAGCGCGCTGAACACCGCGAGGCGGTGGTCGCGGTGGCGCGCAAACTGGCGGTGATCATGCACGCGATGTGGTGCGACGGCACGGCGTATTGCGGCGATCGGGCCGTCAGCGCCGCCGATGCGGCCGCACAGGCCAAACGCATGGACCACAGGCTGCTGGAGCGCTAGCAGGAAGCCAAGCGGCATGAACCAGAGCAGCAATCCTGCAGCAACGAATAGGCCTCGCGGATGACGCGCGAAGTGATGGAGTTCCGCTGTCAGCGGATGAGGACCGGTGCAGATCCAAGACGACGGAACGCACGCTATCTTGCCTGCGACGCGGTGCCCGAACGGGCGGCGCGATCGCGCCAAATTGCCTGTGATATGGCTCCGTCAGACCGATAGAAGATTGCGCCGCAACGGCTATGCTGCTGCCATCGTGCGGCGGCGCGACGCCATCGATGAGCGCGGAAAGCTGCACGCGCACTGGAACTCCTCGCTGTCAACGAGCTGCAGATCAGGCTGGGCTGCAGGCGTGTGTTTGACAATGAAGACGGAGAGCTCCGATGGCGAAAGCGACGAAGACGATCGTGGCCGAGAGGCAGAACACCCGGCCGATTAAAGTGGCGGCATAATCGGGCGGGTGCGAGGTGAGACAGTCGCGGCAACAAAGGCGCAGCATGGCGGGGAATCAAAATTGATTCGCCGAAGAGGACGTCCGCCGATGAAACTCTCAGCAGCACTCGACACCTCCAGCACCAAGACCGCAATCTGCGTCGTGAACAGCCGCGACGGCGTATTCGTGTTCGAAGCCAGCGTGTTGACGGATCCTGCGATCATCTTCGAAGCGTTGGCACCGTACCTGCCACGGCTCGACAAGGTCGGCCATGAAGCGGGAAGTGTAGCGCCTTGGCTGCACCGTCAGCTCGTGTCTCTTGGCTTGCCCATGGTCCTGCTGGAAACGCGGCAGGCCGCGGCTGCGCTGGAAGTTCAGCGCAACAAGACCGACAAAAATGATGCGCGAGGATTGGCGCACCTGGCGCGTGCGGGTTGGTATCGACCCGTCCATGTCAAGAGTCAGGAGAGTCCCAAAATACGGCTTCTGCTGGGGACACCGGCGAACCCTGAAGCGCAAATTGCTCAACATAGAGAACGAGATCAGACAGTCGCTGAAGGTGTTCGGATCGATGGTCGGACCGCGGGTCCAGCGCGCGACTTTTGTAGCACGAGTGCACGAGTTGGTCGCTTGCGACCGGCTTATCACCGGCGTAACAGACTGCATGTTGAGAGCGTGGGAAGCACTGTGGGCCGAGTACAAAAGGCTGCATGATCTGCTGGTGCAGATGGTGGGCCGCGACGAGCTCTGCCGACGTTTTTGCGCCATTCCCGGCGTAGGCCCGGTAACGGCACTGACCTTCAAGGCGGCCATCGATGATCCGCATAGGTTCAGCAAGTCGAAGACCGTCGGCGCGCATTTCGACTGACGTCCCGGCGTATCCAGAGTAAGCATCCGCCGTAGACCCAGATGACGCCATCCTCGATGTCCAATTCGCTGGCGACGTCGTGCAACCATTCCTCATCTTCGCCGAGGTCCTTGGCAACCTTGGCGATGGTGGTGACGTGGTGAACTTTGTTGACGTGCGTGGTCATGCTGCTCGGGTGGAGAGCGCTGCGGCCTGAGGCGTCCAGTTCCAGGGCAGCAGTTCGTCGAGCCGTTGGGACGGGTGAGCGGCAATCCGGTCAATGACATCGGTCAGCCAGGCTTGCGGATCGATCCCGTTCATTTTGGCGGTGACGATCAGGCTGTACATCGCAGCTGCGCGCCGGCCGCCGCGATCAGACCCGCAGAAGAGCCAGGATTTTCGACCTAGGGCGATGCCTCGCAGACCGCGCTCGGCGGCATTGTTGGAGAGGCACACACGACCGTCATCGAGGAACAGCGTGAAGCTCGGCCATCGCTTCAGCACGTAATTGAATGCCTTGGCAAGGTCGTGCCCCCGGGCGAGCTTGGCGAGTTGCTCTTGCATGTAGAGCCGCAGGTCTTCGGTCAAAGGCCGACTGAGCGTCTGCCGTGCTTCGAGACGCTCCTGCGCGCTTTTGCCATTGATGGAACGCTCGATCTCGAACAACGCATCGATCCGGCGCACGACCTCGATTGCGATCGGAGAAAGCGGGATCTCCTTCTTGCCCGCAGCCTTGCGGCGCGCATTCTCCTCCAGATCGGCCATGGCAAAGAACGGGCGCCGCGCATGCGCCCAGCACGACGCCTCGCGGATCGGTCCAGGGCCGCGTCCAGCCAGATAGAGCTGGTTATAGCCGTCATAGGCGTCGGCCTGCAGGATGCCGGCATACCGCGCCAGATGCGCCTGCGGATGCTCGCCCTTGCGATCGCGCGAGTAGTAGAACATCGCTGCCGGCGGGTCCGCACCACCGAACGGCCGGTCGTCCCGGACATAGATCCAGCACCGCCCCGTGTCAGTCTTTCCCTTGGCCAGCACCGGCACGGTCGTATCGTCGGCATGAAGGCGCTCGGCCGTCATGACATGCGCTTCAACCAGGCGCAGCAGCGGGTCCAGCGACGCACAGACCGACCCCACGGCATCCGCCATGGTCGAGAGCGCTATCGGCACGCCCTCCAGCGCATAGCGCTCGGCCTGGCGGTTCAAGGGCTGATGCTGACCGAACTTCTCGAACATGATCATCGCCAGCAGGCTCGGCCCGGCCCATCCTCGCGCCACGGCATGGAACGGCGCCGGCACCTGGCTGATCTTCTCGCAGTCCCGGCAGGAGAACTTCTCCCGCACCGTCTCGATCACCTTCCATTGGCGCGGCACCACCTCCAGCGTCCGCGTCACGTCCTCGCCGAGCTTGCGCAGGCGATTGCTGCCGCAGCATTCGCAAGCCGTCGGCGGCTCGATCACCACCCGCTCGCGGGGCAGATGTTCGGGGAAGGTTTGTCGCTCGGTGCGCTTGCGCGTGAAGGCGCGGACCGTGCTGGTCTTCGCCGCGGCGCGTTCCGCCGCAAGCTCGTCCTCGGTGGCGCCAGCTTCCTGCTCTTCGAACGTCAGCGCCAGTTGTTCGAGCAGGCGTGATGAACGCTCCGACCGCTGCCCGTAGATCTGATGCCTCAGCTTGGCGATCTGCAGCTTCTGGGACGCGATCAGGGCTTCGTCTTCCGATGCCTTGGCTCGGGCAGCCGCAAGCTCGGCAGCGACCTCCAATCCCTTCGCGCGCTCGGCCGCCAGCGCCTGTTTCAGGGCGACGACGTCATCCGGTCCAGCATCGCAATCGGCGTTCATGCGACGCAGTGAATCACAGATCAGGCCGGTTGGAACTCCCTAAATACCGGAAAGCCGCAACTATCTCTGCTCAGCCTGCGCTCTGTGGCCGCCATGTCAGCTGCGGATTCCTCCAATCGATCGCCTCAAGCATGTAGGCCATCTGCGCGGCCGAGATCGACACCGCGCCATTGGACACCGAGGGCCAGATGAACTTTCCTCGGTCGAGGCGCTTGGCGTAGAGCGACAAGCCGATTCCGTCATGCCACAGGATCTTGACCAGATCCCCGCGACGGCCGCGGAAGATGTAGAGATCGCCGGCGTGGGGATCTCGCTTCAAAATCTCCTGGACCATCAGGGCCAGGCTCTGCATACCACGGCGCATGTCCGTGTGGCCGGTCGCAATCCAGACCTTGACGTCGCTCGGGATCGGAATCATCGCCGCCTCAAAAGGTCGAGAATGCGCCGAAGTGCCTCGGTGTCCACGTCGCGGTCGACGCGCACGCAGCAGTCGTCCAGTTCGATCTCGATCGTTCCGGCCCGCATGCTCGGTGCGGCACGCGATGGCGACGGTGGTGATGGCACCCTCGTCAAGTCGTCAGCCTGCGACGACACGATGGCGACAGGAACGATAGCCGGCACAGCCTCGGCACCCAGCCGGCCCTGCCGCGCCTGCCGGCGCCAGGTGAACAGCAGGCTCTGAGCCACCCCATGCCGCCGGGCAACTCCGCAGACGGTCTGCCCGGACTGCATCGTCTCCTCGATCAGACGAACCTTATCCTCATAACTCCATCGACGCCGCCGTTCGGCGCCCAAAACTTCCATCTGCATCGCCGCATGACCTCAAGGCTGGACTTAAGGCCATATCCTTAGGCGGCCGGTGACGCCGAACAAGGCGGCCTACGCCGGAGCGATACTATCCAGACGGGCACATCCATCGACATCGAAGGGCACATTCCGAAGTGCGGCGACGGGGAGGGTGCGTACCGTGCTCTACGAGGCGGCGAGTGCGATGCTGGTGCGCTCCAAGCAATGGTGCGGCATCAAGGCCTGGGGTGTCCGGATCGCAGCCAAACGTGGCCATAAGCGCGCGGTGGTGGCCGTTGCACGCAAGCTGGCAGTCGTCATGCACCGCATGTGGATCGACGGATCTGCGTTCCGGTTCGCAGCCGAAGATGAAAGCGCCGGTGAACCGAATTTTAGCAACCCGACGGCGCTCGCCGCCGCAATGTGAGAGCTCTGGGCGAGCGCCGTCTGGCAGACAGCTCGACGACAGAAGAATGGCTGAGTTTCCGCTGATCGGCGGAAAGGCATGTGGTGGATCGAAGCGGATGTGGAGAGCACGCTATCTTGCCGGCGACGACAGTTCGATCGAGGCTGCGAGCGCACGTGAGTGCCTGTGTTGCCCCGCGATCCTGACGACGACATGTGCGCCCGCACGGCGAGCGGGGCCGAGCACGGACTCCTGCATGGACCACCAGATGTTATCACCGCAAAATCACGATGAAAGCCGGACCATTGTCATGTTGTCGACCGCTCGGGTGCAGCCGCATAGTATGAAGCAGAGGATACGATCATGTCGAAGAAGAAGGCGGAGAGACGCCCGATTACTCCTGCCGTCCGTAATCGGCCTGACCGTCCAACTGCTGACGCGACAGCGGCGGCCATGCAGAATGAGCGCTCTCACCAACACAGGAGGCGCGCCATGGAGTTCTTCTGCGGACTGGATGTCGGCATGGATCAGACCGCGATTTGTGTGGTCGACGACAAGGGCGAAGTGCTGCTGGAGGTCGCGGTGATGACCGACCCGGACGCGATCAAGGGAGCAGTGTCGCCGTATCTCGGCCGGCTGCGGCGGGTCGGCCATGAGGCCGGCGCGCTGTCGCCGTGGCTGCACAGAATTGCTCCGTCGCGGCCTGCCGGCGATCTGTCTGGAGACGCAGCATGTGCGCGCCGCGCTGCATGCCCAGCGCAACAAGACCGACCGTGCGGACGCGCTCGGCATTGCACACATCATGCGGACCGGCTGGTTCTGGCGCGCGCACATCAAGACCGCGCCGTGCTATCGGCTGCGATTGCTGCTGACGCATCGCCGCAATCTCAAGCGCAATTGCTCGATCTCGAGAATGCGATCCGGCACTCGCTGAAGGCGTTCGGCATCCGGCTCAGCCGCGGCGGGTTTGCGCAGGCGGTGCGCGACGCGGTCGTCGGCGACGCGCTGATCAGCCAGCTGATTGATGCGATGCTGAATGCGCGCGCCGCGCTGTGGAAGGAGTACTGCCGGCTGCATGGCCTGGTCGTCAAGTTGGTCGACGGACACGAGCTGTGCCGGCGCTTCATGTAGATTCCAGGTGTCGGGCCGATCGCAGCGCTGAGCTTCATGACGGCGATTGACGATCCATCGCGATTTAAGCGTTAGCGCGACGTCGCGGCGTATTTTGGTTTGACGTCGCGGTGCTGGCAGTCGGTCACCTCGATCGATGTGCAGGGGCCGATCAGCAAGGCGGGCGACGCCGATGTGCGGCGCGCGCTCTACGAGGCGGCGAGCGCGTTGCTGACGCGCTTCAAGCGCAAGGACAAGGTCAAGACCTGGGGATTGGCGGTTGCCAAGCGCTCTGGACACCGCAAGGCGGTGGTCGCAGTGGCGCGCAAACTGGCCGTGATCATGCACGCGATGTGGTGCGACGGCACGGCGTATTGCGGCGATCCGGCCGTCAGCGCCACTGAGGCCGCCGCACATGCCAAATGTAAGGACCGCAGGCTGCTGGGAGCCCTGGCATGAAGCAAAGCAACAATCCTGCAGCAACGAATAGGCGTCGCGGACGACGCGCGAAGTGATGGAGCTCCGCTGTCAGCCGATGAGGACCGGTGCAGATCCAAGACGACGAACGCACGCTATCTTGCCTGCGACGCGGTGCCCGAAGGGGCGGCGCGATCGCGCCAAATTGCCTGTGACGTGGCTCCGTCAGACCGATGGAAAATTGCGCCGCGACGGCTATGCTGCTGCCATGCAGGCGTGTTGTTGATGATGAAGATGGAGAGCACCGATGGCGAAAACGAGGAAGAAGATCGCGGCGTAAGCGTCCGGCCGCTGCACATGCCTCAGGTCTTGACATGATCAGCCAGTTTCCAGTTCCACGGCAGCAGTTCATAGAGGCGGTTGACGGGATGTCCGTCGGTCATTCGCTGCAGGACATCCCGCAGATAGGCGTAAGGCTCGACGTCGTTCATCTTACACGTCGTGATCAGCGAGCTGACCACTGCCCATCGATGTCCGCCACCGTCGCTGCCGGCGAACAGGTGGTTCTTGCGGCCGAGGGTGACAGGGCGGATCGCGCGTTCGACCGGATTGGTGTCGAACTCGACGCGTCCATCGTTCAGGAAGCGTGTCAGACCGTGCCAGCGCGAGAGCGCATATCGGATTGCCTCGGCGAGCGTGCTGCGGCCGGAGACCAGGCGGAGCTGTGCATCGAACCAGACGTTCAGAGCGTCAACGATTGGCTTGGCGAACGTCCTGCGCTCGGCCAGGCGATAAGCAGGCGATTGGCCGCGGATACGCGCCTCGATCGCATAGAGTTCGCCGATCCGGCGCAGGGCTTCTGTCGCCACAGGATACGCCGTGGCTTCGGCCACATCGTAGAACTTGCGTCGCGAGTGGCTCCAACACGCTGCGAGCGTAATTGCGTCCTTGTCGGCCAGCTGCTCGAAGCCGGCATATCCGTCGACATGCAAGATGCCCTTGAAGGCGGCAAGATGTGCGACCGGTCGCTCCGCCTTGCGATCCGGAGCGAACAGATAGATTGCTGCCGGAGGTTCGGGGCCGCTCCACGGCCGTTGCTCGCGCGCGTACACCCAGAGCCGTACCGTCTTGGTTCGTCCGCGGCCAGGATCAAGCACCGGGATCGGCGTGTCATCGGCAAAGAGATGGTTGGAGGCGAACATGTTCTTGCACAGCCGTTTGTGCACGGCCTCGAGCCACCAGCATGCACCGCCAACCCAGCCAGCGACCGTCGAGCGGCAGAGAGCCACGCCGTGACGGTCGAAGATCTGCGACTGCCGATAGAGCGGAAGATGATCGCAGTATTTGCTGATCAACACGTGCGAGAGCAGCGCGGGTGTCGCCAAGCCACCGGCGATCGATCGTTCCGGCGCGCCGGCTTGCACCACGGTGTTGCAGGCGCGGCAGGCGTATTTCGGACGGGTCGTACGCACGACGCGAAGCTGGGCAGGCACCCAATCCAGCATCTCGCCGACGCTCTCGCCGATCAGATGAAGAGCACCGCCACAGCAGCTGCAGACTCGGTCCTGAACGTCAAGCAGAACGTCTTCGCGTGGCAGATGATCGGGCAGCGCACGACGCTCGGCGGAGATTTGGCTTCCGGTGTGACCTTCGGTTGCGCTTCTTCGACGCGGCCAATGTCGCTGTCGAGATCCTCCAGACCGAGTGCAAGCTGGTCGGGATCGATGCGCTCGGAGCTGCGGCCGAACTGCATCCGCTGCAGCTGCTTGATGATGGATTTGAGACGCTCGATCTCGGTGTCGCGATGATCAATCGCAGCAGCAATGTCGCGCACCAGGCGCTGCAGAAGTTCAGGATCGGAGGGCAGATTGGTGAGTTCGAGCCGCATGTCCGATGGTACTCGAGGACGCTGATTCGTAGAAGAATCGCAACTCAGTTGAGCACCAGTGTTTGCAAATCATCCTGCAATCGCAGGCTTCCATACGCGTTCCGGCGAGCGCCAGTCGATGCCTTCAATCAGCATTGCGAGCTGCGCAGGAGAGAGCGCCACGGTGCCTCCCGCATCGCTGACACGCGGCCATACGAAGCCACCTCGGTCAATTCGTTTGGTGAACAAGCAGAGCCCGTTGCCGTCCCAGAACAGGATCTTCAACATCGATGCCTGCTTACCGCGGAAGGCGAAGAGATGGCCCGAGAACGGATCCTTCTTCAGCGTGTCCTGGACCAGCATTGCAAGCCCGTCCATGCCCTTCCGCATGTCGGTGTAGCCGAGCGCCAGATGCACTTTCACGCCGGCGGGAACGATCATCATGATGCGGTCTCCTTGTTCTCGACATGCGCTCGGACCGTCGCAGGATCTGTGCCTGATGGTGCAAAAACGCGGAGTCCATCCGACAGCTCAACGGTCACCATGCCGTCTGGTGGTTGCAAGAGATCGTTCAATACGAGCTGTTCGGATGACCCTCCGGTGAGCGTCACCGCTGCAAAGGTCGGTTGCGATCGCTTGCCGAAGCCGAACTGGACTCGCCAGCGGAACAGCTTGCTGGTGACGATGCCGTGACGCCGACAGAGTTCGGCAGCGGACGTACCCGGAACGTCGGACTCACGCACGATCGCGAGCTTCTCATCGTCCGTGAACCGACGCCGGTTCGCGCGCCCATCACGTGGCTCATCTGTCAAGCTCGTTTCGCAGTCGGACTCCTTAGCAGCGCTGCTTACGACACTGCTAACGGCGGGACAGGCGGAGGGATGAAGATGGGCGCGCCAATCGATCGTGACCTCGCCAGCGTCCAGCCGGTCACGCCATTTGCGCAGCGAGTGCGGCGACAGCTGCATTGCGACAGCATAGGCGCGGAGCCCCATCCCGCTCCAGTTCAGCGCCTCGACATGCATCGCCCAGAACGCTTGGGACGCCCGATTACGTACATCCGAGCTGACCGTGAACCTGCGCTGCTTCTGGGTTCGGAGAGCCTGTTGCCGCTCCTCCCGGGCGCGCTCCCGGCGCAATTCCGTCTGTTGTTTCTCGAGTTTGAGCGCTGCCTCTTCGCCGGCCAGCCACTTGAGCCAACGCCGGAATGTGTTCTCGGTCAGGCGGTGTTGTCGGCAGTATTTGCGGATCCCGAGGCCACTTCGGCGCCAAGCTTCAATGTGCAGCGACCACCATTCGCGGCGGGCCTTGTTCTCGAAATGTTTGGGTCCCACCGGAGATTCTCCACAGCAGCAGAGAACCCGAAATGGAGCGACAATGTACTACCGAAAAGACGTGCAAGGTCCGGACGCTTACATTTGTCCGGAGTCGACGGCAAGATAAAAGCGGCTCACCGGTTGAACGCCAAGCCATTGACATGGCTTGTGTTCAACCACGCCGGTCGGTCGGAGCGCGTGCCGCGCTCTGCACTTTTAGTAGTGAGATCAATCTTGTTTTCGGCACTGTAGGTTTTCAAGCGGCCCCGGGGCGCCGCGCATGACCACGAGCGAGCGCGAGTTCCGTATCCGACCTGGGCGCATTCGTCAGAGGCGGAGCGCCAAGACGAAGAGCTTCATCAATCGCGTGCTGCGGGCGGCTAGAGCATGATGTTTTTATACGGAAACATATCCTGAGTTTTTGAGATAGTTCGCACACTCCTCCGCGGAGAAGAGGTCGAGGAGCCTTCCGGCCTTTCGCCAAGTTTCCTCGATAGTGCGCGGTTCTGCAGCTCGCATGAGGTGCTTGAGCTTGGCGAAGACCTGCTCGATCGGATTGAGGTCGGGGCTATAGGGCGGCAGGAAGAGCAAATGCGCTCCTCTGGCGCGGATGATTTCGCGAGCTCGCTTTCCTTTGTGACTTCCGAGATTGTCGAGGATCACGATGTCTCCCTTGGTTAAGGTCGGAGCCAATTCATTCTCAACATGGAGTGTGAAGAGTTCGCCATTAATGGGACCGTCAATGACCCACGGCGCCGTGATCCGATCATGGCGCAGGGCCGCGATGAAGGTCATGGTCTTCCAGTGGCCGAAGGGAACGGACGCGTCCAGACGTTGTCCGCGTGGCCCCCAGCCGCGGAGCGGCGCCATGTTGGTCTTGATCCAAGTTTCGTCGATAAAGACCAGGCGGGAGACGTCAATCTTGTCCTGGTGAGCTTTCCAGCGCGTCCGCTTACGAGCGACGTCTGGGCGATCCTGTTCGGCTGCGCGGATCGTTTTTTTTATAGCTCAGCCCTTCAGCATGTACGAAGGTCCACACCGCGCGAACATCTGTTTTTATCCCGCGGGCCGCCAGCTCCTTTGTCAGTTGACGCAGCGTGAAAGGCCCCGAGCGGATGCGTTGACGCAACCAATCGGCGTTGTCTCCAGATAGAACTGGCTTCTTGTGACCGCCGATCTTGCCAGGTGTGATATTGCCGGTCTCCTGCCTCAGCTTCTTCCATTTCGGGATGCAGGACGGGCTGATCTGGAGACAGCTTGCAATCGAGCGCACGCTCTCGCCGGCATCTGCCCGCGCCAGAGCAACCTCACGGATATCTTCCGAATACGGTCGCGTCATCCATGCTGGCCTCCGCACCCCAGCATGAAGCTTGAATCAGAGATTGCCTCCCTTGGGAATCCGATTCTGAAGAAAAACAACGCGCTCTAATGCAGCGGGGCACGTGCCGCCGGTGTCAGTCGTGAATGGACGCTACGCCGTACGGGCTCATTCGACCTTCGGGCGGGGCCGAGTGAGCTTCAGCCGAGAGCGGCTGTTCGCCCCGGTTCGGCGGGTTTCGGTCAAGGCGCGCATCGCGAGACACACGGGCCGCGCGTTTCGGTCAGCGCCTCTGGCGACGCATCTGGCCTACGTGAAGCGGGACGGCGTCACTCGCGATGGCCAGCCGGCCCGGATGTTCGATGCGACTGGCGATCAGGCCGATGAGATTGGCTTCGAGGCGCGGGGCAAAGGTGACCGGCATCATTTCCGGTTCATCGTCTCGCCGGAAGGATGCCGCCGACATGGTGGACCTCAGGGCCTTCACCCGCGACCTGATGCGGCAGAAGGAGGCAGATCTATAGCGCGACGATCAGGATGAGAACTTGGCGTCAATCTGGATGAGAAGATTGGAGCCGGGTGGCCGGATCATTGTCGCTGGCTCCCGGCTTGGCAAGGGCTGATTGACGCTGGGCGACAATCAGCATTGCCGCAGCGTCAATCAGCCGTGCTTTCGACCTCCTTCGGTGTGGCGTGAACCGGCGGTCGGCCGGCGCCGCGCTTGCGGCCGAGGGCGGCCTTGCGGCGGTAGCTCTCGACGTTCATCTCGATGATCGTGGCGTGGTGGACGAGACGGTCGACGGCGGCGAGCGTCATGGCCTGATCGGGGAAGATGCGGCCCCACTCGCCGAACGGCTGATTGGCCGTGATGAGCAGCGAGCGCCGCTCGTAGCGGGTGGCTATCAGTTCGAACAGCACGCTGGTCTCGGCCTGATCTTTCGACACGTAGGTGATGTCGTCGAGGATCAGCAGATCGTAGCGGTCGAGCTTGGCGATGGCCGCTTCCAGCGCCAGCTCTCGCCGCGCCGTCTGCAGCCGCTGCACGAGATCGGTCGTGCGCGTGAACAACACGCGCCAGCCGTTCTCGACGAGGGCCAGGCCAATGGCCGCGCTGAGATGGCTCTTGCCGCCGCCGGGCGGACCGAACAGCAGCAGGTTGGCGCCAGACTCGAGCCAGACGTCGCCCGCGGCGAGCGCCATCACCTGCGCCTTGGACAGCGTCGGCACGCTGTCGAAGTCGAAGCTCGCGAGCGTTTTGCCGGCAGGCAGGCGCGCTTCGAGCATGTGCCGTTCGATCCGGCGGCGACCACGATCGGCGACCTCGTGCTCGGCGAGTGCTGCGAGGAAGCGCGCGGCGGGCCAGCCCTCCTTGTCAGATTGCGCGGCGAGCTTTGGCCAGATCGCCTTGACGCTCGGCAGGCGCAGCTCGGTGAGCAGCAACTCGACGCGCGCGGCATCAATGGGTGTCGTCGTGCTGGTCATGCTGCATCTCCCGTGTTCGAGGTCATCGGCGCAAAGCCCAGGGACGCCAGTTCGTCGTAGGCGGCGAGCGGAGCAAGCTCGACGGCGACGTCGGGGACTGATGCCTGTTCGGGGCGGAAGCGGATGCGGAGCGTGGCGAGATCCGGCAGCCGTCCCGCATCGAGATCGGCGGCAATGGCCTCGGCGAGCTCGGCCTCGCAGGCCCGCTCGTGAGCGAGAGCAAGGGGCTCGACCGTGACCTTGCAGGCATGACGCTCGTCATATCTGTCCTGCAGCGTCTCGAACGCGCGTCGGTAGGCTGCCCGCGGGAACAGCTGATCGCGGTAGACGAGATTGGCAAGTGCCATCGGCTTGCGGCGCAGGGCATGGATGACGTGACGATAATCGACGACGTGTCCGCCCCGGCTTTCCGACACAGGCTGGCCTCGCCTGAGCATCGCGACCTGCGTGGTGCCGAGGAAGCATTCGAGGCGATCATCGAAGATGCGCACGCGCAGACGATGGCCGATCAGCTTCGAGGGCATCGTGTAGAAAACGCGGCGCAGGATGAAGCCGCCCGACGACGTCACGCGGATCACCTTCTCCTCGAAGTCGCTGGTGCGACCTCGCGGCAGCGGTGCCAGCATCTCCTTCTCGATCGCGATCCGCTTGACGACATGGGCGTTGCGCCGGCCGACGACCATGTCGACGAAGGCACGGTAGGCGTCGAGATCGGCGAAGTCGCGCGTGCCCCGCAGCAGCAGCGCGTCCTCCAGTGCCTGCTTGAGATGGCCATGCGCGCTCTCGATCGAACCGTTCTCATGCGCGATGCCGGCATTGTTGCGGGTCGCCACCATGCCGTAATGCTGCATCAGTTGCTCGTAGCGTTGCGTGATGTCCTCGCGCGCATCGATGGCGAGGTTGCGGAACGCCGCCGACAGGCTGTCGCTGCGATGTTCTCTGGGGACGCCGCCGAGCGCCCACAGCGCGTTCTGCAGGCCCTCGGCCAATGCGACGAAGCTCTCGCCGCCGAGCACGACATGAGCGTGCGCGAAGCCGGAGAACGCCAACCGGAAGTGATAGAGCCGGTGGTCGAGGGACGCGCCTGCGATGGTGATGCCCAGCACGCCGGCGTCGGTGAAGTCCGACAGGCCGAGCCGCCCGGGCTCATGCTCCTGGCGGAAGATGACGTCCCGCTCGGGGCCATTGAACGCGCGCCAAGCCGTGATGCGCCGCTCCAGCGTGCGCCGGATGTTGGGATTGAGGTCGGGATGGCGCCGGCGCAGTTCCTCCAGCACGCCAACCGCTCGGATCCCGGGCGCGGCCTTCAGGATCGGCTCGATCTCCGCGTCCCAATAGGCCGCCAGGGGATCAGGCCGGCGCCGGCCACGTGGCGCCTGCTTCTGCGAGGGCAGCCGCGGATCGGCCTCGATCCGGTAGGCGCTCGCCGTCGAAAACCCGGCTTTGGCCGCCGCGGCCTCCGCCGATAACGTCAGTCGGTAACTCATGTATAGCCTCATCTGGTGGTCGGTGATGTGGAGGCCAGGCAAGCCGTCGATCCCCTCTTGTCGAGACGAATCAACAGCTTGCGCCAACCCCACCCGGCCGCCAGACGGCCTGATAAGGCGCGCCGCCGGCGGGAGCGGTCCTCCGGTCGGGCTACGCCCTCCCTTAGTCCCGCTCCCGCCGGCGCTCTCTCATCCTGATTGTCGCTGGGTTCTCACCTTGATTGTCGCCGCGCACAGATCTCTCCACGCGGTTGGAGTGGATCGCTGTCGACCATTGGAACACGGACAATCCTCACATCCATGTGCTCGTCCGCGGCGTGGACGAGACAAGGGCCGATCTCGTGATCTCCCGGGATTACATCAGCCGTGGCCTGCGCGCTCGCGCCGAGGAGCTTGTTGCGCTCGCTCGGTCCGAAGCCGGCGCGCGAGATCCGCAGCGCTTGAGGATGTAGTTGAACGCCTTGGCGAGGTCGTGCCCACGGGACAGTTTGGCGAGTTGCTCACGCATATAGACCTCCAGGTCCTCGACCAGAGGCCGGCTCAGCGCCTGCCGCACCCGAACGCGCTCCTTGGCGCTCCTGCCATTGACGGAGCGTTCGATCTCGAACAATGCATCGATCCGTCGCACCATCTCGACCGCGATCGGCGACAGCGGAATGTCCTTCTTGCCGGAAGCCTTGCGTCGCGCGTTCTCGTCGATGTCGGCCATGACGAAGAACGGGCGCCGGGCATGTACCCAACACGCCGCTTCGCGGATCGCTCCAGGTTGGCGCTCCGCCAGATAGAGCTGGTTATACCCGTCATAGGCATCGGCCTGCAGGATGCCGGCATAGCCTGCCAGATGCTTCTGCGGGTGCTCGCCCCTGCGGTCGCGGGAGTAGTAGAACATCGCTGCCGGCGGGTCGGCGCCGCCAAACGGCCGATCGTCCCGGACGTAGATCCAGCATCTCCCCGTATCGGTCTTGCCCTTGGCCAGCACCGGCACGGTCGTGTCATCAGCATGAAGGCGCTCGGCCGCCAGAACGTGGGATTCGACTAGGCGTAGCAGAGGTTCCAGCGACGCACAGACCGATCCAACGGCATCCGCCATGGTCGAGAGCGCGATCGGCACGCCTTCCAAGGCGTAACGCTCGGCCTGGCGGTTCAATGGCTGATGCTGGCCGAACTTCTCGAACATGATCATGGCCAACAAGCTCGGACCGGCCCATCCCCGCGCCACGGCATGGAACGGCGCTGGCGCCTGGCTGATCTTCTCGCAGTCGCGGCAGGAGAACTTCTCCCGCACCGTCTCGACCACCTTCCACTGCCGCGGCACTGCCTCCAGAGTCCGCGTCACGTCCTCTCCGATCTTGCGCAGGCGATTGCCGCCGCAGCACTCGCACGCGGGCGGCGGATCTATCACAACCCGCTCGCGCGGCAGATGCTCCGGGAAGGTCTGGCGCTCCGCACGCTTGCGCGTAAATCCGCGCACGGTCGTGGTCCTGGCCGCCGCCTGCTCGGCGGACAGTTCGTCCTCGGTGGCGTCGACTTCCAGTTCCTCGAAGGTCAGCGCCAACTGCTCGATCAGCCGCGACGAGCGCTCCGACTGTTGTCCGTAGATCTGATGCCGCAGCTTGGCGATCTGCAGCTTCTGCTGGGCGATCAGCGCGCTGTCTTCCGAGGCTTTCGCGCGGGCGACAGCCAGCTCCGCCGCAATTTCCAAACCCCTGGCGCGCTCGGCTGCCAGCGCCTCTTTCAAGGCCGCTATGTCATCGGGACCGGCGTCGCGCTCAGCATTCATACAGCGCAGTGAATCACAGATCGAAGGTATTGTGACTCCCCAAACGCCCAAAGCCGAAGGATTATTGGCTCAACCCGCGCTTTGCGGTCGCCAGCTTGCCTGCGGATGTCTCCAGTCGATGCCCTCGAGCATGTAAGCCATCTGCGCGGCCGAGATCGACACCGCGCCGTCCGACGCCGAAGGCCAGATGAACCTGCCGCGATCCAGGCGCTTGGCGTACAGCGACATACCCAACCCGTCATGCCAGAGAATCTTGACCAGATCGCCGCGACGGCCGCGGAAGATGTAGAGATCGCCGGCATGCGGGTCGCGCTTCAGGCTCTCCTGGACTCCAAGCGCCAGGCTCTGCATGCCACGGCGCATGTCGGTGTGGCCGGTCGCGATCCACACGCGTACCCCTGACGGAATTGGGATCATCGCGTTCGCCCGTCCGTCAACGCCGCGACGGCAGCCTTCAGCGTCGCCTCATCGACTGCGCCCGTGATCCGCATCCTGGCTCCGGCCGCAAACTCGATCTCAATCGCACCACCGCCGGTCGGCTCGACTGGATCATGCGTCGCCAAGGGATCTGCCTTTGCAGGAACGAAGCCCAGTCCCGACCCGGCTTCATTCCGTTCAGCGCGGAACAGACGCCGCCACTTGAGAAGCAAAGAACGAGAGATGCCGTATCGCCGGGCTGTCGCCGAAACCTGCCGGCTCCCCTGCAGGCTCTCCATCACGAGCCTGAGCTTCTCATCCTCAGACCAGCGCCGCCGCCAACCCGTCTCAACCACTTCAAGCCGCTCGACCTGGGCTCTGTGCCTATCTCTGTCCATAAGGACAGTTCTCAGCACCTACGCCAGATTGCCAAGGCGGCCCTCGGCGGAGCGTTATGGTTGTGTTTAAGAACGTGTAGTACCGCGGCTAGCGAACTGCGAAGCGCACCTGCAGGCAAGGCTCGGCCTCTGGAACGGCGGGCTGCTCCATGGTCGAGGCGGACCGAACAATGGTGAGCTATGGGTTCCGTCGCTCTCCGACGCCTAGATAGCCGCAAAAGTTCCCCGTCGTCGGCTTAAGCTTGGGGCGCGTTTGATGCGATTAAACTGGCCTCCTGCAAAAAAATCTTTCGCATCCAGATGCTTCCTGGGTCACAGTTGTGAAGGTGAGGCCATTGGACTGCCTCAGTGAACGAAAGCAGCGGGATCGGTGGTTTGATTACCCGCAATGCAGGCTTCTCACCGTAATGGCGGACGAGCATTGAGGGCATATAGGCGATGCGGGGGGTACCTCGAAGCATTGCCGGGATCATGCTGAATCCTGGAACGGAAATCTCGATCCGTATTGACAGTCCGTGCTCGGTCAGGAGGCGTTCTTCAAACTGAGGCCGCAGCGAACGTGCGAACCTAGCGGCAACGTGGCCGAGAGACAAATATCGGTGCAAGGTAAGAGATTCTGGTAAGTTCTCGTTGGTCGGGCAACTGACGCAGACCAGTCGATCATCAAAGAGCGGTAGTCTTGGATGTGCATTTGACATAAACACCTCGGGATAAATGATGAAGTCGACTTCAGCTCGACGAAGCAGCTCATCAGGCCCATCTGCTGGCGGCAATAACTCGAGGCTTACCCCAGGAGCTTCGCGTTGAATTCGGTCGATGACTTTACGAACGAAGATCATTGTCATAAAATCAGATGTGATTACTTTGTAACGTCGCTGTGAAGCTGGCGGATTGAATCCCTTCGTGCTAATTATATTTAAGTTAATATGGGCGAGAGCGTCTCGCACAGGAGTCGCGAGCGCTAGCGCACGCGGAGTTGGAACGAGCTGTCGCCCTCTCATTGTAAATAGCTCATCTCCAAAATAGATCCTTAACCGTGCAATTGCAGCGCTCATAGCGGGCTGGCTCAGATTGATACTTCGTGCAGCAGTAGTTAGATTCTCTTGCGTCAACAGTGCATCGAGTGCAACGAGAAGGTTGAGGTCGAGTCCTTTGAAGCGCATTCTAGTTTGACTCGCAGTGAAATTACTCATCGAGCCGTTAGCGTCGATTGAGTCTCGGTGGAACGTGGTAGGCGATGTGTGTAGTAGATATTTTCAAATTCGCCAAATTGGATGGTGGATGTTCGAATTGGCGTTGTGCTAATCGCCAATAATTGTCCTGTTGTGTGATTGGGGTGGTGCCAAATTCCTTTTGAGTCCACTCCTTTTGAGTCCGTCCTATCCAGGCTCATTGTCGGTCGTCACATGCGCATTGCCGAAATGTAGTTTAGCTACAAAAATGAGACGTAGTCGGCTAGTTCTTTCCCTTCACTCTTGACTGTCAGATTTGACTGATTTTTTTTGGGGGGGGGGTAATTAGTTCGACGCGCCTGTGTCCATGCTAGTGGAAGCCGCAACTGAAGTGCGCAGGGGGGGGGGGCGTGATGGCGTCAATAAATTGCGGCCATAAGCGCGGGGGGGGGGGGGGCTGTTCTAAATAATAAAAGTCGTGAGCAGTATCGATTAGGGATAATTCGTGCATATGCCGCGAACGCAATATGGTCGCGTCACACTAATGTATGATAGTGGCGACATAGTTCCGCGGGGCGCGCGCCCGTAGGGGATGAGCGTGTCATCACGGGGGGGGGCAAATAGCTGTAGCATTGTTCGGGTTGGGCGTTGTCGTCGTAGATGTTTGCTAAAGTTACAGAACATGTTCTTCATTGTTGACTTTCACGTGCGCAAGAGCCGGGGTAGAAGTGTGGAGTTGCTGCTGCTGGTCTGATATTGCAGACTACAAATTACCTCGTACATCGCATCAATTTTGCCTGGATGGTCTCTGGTTCAAGTGGGGCACAAACCACGGAAATGTCGCGCCGATGTGTCCGACGAATAACCTTCGGATGCATGCCGCGATTGGCGCCGAAGCGGGCTGGGCGGTCTACCATTGCGAGGGGGGGCGTTAGTCACTTGTACAGTGGCTGCATGCACAGATTTGATTCATCAGCTTCGTCTCCTTTCGGCGAAATGGCCGGATATATCGCTGGCGCCGCGCAAGATCCGGACTTGCGTATATAGCCTAGCTGACCGCAACCTGACGGGAGCCCCTGCCGTTATTCCGACACGATGGCCCAGCATTTTGCGCGCGGGTATCACAGAGGTGCCGTTAGATGATCAGAGATTGCGGCTGATCGTGCCGCTCGTCCCGCTGCTTTGCAGCTAATCGATTTCGTTTTCTTTTTGAGTAAGCACTCGGCTTGAGCCGTATGCTGGTTGGATTATTTGAGATTGCCGGCGCAAGAACTGGATCTCTCTTTTGCCGGAAGCCTTGCGCCGCGCGTTCTCCTCGACGCTTGCAGGACATGGGCTTCGACCAGGCACTGCAGTGGTTCCAGTGACGCGCAGAGCGGTCCAATGCCATCCGCCATGGGTCGACAGGGGATCGGATTCCGTTCCAGGCGTAACAGTAGGCTTGCGGTTCAAGCGCTGGGTGCTGGCCGAACTTCTCGAGCATGATCATGGCCAGTAAGCTCGGACCCGTCCATCTCCGCGCCACGGCGTGGAACGGCGGGTGATCACCGCAAAGCAGTCCACCCGCTACAGCGCCATGGGGGAGCGCGCGGGCGGACGGCTTTACTCTACTCAGCTAAACCGCGCCCGGGGAAACGACCCGATCAGATCAATGCATCAATTCGGTTGACGCGGAGCTCAAATACGCTTGTCTCTTGCGTGGCCGAGCCCCGCCCAGGTGCTGAGCCATAGCCAGATTGCCGCCCGGGTTTGCGTCACGATCGTCCCGCCGTCACTCAAAGGGAACTTCATTTTACATATCCCGAGAGGGCAACATCTCCACACAGCGTCGCCCTTCCACGACTAGACACTGGTAAAAGTAGCTGCCTACTCGTCTGACCGACTCATGTCTCCACACCACACTTCCATCACTTCGATACCAACAATTTAAATTATCAATTTTACCATCGTGCGGTACTGTTGCATCTATCTCGGCAGCTGTCGCACTTGGATTCGGCCAGCCCTCCCGAGCTGATGATCCAAGTAGCCACGCCGATTGCCACCTGCGGACCAACAGCTTGCCTGCGAGCGGGTCCTCAGGGACCGCTGACCTCTGGCATCTAATTTGCCGACGAGGATAGCGCAATCAAAACGCCGTTCCTTTAAATGGCGTTCCGCTCTCGGAACTCTGTTCAATCGGTTACGGCTGAATCAGGCTGCTCACATTGCAATGCCGGATGCGCGATTGCCATTCGAGCACATTTGGGACACGCGCGACTCATGAACTCCACGGAATCAAGGGAGCCCGCATCAAGGGCTTGGTATACAATACTCTACGTTCAAGTGCTAATTGCGATAGTTTTGGGTGCGATGGTCGGCTGCCTATGGCCGTCCGTCGCGGCCAGCGACTGGGTAAAAGCACTCGGTGACGGTTTCATTAAGTTGATCAAGATGGTGATCGCACCTCTTGTGTTTTGCACAGTTACATCTGGTATTGCCAAAGTTCACGACGCGAAGAAAGTCGGGCGGATTGGCGTCAAAGCACTCGTTTACTTCGAGGTGGTCTCCAGCTTCGCTTTGCTGTTAGGCCTCGTTATGGGCAATCTAGTCAATGTAGGCCATGGTCTTTCGGTAAATCTCGACACCGAGGCCGCCAATCATGTGCTGCCTCAGGCGAACGCTTCAAAAGCGGTCGATTTCTTTCTGAACATTATTCCAGACACGATCGTCGGCGCTTTCTATCGTGGCGATCTGCTACAAGTTCTCCTGCTTGCGGTGCTATTCGGGTTTTCACTTCTCGCACTAGGAAAGCGTGGAGAGCTCATGCGCGTTATTATAGACGACACCGCGCACTCACTGTTCGGAGCGATCAACATCCTCATGAAGGCTGCGCCGATTGGCGCATTCGGCGCCATGTCGTTCACAATCGGGAAGTTCGGGCCGGCGGTTCTCGGTAGTTTAGTCGGCCTGATCGCGCTTTTTTACGTTACGGCTGCACTCTTTCTGATCATAGTCCTTGGACTCATTGCGAGACTCGCTGGATTTTCAATCGTTAGGTTCATTCTATACATCAAAGATGAACTCTTGCTGGTGCTCAGCACATCGTCATCCGAAAGCGCATTACCGCGCTTAATGGACAAACTCGAGCGTCTTGGCTGCTCGCGGCCCGTGATTGGCCTCGTAGTTCCGGCCGGCTACTCGTTCAACCTCGATGGCACCAACATTTACACGACGCTAACGACGATGTTTATCGCTCATTCACTGCGGGTTGATCTCACTTTTGATCAACAGCTCACTATCGTGCTGGCCGCAATGCTGACGTCGAAGGGCGCCAGCGGCGTAACCGGTGCGGGCTTCATTACGCTCACTGCAACGTTGTCGGCAATCAGCCCAGCGCTCGTACCAGGCGCAGCGATCGTGTTTTCGATTGACAAGTTCATGAGCGAGGCGCGTGCTCTGACTAACATCGTCGGCAACGGAGTTGCCGCTGTATTTGTATCCTGGTGGGAAGGCGAGCTTGATCAGGCAACTCTGCAAGCTGGCCTCAACCGGCCCATGACCGATGCTGGAGAACTCCCCCACTGACTATGAACCATGGCCGGTCTGCTCCGCTTCACGCTAGATGTGATACAAGCACGCGTTCTTATCGTGAAGCGATCCGAAAATTTTGCATGACACGCACTTTAATTGTCTAACGATTGAATCGCAGCTTTGCTGTCTGGCCATACACGCGAGGATGAGATCGCCGTTTTCGGTTCGAAAGTCGAGGTTTGTGGCGATACAAGGACTCGCCTCAACGTGAGATCAAGGTGCAGCCCCCAAAGTGACGATGATGTCTAAAACCTTCGGACGTACGCGACGGTGGCGTATCGGCGAACTTGCGCGCGCGACTGGAATCACAGTTCGATCGTTGCGGCACTATGAGCAAATGAATTTGTTAACGGTTTCAGAACGAACCGATGGCGGACATCGCTTATATGACAGCGACAGTCTTCAGCGCCTGTACCAAATCCGCGCGCTGCGTGATCTTGGCTTCTCCCTCCCGGAGATCCGGAGAGCAATCGAAGGAGCTTCTCTCATAGAACTGCTGCGGGCTAATCTGGAAAAAATGGATCGCCAAGTAACGCAGGCAACCGTAATGCGAGATTTGTTGCGCAATATTACCACACAAGAAACTGCGGACGTTACCGTCGATCAGATTCCCGCAAAATTAGGTGCGATGTCGCGTCAAGTTAAGCAGCGATCGTCGAATCGCTGCAACTGTGCTAATCGCGCTGAACGGGAGGAGAAATGGCGACAGGTTCGTGCGGACTTGCGTGCCTGCATGGAGCGCGGTGAGAGCACGCGCAGCCGTGCTACACAGGCTATAGCAAGGCGTGCACGGGCGCTGCTCACAGAGATTGGAGGGGTTGATACCACGGTCTCATTGATACTTCAGGTCCTCACACGTTTGAGTGAGCATCACAACCTTGCGGGATGGGATGAAAAACTTATTCGGTACCTCGACGGCGCACTGGATGCACTGGACATGGGGAATCATAAGGAGCAGAGTTCGCGCGCGGATGAGTGACTTTGCACTAGAGGAGGCTCGGATGAGTTGATGTGGCTGGATGCATTGCTCGTGCCGTTGTCGGCGGATGACGGACGTCGGATGAACGACGCTATGCACCTCGAATTTAGCATGTATCTAGCGCCGCGTCCGTTCGGGCGGTAGGATGCCCTGATGGAGCCCCGCGAGTCTCCTCGCGGATCCTTGTGATTGGCAGTACAGAATCCGGATTCGTAGATAAGTTGATCGGACAAAGGCTAGTCAGACAGATGCAACTTGCCGCTGGACCGCGCCTTCGCATCCTTTCCGGGAGATCCTCTAAATGCACCATCCTGCATGGCGTTCGCTAGCTGCTTGCTTGGCCGCAAGTTATCCGTCTTTTCACATCTTCCGCCGGTTGGCCTGCGTGACGTCTATCCCCACCGAACTTAGCTCTCGGCTTCTAATTTCCCACGACGCTCATACAGTTTCAGCAATGGAAGTAAGCAGCCGGAGCGCCAGCCTCATGACGTTTTGGACAGCAATTGGGGGGGGCGTTCCCGCATTGCGACTGCGCGCCCTCTTTTAGTCCTAATTGAGCGTCAGGGAGGTACTCCTACGCCGAGCGCCATCTTGGCATTTTGGTATTGGTGCTTCGAACTGTCGTTTATTTGACAGATTTAAGGAAAGTGCCCGGATCGGGCCAATTGAAGTGGTCGAGATAGGTCGGCGGCGTCGATGTTCTAAGGATGAGAAGCCCAAGATTCTACTCGCGACCCGGTAGGTTTTGGCAACAGCCAGGCAGTGCGGTCGTTTCCCGGGGCGTGGTTTAACTCGGTAGAGTAAAGCCGTCCGCCCGCGCGCTCCCTCATAGCGCTGTAGCGGGTGGACTGCTTTGCGGTGGTCACCGGCGATTGCCCGGTAGGGTCGGGTTGTTGACACCAACCTGAATCGAGGAACCACCGATGACCGACGAGATGATGAACCTTCGCGCGCTCGTGCAGAAGGCTCCGGACACGGATCGTCTGCGCGAGATGATCGGCTTTGCAGCCCAGCAGTTGATGGAGATGGAAGTCGCCGGGCTGAGCTGAGCATCCTATGGCGAGAAGAGCTCCGAGGGTCTGGCGCAGCGCAACGGTTACAGTGAGCGGACCAGAGAGACGCGCCGGCACGGTCGAGCTGCGCATCCCCAAGCTGCGCAAAAAAGGCCACTTCCCGGGCTCCTGGAGCCGCGCCGGATGGTTGAGAAGGCGCTGACAGGAGGCCTACGTCCAGGGCGTCTCGACCCGCCCGGTCGACGACCTCGTGCAGGCGATGGGGATGAGCGGCATCTCCAAGAGCCTGGTGAGCCGGCTCAGCGGCGAGATCGCCAACAAGAGCCTGCCCCCCCCCGCGAAGGCTGGGGTGAAGGCCTTCCTCACTCGTCCGATCGAAGGCGACTGGCCGTATCCGTGGTTCGACGCCACCTACGTGAAGGTGCGGCAGAACGGGCGCATTGTCTCGATCGCGGTGATCGTCCCGATTGGCGTCAACAGCGACGGCCGGCGCGAGGCGCTCGGCATGGACCTCGGCCCATCCGAGGCCGAGACGTTCTGGACCGCATCCCTGCGCAAGCTCGCCGCCGCGGTTTACGTGGCGCGAAGCACGTGATCTCGGATGCTCACCAGGGCATTAAGGCCACCGTCGCCTAGGTGCTCAATGCCACCTGGCAGCGTTGTCGCGTTCACTTCATGCGCAACGCTCTCGCTCATGCCGGTAAGAGCGGGCGCCGCGTGGTTTCCGCCGTCATCGCCACGGCCTTCGCCCCGCACGACGCCGAGGCAGCCAAGGCGCAATGGCGCAAGATCGCCGACCAGATCCGTCCCGACGTGCCCAAGCTCGCAGCCCTCATGGATGAGGTCGAGCCTGACGTGCTCGCCTATATGAGCTTCCCGGCACAGCCACGCGCCAAGCTGCACTCGACCAATCCAATCGAGAGGGGCAATGGCGAGATCAAGCGCCGCACCGCGGTCGTCGGCACCTTCCCAAACGAGGATGCAATCGTCCGTCTCGTCTGCGCCATCCTGCTCGAACAGAACGACGAGTGGGCCGTCCAGCGCGCCCGCTACATGACGCTGTAAACTATCGCGCCTTTGAGCGATGATATTATTGCCGGCCTGCCCACCGTGGCAGGCTGACCAGCTCGGCTCCGCACCGGAATGCCCCCCCGGTGACACACCATGCCAGCTACACTACTCCATGGGACACGATTCTCTAGGTGATGCGGCGCTGCAGAAGCAGGTCGGGTGCAATAAGAGCTATTGCGCAGCTTGAAGACGTGCAGATCTATTGCGCGGCCCGCGTCTCTCAACGTTGCCGCGCCCGTTTCACGCGCGACGTGCTGCCCGCTACAGCGACGGCGCATGTTGTCCGCCTTCGTCGCAACAGTCTTCTCATGACAACGCCGATTCTGCCACGGCGCGGTGGCCCGCGGTTGCCGCTCAGCGATGTTAAGGGCTGTCGAGCTGCAAGCCCTCCAGCATGAGATTAAGACCGACCTGCTGCGTCGCATGAGCTTCTCCACCGCGTCGTTCGACGCTGCATTTAATTAATCCGATCGAGCCCACCAACGTCGCCGGTTCGGTGCAATCCCTCTGGATAGAGGGAGTGTGAACCTCAGAAAGCCCCAACATTTCCCCTAGATGATGCCCCTCCGCGCTTGTCAATTACCAAATCTTGGCGTCATAGGCTTCCTCTCTTGGTAGCAATTATAGTGTTCGCCCTTCTTAGCCCACTTCAAACGGCGCGGCGACGCCGTCCAGTACACGCGGTATATTGGACGTCAAAGTACTTGAATCTTACATTGCGGCATATTGTAGGATCTCGGACGAGTTTCTGAGCACATGACCGTGCTTGCACCCGCACTTTGAAGGATCGCACGACTTGCAGTCGCAGTTCACGCGTAGTGTCCCTTCCGACGCGAATCGCATCTCTGGCCGGGAGATCGTCGTCGAGGTACGCAATGTACAGATCAATCAGATCACTCAGGATCATCGCGCGACGCCGCCGGCATCTACCCCGCCAGCAACGTTTCGCCGTTCCCAAAGCTTGCCCCCGTTCGCATAGCCGCGCCCCCACAACATGCGCAATCGGGGCATCAACCTCAATCACTAGTCCGCGCCGATTTCCTCGCTTACTGAGTGCTTGTCGCTCGCGAATTCGAGCACGTCTTCAGCCTGAATTCGCTGAGAGACCCCGGTCGGCTTTTTACTCTGACGAACTCTCTGACGACTCGCGAGGTCATACCGAGGTGATCTCTTGCTTTGCTCAGGCGCACCGATGGCACGCCTCGCCCGCAGACCTGTCCTCGGTAAATCACCGACTGCACTTACCAAATATCGCTGCTTCTGAGGTGCTCAAAACACACAACACATAACTGCTTTCCTACATCAGCTCAGCAAGTTCGCAGCCTATCGTAACGATCTTGGTACGGATGCATTAAAAGGTAACGCAATGCGGGTTCTTCTCATTGACAATCAGACCAGCTTCGCCGGCAAAGCACAAAGAGCGCTTTTGCACTGCGGATTTGCCGTGGATTTAGTGCCAACCTTGGATGACGCGGCGGCGGCACTCCCATGCGCTACCTACCACATTCTAATTATCGAATTGCTTCTGCCAGACGGAAACAGTCTTAACTGGATACGACATCTGCGAAGTGCATCTCTTTCGATGCCTATAATAGCAACGAGCACTGTCGGCGATATTGGCAAGAGGATTGAGACACTCAATGCGGGTGCGGATGACTTTTTGTCAAAGCCGTTTTCCACCGACGAACTAATCGCGCGTATGCGTGCCATTCTACGCAGATCAACACAGATAGCAGATCCTGTATTGAGTTATGGAAATCTACGTTTCGATCCAATAGCAAGACAGGTTTCAGTCGGCGGCCGTTGCCTGAGAATGGCACGACGAGAGGTTTGCATTTTGGAGCATTTACTTCAGCGGGCGGGTCGCACCGTACCTCGAAGCGCACTTGAGGACAGCATATACGCCTTCGATGATGAGGTCTCGACTAATGCGCTTGAGGTTGGGATCTATCGTTTGCGTGCGCATCTGACCCACGCTCGAGCAACGCTCAGAATTCGGACTGTTCGCGGTATCGGCTACACTCTTGAACTCTATGATGCAGCGTCCGCTTCCTAGACGATTACATTGAACGACCTCCTTGGCTGTCCAAATAAACGAATCTGCATTAATGGTAAGTAGAACCCTTTTAGGATCGTGCAGCGCCTTATCCGCGCACGGGTCGGGCAGGCCTTCGAAGCATTCCGAGAATCAATCCATCGGCAGCTCGTTTTATCTCAGGGGCCACCGTCAGAAACGATTTTTGCCGGATCACAATGTCTTACAGAGTAAGTTCACATACGAATCTCCTGCTCTCTGCTGGAGCTCTCAAGCGGCCGCTCTGTCCAATATTCCTCCTCATACCGCTCTCCGTGGGCACCCCAGACTCTCCCCGAGCCCCTCAACGCTCCCTCTGACAATTGCCCGCAGCATCTGCCTACGAGGATGCGTTCACGTTAGATAAACCCAGTCCGCTTACCTTTAAGGGAGTCCTAAACCGCGTTCAGACTCGGTGAGTACACGCTCCGTGCATAGCGAAAACTGGCGTAACAGCTGAAGCTACTGCGACGAGGAGGCATTGTCCGCCTCGTGGCATTTACAGCCGCAAGCGCGACATTTGTTTGCAAACGACACGATCAATAGATCGTGTCCCATGGAGTAGTGTAGCTGGCATGGTGTGTCACCGGGGGGGCATTCCGGTGCGGAGCCGAGCTGGTCAGCCTGCCACGGTGGGCAGGCCGGCAATAATATCATCGCTCAAAGGCGCGATAGTTTACAGCGTCATGTAGCGGGCGCGCTGGACGGCCCACTCGTCGTTCTGTTCGAGCAGGATGGCGCAGACGAGACGGACGATTGCATCCTCGTTTGGGAAGGTGCCGACGACCGCGGTGCGGCGCTTGATCTCGCCATTGCCCCTCTCGATTGGATTGGTCGAGTGCAGCTTGGCGCGTGGCTGTGCCGGGAAGCTCATATAGGCGAGCACGTCAGGCTCGACCTCATCCATGAGGGCTGCGAGCTTGGGCACGTCGGGACGGATCTGGTCGGCGATCTTGCGCCATTGCGCCTTGGCTGCCTCGGCGTCGTGCGGGGCGAAGGCCGTGGCGATGACGGCGGAAACCACGCGGCGCCCGCTCTTACCGGCATGAGCGAGAGCGTTGCGCATGAAGTGAACGCGACAACGCTGCCAGGTGGCATTGAGCACCTAGGCGACGGTGGCCTTAATGCCCTGGTGAGCATCCGAGATCACGTGCTTCGCGCCACGTAAACCGCGGCGGCGAGCTTGCGCAGGGATGCGGTCCAGAACGTCTCGGCCTCGGATGGGCCGAGGTCCATGCCGAGCGCCTCGCGCCGGCCGTCGCTGTTGACGCCAATCGGGACGATCACCGCGATCGAGACAATGCGCCCGTTCTGCCGCACCTTCACGTAGGTGGCGTCGAACCACGGATACGGCCAGTCGCCTTCGATCGGACGAGTGAGGAAGGCCTTCACCCCAGCCTTCGCGGGGGGGGCAGGCTCTTGTTGGCGATCTCGCCGCTGAGCCGGCTCACCAGGCTCTTGGAGATGCCGCTCATCCCCATCGCCTGCACGAGGTCGTCGACCGGGCGGGTCGAGACGCCCTGGACGTAGGCCTCCTGTCAGCGCCTTCTCAACCATCCGGCGCGGCTCCAGGAGCCCGGGAAGTGGCCTTTTTTGCGCAGCTTGGGGATGCGCAGCTCGACCGTGCCGGCGCGTCTCTCTGGTCCGCTCACTGTAACCGTTGCGCTGCGCCAGACCCTCGGAGCTCTTCTCGCCATAGGATGCTCAGCTCAGCCCGGCGACTTCCATCTCCATCAACTGCTGGGCTGCAAAGCCGATCATCTCGCGCAGACGATCCGTGTCCGGAGCCTTCTGCACGAGCGCGTGAAGGTTCATCATCTCGTCGGTCATCGGTGGTTCCTCGATTCAGGTTGGTGTCAACAACCCGACCCTACCGGGCAATCGCCGGTGACCACCGCAAAGCAGTCCACCCGCTACAGCGCTATGAGGGAGCGCGCGGGCGGACGGCTTTACTCTACCGAGTTAAACCACGCCCCGGGAAACGACCACCGAGAGGGCGCTCACCGCACTTGAGGCAACTCATGTCTAGGACGTCACGAACTTTGGGTCGGGGGCCTAATACGGGTAATGAGCATTATCGGCATCTTCAACAGCTAAGTTAGCCTGTAGCGCGGCGAGATATGCGACAAGGTCAAGTGTTCCTCAGCCGCCCAATCGAGGGGCGCGTCTGTGTATCGACGTCACCTGTATAAAGGTGCGTAGCAAGGGCGCATCGTCTCGCTCGGGGGGCATCGGCGTCGACGTCGGCAGCGACGGCCGGCCAACGCAGATCTTCAACATGGGTTGTGCCGACTGCTGACCAAATGGATGATAGAGACCCAAAAAATCCCGAACGTGCTTACTGGCTGGCCACGCAATCAATTCTCCACAGAGCGCGGAGATGGAGTTTTCGGTATCTGATGCTACAATTCCGGGTAGCAAAACTGTCAAGATGTTGCCCGCATGACAATGTTCTATTCTATTCAGATCGCCTCGATCAGTCTTCAACTGAGGACAATTTCAGTGGGCAGGTGTTGCAATGCAGGCGGATTTACTGAGAAGTCTGGAGAGCGCTCCATCAGGAGCGGATGGAAGATCTAGATTTTGCAGCTTCCATCGGCGAATCTTAAATGAGAAGACGGGTTATGCGACGTGATCTTCGCATACCAATATCGAGTTTTGGTTCTGCGGTGGTGTGATGATGGTTATCGTGTCGTCTATGGCCATGTTATGTGGACGGCGATTAATCGCGTCTTAGGGGAGAAAATTGACGGAGACTAACGTGCGTAGGGAGCCGGCCACCCCCGCTATCGGCCCGGTCTAGGCCACAGCATTGTCTTGTCATTGATGGTGGGTAAGAGCGTCAGCGCCTGTTATCGCATCAAGGACCTGCCGAGGCGCCCCGTCGAGGCATATGCGCGCGCTAGCTAATTGTGACCAGAGGCGTGGTGTCGCATCGATGTAACGCAGATGGAGTAACGGAATTGCAAGCGCGTTTAGTCTTCAGCATGAACTAAAACATTTTCAAGTGGCGTTTACCCCAGAGCATAACTTGGCGGACTAAGGCACGCCGACGCACTTTTCCAATTGTGGAAAGTGCGCCGGGGCCCTCCGAACACCATCAGTACATCCGTGATGATGTTAGAATAATGAATGCAGTCTAGCTTATGGTAACGTGGATCGAAGCGCGCGGAGCCGTTACTTTGGCGATCTCGGTCTGTGCAGCCGGGCGCCGATGGTTGTCCATGTTTTTGTGTTTTTATCGCGCGTGTGAATTACTCAGAGAGCGCAGGCTCAAGTTTGTAATTGATCGTACCATGAAGATATCGTGCCCCTGCTGGGTACGATCTGTGCGCGAGAGCGGTGGGAAGCTAACATTGCTGTTCTTCAAATAAGTGGTTATATTCGATACCAGCTGACCATTGCGGATTAAGGCGGAATTCTGCACCAGCCCCCAGCGCACTTCTCCAGCGTACGTCAAAGTCGTTGGCGTTCTCGGTGCCGGCAGACGCCGTATCCACGTAATAAGTGTTGTGGGTCACGGCGGCCCCCCCCTCCTTAGCATAAAGCAATACGGTATTGTACGCATAGACTATGTGGCCGGTAAGTAGACCGTACGAATCCGTGTTGGTGCCTATGCTGTCGTTTGGCATGCTGGCGCTGACATTGGACCCGCGAAAGTCCGCCCAGTTACCCTCAGCCTCTATACCGTAGGCCATTTGCGAGATATGCCAACGGTAGCCGAGCTGACCGCCTATAGTACCGGCAGTCGATTTATGACAGCCGTCGGGGCGAGAGACCGTGCCGGCATTCAAATCCCGGCAATTGCGGCTAGTGCCCCAACCGCCATTTGATACCTAAATAGTAGCCAGACCAGTCGACGATCTGAGTTGCCACCGGCCGGAAGGCCTTCATCTTGGCGAACTGCTCGATGATGTCTGCACCGAACGCAGGAGCGGTCACGATGATCGTGCCGCTGCTTGCGGCCAGAATCAAAAGTCTCTTCATCCGTAATGGTTCCTTTTGGTGCCATTTAGGCAGTTCATCTATCATTTCGATCGCAAATTGCTGTGACGTCGGCGCAACATGTTGGAAATGGGAGCGAGGAGAATCGCGTGTTGCGTCAGATTGTACGTATTGAATACTCCTCTCGCTGTAGTGCATGAGCCGGCCGCGATGAATCGGCGTCGATCATGCTGTGCCTGCTCCACCGCATCGAGCAAGAAGATCGCATACGCCGTGCGCGAGACCCGCCAGCCCACTATGCGGCGCGCGCCGAATTGTGATAGCCGCATCCTGCCGTGTGCGAGCCTACAGCTAGCCGGGAGGCGTCTCTTGTCCACATGGAAGTGGTGGCTCGAGAGAGCGAATGACAAGACCTTGCAAGTCTGCTTTATCCTATGCGTCCCATGGTGATCGTCGAAGAAGGCGATCATGGCTTGGATCGACGGTCGAGCTCAGCCATTGCGAAATATGCGCTCGTCTGCGCTTGATCTCGTTGCCCGGCTGAAGCTCAACGGTTCTTCCGTCCCAGGGGCACAGTCGGCCGTCGTCGATGAAGCGCGTGAACACCTCCCAGCGCTTGAGGCTATAGTCGATCGCCTTGGCAGTCTCGCTCTTGCCGGACAGCTTGGTACGGCGTTCACGCAGGAAGTCGTGGAGCTCGTTGACGAGCGGACGGCTGCGTGCGTTGCGTACGGCGTTGCGTTCGTGGGCCGGAAGCCCGTTGATCTCGCGTTCGATCGCAAACAGCGTGTCGATCTTCGCGATCGCTTCGATTGCGATCGGCGCCTTCTTCAGCCGCGCGATCTCGAAGAACTTGCGCCGCGCATGCGCCCAGCAGCCGACCTCGATGATCGGGCCCGGCTTGCGCGAGGCCTCGTAGAGCCGGTTGAAGCCGGCATAGGCGTCCGCCTGCATCGGTCCGGCATAGCCGGCGAGATGCGTCTCGGGATGCGCGCCGGTGCGGTCGGGCGAGTAGAAGAACAAGGCGGCTGGCGGCGCGTGCCCGGCAAAGGGACGGTCGTCGCGAACATACGTCCAGACGCGCCCCGTGCGCGTCTTGCCCTTGGCCAGAACCGGCACCGTGGTATCGTCGGCATGGATGCGCTCGGCAATGAGGACATGCGCCTTGATCGCCTCGACCAGCGGCATCAACGTCGCAGCCGCCGCACCGACCCAGTCGGCCAGCGTCGAGACGTCGAGCGCCACGCCCTCATGCGCGTAAGTTCCGCTCTGCCGAGTGAGCGGCAAATGCAATCCGTATTTGGCGAACAGGATGTGCGCGAGCAGACTCGGTCCGGCGCGCCCGCGTGAGATCGGATGGAATGGCGCGGGCGGCTGCGTGATCGCCTCGCAGGCGCGGCAGGAGAACTTCTCGCGCACATGCTGGATCACCTTCCACTGCCGTAGCACGAGCTCCAGCGTCTCCGTCACGTCCTCGCCGATCTTGCGCAGCCGATCGCCGCCGCAGCACGGGCAATGGGCCGGTGCAGGATGCACGATGCGCTCGTGAGGCAAGTGCTCGGGCAGCGGCCGCCGTGCCGGGCGCCGGCGCTCGAACTGCTTCACGTCGACCTTCTCTGCCTTGGCCCGCTCGGCTGCCATCTGTGCAGCAGCCTCAGCCTCGGCAGCATCTTCCTCGAGATCGGCGAGTTCGAGCTCGAGCTGATCGAGCACCGACGCGCGCTCCGACGACGGCCCGTACTGCTCGTGCTTGAGCCTGGCGATCGTGAACTTCATCTGCTCGATCAGCAGCGCGCGGGCGCGAACCTCGGCTTCGAGATTGCGCGCCTTGGCTTCTGCCGCGAGCTGGGCTGCCGTCGCTTCGGTGAGCGCGGCACGGCCGGCGCGAACCAACGCCTTCAGCGTCGCGACATCATCGGGGAGCGAATCGTCTGTGATCATCGCAGGAGATGGAATCACAGCTCCGCCCGGTACGCATCAGTGCCGTTACGTTCGAGCGCTCAACCCACAGCTTCCGGGCGCCACGTCCGCTGCGGATGCCGCCAGTCGATGCCTTCGAGCAGATAGCCGAGCTGGGCCGGCGTGATCGTCATGGCTCCGTCCACAGCCTGTGGCCAGATGAAGCGGTTGCGCTCCAGCCGCTTGGCGAACAGGCACATGCCCTGGCCGTCGTGCCACAGCACCTTGATCAGGCTGCCGCTGCGGCCGCGGAACACGAACAGATGGCCACCATGTGGATCGCGCTTCAAGGTCTCCAGGACCAGCAGCGCCAGACCGTCGAAGCCCTTGCGCATGTCGGTATGGCCCGTCGCCAGCCAGACCTGGGTGCCGGAGGGGATCGGGATCGTCATCGTGAGCCCGCCCGGAGTGCCGCGATCACCGCCGTCACCGTCGCGGCATCCACCGTGCCGCTGATCCGGATCTTCGTACCAGTCCCGATCTCGACCTCGATCAGCCCCTGAGGCGGAGCTGCCGCTGCGTGAAGATCGGGATCGGCTGCAATCGTCACAGCGGCGAAGCCGGGCACGGCAGCCTTCTCGCCGCACAGCTGCTGGCGCCAGCGGAACACCTGGCTCGAATGCACACCAAACGCGCGCGCCACGCCCAGGATCGTCGCACCCGGCTGCAACGCTGCAGCGACGATGCGCTCCTTTTCAGCCCGCGACCAATGCCGCCGTCGCCGCTCCGACGTGATCACTTCCACTTCTGTACTGGCCATAGGACTAGGGCGTGGACTCATAAGCCCTGGTCCAGAGGCGGGTTGAGCCGAGTGCGACTGCGCGAGAAAGTTGGGAGCGAGCTTGTCGAAGCGTGTCGCGATGCGCCTGAAATGCTTAAGCTTGCAGAATAAGCGTTCAACCAGATTGCGCTTGCGTAGATGCGGCGGCTGACGGAGCGTTCGACCACTCGCTGGCTGGTGGAAGGAATATGAGCCCTAGCTCCGCGGGCTCTGATCATGTGCAGGAGGGTATCGGCGTCGTAACCACGGTCGGCCACAACATCACGGCATTTGAGCCCTTGGAGCAGAAATGGCGCGGCACGCAGATCGTGGGCCTGCCCCGGGGGGTTAGCATCAGCCGGACCGGCAGTCCGTTCTCGTCGATCAGCGCCATCGACTGCGGCGAGCGAGCTGCCAACACCTCGCAAATCTGGACCCAAACGCCTGCCTTGGCCCAGCGGTTAAAGCGGTTATAAACCGTCGTGTAAGGGCCATAGCGTTCCGGAAGATCTCGCCAGGGCGAGCCTGTCCGCAGCACATAGAAGATGCCGTTGAGAACCCGCCGGTCGTCGACCCGACCGACACCGCGTGGCTTATTCGTCAGCAAGGGCTTGATCAAAGTCCATTCTCGATCGCTCAGGTCAAACCGCGCCATGTCCACCCCCAAATCACCTAAGGGGAGTGAATCACAGTTCGTCAGCTAACGGAATCCATTTATGAGTACAGAACCTAGTCGAGCGTTTCGGCAAGCTCGTCTGATATCTGCCAATTATGTGGAAACCACCAGTGGCGCTTCTTTCGCCGATCCAGTTAGCGACGCAAAATGCCGGCCAGCTTGCTGAATGATCCCACGCAAATCATCCTCGAGCGTCCTTAGCTTTAATCGAAACAAGGGTAAGAAGATAATTTCACATCGAAACAAATTCACCCTACGGCTGCGTGAAAACCACGCAACTCAGAATGCTGAGCAGAGACACGACTTTCAAGGCGCCACGAGCTACTGCGGGTCTTCTTCAATCAAAATCAATCGACCGGGATCGTCCAAATCGAATTCTATAATGCGTGGGACAAAGAGACGTGCATAGCGTGTGAAGGCACTCGTCGGCGGAAATCGAATCACGGTGTCACAACGCGCAAGGAGATACATCTCGATAAGGGCGGAAGAGCCTCCACCGAATCCGAGCGCGGAGTTATGCAAGGGGCCGGTCTGAGGCGCTTGGAAGCGCTTTGGAATGGTGTAAACATCGGGAAAAGTGCTCAAGACTTTTTCCAAAATGACCGGGCTGTCCGTGCATAGGAAAACCATAACTGGCCTTGCGTAAGCTAACCTCCTAGCGCTATCAATAGCACTACATACCTGCCTAAAAGCCCGCTCCGGGTCGACCCAGTAGGGAGCATGCCCCATGATATCCTCGCCATTTCCATGCCGGACATGTATACCGATTACGCTGTACGGCTCCAGCTGCGTACGAAAAATGGCGTCAATTTTTGCCTGAATCTCGATTCGTGGCTTTATGCTCCGAAAGATGATACGTTCGGCCTCTTGATCGCAGCGCCACATCAGACAAGCATCACACACTACCGTGCTAGCCTCTATATCCTGCTGACTTTGGAACAGCTGATCGAGCTGATCTCGCTCCTGAAAAATCTGCTCGTCCGGACGATAGACGCAATCTAAGGCCGGTTTATTCCACCATTCGGGAAAGAATGGCCCAGGAAACGAAAACTCAGCGATTGAGTCGTCGCAAATCACACGCACACCCGCGATTTCTTCGACCGGCTCAAAGAAGACTGAAAAGGCGTTAGTGAATGGTTCGTCGAGATAACAAGACCCTCGCCAATCAATCACCAACGTCCGCCCTGTCTGCTTTGCAAAACGCCAAGCTGCCGCTAGCGACCATAGGCAATCACCAAAGCCTGTACGCCGTCGGGAGACCACGAACCGATGATTTCTCGCGCTGCCAAGCAACTGCATTGCCTCTCTCTCTTCGGCCTCACTTTTGAACAAAAGACGTTATTCTTGAGGATTGACATAACATCTTTCCCGGCGCTCCCTCGCGCTGTATTTCTGAACAAGTGGGCAAGTTCATCACAAACGTCGGCAACAAGCAAGTTTGGCAATCTCTTAGCACTCTTCATGACATGCTCGATGACCCCGGAGTGATTGCGAGTGAGCGCTTCGAAACACATTCCATCTAGATATCTCCGACGGATTGTCGAGATTCTACCCCTCCGCGTCGGAGGCGCCTAACAAGAGCCGATGCGTAAGCGAAACGTGGCGACTGAGGACTGCGGTTCATTATGGCAACCGATTTTGCGCGCTTATTTATGTGAGTTAATGAATAGCACACGCTAGATTTTATCCATCCAGGATGGATCGGAAATCTGTCACGTCATGCAGCTGGCTCCACTGGCAAGCTGCGTGATTTCCAGCGAGCACAGCACGCATAATAGCCCTCGGTCCTCCGACATTCTTGGCATCGACGTGATGAATCTGCGAAGGTCTAGTTTAGTACACGATGAACCACTCAGGGTTGCCGGATGCTCCAACTCCTGAGAGGGCGTGAATCTTTTCAACATTAAGGATTACTCAGGGATGCCCGGTGTGATTCGCTGTCATTCCTAGCAATCGTGGTGGCTAGTACGCATCCGGTCAAGACCACAGGCTGCGCAACCGGTTTTGACGGCCTGAACGGTTCAGTCAGGCGGCGGCCTACGTCTGGGCGACCTGCCATCTCCAGGGCAGCAGATCGGCGACCTAGCTGGCCGGATGATTGGGCAGCTTGGCAAGGACGTCGGCGAGCCAGGCCTGCGGAACTGCGAGGCGATCAGTCAGCCGTCGGCGCCATTTCATCCGATCTCCCGCGGGCGCGCCGGACCGCGCCTGCTCGCGCGCCTCGCCGTGGCACGAGCTCCAGCGTCTCCGTGAGGCCCTCGCTGATCTTGCGCAGTCTGTCGCCGCCGCAGCACGGGCAATGGGCTGGTGCAGGATACACGATGCGCTCGCGCGGCAAGTGCTCGGGCCACGGCCCGTACTGCTCGTGCTTGAGCCTGGCGATCGTGAACTTCATCTGCTCGATCAGCAGCGTGCGGGCGCGGACCTCGGCTTCGAGATTGCGCGCCTTGGATTCTGCTGCAAGCTGCGCCGCCTGGCCGGCGAGCACCAGCGCCTTCAGCGTCGCGACATCATCGGGGAGCGAATCGGCTGTGATCATGGTCAAGGATGGAATCACAGCTCCGCCCGGCACGCATCAGTGCCGTTACGTTTTCTCGCTCAACCCACAGCTTCCGGGCGCCACGTCCGCTGCGGATGCCGCCAGTCGATGCCTTCGAGCAGATAGCCGAGCTGGGCCGACGTGATCGTCACAGCTCCGTCCACAGCCTGTGGCCAGATGAAGCGGCCGCGGTCCAGCCGCTTGGCGAACAAGCACATGCCCTGGCCGTCGTGCCACAACGCCTTGATCAAGCTGCCGCTGCGACCGCGGAACACAACAGATGGCCGCCATGCGAATCGCCCTTCAAGGTCTCCTGGGCTAGCAGCGCCGGACCATCGAAGCCCTTGTGAATGTCGGTATGGTCGGTCGCCAGCCAGACCTGGGTGCCGGAGGGGATCGGAATCGTTATCGTGAGCCCGCCCGGAGTGCCGCGATCGCTGCCGTCACCGTCGCGACATCCGCCGTACCGCTGATCCGGATCTTCGTCTCGGTCCCGATCTCGACTTCGATCAGCCCCTGCATGCAGGCTGCTGCCGCGCGCGGATCGGCGGCGATGGTCACGGCGGCAAAGCTGGGCGGCGTCTCCTTCCCGCACAGCTGCTAGCGCCAGCGGAACACCTGGCGAATGTACGCGGAGCGCTCGCGCCACTCCCAGGATCGTCGTGCCCGGCTGCAACGCCGCAGCGGCGACGCGCTCCTTGTCCGCCCGCGACCAATGCCGCCGTCGCCGCTCCGACGTGATCACTTCCACTTCTGTACTGGCCATAGGACTAGCTCCAGAGCAAGTCCTATCGCTTCAACAAGCATCAGCTCCGACGCAAGGCGGCCCTCACCGGAGGCTTACCTTGAGGATGTAGTTGAAAGCCTTGGTGAGGCCGTGACCGCGGGACAGTCTGGAGAGTTGGTCGCGCATGTAGACCTGCAGGCCCTCGATCAGGGGCCGGCTCAGCGCTTGCCGCATCTGAACGCGCCTCTCGGCGCTGCTGCCATTAATGGATCGTTCGATCCGAACAAAGCATCGATTCGTCGCACGATCCGATCGCGATCGGCAAGAGCTAGATCTCTCTTTTGCCGGAAGCCTTGCGTCGCGCGTTCTCCTCGACGCTGACAGAACATGGACTTCGACCAGGCGCTGCAGTGGTTCCTGTGACGCGCAGAGCGATCCGACGGCATCCGCCATGGGTCGACAGGGGATCGGGCCTTTCCAGGCGTAACAGTAGGCTTGGCGGTTCAAGGGCTGATGCTGGCCGAACTTCTCGAGCATGATCATGGCCAATAAGCTCGGGCCAGTCCATCCCCGCGCCACGGCGTGGAACGGCGCCGGCGCGTGGCTGATCTTCTCGCAGTCACGGCAGGAGAACTTTTCCCGCACTGTCTCGACAATCTTCCACTGCCCGCGGCACTGCCTCAAGCATCCGCGTCACGTCCTCGCCGATCTTACGCAGGCGATTGCCGCCGGAGCACTCGCGCGCTGACGGCGGATCGATCGCAACCCGCTCGCGCGGTAGATGCCTCGGGAACGTTTGGTGCTCGGCAGGCTTGCGCGTAAACCCGCGGACGGTCGTCGTACTGGCCGCGGCTGGCTTGGCGGACAGCTCGTCCCCGGTGGCGTCGGCCTCTAGCTCCCCGAAGGTCCGCGCCATGAGCACGCTGTCTTCATGGCCCTCGCAGCAGCGACTGCCAGTTCCGCCGCAATCTCTCCCTCCCCCCTTTAACGCGCTCGGCTACCACCTCCTCTTTCAAGCCCGCCATGTCATAGGGAACAGCGTCGCACTCAGCGTTCAGGCGAAGCAGTGAATCACAGGTCCGAGGCGTTGTGACGCCCGATCGTGTTCCCTAGAGTGGTGTAGCTGGCATGGAATGTCACCGGGTTTATTCCGGTGTGGGCCGAGCTGATCAGCCTGCCAAGGCGGGCAGGCCGACGATGGGATCGTCGCTCAACGGCGCGATGGGTTCCAGAGTCATGTAGCGGGCGCGCTGGACGGCACACTCGTCGTTCTGCTCGAGCAGGATCGCACCGACGAGAGGCCGATGACGTCTTCGTTTGAGAAGATGCCGACGACTTCGGTACGGCGCTTGATCTCGCCATTGACCCTCTGGATTGGATTGGTCGAGTGCAGCTTGGCGCGGTGCTGTGGCGGGAAGCTCATATAGGCGAGCACGTCAAGCTCTGCCTCACGCTGGGCTGCAAAGCCGATCATCTCGCGCAGAAGAGCCGCGTCCGGGGGCGTTCTCCACGAGCGAGCGAAGGTTCATCATCTCGTCGGTCGTCGGTCGTTCCTCGAATCAGGTTGGTGTCAGCAACCCGACCCTACCGGGCAATCGTCGGTGACCACCGCAAAGTCGTCCACCCGCTATAGCGCTAAGGGGGAGCGCGCGGGCGGACGGCTTTGCTCTACCGAGCTACACCATGCCCGGGTACACGACCGTACTGCCGGGCTGTTGCCGAAACCTGCCGGGTCTCGAGTACAATCCTGCGCTTCTCATCCTTAGAACAGCGACGCCGCCGACCTGTCTCGACCAGTTCAAGTCGCCCGATCCCCGATCGGGGCACTGTCCTTATATCTGTCCATAAACGACAGTCCGAACCACCAATACCAAATTGCGAAGATGGCGCTTGGCGGAGGGGTACGTTAAACTTTTTAGCTTTGTCGAATATGTTGAGTCGCACAATTGACTCCCTTTCGGTGTCGGAATGAGAGGGGAATATTCGGTTCGCTCGAACAACCAAGTTGCTTGTTACGTTTGACTTTTCCGAGTGTTTGCCTGCAGGTGCGCCACGCCCAATGCGCCCTTTCGGCAGACCTCACTATCTTCGTTTAGGTCGGATTCCGCGGCTCGGCGTAGTATCTATTTCTCTGATCAGCTTCATTAGCATAGCATTGTCTGCGTCCGCGAACGCACTCCGGCCGTACCGCACCAGAGTGCATGCGCCGTACTTGTCGGGTTCAATTGCGGGTCGCGGATGCGATGATCTCCTTTATCGATCCGGCTCGCTCGCCGTCGAGTTGGTCTCGAGCTTATTCCGAAAGTTGCATCTGTCAGCTCTCATAGGAGCGGCCTTCGTTTGGTTCATCTAACCGGTTTGTCTTATAAAATGCCGAAACTCGATTGGGAGGCGACGAAAGTGGAGGGATGTTATAAGCCACAAACGGATTGCGCCTGTGTGAACGACGGGCCAGGATGACATGCAACGAATAATTGCTCATTCATCATCGGGGTGTACAGGGGCATCGAGAATATATCCTGCATTGCGAATACTTTTGAGCATTGCCGCGACGCAGCTTCCGGATGCGTGAAGCTTCTGTCGAATGCGACTAATCTGCACGTCTATTGACCGATCAAACACGTTTGCGGCGCCGCCGCGGGTCCATTCAAGGAGTTTCTCGCGCGAGAGCTGGCGTTGCGGTCGCATAAAGAAGCAATGCAGCAAATCGTATTGCGAGCGCGATAGCTGGACCTGCTCGTAAGAGCCGCGAAGAGTTATTGCGCGAGCATCAAGATTTATGACTAGGTCGCCTATTAGTATCCTATGTCGCGATCTATAGACTTCATAGTTGGATGTTGCAATCGACCGGCGTAGTACGGCTCGAATTCGGGCGATCAGCACTCGTGGAGTAAAAGGCGTGCTGATACAATCATCGGCCCCAATCTCAAGGAACAATGCTTGATTTTCAAAATTATCTGTGGCGGGCAGCTTTGCGTCATTGTCGATTAGCGCTATGATCGGAGGAGCGTTCATCTGATGCAATCGTTGGCAGAGTGAAAGGGCGCTCTCCTTAGGAAGTGTGCTGTCGATGAGGATGATGTCGGGTGTGGCGTCGGTCGCAAGAACGCGATCGATCTCTGAACCGCAGGCGAAGCTAAGAACATGAAAGCCCTGGGCTCTCAGACAGTCGTCTAGTGTATAGCGTAGACTGCTTTTGGCGGTTATAATGGCAATGCTATCCAAAATACCGTACTCGCGAGTTGTTAGTGAAGCTTGAAGCGTGCCACGTTAGAGCTTCATCGGTCTATTTATGGGCGGAAAACGTGGCTGGAGTTATTGCGGGGACTTTGAGCTGATACTTCGGCAGTGAATGCGAATAGGGGCGGGTGAAGTCTTGGCGGAAGCAAGGAGACGGGCGATCGCTTTGTGACAGTCTCTGGTTGAGTCATGATCACTATTGTCGGCTTAGCGCTATCGGTGATTGTGAGCGGCCGATATGGGGCAGGGTCGGGATTGTGGTTATGGCTGCTCGGGCTGTACGGTGGTTTGGTTCCGCTTTACAAGCTGACGTAGCGTGTGGTTCAAATCACTCTTCTGTTATTGGATGGCGCGAACATATGAACGTTGAGCTATTAAGTTCTACGGCGCTTCGTGAATCGTCTGATGCGGTTCCGTCGTTGTGTTTTTTGACGGGGAATTCGGGAGCTATAGGATCGTCTTTTTCTAAGTCATCTGTAATTGTCGTCTCTGTTTGGTTAGGCGATGCTGCGAGAGGCATAGGGACAGTGTTTCGAGCATGTTCCATTGGTGGGTCGACCGGCGCCGATCAGAGTACGGAGCGTTGCAAGGTTGTCCGCGCCTTGTGAGTTGCGAAGGCTGCCGAATATCTTCTTTCGCAACCGCATCATGCGAGCATCGCGCTCTGGCTCGTCGTTGGCAGATGGCGCTGCGAAATTGTTTGGGAACAGCAGCAATTGCCTCTTTGTTCAGCTTGAGGGGTATTAGGAGATTATGGTCGCTACGCCGTCCGATGCGCCCGTGCTTCAGGTCGCACGGCAGCGTGGGAAGCGCCTCGTGCAAGGCGATGCCTGCGCGGATGATGCGTTCATATCGCTGCGATCCGTCGCGGTCCCCGTGCCAAGCTAGGTCGCCGGCACCGGTGCGCGCCTCCAGCAGCGATTGCGGAATGACAAGGTTCCCCTTGTTAGAGAATGTCGCGTAGGCCAGCGCGTGCTTGAGCACCGTAACATCGTTGGAGCCGATTGCTGTTGATTGCGTGTCCATTGGGGCCTTAATGCCGAAGCGGCGCGCGGTGTTGACGATCTTGTTGCGGTCGGCCTTCGGGCCGTCCTTGCCGCCAAGCGCGATCAACCCTATCCTGGAGCCGCGTTGGTCAAGCGCGTGATCGCCTGGGTCGGCGTCACCAAGACGGAATTTAAGTGGCCGAGATTCTACGGGCACCAGTTGCGAATGCATCCTGGCTCATCGACGATCGGGGTGCTTGGCTCGAAGCCGTTCGGCAATGCGGTGGTGTATACGTAATCATCCGCCGTAGGCCGCGGGGGGAGCCGGTTTGCGGCGTCATCTGGGAAGAGATTTCAGAGCTGCCGACGTGTTTTGACGAGTTCGATCAGGTTGTCGATCCCGAAGTCGGTCAAGGCCATGACGCCATCGTCACCAGCGCCATAGACCCAGATGACGCCATCCTCGATGTCCAATTCGCTGGCGACGTCGTGCAACCATTCGTCATCTTCGCCGAGGTCCTTGGCAACCTTGGCGATGGTGGTGACGTGGTGAACTTTGTTGACGTGCGTGGTCATGCTGCTCGGGTGGAGAGCGCTGCGGCCTGAGGCGTCCAGTTCCAGGGCAGCAGTTCGTCGAGCTGTTGGGACGGGTGAGCGGCAATCCGGTCAATGACATCGGTCAGCCAGGCCTGCGGATCGATGCCGTTCATTTTGGCGGTGACGATCAGGCTGTACATCGCAGCTGCGCGCCGGCCGCCGCGATCAGACCCGCAGAAGAGCCAGGATTTTCGACCAAGGGCGATGCCTCGCAGACCGCGCTCGGCGGCATTGTTGGAGAGGCACACACGACCGTCATCGAGGAACAGCGTGAAGCTCGGCCATCGCTTCAGCACGTAATTGAATGCCTTGGCAAGGTCGTGCCCCCGGGCGAGCTTGGCGAGTTGCTCTTGCATGTAGAGCCGCAGGTCTTCGGTCAAAGGCCGACTGAGCGTCTGCCGTGCTTCGAGACGCTCCTGCGCGCTTTTGCCATTGATGGAACGCTCGATCTCGAACAACGCATCGATCCGGCGCACGACCTCGATTGCGATCGGAGAAAGCGGGATCTCCTTCTTGCCCGCAGCCTTGCGGCGCGCATTCTCCTCCAGATCGGCCATGGCAAAGAACGGGCGCCGCGCATGCGCCCAGCACGACGCCTCGCGGATCGGTCCAGGGCCGCGTCCAGCCAGATAGAGCTGGTTATAGCCGTCATAGGCGTCGGCCTGCAGGATGCCGGCATACCGCGCCAGATGCGCCTGCGGATGCTCGCCCTTGCGATCGCGCGAGTAGTAGAACATCGCTGCCGGCGGGTCCGCACCACCGAACGGCCGGTCGTCCCGGACATAGATCCAGCACCGCCCCGTGTCAGTCTTTCCCTTGGCCAGCACCGGCACGGTCGTATCGTCGGCATGAAGGCGCTCGGCCGTCATGACATGCGCTTCAACCAGGCGCAGCAGCGGGTCCAGCGACGCACAGACCGACCCCACGGCATCCGCCATGGTCGAGAGCGCTATCGGCACGCCCTCCAGCGCATAGCGCTCGGCCTGGCGGTTCAAGGGCTGATGCTGACCGAACTTCTCGAACATGATCATCGCCAGCAGGCTCGGCCCGGCCCATCCTCGCGCCACGGCATGGAACGGCGCCGGCACCTGGCTGATCTTCTCGCAGTCCCGGCAGGAGAACTTCTCCCGCACCGTCTCGATCACCTTCCATTGGCGCGGCACCACCTCCAGCGTCCGCGTCACGTCCTCGCCGAGCTTGCGCAGGCGATTGCTGCCGCAGCATTCGCAAGCCGTCGGCGGCTCGATCACCACCCGCTCGCGGGGCAGATGTTCGGGGAAGGTTTGTCGCTCGGTGCGCTTGCGCGTGAAGGCGCGGACCGTGCTGGTCTTCGCCGCGGCGCGTTCCGCCGCAAGCTCGTCCTCGGTGGCGCCAGCTTCCTGCTCTTCGAACGTCAGCGCCAGTTGTTCGAGCAGGCGTGATGAACGCTCCGACCGCTGCCCGTAGATCTGATGCCTCAGCTTGGCGATCTGCAGCTTCTGGGACGCGATCAGGGCTTCGTCTTCCGATGCCTTGGCTCGGGCAGCCGCAAGCTCGGCAGCGACCTCCAATCCCTTCGCGCGCTCGGCCGCCAGCGCCTGTTTCAGGGCGACGACGTCATCCGGTCCAGCATCGCAATCGGCGTTCATGCGACGCAGTGAATCACAGATCAGGCCGGTTGGAACTCCCTAAATACCGGAAAGCCGCAACTATCTCTGCTCAGCCTGCGCTCTGTGGCCGCCATGTCAGCTGCGGATTCCTCCAATCGATCGCCTCAAGCATGTAGGCCATCTGCGCGGCCGAGATCGACACCGCGCCATTGGACACCGAGGGCCAGATGAACTTTCCTCGGTCGAGGCGCTTGGCGTAGAGCGACAAGCCGATTCCGTCATGCCACAGGATCTTGACCAGATCCCCGCGACGGCCGCGGAAGATGTAGAGATCGCCGGCGTGGGGATCTCGCTTCAAAATCTCCTGGACCATCAGGGCCAGGCTCTGCATACCACGGCGCATGTCCGTGTGGCCGGTCGCAATCCAGACCTTGACGTCGCTCGGGATCGGAATCATCGCCGCCTCAAAAGGTCGAGAATGCGCCGAAGTGCCTCGGTGTCCACGTCGCGGTCGACGCGCACGCAGCAGTCGTCCAGTTCGATCTCGATCGTTCCGGCCCGCATGCTCGGTGCGGCACGCGATGGCGACGGTGGTGATGGCACCCTCGTCAAGTCGTCAGCCTGCGACGACACGATGGCGACAGGAACGATAGCCGGCACAGCCTCGGCACCCAGCCGGCCCTGCCGCGCCTGCCGGCGCCAGGTGAACAGCAGGCTCTGAGCCACCCCATGCCGCCGGGCAACTCCGCAGACGGTCTGCCCGGACTGCATCGTCTCCTCGATCAGACGAACCTTATCCTCATAACTCCATCGACGCCGCCGTTCGGCGCCCAAAACTTCCATCTGCATCGCCGCATGACCTCAAGGCTGGACTTAAGGCCATATCCTTAGGCGGCCGGTGACGCCGAACAAGGCGGCCTACGCCGGAGCGATACGTGTATACGCACGGCTTGAACAAAGAGTCCGGCTGCCCGTACGCATCCGTGGGGCGGTTAAACCGTGCTGGCGACGTAGTCGGCGCCGCCGACCATGGCGTGAATACCGCCACCGAGATCGGAGACGACGGTCGTGGCCTGGGTAACGTGATAGTCGCTGCCGAATTGGCGCAGGTGGTTTGCAATTTGCGTTGTCAGTCGTGTGCTGCACCGTCGTGTCGATCGAGGTCCGCACAAAGAGCACGCGCTCGAAGGAGAAACGTTGGGAGCGTATCGATCAGCTTGTGCATCGCGACGAAGGCGTAGTCGAGGAGTTAGTTCGGAGAGCTCTCGTCGCGGGGCAGGGCAATCGCACGTGACTGCGGAGTTCGAAACAGGATTAATCGTTCCAGCCGGCGCGCTTGAGCTTGAGACGCAACGAGGCGACATCGAGCTGCCAGTGCAGGCGGTTTTCGATGCTCCGATGGGGGCGAACGGTGCGCAGAACCTCCGTGCGCTGAAGTTCTAGCTCATCAGAAAGTGACGCTCGACGGTTTTGTCCTTGCCGCGCTTGCTCTTGATCCGCGCGACAGCTTAAAGGTTTGGAAAGCTGTGCCTCTGACCTTGCCGCTCGGGCTTAATCCAGTTTGAAGTTCGTTCTGGCCCCTAGAGAGGACCAGAGCATGAAGCGCAGCCGCTTTAGGGAAGAGCAGATCATCGCGATTTTGAAGGAGCACGAGGCTGGCGTTGCGGTCGCCGATCTGTGCCGCAAGCATGGCGTGAGCGACGCTAGCATTTACAAGTGGAAGGCCAAATTCAGCGGAATGGACGTCTCGGAGGCCAAGCGGCTGAAGACGCTGGAGGACGAGAACACGCGGCTCAAGCGGCTGCTGGCGGATGCCATGCTGGACAATGCCGCCCTGAAGGATCTCCTGGGAAAGAAGTGGTTACGCCCGCGGCGAAGCGGAAGGCTGTTGTACATCTCGTGGGCGTTCACGGGATGAGCGAACGGCGGGCGTGTAAAGCCGTCGGCTGTTGCCGCATGACGGTCAGATATCAGACGAGCCGGGCCGATGATGTCGGGCTGCGGCGGCCGGGAAACTGGACCATTTTTGGCTAGAGTCTTGCGCTGCCGATTCCCCGGCTGTGAAGAGCGGAAGACGATGAAGGCCTCGAAGTTTTCGGACGCCCAGAAGGCGTTCATTCTGAAGCAGGGCAACGACGGCGTGCCGGTCACGGACATCTGCCGCAAGGCCGGGATCAGCCCAGCGACCTATTTCAGTTGGAAGAAGAAGTACGACGGGCTGCTGCCGACCGAGATGCGGCGGCTGAAGCAGCTTGAGGACGAGAACGGCAAGCTGAGGAAGCTGGTGGCCGATCTGTCGCTCGACAAGGAGATGCTGCAGGACATGATCCGCCGAAAGCTGTGAAGCCTGGTCGGAAGTGCAAGCTCGTCGACGAGATCTGCGGCAAGTGGCAGGTGTCGATCCGCAGGGCCTGCGAGGCCCTGGAGTTCGACAGGTCGACCTACCACTACAGATCCCGTCGCTCCGACCAGGCCGCCCTCGAACAACGGACCAGGGAGATCTGTCAGGTTCGCGTCCGCTACGGTTATCGCCGCATTCACGTCGTGCTTCGTCGCGAAGGATGGCGCCACGGGCAGAACAAGACGCGGCGGGTCTATCGCGAATTGGGCCTGCAATTACGCAACAAGGCGCCGAAGCGTCGAGTCAGGGCCAAGTTGCGGGATGATCGCAGGCCGGCGACGCGATCGAACGAGACCTGGGCGATGGACTTCGTCCACTATCAGTTGGCAACCGGACGTAAGCTACGGGTGCTCACGATCGTCGACATCTTCTCCCGATTCTCGCCAGCGCTGACACCGCGGTTCACTTTCCGCGGCACCGATGTCGTGGAGATACTGGAAGGGGTCCGCGATGAAGTGGGATTCCCGGCAACGATCCGTGTCGATCAAGGCACCGAGTTCGTGTCGCGCGATCTCGACGTCTGGGCGTATCAGCGCGGCGTCACGCTGGACTTCTCCAGGCCCGGCAAGCCGACGGACAATGCTTTCATCGAGGCGTTCAACGGACGCTTCCGGGAGGAATGTCTCAATGCCCATTGGTTCCTGACGCTTGCGGATGCCGAGGAAAAAGTGGAGACTTGGCGCAGGTCCTACAACGAAGAACGGCCGCACGGCGCGATCGGCAACAAACCGCCGATTCTGCTGCAAAACCACGATGGCGCAACCAGCCCGCCACCGTGATCAGGGCGCAAAACTCTAGTTCTGGGTGGTCCAAAGCTCGGCCTCACTACAGAGGGAGCGCGCGGGCGGACGGCTTTACTCTACCGAGTTAAACCACGCCCGGGAATACACCCCAGCGGAGGCAAGCCGTCCGAGATCCACCGGCTCTACCGCGGGCAGCGAATGAGCTCCAAAAGGGAGCTTTCGTTCCATCCGGCCCGTTTAATTTTGCGGCGTATCGACGACCTGTTTAGGAATGCCTGCACGAGGTTGAGAGCAAGTCTGGATTTGACGGTGAGGTTTTCGGAAAGGCATTGTCTTTTCGTGCCCGGCTGCTGCCTGCAGCGAAGTGCTCGTGGAGGATCCTAGACGCTTAGTCCCGGCGAAGGCCGGCACCGGTATCGCGTGATATCGGGAATGAGAGGCAGCGCGTTCCACGCGTCTCACCACGTCCCGCGCCTAGTCTGGCATACGCCGGACGACAGCGGAGAGTTAGGCGCCAGCCTGCCCAGTCTCCTGCAGGAAGGCCTGATAGGCCCTCGCGATTCCCTCCTCCACCGACGTCGTCGCGCGCCAGCCGAGCGCGGCGAGACATGTCGAGCAGTTTGCGCGGCGTACCATCCGGGCGCAACGTGTCGTAGGTGATGCGTCCCTCGAAACCCACGGTCGCGGCGACTACGCGGGCGAAATCCGCGATGCTGATGTCCTCTCCGGTGCCGATGTTGACCAGCTTCGCTTGCGAATAGGTCTGCATCAGGTGCACGCAGGCATCGGCCATGTCGACGACATAGAGAAGTTCGCGGCGCGGCGTACCGGTGCCTCAGACGGCGACTTCCGCTCCGCCCGCGGCCTTGGCTTCGTGGAAGCGCCGGATCAGCGCGGACACGACATGGCTGAACTCGGGATGATTGTTGTCGCCGGGACCGTAGAGGTTGGTGGCATTACGCTGATGAAGTTGTCGCCATACTGGCAGCGATAAGCCTCGACCATCTTGATGCCCGCAATCTTGGCGATCGCATAGGGGGCGTTGGTCGGCTCGAGCAGCCCCGTCAGCATGACGTCTTCGCGCAGCGGCTGCGGCGCCCGCTTCGAATAGATGCAGGACGAGCAGAGAAACATCAGCATCTCGGCGCCGTTCAGATGCGCGGCGTGGATGACGCTGGCTGCGATCGCAATATTGTCGTAAATGAACTCCGCCCGCCGCGTATTGTTGGCGACGATGCCGCCGACCGTGGCCGCAGCGAGGAACACCGCCTGCGGTCTGGTCGAAGCGAACCATTTGAACACGGCCGCCTAGTCGCGCAGATCGACCTCGCTCCGCGGCACCGTCAGCAGTTCCACGCCCTCCCGGGCGAGCCGCCGCAGCAGCGCGCTGCCGACTATGCCGCGATGGCCGGCCACGAAGACACGTTTTCCGGCCAGCTCAAAGCAAGTTGCCGCCACGGCCGGCCTCCTGCCGCACAGCGATGAGATCGCTTGCGACCATCTCCTTGACCAGCTGGGTGAAGCTCGTCTTCGGCGTCCAGCCGAGCTTGTCGCGCGCCTTGCCGGAGTCCCCGATCAGAAGATCGACCTCGGTCGGGCGGAAATAGGTTGGGTCGATTCGGACCACCGTCTTGCCTGAGTTGGCATCAATGCCGGCCTCGTCGACGCCCTCGCCGCGCCATTCGATGCGGCGCCCCACCTCGGCAAAGGCGAGCTCGACGAACTCGCGCACCGAACGGGTCTCACCGGTGGCTAGCACGAAATCGTCGGGCGTGTCGCATTGCAGGATGCGGTGCATGCCCTCGACGTAATCGCGCGCATGGCCCCAGTCGCGCTTAGCCTCGAGATTGCCGAGATAGATGGTGTCTTCCAGGCCGGTCTCGATCCGCGCGACGCCGCGGGTGATCTTGCGCGTCACGAAGGTCTCGCCACGGATTGGGCTTTCATGATTGAACAGGATGCCGTTGCTCGCGAACATCCCATAGGCCTCGCGGTAGTTCACCGTGATCCAGTAGCCATAGAGCTTGGCGCAGCCATAGGGCGAGCGCGGATAGAACGGCGTGGTCTCCCGCTGCGGGATCTCCTGGACCAGGCCATAGAGCTCGGAGGTGGAGGCCTGATAGAACCGCGCCTCCTTCTCCATACCGAGAATGCGAATGGCTTCCAACAGGCGCAGTACGCCAAGCGCGTCGGCATTGGCGGTATATTCGGGGCTCTCGAAGCTAACGCCGACATGGCTCTGCGCGGCGAGGTTGTAGATTTCGTCCGGGCGGATCTGCTGCACCAGCCGGATCAGGTTGGTGGAATCGGTCATATCGCCGTAATGCAGTAGGAACGGCACGTTATCTTCGTGCGGGTCCTTGTAGAGATGATCGACCCGGGCGGTATTGAACGATGACGAGCGGCGCTTGATGCCGTGGACGGTGTAGCCCAGGCCGAGCAGATATTCGGCCAGATAGGCGCCGTCCTGCCCGGTCACGCCCGTGATCAGGGCCACTCGCCCGTTGCAATTCCGCTCGGCCATCCCCGCTCCACATCGTCGCGGCGCTCACGGCCGCTGGTCTCCAGGACAGCCAGTCCATATCCGTCGCGGGCGGTCAAGCTCAACAGAGAAAAGCGGGCTATATATCTCTAATTTCGAATGCGCTATGGATCAGCTGCGGCTGGTGCTGGCGTATTGTTGAGGCACGCGCGGGCTGAGGTTGACGGCCGCATGGGCTGAGGCGATGGGGATTGCCTCATTGTCGAATGTCGCGCTGCTCAAGCGGCGACGCAATTCGGCGGATTGGCTCGAACGACTGGTTTGTGGGCTAGTACCTCGACACAGAGGTTTTGACCGGTTGATAGTGGTCCTGCAGGATCGGCAGGTCTCCGGGGGCGACGAGAACTTGGATGCTGCGTGAGGCGCCCGGAGTTCTGCAAATGGCCTTGTCGGACATTTTATTTCATCGGTCGATTCAGCTGGGCCTTCGGGACGGAGGCCACGATGAACGTACGCTATCATGTTGATCTGAGCAGCGCCGAGGGGGCGGAACTGGAACTCTTTTTGGCCGGCGGCAGCCAGGCGGTGCGCAAGCTCAAGCGGGCGCAGATCCTACTGGCAGCCGATGCCGGGATGAGCGACGCCGACATTGCCACCAACGTCGGCGTTGGTCATTCGACGGTGTACCGGACCGGACGTCGTATCGTCGAAGACAATCTGACTGCCGCCCTGAGCGAGGAGCCACGGGCCGGTGCGGAACGCAAGCTCACCGACAAGCAGGAAGCCCTGCTGGTGGCCACCGCCTGCTCGAGCCCGCCTGCGGGCCGGGGCGCGTTGGACGCTGGAGCTTCTGGCCGACGAGATAGTTAGGTTGACTCCCCAGGAGAGCCTGTCGCGTGAGACCATGCGGCGACGTCTGGCCGAGAACGATCTCAAACCATGGCGCAGGCGCATGTGGTGCGTGCCCAAGGTCGACGCGGAGTATGTCGCGCGCATGGCGGATGTGCTCGATCTGTACGCCGAGCCGGCCGATCCGCATCAGCCTGTGGTCTGCTTCGATGAGAGCCCTGTCCAGCTCATCTGCGAGACCCGGCCATCGATCTCGGCAAAGCCTGGACGGATCGAACGCTACGATTACGAGTATCGGCGCAATGGCACGGCCAATCTGTTCGTGCTCATCGACGTGAACCGTCCATGGCGCAAGGTGAAGGTCACCGAGCATCGCGCCGCCACCGACTTCGCCCATTGTATGCGCGAACTCGCCGACGTGCACTATCCCAAAGCCGTTCGAATTCGCGTGGTGCTCGACAATCTGTCCACCCATACGGCCGGCGCGCTCTATCAGGCGTTCCCTGCCGACCAAGCACGCTGGCTGCTCCGTCGCCTGGAGTTCCATCACACTCCGAAGCATGCCAGCTGGCTCAACATGTCGAGATCGAGATCAGCGTCCTCGTCCGCCAGTGCCTCGACCGGCGCATCGACGTTTACGCTCGCCTCGTCAAAGAGACCGCCGCATGGGAGAAACGTCGGAATGCTTAGCGAGCACGGATCAAATGGATGTTCATGACCGAACAGGCACGTGCCAAACTAGGCCGCGCGCCTATCCCAAAGTGGCCACTGTAGCAGCGAGAAAGAAAAGAGTCAAAACCTCTGTGTCGAGGTACTCGTGTTTGTCCGTTTGTTCTCCACAAACCTTCCTTGGATGGTTCATACTGCAGCGCTTGGCATTGTGCCAAGTAATCAGGTGGAGAAACGGGCGGTTGCGGAGCTGATTGGTAGTAATATGGTACGATCGATCGTTCGTTGCGGTGAGGTTGCGGCAAGCCCGCGGGGCTATGGTATATCAGCGAGCAGTACGGCCAGTTGTTGTTTTAGCCGGTAGGCTAGGGCAGTGAGGCTGCGCTTGGCATCGTCAAGGTCTAATAGAAGCTTTCGTTGAGAGCAGGATAGAGCGTCGACGGTTGTAGCTATCAAGAAGGGCGTCCTGAACTGGCTGCCGAGTTTGATATAGTGTCGCTCGGTTGCATGCCCGAGCTAGACCCGCATCGCGTCGCGTCAACTCTGTGCCGTCCGTTTATGAAAATTGATTCCGTCTTGCCTCGCGGGTCGATGATTGAGTTCTGCTCTCCCAGCCGATTACACATTTGATGCACCTCTTTCCGCCCGCCAATTTAGATAATGCTCGGAGATATCTCGCGTTACGTCAGATTCTTCAGGGCTGTGAGTGACCAATGTTGCGTTTCAACTACAGCATTTAAGTTTGTCTCGATTAATGATGCAGGGGGGTTGGGTTCTCCACTAAACAAAACGGTCTCTCGGAATGAATAAGTTCAAATTCGCGATTGTAAGCATCTTGTCGGTGGCAGCGTCGACGTCCGCCTTGGCAACAGATCTGGCCATTCAGCCTATCGAGTTCCCTGCATTCAGTCCGCCACGGCCTGCAGTGGCTACTATCTTTGACTGGAGTGGCTTTTACGCCGGCGTTAACGGTGGAGGGGGCTTCACTAGAGATGAGCGCAGTGCCTCACAGTTCGGCCCCGTCGGTAGCTATGATGCGGCGGGTGCGACGGGTGGCGGTCAGTTTGGCTACCGGTGGCAATCCGCTGGATGGGTTTTTGGTGTTGAAGCGCAGGGCAATTGGGCGAATCTTTCCGGTAGTACTCCTAATCTGGTTGATCCGCGCGCCATTGTTGCGTCGCGCACGGACGCTTTCGGACTGTTCACCGGCCAGGTCGGTTACACGGTAAGCAATGCTCTTCTTTACGTAAAGGGTGGCGCTGCGGTAACGGATCGCAATTATCGCTTCTTCTGGCCGAGTGGGCGATTGGCGAGTGAAACGGGCTATAATGTCCGGCTTGGTGCTGCAATCGGCGCTGGACTGGAGGTTTCGCTTAATCAGAACTGGTCTTTCGGGTTGGAGTACGATCGTGTCTTTGAGGGGGGGCATGATGCTACGTTTACGCCGCCGAATGGAGTTGGTGTCAGCGGCTTTGCGGCTGGTGGGGACGCTAATCTCGTCATGGGTCGTTTGAATTATCGCTTTGGTAATCCGCTTTCCGCGATCCGTTTTCCGTGATCCGCTGATGGCGGCCTGCTTCACAAGCCGTTTCCAGTAACGTTTTGCGTTTGGTCGGTTTGTGCGCCGAGTGGGGCGGTGAGGCGATGGTGAAGTTTCGTCGCTAATCGCCCCTCCCGGTAGCCCCCCGGGGGGGGGGGGTAGGGCAGCGGTTGCTGCGGCAAAGCTAGGAAAGCTCCGCCCTCCCCTGACTGGCGGCGTCGCGAGTCGGTCTTGCGCAAGACGGCAATCCGACCTTGTCAGTTTTTAGACAGGTCGCAGCCATAATGCATGAAGCGTGGTCGATGGTGCGCGGTTCGGCCGTGAGCGAGTTGGCGCTGATTGTTGTGGTGTACGAGCAGGCAAGTAAGGGGGGGCTGGTCTGTCCATTGTGCGGTTGTGACTCAGGATGCTTGGGCGCGTAACCTTGTGCTAAGTGCTGCCTGAGCGCCCTTGTTGCGAAAGGTCCGACTGGATGCTTCTGGCCGTGAGAGGCGATATTGAGCGCCCAGAATATATTGGCGCTGCAAGTCCGGTGCGCTGCCTAGTCGCCTCATCTCCCGACGGCGTTGGCTAGCTGAAGAAAGGATTGCTGGTAGGATCAGGTTGTTAGACTTGTCGCGAAACAATGGACGTCTGCGTATTAATAGGGATTGTCCCCAGAGGTGGAGGGTGCGTGTGAGAGCGAAAATAGCGGATAAATTGGAGGCGGGGCGCGTGAAGGACGGTCGCTTCGCTACTGCTCCAGGAACAGGTCCTGGCGGTCTGTTTGTTGTGATGGGGCCTTGCGGGTGTGAACTCAAGATAAGTGTATTTGTCCGTCCCGGCTGGGAGCATGTTGCTGTTTCAACCCCGCGGCGCTGTCCGAATTGGGTCGAGATGTGTCTTGTCAAAGACCTGTTGTGGGACGAAGAAGAGTGCGTCATGCAGTTGCATCCGCCTCAATCTCTGTATGTCAACAATAGCAGGTATTGCCTGCACTTATGGCGTCCAACATACCGAGAAATTCCGATGCCGTCTCCGAGCTATGTCGGAATTGTTGGACTAAGTCCGGGGGCGGCGGCGGAGTTGTTGTTCAACGGATGAGTTCAGCTACGTGACCTTGTCTCAAGATTGAGTCAGAGTAATGGTGAAGCCATAATATGCCCCAAACTAACGAGCGTGCGTTGGGTGTACGGCTGGATCAGCCGTCTACCGGAAGTGCCGCGGTTTAAAAAACGCCATCTTGCTAGGGTGGCGGCAGCCGCATGCTGGGCATATGTAGGTTGTGTGTCTCAGATCGAAGTCGCAAAATCATTGATAACGTACATTTGGAGGTCACGTAACGCAAGTATGTTGCGGCGGATAGGCGGCAGGTCTTTTGAGGACTAACCGGTCTCTGGTAAGTGCGGCTCTTGAATTATCTGTCAAATGAGTGGTGTCGAGAATGTGGATAACCGGTAGAGGTGCCAGAAGTTATATTCTACCACGTAGTCAGCTGATCGACAGTTCGATGCAACATCTTCGGAAGACTGTGCAAGTCGCACGCACTAGCGGATATAAAAAGCGATCTTAATAGTACGTGAGGCCATGTGCAATCGAAATAACGACCAGTTTACAGACGCTAACCCGATGAAGCAACGGGCTAAATTCGCTGTCCTTGGCCGAGTGCGGCGGTTATGCGCCGCCGTTGATGGAGACTGGTGCCTATCAATTTCATTTCGCCTAAACTCGATCTTCGGCTATATTTCTGCCCACGGTCCAGCACGTGCGTATTTCTTGTCGATATGACTGAAATCGGCGATGCAATTACGTGTGGCTCCCGGCTAATTCGCGCGTGTAAGGCGCTCAACGAATCGGCGCGCTTTGGCGAAGTGTCGGTCGGCTCCCTGCTTTTAAAGTGCGTCGTCGGACTATCGTTCTCGGTGCTAAGGACGGGGACGGCCTACGCTCATGTTAAATGGTTCTGTTCGTATGATGTCGCCGGCCAGCCGACGGGGCTGGAGAACGTCCTTTGCCAAGATTTCGAGGTTCTTCTAGGGGGGGCTCTTGTGGGGTTCGTTTCCGGCTGCGTCCTGGAGCGCACGTCTCTTGGCGAGGTGGTGACAGCATCGCTCGACTTTTTCACCGAAGCACTTCGTCATCGTACCGAACTCTTGATTCGCATGGTGTCCGGAATCTTTTTTGTCGCGCTTTGGTTCGTCGGAGGTCTGATTCTGACGCCCGAACTGAAAACTGCATCGCCGATGGTCGGCATTCTGCAGCTGGCTATTTCGGCCGGTCTACTATCACGGCGTACGATGCTATTTTCGGCGGCAGGTATCGTGCTTCTGTTCGGGGTCGCCGTTTGCAATTACGGCGTATTCCATTTGGCCGATTATCCAATTTTTCTGGGCATTGCCTCCTATTTCGCTCTTACAGGATTACAAAAGGATCTGTGCGGCAGGGCCCCGCTCGATGTGATGCGCTATGCAATAGCAGTCACATTGATGTGGGCGTCTGTGGAGAAGTGGGCCTATCCACAATGGAGTTATCCCCTGCTGCTCGAGCATCCAACCATTACATTTGGATTCGACAAGGAGTTCTATATGCGTGCCGCGGGCATGGTCGAGTTCACGCTTGCTTTCGCCCTGACCTGGACGCCCTTGGTTCGGCGTGTTTCGGCGATCGTACTGCTCGGAATATTCACCAGCGCATGCTTCCAATTCGGCATGCTTGATGTGATAGGACACTCGGTTATAATTGTCGCACTAGTAGCCATTTTTGCGGATGATCGCTCGGGAGGCGCCGAATATCGTACTCCTTGGTTAGCCCCAGCTTGGTTATGTGCGGCGCTCTCCCTGACCCTATTGACTTACTACATTGGTCACGCCGCGATCTTCCATACCGCGATCCTCTAGGGTGTGAGGTGTTAGACCGAAATGGATTAAACAGAGCGGACGAGTTTTGACGGACCTTTGTACCTGTAAGGCTCAGACCAGCGTGGGTGAGTCTGCCTTGTTTTTGAAACATTCGTGAGCGCGCCTTAGGCTAGCGAGCGGCGATTCGAGAGAAACTGTGCGTTTGTTGCAGTCGGACCGGAACTGGCTGGCACCTCACTCTCCGACGCCCCTCGGCGCTGGCGAGCCGGATTGGCTGGTAGCGAGGCAAGGCAAGCACGGCATCGTGGTGAGTGATAATACCAGCGAGCTCACCAGCAACGCGATCCAAACATGCGGATCGGAGCCGCATCGCTCGGCAATTCGTGCCGGGAGACCTCAGGCAGAACACTTTCATCGAGAGGTTCAACAAGCGCGTACGGGATGTACTACTGAACGAAACTCTGTTGACGTCGCTCACTTAGATCCATGTCACGCTCCGATGATGGCTAGTCTAATATAATGAAGCCGGCCGCACTCCCTGCTCGAATGAAGACACCCGACGAGTTCGCCGCGACCTGCAATCCGCATCTGCAGTGAGGCCGAACTTTGGACCACCCAGAACTAGAGTTTTGCGCTCTGATACGGTGGCGGGCTGGTTGCGCGATCGTGGTTTTGCAGCAGAATCGGCGGTTTGTTGCCGATCGCGCCGTGCGGCCGTTCTTCGTTGTAGTACCTGCGCCAAGTCTCCACTTTTTCCTCGGCATCCGCAAGCGTCAGGAACCAATGGGCAATTGAGACATTCCTGCCGGGAAGCGTCCGTTGAACGCTTCGATGAAAGTGAACGCCTCGATGAAAGCATTGTCCGTCGGCTTGCCGGGCCTGGAGAAGTCCAGCGTGATGCCGCGCTGATACGCCCAGACGTCGAGATCGCGCGACACGAACTCGGTGCCTTGATCGACACGGATCGTTGCCGGGAATCCCACTTCATCGCGGACCCCTTCCAGTATCTCCACGACATCGGTGCCGCGGAAAGTGAACCGCGGTGTCAGCGCTGGCGAGAATCGGGAGAAGATGTCGACGATCGTGAGCACCCGTAGCTTACGTCCGGTTGCCAACTGATCGTGGACGAAGTCCATCGCCCAGGTCTCGTTCGATCGCGTCGCCGGCCTGCGATCATCCCGCAACTTGGCCCTGACTCGACGCTTCGGCGCCTTATTGCGTAATTGCAGGCCCAATTCGGGATAGACCCGCCGCGTCTTGTTCTGCCCGTGGCGCCATCCTTCGCGACGAAGCACGACGTGAATGCGGCGATAACCGTAGCGGACGCGAACCTGACAGATCTCCCTGATCCGTTGTTCGAGGGCGGCCTGGTCGGAGCGACGGGATCTGTAGTGGTAGGTCGACCTGTCGAACTCCAGGGCCTCGCAGGCCCTGCGGATCGACACCTGCCACTTGCCGCAGATCTCGTCGACGAGCTTGCGCTTCCGACCAGGCTTCACAGCTTTCGGCGGATCATGTCCTGCAGTATCTCCTTGTCGAGCGACAGATCGGCCACCAGCTTGCTCAGCTTGCCGTTCTCGTCCTCAAGCTGCTTCAGCCGCCGCATCTCGGTCGGCAGCAGCCCGTCGTACTTCTTCTTCCAACTAAAATAGGTCGCTGGGCTGATCCCGGCCTTGCGGCAGATGTCCGTGACCGGCACGCCGTCGTTGCCCTGCTTCAGAATGAACGCCTTCTGGGCGTCCGAAAACTTCGAGGCCTTCATCGTCTTCCGCTCTTCCCAGCCGGGGAATCGGCAGCGCAAGACTCTAGCCAATAATGGTCCAGTTTCCCGGCCTCAGATTAGTTCACGGCCAAAAGTAATCGCAGCGCGTCAGCTATTGCAAACGCGCTTTCGCGTTGCCGCGGATCTTCCATTGCATATATTCGTGTGAAGCAAATCTCTCAATCGGCGAGAAGCCCTTCGCTTCAACGAAGAACACCTTGGCTCAAGTATGCAAACGGTCTACCCACTCGATCTGCGGACTGAAGTTGACTATTTTGCGGAGCCAATTGTCAAAAGAATCGCGTGAATTTCCGCGAGTTCCCGTTCATCTATTTTCGTTCGTGAAAGAACAATCTTTGCAATTTCGGTTCGGTTTGCCTGAGTACGCATCGTCTCTGGTAGAGCGGTCACCAGTCGATCGAAGATATCTCCCAATACCAGAAGCTCTTCCGGCTCATAAACGTAGTTTCTTACCTCAAGCACCTTCTTGGTCTTTCACTAGCTGAGCGCGCGGCCTTGATCTTCACGCTGGAATGGTCGTGCCCAAGACGCTATTTTGTCGTGCGCGCAACACCGTCCTCTACTGTCGAACAACTTTTGCGGTATGCTCGTGCTGCGCAGGTGAGAAGTCGGTAGCGGCATGTCTTTAGCGGAGTATATTTGCGACCGCAGAGACTCGTAAAATTGATTTTGTCGATGGCTGGCATTCAGAAGATGGATCTTCTTTAGTCACGAGAGGTAGGAATGCGATCTTACCCAGAGTGACTTGCGCTCAGAAGCTGTTCTAGCAAGAAGCCCTTTAATTTGATACCTCAAACACGGTTCCTTGAACTACCGGACAAGATTTCCATCGAGAGCCGTCCGGAACTGCGACCGCTTTAGAAACGCATATGAATTTGAGCGGTTCACAAGGAGCAGATCATCTGCGGCCATGAAGGAGCAAGAGGCCGGGACGAAGACGTCTGATCGGGCTCTCAAGCAGAGGATATTGCAAGCGCGGGGCGCATAGGCCAAGCTTGACATATCGGAGCGAGCCAGCCTGTTCAACCGGAGCATCCCAAGGCGAGAAGAGCTCCGAGCATCTGGCGCAGCGCAACGGCTATCGTGAGCGGACCTTGGAACCTCGCGCCGGCGCGGTCGAACTGCGCATCTCCAAGCTGCGCAAGCTACTTCACGGGCCTCTTGGAGCCCCGCCGAAGGCCGAGAAGGCGCTGACGGCTGTTGTCCAGCAGCCCTATGTACACGGCACCTCGACCGGCTCGGTCGACAACCTCGTGCAGGCGATGGGGATGAGCGACACCTTTAAAAGCCTGGTCAGCCAGCTCTGCGGCGAGATCGATGACAAGAGCCCGCCCCGCGAAAGCGGGCATGCGCCCCCGCAGTGATCGTCGATGAAGGCGATCATGGGCCCGGTGGTCGAGCTCCGCCATCGCAGAATACTCCCTTGCCTTGCGCAGTATGTCGTTGGCCTGCCGAAGCTTCGCGGCTTTCCCGTTCGAGGGTCTTCAGCTGCTCCGCTATGTCGGTCGGCGCGCCAGCCCGCTGCCGATCTTGGCCTTCTTGACCCAGTCATGCAGCGTCTGCGGCTCATTGCCAATCTTGGCGACAATTGGGGTCACTGCCGGCCAGCACGAAGGGGCTCGCTTGCGCGATCCGGAACCATCCGAACCGCTCGGGCCTGGACCTCGGGTGAGATCTTGCTCGTCGGCTTCTCCGTAGTCACTCCATCCTCTCAGAAGATGGAACGTGGGGGCGCTCAGCGTTCTCATAGCGCAAGGGCTTCTTCATAGGGTGAGGCCGTGCTCATTGAGAACCTTGTCTCTAAGAGCCCCCTTGATCTCGCGTGCGATCTCTTTGCGAATAGCGGGACCTAACTCGCGCTTGGCGTCTTCAACCAAGTCAGCTTCAGCCCCGGTCAGGCCTTGGTCAGCCAGCTGTTGCTGCAGCCGGTTATCGAACTCTGTTTCCATTGCAGCAATAAGCTGGTTCTGAGCCATAGCGTGGTCTTCGGGGGCGATGTGACTCACGACGTCATCCCAAGGTTGCCAGTCCAGCGCCAAATAGTCGGCGAATTCCGCCACTTCTCGGTCCCGCACGGTAGCTTCTGCGCTGTCAACGTCAGCGTCGGTCACGCCGGAAACCGCAAAAAAGCGCATGTTCGGTGCGACGTGTTGCAGCCCAAGTCGCTCGCGGAGCCTATTTTGATAGGCAAGGAAGACCTCGATAGCGTCAATATCTTGGACGCTGTCGACCGAGCCTAGTGAGTGAACCTTATCGCGCGCAATTCTCTCCAGCGCATCCAGGCGGAACATGACCCGGCCCAATTCAACCAGATCTGGAAAACGGTCATTGCTTTTATAGACGCCGTTTTTGACGTCGGCGATGAGGCGTGCGGTCTGCATGCCGTTCCAGGTCAAAGTCCTGCGATCCTCGCAGCTCTCGTTGGCGTCGAGGGCCAGCTCAAAGTAGCGCGTACGTAATTCCGGGTCTTTCGCCGCTTGGCGCAGATCATTGGCCACCGAAAGCCGGAATTCTTCGTTCTCAGCGTTCACGGAGTCGAACAGTCTGCCAAGGAAGAGCGCGTATTCCTGGGCGCCCGGCTCTTCAGCAACGTCCTTCCAAGCTGTCAGCACCTCTTCATCGCCCTCTTGTTGGTTGCCCCGGAGCCAATTTGAGACCGTTTCAATGAAATCATATTCCTGTTCATCGTCGGTCCCAGACAATTCACTTTCGTCATTGTACGAATAGTAGACGGTCGGACCGCCATAGCCTTCGGCTTGTAGGGCTGCCTGCAGGTCCCTGAGCACCTGTTCAGGCAGAGGATTATCGTCCAGAATTACACTGTCAGTATCGGAAAATTGCGTTAGCAGGTCGTCCGGTAGACTCGACAATTGGTTTTGGCCGACGTTGAGCTGCTCCAGCGAAGCGGGCAGATGCTGCGGCAGACGCGTTAGTTGGTTTTCGCTGGCGTCGAGCAGCTGGAGGTTGGAGGGCAGGGCCTCCGGTAGAGTTCTCAATTGATTGTGGCTGACGTTAAGAGTCTCCAGTGAGGCAGGGAGCACCTCAGGCAGTTCTTGCAACTCATTGTGGTGTAGGTCGAGAAACTCGAGCTCGGCAGGTATGACCGCCGGCAGGCTCCGCAGCCGGTTGGAGCTCGCGTCGAGGCATCTCAGCTCGGTGGGGAGTGCGGGCAGGGTTGTCAGCTGATTGCCCCTCACGTCGAGAAAGAAAAGTGAAGCAGGCAGATGCTGCGGCAGACGCGTCAGTTGGTTTCCGCTGGCGTTGAGGAGCTCGAGCGTGGCGGGAAGGGCTTCCGGAAGATTCGCTAATTGATTGTCGCTCACGCGAAGAGTCTCTAGTGAGGCAGGGAGCACCTCGGGCAGTTCCTGCAACTCATTGTGGTTGAGGTCGAGGAATGTCAGCTCGGTCGGGAGTGCGGGCAGGGTTGTCAGCTGATTGCCCCTGACGTCAAGACGCATTAGCGAAGCGGGCAGGCTATCGGGCAGAGTGGTCAGCCGGTTGAAGGGCACGTCAAGTTGAACGATCGCGCTCGGAAGTCTAGGCAGGCTAGTAAGGGACAGCGATTCAAGATTCAGCGAAAAGTTCTCGCCGAGAGCATTCACTCGGCGCACCGCTTCATACCGATCCTCAAGTGTCCCCACCTCCGGTTCAGCAGCCCAGTCTTCAAGCGCCTCGTTGTCGTCACCTGCGTCGGCGGAGGGCGCGCAGTTTGCGTGGCCTGTAACGACCGCGTTCCACTGCGCCGCCGCTCCGTTTTGTCCGCCCTCTTGTCCTGAAGACGCAGGAGGGATGCCTGCGCCGGGCTGTACCTGTCCTGTCTCGAATGGATTCATCTTACCTTCCTTTGCAAAACTAGCTAAACTCGGTCCCTGGTGACTTATTCTGGAACGTAATATACTCAGCTGTTGATAAGCTGACAGACCGTTGACCGTGGATCGCAACGATGCCGAGGTCGCGAAGATGTGGCAGGACGAGCGACGACGGCCACGCCGTTGATGGCGTCGGCGATGAAGTCGCCGACAGTTGATGCAGTTGGGGTATACGTGGACATCGTCCTTGTCGACGTGCTGGCGCGCCGATTCGCGGTGAAGTAGATCCAGCAGAGCCCCCAGCGGATCCCGGGGCTGATCTTTTCCTGAGCCCGGCGCACTAGGCTTCGTGCCTGATGAGCGTCGCGGCGACGGCGTCTGTTGTGAGGTTCGCCTTCAGTTAGGCAACGCATTTCTGGCATTGCTGGTGGGACGAGACGCTGTGGCGGGCGGCGTTCAGCTGCTGCCGGTCGAGTTCAAGAACGCTCTTGGCGCTGAAGACCTGATTGCTCTCCTGGACGAAGGCTCGCCGGACCTCATCGTTGCTGCCCTCACTGGGCGGCTTCTCCCGCTTGTCGATCCACCTCGGCTGCGCCGGCATTCTCATAAAGCTCAAGCAGACCAGGCCTAGCGTCCAGGCGACAGCTCCCTCGTCGGCAGGACGTCCTATGGTGGTTCCGCGTACCGCGTCTCGGCGTAGAGTTCGGCCGCCCGCTTGCGCGCGTCGGAGATCGAGAGGAAGTGGGAGGACGCGCCCGCAAATCGCCGAGAACACGCTTCGTCTTTAGAGTCCGCAACGAACATTTGGTGGTCCTGACCTTGCCCCTAGGGCTTAATCCAGTTTGAAGTTTGTTATGGCCCCTAGAGAGGACCAGAGCATGAAGCGCAGCCGCTTTAGGGAAGAGCAGATCATCGGGATTTTGAAGGAGCACGAGGCTGGCGTTGCGGTCGCCGATCTGTGCCGCAAGCATGGCGTGAGCGACGCCAGCATTTACAAGTGGAAGGCCAAATTCGGCGGAATGGACGTCTCGGAGGTCAAGCGGCTGAAGACGCTGGAGGACGAGAACACGCGGCTCAAGCGGCTGCTGGCGGATGCCATGCTGGACAATGCCGCCCTGAAGGATCTCCTGGGAACGAAGTGGTGACGCCCGCGGCGAAACGGAAGGCTGTCGCACATCTCGTAAGCCCCCGGTGACGGCCACCTTGCGTCGGCAGTGAGGCTTCGCGAAGCCATAGGACTAGTCCTGGAGTTAGTCCTATGGCCAAAGCGGAAGTAGAAGTGATCACGTCGGAGCGGCGACGGCGGCATTGGTCGCGGGCTGACAAGGAGCGCATCGTCGCTGCAGCGTTGCAGCCGGGTGCGACGATCCTGGGCGTGGCGCGCGCGTTTGGTGTGCATTCGAGCCAGGTGTTCCGCTGGCGCCAGCAGCTGTGCGGCGAGAAGGCTGCCGTGCCCGGCTTCGCCGCTGTGACGATTGCAGCCGATCCCGATCTTCACGCAGCGGCAGCTCCGCCTCAGGGGCTGATCGAGGTCGAGATCGGGACTGGTACGAAGATCCGGATCAGCGGCACGGTGGATGCCGCGACGGTGACGGCGGTGATCGCGGCACTCCGGGCGGGCTCACGATGACAATCCCGATCCCCTCCGGCACCCAGGTCTGGCTGGCGACGGGCCGCCATACCGACACGCGCAAGGGCTTCGACGGTCTGGCACTGCTGGTCCTGGAGACCTTGAAGCGCGATCCACATGGTGGCCATCTGTTCGTGTTCCGCGGCCGCAGCGGCAGCCTGATCAAGGCGTTGTGGCACGACGGCCAGGGCATGTGCTTGTTCGCCAAGCGGCTGGACCGCGGCCGCTTCATCTGGCCACAGGCTGTGGACGGAGCTGTGACGATCACGTCGGCGCAGCTCTGCTATCTGCTCGAGGGCAATTAAAGATACCCATAGGAGCCACGATGACGTGGCCGTTTGCGATGAGGTCGAGGTCGTCGACCCTCGCCATCCGCTCTACGGACGACGCTATCGCCTGATCTCGGTCGGCAAGGAATCGACCAAGCGCGGAGCGTGCAAGGAGCCTTTTGCGCGTGTACATTATCGATTCGGTCTCACGCTTCTTTTGCCGCTCGGGGTGACAAATCTTGAGCGGAATACCTTGTCGCGCGCCGCGCCGACCAAGCTGGACCTGGGCGCGCTGCAGGATCTCATCGCGTTGGCCGAAGAGAGCGAGGGCACATGCCCATCGAACCTCGACAGGTCTGGCGAAGCTTACCGGAAGCGCTCCGGCAAGCGATCGCGGAAGATCTCGGCCAAGTCATGCGGGAGGTGAGCGATGGGCTCCGAACTCGTCAAACCGGATCACTTGGACCGCAGAGCAGTGGTGTATGTCCGGCAATCGACGCCGCACCAGGTGATCACAAATCAAGAGAGCCTGAGGCTTCAATACGCTCTCTCACAGCGCGCCCGCGACCTCGGATGGCGCGAGGCCGACATCGATGTGATCGATAGTGATCTTGGACAGAGCGGCGCCGGGGCAGCTCACAGAAAGGGCTTCAATGATCTCGTCGCTCGCGTCACCCTTGGTGAGATCGGCCTCATTCTATCCGTCGACGTGACGCGCTTGGCGCGCAACTGTTCGGATTGGTACCCGTTACTCGACGTGTGCGGACATCGTCGCTGCCTGATCGCTGACCGTGATGGGATCTACGATCCCGGAACGCCGAATGGCCGTCTTCTGCTCGGATTGAAGGGCACGATCTCCGAGTTGGAGTTACACACGATCAGGAGCCGGATGACGACAGGGCTTCTGGCAAAAGCGGAACGCGGCGAATTGGCTTTGCAGCTGCCGGCGGGACTCGCGCGGGATCCGTCCGGCGTGGTCACAAAAGATCCGAACATCGAGGTGCAACAGCGCTTGCTGTTGCTCTTCGAGACGTTCCTGAAGGTACGAACGTCTGCGCAGGTTATGCGGGTCCTCGTAGGCCGCGGGCTGGCGCTGCCTCGTCGCGATCGCCATGGGGATCTGCGCTGGCAGCCCGCGACGGTATCGGCCGTGACGGCGATTCTCAGGAATCCGGCCTATGCAGGGGCCTTCGTCTATGGAAGGACTTGGCAGAAGCCGTCCAGGGTACCAGGGGAACGTCCACAGAAGTCTCCGCGTCGTGGGAAGGACTGGAGGATCATGGTGAAGGACAAGTACCCTGCCTATATCGATTGGGAGACCTTCGAGAAGATCCAGGCCATGCTGTGCGACAACCGTGCTGAGTACCAGCATATCAAGAGCCGCGGCATTCCACGGGATGGAGCTGCCCTCCTGCACGGCATCACCTATTGCGGCGAGTGCGGACACAAGATGGCCGTGCGCTACAAGGGCGGCAGTCAGTACGTCTGCAACCACCTGAAGATCCAGCGTGGTGCTCCGGAATGCCAGAATCTGCGTGCAGCTCCAATCGATATCCAGGTTGCTGCAGCATTCCTGGAAGCAGTGGCGCCGGCAGAGATCGACGCGTTATCGAAAGCCCGGAAAGCGCATCAACACTCTGAAAGAGCCCTCCGCCTTGCAGAAGAACAGCAGATCGAGAGGCTTCGGTATCAGGCATCCCTTGCGGAACGTCAGTTCAATCGTGCCGATCCCGACAATCGATTGGTGACCGGCGAATTGGAGCGACGCTGGGAATCGGCCTTGTTGGATTTGCGCCGAGCCGAGGATGGGTTCGCACAACGCAAGAGTCTCAAATCCAGCGAGCCAGCAGGTGTTCCTCCTGATCTTCGCGCCAAAGTCGTAGCCCTCGGAAATCGCCTTCCAGGGCTGTGGAACGATCCGGCGACGCGCAGAGACCAACGCAAAGCGCTTTTGCGGTGTCTCATCGATAAGGTTGTGTTGCGGCGATGCGAGCGCGACAAGGCTACGGTCCGTATCGTGTGGCGCGGCGGTGCAACGACAGAGCTCGTGGTGACGCTGCCCGTCAATGCTGTTACAGCCTTGCCCAGATATCGGGAAATGATCGAGCGCATCTGCACGCTTGCAACGAGGGGCGGTCCGACGATGAGATCGCGCTCATACTGACAACGGAAGGACATCACTCACCGTGGGAAACGGACAAAGTTATCCCGGCCACGGTGCAAGGCATTCGCCTCAAGAACCGTATAAAGATCCAGCGTCGCCAGACACGTTGGCCTGCGATCCCTGGTAGTCTCACCGTTACTAAATTGGCAGATCGCATGCATATTACTGCCAAGTGGATCTACGTCCAGCTTCGCTCTGGACGTATTGTGACCACGCGTGAACACTCCGGCCGCTTCCTGTTCCCGGACAGCACGAAAGCTCTGAAAGCGGTTCGTCAATTGCGAGACCACCGTGTCGAGAAGATCGATTTGAGGGAGCATCATCATGAAAAGTAGGGGCATCAACAACAGCCCTCGATCGAAGGCATCGACTGGCGGCATCCGCAGCGGACGTGGCGCCCGGAAGCTGTGGGTTGAGCGCTCGAACGTAACGGCACTGATGCGTACCGGGCGGAGCTGTGATTCCATCTTCTGCGATGATCACAGCCGATTCGCTCCCTGATGATGTCGCGACGCTGAAGGCGCTGGTGCTCGCCGGCCAGGCGGCGCAGCTCGCAGCGGAGTCCAAGGCACGCAATCTCGAAGCCGAGGTCCGCGCCCGCACGCTGCTGATCGAGCAGATGAAGTTCACGATCGCCAAGCTCAAGCACGAGCAGTACGGGCCGTCGTCGGAGCGCGCCTCGGTGCTCGAACAGCTCGAGCTTGAACTCGCCGGTCTCGAGGAGGATGCCTCGGAGGCTGAAGCCGAGGCGCATCTGGCAGCCGAGCGGGCCAAGGTTGCCAAGGTCGACGTACGTCCGTTCGCGCGCCGGCGCCCGGCACGGCGGCCGCTGCCCGAGCACTTGCCGCGCGAGCGCATCGTGCATCCTGCACCGGCCAATTGCCCCTGCTGCGGCGGCAACAGGCTGCGCAAGATCGGCGAGGACGTGACCGAGACGCTGGAGCTCGTCCCACGACAGTGGAAGGTGATCCAGCATGTGCGCGAGAAGGTCTCCAGCCGCGCCTGCGAGGCGATCACGCAGCCGCCGGCGCCATTCCATCCGATCGCGCGCGGACGCGCGGGACCGCGCCTGCTGGCGCACATCCTGTTCGCCAAATACGGGCTGCACCTGCCGCTCACCAGACAGAGCACGACCTATGGGCATGAGGGCGTGGCTCAACGTCTCGACGCTGGCCTACTGGGTTGGCGCAGCAGCTGCGACCTTGATGCCGCTGGTCGAGGCGATCAAGGCGCATGTCCTCATTGCCGAGCGCATCCATGCCGACGACACCACGGTGCCGGTTCTGGCCAAGGGCAAGACGCGCACGGGGCGCGTCTGGACCTATGTGCGCGACAATCGGCCCTTCGCCGGGCACGCGCCGCCGGCAGCCTTGTTCTTCTACTCGCCCGACCGCTCCGGCACCCATCCCGAGGCGCATCTTGCGACCTGTGCCGGACCGATGCAGGCGGACGCCTATGCCGGCTAACAGGCTCTACGATCCATCGCGGAAGCCGGGCCCGATCATTGAGGTCGGTTGCTGGGCGCATGCACGGCGCAAATTCTTCGAGATCGCACGGCTGAAGAAGGCGCCGATCGCGATCGAAGCGATCGCGAAGATCGACGCCCTGTTTGCGATTGAGCGCGAGATCAACGGTCTGCCGGCCCACGAGCGCAAAGCCGCGCGCCATGCGCGCAGCCGCCCGCTGGTCGATGAGCTTCATACCTTCCTGCACGAGCGCCGCGCCAAGATCTCCGGCAAGAGCGAGACCGCCAAGGCGATCGACTACAGCCTCAAGCGCTGGGAGGTGTTCACGCGCTTCATCGACGATGGCCGGCTGTGCATGACCAACAACGCGGCCGAACGCGAGCTGCGCGCCGCGGCCGTCGGCCGCAAGAACTGGACCTTCGCCGGCTTCGACGATGGCTGCCGCCGTGCCGCCGCCATCTACACCCTGATCCAGACCGCCAAACTCAAGGACGTCGATCCGCAGGCCTGGTTGACGGACGTGCTGCTGCGGATCAATGATCATCCGGCGTCGAGGCTCGACGAGCTGCTGCCGTGGAATTGGTCAAAACCCACACCCCTTGTCGCCGCTGCTTGATCAGATGAAGATCGCGTTTAACGGAACTGACTTGTCGATTGCCACTGTCGAGCATCTGAGCCTTGCTCTGGATCGCTTCGACAAGCAACCGCAGTTCGAACTCTGGATATCGGTACCGAACGGTCAGTCCTTAGCTATGCTGCGCAATGGTAGCCACGCTTGGCTTATGTATCTGCGGTTCAATGGTGATAGCGGCGTCGTGACAAAGGGTAACCCAGACCATCAGGGAACCAGCGCTTACACACTCTCCAACGGGCAGGTCGACGAGCATCCTCTATCCTGGTGCATAGATCTAGAAGAATGCTACAAAGCGATTGCGTACTTCTTCGTCAATGACGGAGCACGATACGATCACGTCGCGTGGCAAATCGCGTAGCAGATCTGCCGCGGTCTGGGCCGGATGGATACTCCGCGCGGGCTACTCCGCCCGTGGTCTTCACCGGATGCGTACCACATCTCGTGGGCGTTCACGGGATGAGCGTAACGCTCCGCCGAGGGGCGGCTTGGCAATCTGGCGTAGGTGCTGAGAACTGTCCTTATGGACAGAGATAAGCACAGAGCCCAGGTCGAGCGGCTTGAAGTGGTTGAGACGGGTTGGCGGCGGCGCTGGTCTGAGGATGAGAAGCTCAGGCTCGTGATGGAGAGCCTACAGGGGAGCCGGCAGGTTTCGGCGACAGCTCGGCGATACGGCATCTCTCGTTCTTTGCTTCTCAAGTGGCGGCGTCTGTTCCGCGCTGAACGGAATGAAGCCGGGTCGGGACGGGGCTTCGTTCCTGCAAAGGCAGATCCCTTGGCGACGCATGATCCAGTCGAGCCGACCGGCGGCGGTGCGATTGAGATCGAGTTTGCGGCCGGAGCCAGAATGCGGATCACCGGCGCAGTCGATGAGGCGACGCTGAAGGCTGCCGTCGCGGCGTTGACGGACGGGCGAACGCGATGATCCCAATTCCGTCAGGGATACGCGTGTGGATCGCGACCGGCCACACCGACATGCGCCGTGGCATGCAGAGCCTGGCGCTTGGAGTCCAGGAGAGCCTGAAGCGCGACCCGCATGCCGGCGATCTCTACATCTTCCGCGGCCGTCGCGGCGATCTGGTCAAGATTCTCTGGCATGACGGGTTGGGTATGTCGCTGTACGCCAAGCGCCTGGATCGCGGCAGGTTCATCTGGCCTTCGGCGTCGGACGGCGCGGTGTCGATCTCGGCCGCGCAGATGGCTTACATGCTCGAGGGCATCGACTGGAGACATCCGCAGGCAAGCTGGCGACCGCAAAGCGCGGGTTGAGCCAATAATCCTTCGGCTTTGGGCGTTTGGGGAGTCACAATACCTTCGATCTGTGATTCACTGCGCTGTATGAATGCTGAGCGCGACGCCGGTCCCGATGACATAGCGGCCTTGAAAGAGGCGCTGGCAGCCGAGCGCGCCAGGGGTTTGGAAATTGCGGCGGAGCTGGCTGTCGCCCGCGCGAAAGCCTCGGAAGACAGCGCGCTGATCGCCCAGCAGAAGCTGCAGATCGCCAAGCTGCGGCATCAGATCTACGGACAACAGTCGGAGCGCTCGTCGCGGCTGATCGAGCAGTTGGCGCTGACCTTCGAGGAACTGGAAGTCGACGCCACCGAGGACGAGCTGTCGGCAGAGCAAGCCGCGGCCAGGACGACGACCGTCCGCGTATTTACGCGCAAGCGTGCGGAGCGCCAGACCTTCCCGGAGCATCTGCCGCGCGAGCGGGTTGTGATCGATCCGCCACCCGCGTGCGAGTGCTGCGGCGGCCATCGCCTGCGCAAGATCGGCGAGGACGTGACGCGGACGCTGGAGGCTGTGCCGCGGCAGTGGAAGGTTGTCGAGACGGTGCGGGAGAAGTTCTCCTGCCGTGACTGCGAGAAGATCAGCCAGGCGCCTGCGCCGTTCTACGCCGTGGCGCGGGGATGGGCTGGTCTGAGCTTTGTTGGCCATGATCATGTTCGAGAAGTTCGGCCAGCATCAGCCATTGAACCGCCAGGCCGAGCGTTACGCCTTGGAAGGCGTGCCGATCGCGCTGTCGACCATGGCGGATGCCGTTGGATCGGTCTGTGCGTCGCTGGAACCTCTGCTACGCCTAGTCGAATCCCACGTTCTGGCGGCCGAGCGCCTTCATGCTGATGACACGACCGTGCCGGTGCTGGCCAAGGGCAAGACCGATACGGGGAGATGCTGGATCTACGTCCGGGACGATCGGCCGTTTGGCGGCGCCGACCCGCCGGCAGCGATGTTCTACTACTCCCGCGGCCGCAGGGGCGAGCACCCGCAGAAGCATCTGGCAGGCTATGCCGGCATCCTGCAGGCCGATGCCTATGACGGGTATAACCAGCTCTATCTGGCGGAGCGCCAACCTGGAGCGATCCGCGAAGCGGCGTGTTGGGTACATGCCCGGCGCCCGTTCTTCGTCATGGCCGACATCGACGAGAACGCGCGACGCAAGGCTTCCGGCAAGAAGGACATTCCGCTGTCGCCGATCGCGGTCGAGATGGTGCGACGGATCGATGCATTGTTCGAGATCGAACGTTCCATCAATGGCAGCAGCGCCGAGGAGCGCGTTCGGGTGCGGCAGGCACTGAGCCGGCCTCTGATCGAGGACCTGCAGGTCTACATGCGCGAGCAACTCGCCAGATTGTCCCGTGGCCACGACCTCGCCAAGGCATTCAACTACATCCTCAAGCGCTGGCCGAGCTTCACCGCGTTCCTCGATGACGGGCGGATCTGCCTCTCGAACAATGCCGCCGAGCGTGGGCTGAGAGGCATCGCTCTCGGTCGAAAGTCCTGGCTGTTCTGCGGCTCCGATTGCGGAGGTCGGCGCGCGGCGGCCATGTACAGCCTGATCGTCACGGCCAAAATGAATGGTATCGATCCGCAGGCCTGGCTCGCCGATGTCCTCGCGCGCATCGCAGCTCATCCGGCTCACCGGCTGGACGAATTGCTGCCCTGGAAATGACATCGGCATCAGCGCTCTCCGCTCGTGCGGCATGACCATGCACGTCAACAAGGTTCATCACGTCACCACCACCACCCAGGTAGCGAAAGACCTCGGGGAGGACGAAAGCTGGCTGAGCGACGTCGCCAACGAGATGGAGATCGAGGACGGCATGATCTGGGAGTGGCCTCAAGCGGGCCCTCGGCACACGTGCGCCGATGACGGTGCCGCTGCTCCCGAATGATCGCTGGTCGCTCGACTTTGTGTCGGGTCAGATGACCGACGGACGGCGCTTCCGCATCCTGACCGTGGTCGACGACTGCGCCGCGAGTGCCTGGCGCTGGTGGCCGACACCTCACTCTCGGGCGCCCGGGTCGCTCGGGAGCTGGACCGGCTGGTCGCCGCGGCAAGCCCAGGATGGTGGTGAGCGACCACGGCAGCGAGCTCACCAGCAATGCCATCCTGACATGGGCCGATGAGAGCCGCATCGCCTGGCACTACATCGCGCCGGGCAAACCCATGCAGAACGCCTTCATCGAGAGCTTCAACGCCCCCCTTGCGGGATGAACGGCTGAATGAGACGCTGTTCACCTCGCTCGCCCAGGCCCGCGTCGCTCTCCGGTGCTGGCGGCCGACTATAACGACGCTCGGCCGCCCTCGCAGCTCGGATGGAAGACGCCATCCGAGTTTGCCGCAACCTGCCATCCGCGTCGGGATCTGGCGCTGCGCTGTAAAGGCTCCGCGCCAGCTCCCGCCGCTACCACCGCCCATATGGGCACATCTAACCAACCGAACGAACTCAGGTCTGGATAAAACTCGGGGACAAGGTCACGGGTGGTGCTGTAGCCGACCACGATCATCGACCAGCGAGGTACGCCGAGTTCGATCGTTTTGGACGCCCAACCCGCGCCACTCGGCGTACAATCGACCAGGACTTTAAACGCTTCCCTATTCGTTAAGGCTGAAACGAGCGCTTCGAGAGCTAACGCTCCGGTGATCTGGAGGATTCCCGACCGGGCTTGAATCGCAGCTCTACTCATTCCGGAGCCAACCTGCTCAACGAAAGATACGGGGTGAAGCTCCCAGCAACAGCTGAGACAGAAAGGGATTCTCGCTTATCATTTTACGCACTAGAAGCGCGAACAGAACCAACGTACCGCCCAGAATTGCTCCGACGGCCAGCCCGGTTGCAAGATCCGGAGGTTCTGCGTACTGGATCGAATCCATAAGGCGAAACACTGTACCTTGGATCAAATACAATAACAGCGTGCTCTGTCCTATATCGATAGCAATAAAGCGGAAGACTCGAGTTGAGCGGCCCAGTCTCCAGCATCGCGAGAGAAACTCACTCATGATTGCTGAGGCGGCCGCAGAACCAAAGAGCATCAGAAGCACGCTCTTCGCCGAGATCAAATCCCGCACCAGTGCAAGATTGTTATAGACGTACGTGTCCCTATGCCAGACTAAGAATGACGCACATGCTGCAATATAGACAAACGCGATCAAGAGCAGCTTGTACCCCCCCCTCATCCGCGTCCAATGCGCTCTCGACTGCGAAAATGCGAAACCCAAGCAGAAAAATGGATAAGTGTATTTTATAAGTGGAACAATCGAGATTGTTAGCGGCGTGAGCTCGACTGCTACGACTGATAGGAGCAATAGCAAGGGCAACGAACGATCGAAGATCAAGAGCAATTTGACGAACAGAAAACAAATAAAAGCGGCCCAGACAAACCAGTACGTACCGACCACATCATACAATAATGCCAAACTGAAGCCCGTAGCGTCATGTGGGCTGGGAAATGCAGCCAATTTTACCGTCTCCAGGACAGCGCACCAAAACAGCATGGGCAGCAAGAGCTGTAACGCCCGATCCCAGACGGCACAAGCCAATGACTTTTGTAGCAGCGCACGGCAAGAAAGGTATCCACTTATTGCCATAAATAGAGGCATATGAAACATGTAGATCCATTTAAAGTATGGCGAACACCAGAAGCCGTCATCTCGGTAGATAATATACTGTATTAGGTGACCCACAATCACCAGAACGATGAGCACCCCTTTGGTAAAATCCAAAGATAAATCGCGATCGTTGGCTTCTGGCGTCTCAGCCGTCCCAACCCCAGTCAAGTTTTGCGAGTTTAAGTCGACGATTCTGCAACGGATATGATTCAAGATCGATCTCATCGATTATCGTTCACAGCATCCCACGTCGAAGCCGTACACAATAGCTCGCTAGCAGCCGATATTCAACTGCATGGCGCAGGTCTTACCTATATACGTAAGAGCAATAAGCATAAACGGTGATCTTACTCTCAATTTTATCTAGGTCCGAGTTTGGTCGGCCGGTTGGATGTTCCCATTCGGCCGGTGGTAACGGCAGAAGCTGACGCAGAGGTCTCGATATGGGCAGCACCAGATCTCGATGTGACCTGAGGCCGGGAAACTGGACCATTATTGGCTAGAGTCTTGCGCTGCCGATTCCCCGGCTGGGAAGAGCGGAAGACGATGAAGGCCTCGAAGTTTTCGGACGCCCAGAAGGCGTTCATTCTGAAGCAGGGCAAGGACGGCGTGCCGGTCACGGACATCTGCCGCAAGGCCGGGATCAGCCCAGCGACCTATTTTAGTTGGAAGAAGAAGTACGACGGGCTGCTGCCGACCGAGATGCGGCGGCTGAAGCAGCTTGAGGACGAGAACGGCAAGCTGAGGAAGCTGGTGGCCGATCTGTCGCTCGACAAGGAGATGCTGCAGGACATGATCCGCCGAAAGCTGTGAAGCCTGGTCGGAAGCGCAAGCTGGTCGACGAGATCTGCGGCAAGTGGCAGGTGTCGATCCGCAGGGCCTGCGAGGCCCTGGAGTTCGACAGGTCGACCTACCACTACAGATCCCGTCGCTCCGACCAGGCCGCCCTCGAACAACGGATCAGGGAGATCTGTCAGGTTCGCGTCCGCTACGGTTATCGCCGCATTCACGTCGTGCTTCGTCGCGAAGGATGGCGCCACGGGCAGAACAAGACGCGGCGGGTCTATCCCGAATTGGGCCTGCAATTACGCAATAAGGCGCCGAAGCGTCGAGTCAGGGCCAAGTTGCGGGATGATCGCAGGCCGGCGACGCGATCGAACGAGACCTGGGCGATGGACTTCGTCCACGATCAGTTGGCAACCGGACGTAAGCTACGGGTGCTCACGATCGTCGACATCTTCTTCCGATTCTCGCCAGCGCTGACACCGCGGTTCACTTTCCGCGGCACCGATGTCGTGGAGATACTGGAAGGGGTCCGCGATGAAGTGGGATTCCCGGCAACGATCCGTGTCGATCAAGGCACCGAGTTCGTGTCGCGCGATCTCGACGTCTGGGCGTATCAGCGCGGCATCACGCTGGACTTCTCCAGGCCCGGCAAGCCGACGGACAATGCTTTCATCGAGGCGTTCACTTTCATCGAGGCGTTCAACGGACGCTTCCCGGGAGGAATGTCTCAATGCCCATTGGTTCCTGACGCTTGCTGATGCCGAGGAAAAAGTGGAGACTTGGCGCAGGTACTACAACGAAGAACGGCCGCACGGCGCGATCGGCAACAAACCGCCGATTCTGCTGCAAAACCACGATGGCGCAACCAGCCCGCCACCGTATCAGAGCGCAAAACTCTAGTTCTGGGTGGTCCAAAGCTCGGCCTCACTGCAAACCCACTCGGACTCTAAATTCTGCTGGATGAAACTTCGGTGGCAGGTCAGAACCCGCCCGCCCTGCTGGGCGACGCGAGGGCGGCGATCGAGGCGGCGGCGCGAAGGGGCACAAAGCGGTTGCGACGACCGATGCGGACCACGGTGAAGCGCACTGCACTCGTGGTGCCTGAAGGACATGGCAGGCGAAGCACAACTTTCTAAGCCTCATAGCCGAGGCGCGGATCACCAGCAAGTGCGGCAAGGACAAAGCCGTAGAACGCCACTTTTGATAAGCCGGAACTTCAGCCGCACGGAGGTTCAGCGCACCGTTCGCACCATCGGAGCATCGAAAACGTCTAGCAGTTTAGTTTAGCAGATTGGTCTGCCGCCTTCTGGGATGTCCACATTGGATCGATATCCATTGATAAAATCGATTGTACGGCAGTGGTTCAGCCGGGTATGCAATAAATGTAACAAGCAGGGTGTCCAGAGTTAGTTAACATAGTGGATGCAACAAATGGGCTGATCTGCTCGTGGCGGAAACGGTTTCGTTACGCGCTATTCGAAACAATCAGGCGGGCCCACCGAGTACTGAAAATCGCGGATTTTTGGGCTGTAAGATAACTTCGTTGGTATGACCGTAGTGTTCAAATGAATGTGAGGGTTGTAGATGCGGTCGCAGCTTAGATGGAGTGTATGCTGGGAGAGTGATCTCGCTGTTTCGGATCATTTAGAGCTATCTGAGTTTTTTCAGATTGCATATGGTCTGACGGGATCGTCGAACGCGCTCCCGTTCATGTCGAATCGAAGCTGGGCAGGTGCAAGGCCGGAGCTGCGCGTAATTGGGTATGACAAAAGAGGAGTGGCTGCTCATCTTGCGGTGCTGCGGCGGTTTATTAAAGTAGAGAATATCGATGTGTTAGTTGCAGAGCTCGGCCTCTATGCAATTCGGCCGGATCTTGAGGGGCGCTGGCTCGCAAACTCGTTGCGAGTAATGCATCCCGCGCTTAAGCAGCTGAGTGTTCCGTTCGGTTTTGGAACAGTGAGAAGCGCGTTGGAGCGCCATGTAGGAAGACTCCTCGGCCGTCCGGGCCTCGCGACAATCTTGCATGGTGTCAAGGTGCGGTCCACGTTATCGGAAGTCTATCAAAATCTGTCCGCTACACGGGTCGACGAGCCGTTGGTGCTTGTATTTCCTATTGTAAGCCCGCTCAGCAAGTGGCCTCCAGGTGCAACGATTGAGAGGAATGGGCCTGAGTTGTGAGTGTCGGGGTGAAGTGTATAGGCATAAGAGATGCGGGCAACGAGTCTGTGGATGATCGATGTGTTTACCTGACATTTGACGATGGGCCCGATCGGCGCAACACATCGGAAATCCTTAGCGTTCTTTCGGAATATAACGTTCCTGCAACATTCTGCGTATTAGGCGTGTATGCGTTGAGGGAGCGGGATCTTATCCGAAGGATGGCTTCGGAGGGGCACGAAATCGTAAATCACAGTATGTCGCATGCCGACCTATCTAAGTGCGATATCGCAGAGTTGCAGTACCAAATTGATCAGGCGTGCTTCGCTATCAAATCGGTCTGTCCGGGGGGAGTAATCCGTTATTTTAGGGCACCCTACGGAAGATGGACCGATTCTGTGATCTACTGCGCGGCACAAAGAGGGATGTTGCCGCTTTATTGGTCGATAGATCCTCGGGACTGGTCGAGACCTGGGGTAGATAAGATTGTATCAGTGGTACTCGAGGCAGCGAGGCCTGGCTCCGTAATCCTATTACATGATGGCTGCCCGCCCAATGAACAAGGAGGCGGCAGCCGAAATTGCCGACGAGACGAGACAGTTTTGGCTGTTGCTCGGCTGATCCCAGCTCTTCATGGGCTGGGGCTAAAGATCGCCGCCCTTCCAAATCTCGAATAGTGGCTTGCCTCTATGACTAGTGTTACCATTGCCAGCACGCTTGCGATATTGTCCTACGCAGTTGTATCCTCAACGTATGAAGTAGTGCAGATGTGCAATTCCAAGGGGGCAGACCAAGGTCGAGCTAAGCTGTCTCAATGCGCCCATTTAGAGACCCCAAGTGTCGACGTGATCGTGCCGTGCTTCAATGAAGACCCGACGATCTTGTTGGCGTGCCTAGAGTCGATTGCGCAGCAAGATTATAGCGGTCAGATAACAGTATATGTAATCGATGACGGATCAGATAATCGAGAACAGCTGTCTATTGTTCATAGCTGTTTTAAGCTCGATTCGAGATTTAGCTTTATCACCTTGCCGCGGAACGTTGGTAAGAGAAAAGCGCAGATACAGGCCATTCGGCGATCCGTCGGCGAGCTAATATTGAACGTTGACTCAGATACGGTGTTGAATCCGGACGTTGTAAGAGAGTTAGCCGAAGCTATGCAGGATCGCGCAGTTGGAGCTGCGATGGGGCAACTTAGTGCCATAAACCGGAAATCCACGTGGCTTACGCGCTTGATAGACATGGAGTATTGGCTCGCCTGCAACGAAGAGAGGTCAGCGCAGGCGCGATTCGGGGCGGTCATGTGCTGCTGTGGGCCATGCGCTATGTATCGCCGTTCTGCGCTTTCGCCGCTTTTGGATCAATACGAGTCCCAATATTTTCTTGGTAAGCCAAGTGATTTTGGAGAAGACAGGCATCTGACTCTTTTGATGCTTAAGGCCGGATATAAAACGGCTTATGTATCGAGTGCAGTGGCAAATACAGTTGTTCCAGACCGCCTTGTGCCGTACCTTCGTCAGCAACTGAGATGGGCGCGGAGTACTTTGCGAGATACGTTATTGTCAATTGGTCTTTTGCCGCGCCTAAACCCATATATTACCCTTGATGTAATTGGTCAAAACATCGGACCGCTGCTTCTACTGCTTTCGTTGTTGATGGCTGCAGCGCAGGTGTTTTGGACAGACGAGGCGCCGTGGCTTACCGCGGAAATTATCGTCGCAATGACTCTTGTAAGGTGTTCTGTATTCGCGATTCGAGCTAGGCAGGCGCGGTTTCTAGCGTTTGTTTTGCATGCGCCGATCAATATCTTCTTGCTGGTTCCCGTCAAAGCGTATGCGCTATTGACGTTGCGAGAGAGTGATTGGTTGTCGCGCAAATCACCGTGTCAAAGTGGGGTGATCTCCGCTGTAGCATCGTCGAGGAGAAATGTCTCACTGGAGTAAGGATGAGCCGAAGTCAGTTTTTAGAAAGGGGCAGAGGGTTGTTGTAGGAGAGTGGATCTCCGATCCTGTAACTACGGAATAGTGGCTAGAAAGGACGGGCTATGCTTGGCATTCGGAGCCTTCTCGATCAAGAGCTCCAGCGCGACGATCCGTGGCGGCTTGGGAATAGCCCGTTTGAGGCGCGGCGATACGCTCACATGTTTCGTCTTTCGGCTTCAAGTGGCAGGATTGCAAAAGGGCTTGAGCTGGGGTGCGCCGCTGGTATTTTTACGGGCGAGCTAGCGCCTCGCTGCGAGCGGTTGACGGTCGTCGATATTATGCCAACTGCAATTGCTCGCGCAAAGAGCCGCACTATACATTTGTCGAACATTAGTTGGGTCGTGTCTGACGTCACGACGTTCTCGAGTGTTGATCAATTCGATTTGATCGTGCTCGCTGAAATTCTCTACTACCTTCAAGATCTTTTGGAGATGGAGCGCGCAATAGCAAATACTATCAAGTATCTTTCGCCGGGCGGTCGGCTAGTGTTCGGCTCGGCGCGAGATAACGTGTGCCGAAGATGGGGGAATGCAGCCGGCGCTGAAACGATGGCGGTTACGTTGGGCCGAATGATGATTGAGATTGAGCGAGTTGAATGCCGCGACCACTCTAAGGATGAGGATTGGTTATTGGTTTCGTTCGAAAGTCCGATGTCCGGTGCAGTAGCGTAGGTTGAGCAACGGGTTGGAGTGTACAATATGCGGATCTGCGGAATTAAGCTAACTCACGACGGATCGGTTGCAGTGGTGGACGACGGGCGTCTGGTCTTCTGTCAAGAGAGCGAGAAGCGAAATAACAACCCTCGTTACGAGCCGATCCATGATTTGGACGAGATCCGATGCGTGTTAGTTGAGCACGGGATCGTCCCCGAGCAGATTGACCGATTCGTGATTGACGGATGGGATGGTGCTAGTGACTCGCGTCTTAAAGTATCAAGTTCTGGTTCAGCGCGAGAGTTGATAGGGGCGCCCTATTTCGAAGGATTTGCAGACGGAGTACTATTGCCATATGAAGGGATGGGGCTTGAGCTTGGTGGTAAGGCGTACGGCTACAGCAGCTATCCTCATACTGCGGGCCACGTGTCTGCAGCGTACTGTACAAGTCCATTTTTGAAAGCCGATGAACCAGCGCTTTGTCTCGTTTGGGATGGGTGTATTTTCCCCCGATTGTATCACGTCGGGCCGAATGGAGCTCGCTTCCTTGAAAATTTGTTTCCGATTATCGGGCATGCTTACGCAGTCGGTTGGCGATACTTTGGCCCGAACAGCCGGTCCGACCAAGAAGAGTGGGATCTCGGGGCGGCCGGCAAACTGATGGCTTACATCGCTCTGGGGGAGCATAAAGATGAAATAACTGAGGAGTTCGAGAATCTTTATCGCGCGCATTTCGCTGGGCATACAAGTCGAGCGATTGACTTTCGGGTTAACTTCACTAAGTCCCAAGAGACGCTTCAGGCCACTCACCGTTTTTTTGAGGAGAGCAAATCGAGGTTGCGCGGAGAACGGTCGGAAGACGTACTCTCGTCTTTCCACGTGTTTATCGAGCGTTTGCTTGTCCAGGAAATCGCGCTTTGTTTGTTGCGGCGTAAGGGCATTTCGGGGTCGCGAAATCTTTGCGTGGCGGGTGGGTGCGGTCTGAACATCAAATGGAATAGTGCACTTCGATCGAGTGGCTTGTTCGACATGGTATGGGTTCCACCTTTCCCGAATGATAGTGGATCAGCAATTGGAGCTGCATGCGCGGAGAATGCTGCACGAAGCGGGTTTCGATCGCTCGAATGGTCGGTCTATTGCGGCCCTACATTAAAAAGGAGTCGCCCTTCGCGAGAATGGGAGTCGGTAGCCTGTAGCCTCGATGAGTTGGCGGCGATAATTGCGGGTGATCAGCCTGTTGTATTTCTCTCTGGCAGGGCGGAACTGGGGCCGCGGGCGCTCGGCGGCAGAAGTATTCTGGCCGCGGCGACGTCGCCAACGATGAAGCAATACCTCAACGAGATGAAATCTCGCGAAGAATTTCGGCCTGTCGCACCAATTTGCATAGAGGATCGTGCGTCAGAGATCTTCTCTCCTGGCACGCCTGACCCCTACATGCTCTTCGACCATCAGACGCGGGAGGAATGGCGGGCGAAAGTGCCGTCTATCGTACACTTGGATGGCTCTGCGCGGTTGCAGACGGTCGCCAGGACGTCTACCCATCACGTGGCCCAATTGCTTGTCGAGTATGAGAGGCTAACAGGCATACCGTTGCTTTGCAATACGAGCGCTAACTATCATGGTCGGGGCTTCTTTCCCGACGTTTCATCAGCCTGTGAGTGGGGACGAATAGATCACGTTTGGTCTGACGGTCAGCTCTGGCGCAAAAGGGTTCATACGAGATGTTCGGCAGAAAGTGAGCTTGAGCGCGTTGGGGCAGGTGCATGTCTCACATAGCCGTAGATGTCAGAAACGTAACAAAGGTGCGTGAGAGGAGGAAAGTGGTAGATCGGCTTCGCTTCAGTGTAAATAAAGGAGAGTGTTTCGGATTGTTGGGTCCGAACGGTTCTGGCAAAAGCACCATTTTGCGTATGTTGCTTGGACTGATCCGCGCGGATTCCGGAGATATTTCAGTTCTAGGCAGCCAAGTGCCGGATCAGTCTCGTTTGGTGCGGTCCCGCATCGGGGTTGTACCGCAGTCGGACAATTTAGAGAACGAGTTTACCGTACGCGAGAATTTGGCTTTATTCGGTCGCTATTTCGGGATGCGCCAAAACGAAATTCAGGCGTCAATTCCTTCACTGCTTGAGTTTTCATGCCTCGAAAATCGCGCGAGCTGGAAGGTGTCGGATCTGTCTGGTGGCATGAAGCGGCGGCTCGTCCTGGCGCGTGCAATGATCAATAACCCGGACCTGCTTATTATGGACGAGCCGACGACTGCGTTGGATCCGCCCGCGCGGCACATAATATGGGACAGACTGCGGGTATTGCTAGGAAAGGGAAAGACGATTTTGTTGAGTACGCATTTTATGGAGGAAGCAGAGCGTTTATGTGATCGGATCTGCGTGCTTGACGAGGGGCATATTATCGCACAGGGGAAGCCGGCTGACTTAATAGAGACGGTGGTTGGATGTGATGTACTGGAGATATATGGTGACGATCCCGGCAAGATTGCTAATCTGGTCAAAACGCACGCAACTCGTGTCGAGGTGAGCGGTGAGACCGTCTATTGCTACTCGTCGGATATTGCGCGAGTACGAGAACGATTGCAGGGTGGAGCAAGGCTGCGCTTAATGGAGCGATCGGCAAATCTAGAGGACGTATTCTTGCGGCTAACTGGACGTGAATTGGAGGCCTAGGCGATGTATCGGTACCGTGCGGTAATGCCGGCGAATTGTTGGAATTGGTCTGCAGTATGGCTACGCAATTACGTTGGTTGGCGTAAGGTTGCGGTTGGATCCCTCATCGGAATTCTTGCCGATCCGCTTACGAACTTGCTTGGGCTCGGTATCGGTCTTGGCATAATCATTGGGCCCGTTGGTGGTGTGTCGTACATAGAGTTTCTGGTGGGTGGAATTGTTGCGACCAGCGTTATGACAACTGCGACGTTTGAAATGATGTATGGTGCGTTCTGGCGAATGTCCTTTCACAGGACATGGGAAGCGATGATGTGCACGGAGCTGACGCTAGGGGACATCGTTCTCGGTGAGCTTGTATGGTCGTTAAGTAAGTCGACGTGCGCTGGTGTGGGGGTTGGCGTGGTTGCTGCAGTCCTTGGCTACGCTAACCTGCAATCAGTTGTGCTATCGGTTCCCGGAATGTTGCTCACGGGACTGGCTTTCGGAAGTCTAGCAATGGCGATCGTTTCAATGTCGCCAAGCCATGAGTATTTCGTATTTTATCAAACGCTTGTGCTAACACCAATGGTGTTCGTGTGCGGAACTGTGTTTCCAGTTGCGCAGCTTCCTGGACCATATCAAACGATAGCGGCGTTCCTGCCATTGGGACATTCAATCGAAATTATTCGCTCAAATATGCTAGGGTCGCCGGTTGGAAGCATTTGGAATCATATTGTGGCTCTCTTTGGATGTGCAATTGCCTCATTCGCGGTGGCGATTGTAGCCTTCGAGCGCCGTCTCACGATGTAAAGGAGGAATTCCGTTCAGTTCTGGTGCAACTAGATAGCTACCGAAGGAAATATGTGGCTGATGATTGCCGGAGTCTGCCAGCATTGATGCGCCGAAAAAATCATATTTCCGAGGAATGAAGGTCTTGGTGGCCAACCGGCTGAATTGTTTTGGAAGACGAGAACCTGCGTAAGCCTTCGGTGAGGGCCGCCTTGCGTCGGAGCTCACTCTTGAAGCGGTAGGATTAGTACCTCGACACAGAGGTTTTGACCGGTTGATAGTGGTCCTGCAGGATCGGCAGGTCTTCGGGGGCGACGAGGACTTGGATGCTGCGTGAGGCGCCCGGAGTTCTGCAAATGAAGCCGGCGCGCTCAAGTGTGAGGATCATCTGGTGCACGGTCGGCGGCGTGACGCCGAAATAATGCTTGATGTCGCGTTCGGCGGGCGGCCGCCGGTTGACGCGAGTGTAGGCGTCGATGAACGCCAGATACTGGCCCTGCTTGGGAGTGAAGCCGGGCGCGGCCTTGTCAGACATTTGATTCATCGGTCGATTCAGCTTGACCTTGCCCCTAGGGCTTAATCCAGTTTGAAGTTCGTTCTGGCCCCTAGAGAGGACCAGAGCATGAAGCGCAGCCGCTTTACGGAAGAGCAGATCACCGGGATTTTGAAGGAGCACGAGGCTGGCGTTGCGGTCGCCGACCTGTGCCGCAAGCATGGCGTGAGCGACGCCAGCATTTACAAGTGGAAGGCCAAGTTCGGCGGAATGGACGTCTCGGAGGCCAAGCGGCTGAAGACGCTGGAGGACGAGAACACGCGGCTCAAGCGGCTGCTGGCGGACGCCATGCTGGACAATGCCGCCCTGAAGGATCTCCTGGGAAAGAAGTGGTGACGCCCGCGGCGAAGCGGAAGGCTGTCGCACATCTCGTGGGCGTTCACGGGATGAGCGAACGGCGGGCGTGTAAAGCCATCGGCTGTTGCCGCATGACGGTCAGATACCAGACGAGCCGGGCCGATGATGCCGGGCTGCGGCAGCGCATGAGGGCGATAGCACATGAGCGCCGCCGCTTCGGCTATCGAAGCCTGCACGTCCTGCTCAGGCGACAGGGCTACCTGGTCAATCACAAGAAGCTGTTCCGGCTGTACCGGGAGGAACGGCGTAACCCTCCGCCGGGGGCCGCCTTGGCAATTTGGTGTTGATGCTGAGAACTGTCCTTATGGACAGAGATAAGGACAGTGCCCGGATCGGGCGGCTTGAAGTGGTTGAGACGGGTCGGCGGCGACGCTGGTCTGAGGACGAGAAGCTCAGGATCGTGATGGAGAGCCTGCAGGGGAGCCGGCAGGTTTCGGCAACAGCCTGGCGGTACGGCATCTCACGTTCATTGCTTCTGAAGTGGCGGCGGCTGTTCCGCGCGGAACAGAATGAAGCTGGGCCGCGACTGGACTTCGTTCCGGCGACTGTGATCGCAGAGCCGGCCGTGCCGACCGGCGGCGGCGCGATTGAGATCGAGCTTGCAGCCGGAGCCAGAATGCGGATCACCGGCGCAGTCGATGAGGCGACGCTGAAGGCTGCCGTCGCGGCGTTGACGGACGGGCGAACGCGATGATCCCAATTCCGTCAGGGATACGCGTGTGGATCGCGACCGGCCACACCGACATGCGCCGTGGCATGCAGAGCCTGGCGCTTGGAGTCCAGGAGAGCCTGAAGCGCGACCCGCATGCCGGCGATCTCTACATCTTCCGCGGCCGTCGCGGCGATCTGGTCAAGATTCTCTGGCATGACGGGTTGGGTATGTCGCTGTACGCCAAGCGCCTGGATCGCGGCAGGTTCATCTGGCCTTCGGCGTCGGACGGCGCGGTGTCGATCTCGGCCGCGCAGATGGCTTACATGCTCGAGGGCAATTAAAGATACCCATAGGAGCCACGATGACGTGGCCGTTTGCGATGAGGTCGAGGTCGTCGACCCTCGCCATCCGCTCTACGGACGACGCTATCGCCTGATCTCGGTCGGCAAGGAATCGACCAAGCGCGGAGCGTGCAAGGAGCCTTTTGCGCGTGTACATTATCGATTCGGTCTCACGCTTCTTTTGCCGCTCGGGGTGACAAATCTTGAGCGGAATACCTTGTCGCGCGCCGCGCCGACCAAGCTGGACCTGGGCGCGCTGCAGGATCTCATCGCGTTGGCCGAAGAGAGCGAGGGCACATGCCCATCGAACCTCGACAGGTCTGGCGAAGCTTACCGGAAGCGCTCCGGCAAGCGATCGCGGAAGATCTCGGCCAAGTCATGCGGGAGGTGAGCGATGGGCTCCGAACTCGTCAAACCGGATCACTTGGACCGCAGAGCAGTGGTGTATGTCCGGCAATCGACGCCGCACCAGGTGATCACAAATCAAGAGAGCCTGAGGCTTCAATACGCTCTCTCACAGCGCGCCCGCGACCTCGGATGGCGCGAGGCCGACATCGATGTGATCGATAGTGATCTTGGACAGAGCGGCGCCGGGGCAGCTCACAGAAAGGGCTTCAATGATCTCGTCGCTCGCGTCACCCTTGGTGAGATCGGCCTCATTCTATCCGTCGACGTGACGCGCTTGGCGCGCAACTGTTCGGATTGGTACCCGTTACTCGACGTGTGCGGACATCGTCGCTGCCTGATCGCTGACCGTGATGGGATCTACGATCCCGGAACGCCGAATGGCCGTCTTCTGCTCGGATTGAAGGGCACGATCTCCGAGTTGGAGTTACACACGATCAGGAGCCGGATGACGACAGGGCTTCTGGCAAAAGCGGAACGCGGCGAATTGGCTTTGCAGCTGCCGGCGGGACTCGCGCGGGATCCGTCCGGCGTGGTCACAAAAGATCCGAACATCGAGGTGCAACAGCGCTTGCTGTTGCTCTTCGAGACGTTCCTGAAGGTACGAACGTCTGCGCAGGTTATGCGGGTCCTCGTAGGCCGCGGGCTGGCGCTGCCTCGTCGCGATCGCCATGGGGATCTGCGCTGGCAGCCCGCGACGGTATCGGCCGTGACGGCGATTCTCAGGAATCCGGCCTATGCAGGGGCCTTCGTCTATGGAAGGACTTGGCAGAAGCCGTCCAGGGTACCAGGGGAACGTCCACAGAAGTCTCCGCGTCGTGGGAAGGACTGGAGGATCATGGTGAAGGACAAGTACCCTGCCTATATCGATTGGGAGACCTTCGAGAAGATCCAGGCCATGCTGTGCGACAACCGTGCTGAGTACCAGCATATCAAGAGCCGCGGCATTCCACGGGATGGAGCTGCCCTCCTGCACGGCATCACCTATTGCGGCGAGTGCGGACACAAGATGGCCGTGCGCTACAAGGGCGGCAGTCAGTACGTCTGCAACCACCTGAAGATCCAGCGTGGTGCTCCGGAATGCCAGAATCTGCGTGCAGCTCCAATCGATATCCAGGTTGCTGCAGCATTCCTGGAAGCAGTGGCGCCGGCAGAGATCGACGCGTTATCGAAAGCCCGGAAAGCGCATCAACACTCTGAAAGAGCCCTCCGCCTTGCAGAAGAACAGCAGATCGAGAGGCTTCGGTATCAGGCATCCCTTGCGGAACGTCAGTTCAATCGTGCCGATCCCGACAATCGATTGGTGACCGGCGAATTGGAGCGACGCTGGGAATCGGCCTTGTTGGATTTGCGCCGAGCCGAGGATGGGTTCGCACAACGCAAGAGTCTCAAATCCAGCGAGCCAGCAGGTGTTCCTCCTGATCTTCGCGCCAAAGTCGTAGCCCTCGGAAATCGCCTTCCAGGGCTGTGGAACGATCCGGCGACGCGCAGAGACCAACGCAAAGCGCTTTTGCGGTGTCTCATCGATAAGGTTGTGTTGCGGCGATGCGAGCGCGACAAGGCTACGGTCCGTATCGTGTGGCGCGGCGGTGCAACGACAGAGCTCGTGGTGACGCTGCCCGTCAATGCTGTTACAGCCTTGCCCAGATATCGGGAAATGATCGAGCGCATCTGCACGCTTGCAACGAGGGGCGGTCCGACGATGAGATCGCGCTCATACTGACAACGGAAGGACATCACTCACCGTGGGAAACGGACAAAGTTATCCCGGCCACGGTGCAAGGCATTCGCCTCAAGAACCGTATAAAGATCCAGCGTCGCCAGACACGTTGGCCTGCGATCCCTGGTAGTCTCACCGTTACTAAATTGGCAGATCGCATGCATATTACTGCCAAGTGGATCTACGTCCAGCTTCGCTCTGGACGTATTGTGACCACGCGTGAACACTCCGGCCGCTTCCTGTTCCCGGACAGCACGAAAGCTCTGAAAGCGGTTCGTCAATTGCGAGACCACCGTGTCGAGAAGATCGATTTGAGGGAGCATCATCATGAAAAGTAGGGGCATCAACAACAGCCCTCGATCGAGGGCATCGACTGGAGACATCCGCAGGCAAGCTGGCGACCGCAAAGCGCGGGTTGAGCCAATAATCCTTCGGCTTTGGGCGTTTGGGGAGTCACAATACCTTCGATCTGTGATTCACTGCGCTGTATGAATGCTGAGCGCGACGCCGGTCCCGATGACATAGCGGCCTTGAAAGAGGCGCTGGCAGCCGAGCGCGCCAGGGGTTTGGAAATTGCGGCGGAGCTGGCTGTCGCCCGCGCGAAAGCCTCGGAAGACAGCGCGCTGATCGCCCAGCAGAAGCTGCAGATCGCCAAGCTGCGGCATCAGATCTACGGACAACAGTCGGAGCGCTCGTCGCGGCTGATCGAGCAGTTGGCGCTGACCTTCGAGGAACTGGAAGTCGACGCCACCGAGGACGAGCTGTCGGCAGAGCAAGCCGCGGCCAGGACGACGACCGTCCGCGTATTTACGCGCAAGCGTGCGGAGCGCCAGACCTTCCCGGAGCATCTGCCGCGCGAGCGGGTTGTGATCGATCCGCCACCCGCGTGCGAGTGCTGCGGCGGCCATCGCCTGCGCAAGATCGGCGAGGACGTGACGCGGACGCTGGAGGCTGTGCCGCGGCAGTGGAAGGTTGTCGAGACGGTGCGGGAGAAGTTCTCCTGCCGTGACTGCGAGAAGATCAGCCAGGCGCCTGCGCCGTTCTACGCCGTGGCGCGGGGATGGGCTGGTCTGAGCTTTGTTGGCCATGATCATGTTCGAGAAGTTCGGCCAGCATCAGCCATTGAACCGCCAGGCCGAGCGTTACGCCTTGGAAGGCGTGCCGATCGCGCTGTCGACCATGGCGGATGCCGTTGGATCGGTCTGTGCGTCGCTGGAACCTCTGCTACGCCTAGTCGAATCCCACGTTCTGGCGGCCGAGCGCCTTCATGCCGATGACACGACCGTGCCGGTGCTGGCCAAGGGCAAGACCGATACGGGGAGATGCTGGATCTACGTCCGGGACGATCGGCCGTTTGGCGGCGCCGACCGCCGGCAGCGATGTTCTACTACTCCCGCGACCGCAGGGGCGAGCACCCGCAGACGCATCTGGCAGGCTATGCCGGCATCCTGCAGGCCGATGCCTATGACGGGTATAACCAGCTCTATCTGGCGGAGCGCCAACCTGGAGCGATCCGCGAAGCGGCGTGTTGGGTACATGCCCGGCGCCCGTTCTTCGTCATGGCCGACATCGACGAGAACGCGCGACGCAAGGCTTCCGGCAAGAAGGACATTCCGCTGTCGCCGATCGCGGTCGAGATGGTGCGACGGATCGATGCATTGTTCGAGATCGAACGCTCCGTCAATGGCAGGAGCGCCGAGGAGCGCGTTCGGGTGCGGCAGGCGCTGAGCCAGCCTCTGGTCGAGGACCTGGAGGTCTATATGCGTGAGCAACTCGCCAAACTGTCCCGTGGCCACGACCTCGCCAAGGCGTTCAACTACATCCTCAAGCGCTGCGGATCTCGCGCTCCGGCTTCGGACCGAGCTCGAGCGCAACAAGCTCCGCTTCACCGCGTTCGGTCGTGTCCCCGGGCGTGGTGTAACTCGGTAGAGCAAAGCCGTCCGCCCGCGCGCTCCCCCATAGCGCTGTAGCGGGTGGACGGCTTTGCGGTGGTCACCGGCGATTGCCCGGTAGGGTCGGGTTGCTGACACCAACCTGATTCGAGGAACCACCGATGACCGACGAGATGATGAACCTTCGCGCACTCGTGGAGAAGGCCCCGGACGCGGATCTTCTGCGCGAGATGATCGGCTTTGCAGCGCAGCGGTTGATGGAGATGGAAGTCGCCGGGCTGACCGGGGCGGCCTATGGCGAGAAGAGCTCCGAGCGTCTGGCGCAGCGCAACGGCTACCGTGACCGGACCTGGGAGACGCGGGCCGGTTCGGTCGAGCTGCGCGTTCCCAAGCTGCGCAAGGGAAGCTACTTCCCGGGCTTCCTGGAGCCGCGCCGGATGGCCGAGAAGGCGCTGACCGCCGTGATCCAGGAAGCCTACGTCCAGGGCGTCTCGACCCGTTCGGTCGACGACCTCGTGCAGGCGATGGGGATGAGCGGCATCTCCAAGAGCCAGGTGAGCCGGCTCTGTGGCGAGATCGACGACAAGGTGAAGGCCTTTCTCGCCCGTCCGATCGAAGGCGACTGGCCGTATCTGTGGATCGACGCCACCTACGTGAAGGTGCGCCAGAACGGGCGCATCGTCTCGGTCGCGGTTATCGTCGCGATCGGCGTCAACAGCGACGGCCGACGCGAGGTGCTGGGCATGGACGTCGGCCCGTCCGAGGCCGAGACGTTCTGGACCGCGTTCCTGCGCAAGCTCACACGCCGTGGACTGCGTGGCGTGCAGCTCGTGATCTCGGATGCTCACGAGGGCATCAAGGCCACCGTCGCCAAGGTGCTCAATGCCACCTGGCAGCGTTGTCGCGTTCACTTCATGCGCAACGCTCTCGCTCATGCCGGTAAGAGCGGGCGCCGCGTGGTCTCCGCCTTCATCGCCACGGCCTTTGCCCAGGACGACGCCGAGGCAGCCAAGGCGCAATGGCGCAAGGTCGCCGACCAGATCCGTCCCAACGTGCCCAAGCTCGCCGCCCTCATGGATGAGGCCGAGCCTGACGTGCTCGCCTATATGAGCTTCCCGGCACAGCACCGCGCCAAGCTGCACTCGACCAATCCAATCGAGAGGGTCAATGGCGAGATCAAGCGCCGCACCGAGGTCGTCGGCATCTTCCCAAACGAGGAAGCAATCGTCCGTCTCGTCGGTGCGATCCTGCTCGAGCAGAACGACGAGTGGGCCGTCCAGCGCGCCCGCTACATGACTCTGGAAACCATCGCGCCTTTGAGCGATGATCCCATTGCTGGCCTGCCCGCCGTGGCAGGCTGACCAGCTCGGCCCGCACCGGAATCGCCCGGTGATCCACCATGCCAGCTACACCACTCTATGGGACACGATCCCGCGTTCCTCGATGACGGGCGGATCTGCCTCTCGAACAATGCCGCGGAGCGCGGTCTGAGAGGCATCGCTCTCGGTCGAAAATCCTGGCTGTTCTGCGGCTCCGATCGCGGAGGTCGGCGCGCGGCGGCCATGTACAGCCTGATCGTCACGGCCAAAATGAACGGAATCGATCCGCAAGCCTGGCTGACCGATGTCATTGACCGGATTGCCGCTCACCCGTCCCAACAGCTCGACGAACTGCTGCTCTGGAACTGGACGCCTCAGGCCGCAGCGCTCTCCACCCGAGCGGCATGACCACGCACGTCAACAAAGTTCACCACGTCACCACCATCGCCAAGGTTGCCCAGGACCTCGGTGAAGATGAAGAATGGTTGCACGACGTCGCCAGCGAATTGGACATCGAGGATGGCGTCATCTGGGTCTACGGCGCTGGTGACGATGGCGTCATGGCCTTGACCGACTTCGGGATCGACAACCTGATCGAGCTTGTCAAAGCGCGTCGGCAGCTCTGAAATCTCTTTCCAGATGACGCCGCAAACCGGCACCCCCTGCGGCCTACGGCGGATGCTTACCTTGCGACGCTTCTTGCCACGAAAAACTGACCTCAAATCCATGACGCCAGCCGCCATCAGACAACGCGTCCACCGCCTCAACCATACCCCGCGCAAGTGTCTGGACTTCCAGACACCCGCCGAGGCATTCTCAAAACTCAAATCAACCGTTGCACTTCAAACGTGAGTCCATCAGGCCAAATTCGGCGGAATGGACGTCTCGGAGGTCAAGCGGCTGAAGACGCTGGAGGACGAGAACACGCGGCTCAAGCGGCTGCTGGCGGATGCCCTGCTGGACAATGCCGCCCTGAAGGATCTCCTGGGAAAGAAGTGGTGACGCCCGCGGCGAAGCGGAAGGCTGTCGTACATCTCGTGGGCGTTCACGGGATGAGCAATCGGCGGGCGTGTAAAGCCGTCGGCTGTTGCCGCATGACGGTCAGATATCAGACGAGCCGGGCCGATGATGCCGGGCTGCGGCAGCGCATGAGGGCGATCGCCCATGAGCGCCGCCGCTTCGGCTATCGTCGCCTGCACGTCCTACTCAGGCGGGAGGCCTACCTGGTCAATCACAAGATGCTGTTCCGGCTGTACCGGGAGGAACGGCTCACGGTGCGCCGCAGAGGTGGCCGCAAGCGGGCCCTCGGCACACGTGCGCCGATGACGGTGCCGCTGCCATACTCGGGCAAGACCCATTAGAAGCCATAGTTGATACGCTAGCTATTGGACGAAACTAGCATTGATTCTTCTCGCATCACATTTGCGGGCCGTCAGACCAAGCATGAACTACACAGTATTGGAACGTACTTTTATACCGCGCAGCATACCATGGCGCAGACCCCACTCCGAATGCCCGCCCGTAGAACACCGCCAAGGTTCAGCTTTAAGTCCAAGACAAAAGAGCGTACATATACTTCATTTGATGCAGACGCTGTCCAAATATTGCGAGCGGCCCTCAGATAAAAGGAACTTCTTATCGTCGATAATGCACCTTCCTACAAGCGGTATGATATGCATTTTTGGAAAGCCCCCCCCGCTCTGCACACTATGGAAAGCTCTCATGTCGTCAGTAGAAGTACATAAGGACATCCTATCCCTTCTGAAAAAGCCCAATCCGGTTATCCTAGATATCGGCTGCAATGACGGAACTGATACGCTCGCGTTCCTCGATTTGTGCCCGCAATGCAAGCTCTACTGTTTCGAGCCAGATCCCCGAGCGATCGCTCGCTTTAAAAGAAAGCTGGGCAAATCCCTCGATAAAGTGGAACTTTTTGAAGTCGCAATTAGCGACCGGAATGGGACAATCGACTTTCACCCCAGCAATGCGGACGGGGATGCGAAGAATTGGGATCTATCAGGTTCAATACGCCGTCCGAAGAACCATTTGATCGAATATGATTGGGTTCGGTTTGAACATCCCTTCTCGGTTAAAACGCGTCGGCTGGACGACTGGAGCCGCGAAGTCCAGCTAGGTGAAGTCGACTTGATCTGGATGGACGTTCAAGGAGCCGAAGCTGACGTCATCGCCGGCGGGATGCGGACCATGAGGTACTCGCGTTTCATCTACACCGAATATAGCGACCGCGAACTCTATGAAGGTCAGCCGACCCTGCAAGCCATTCTGGGGTTATTGCCATCATTTGAAGTAACGGTTAACTACCCCCGCACAGCAGAAGGTGACGTGTTGCTGAGGAACAGACAAATGTAGCATGCTGCCGATTTTGGCCGTCCAGGGCATCAAGGCCACCGTCGCCTAGGTGCTCAATGCCACCTGGCAGCGTTGTCGCGTTCACTTCATGCGCAACGCTCTCGCTCATGCCGGTAAGAGCGTAAGCACCCGGCGTAGGCCGCAGTCTGACTATATTATCTGGATTGCCGGCGTTTGAGCAATCCTTGGTTCTCCTTGTGCATTCGAACTTGTTCGATCAGATTTTCGACGCCCGCGTTGGTGAAGGCCTGGACGCCATCTTCTCCGACGCCATAGACCCAGACCACGCCGTCCTCGATCTCCATCTCGTTGGCCACGTCGATCAGCCAGCCTTCATCTTCCCCGAGGTTTCGCGACCTGGGTGAGGGTGGTGACGTGATGAACCTTGTTGACGTGCATGGCTATGCCGCTCGAGCGGAGAGCGCTGATGCCGGTGTCCATTTCCAGGGCAGCAATTCGTCCAGCCGGTGAGCCGGGTGAGAGGCGATGCGCGCGAGGACATCGGCGAGCCAGGCCTGCGGATCGATGCCGTTCATTTTGGCGGTGACGATCAGGCTGTACATCGCAGCTGCGCGCCGGCCGCCGCGATCAGACCCGCAGAAGAGCCAGGATTTTCGACCTAGGGCGATGCCTCGCAGACCGCGCTCGGCGGCATTGTTGGAGAGGCACACACGACCGTCATCGAGGAACAGCGTGAAGCTCGGCCATCGCTTCAGCACGTAATTGAATGCCTTGGCAAGGTCGTGCCCCCGGGCGAGCTTGGCGAGTTGCTCTTGCATGTAGAGCCGCAGGTCTTCGGTCAAAGGCCGACTGAGCGTCTGCCGTGCTTCGAGACGCTCCTGCGCGCTTTTGCCATTGATGGAACGCTCGATCTCGAACAACGCATCGATCCGGCGCACGACCTCGATTGCGATCGGAGAAAGCGGGATCTCCTTCTTGCCCGCAGCCTTGCGGCGCGCATTCTCCTCCAGATCGGCCATGGCAAAGAACGGGCGCCGCGCATGCGCCCAGCACGACGCCTCGTGGATCGGTCCAGGGCCGCGTCCAGCCAGATAGAGCTGGTTATAGCCGTCATAGGCGTCGGCCTGCAGGATGCCGGTATACCGCGCCAGATGCGCCTGCGGATGCTCGCCCTTGCGATCACGCGAGTAGTAGAACATCGCTGCCGGCGGGTCCGCACCACCGAACGGCCGGTCGTCCCGGACATAGATCCAGCACCGCCCCGTGTCAGTCTTTCCCTTGGCCAGCACCGGCACGGTCGTATCGTCGGCATGAAGGCGCTCGGCCGTCATGACATGCGCTTCAACCAGGCGCAGCAGCGGGTCCAGCGACGCACAGACCGACCCCACGGCATCCGCCATGGTCGAGAGCGCTATCGGCACGCCCTCCAGCGCGTAGCGCTCGGCCTGGCGGTTCAAGGGCTGATGCTGACCGAACTTCTCGAACATGATCATCGCCAGCAGGCTCGGCCCGGCCCATCCCCGCGCCACGGCATGGAACGGCGCCGGCGCCTGGCTGATCTTCTCGCAGTCCCGGCAGGAGAACTTCTCCCGCCCCGTCTCGATCACCTTCCATTGGCGCGGCACCACCTCCAGCGTCCGCGTCACGTCCTCGCCGAGCTTGCGCAGCCGCTGGCTGCCGCAGCATTCGCAAGCCGCCGGCGGCTCGATCACCACCCGCTCGCGGGGCAGATGTTCGGGGAAGGTTTGTCGCTCGGTGCGCTTGCGCGTGAAGGCGCGGACCGTGCTGGTCTTCGCCGCGGCGCGTTCCGCCGCAAGCTCGTCCTCGGTGGCGCCAGCTTCCAGCTCTTCGAACGTCAGCGCCAGTTGTTCGAGCAGGCGTGATGAACGCTCCGACCGCTGCCCGTAAATCTGATGCCTCAGCTTGGCGATCTGCAGCTTCTGGGACGCGATCAGGGCTTCGTCTTCCGATGCCTTGGCTCGGGCAGCCGCAAGCTCGGCAGCGACCTCCAATCCCTTCGCGCGCTCGGCCCCCAACGCCTGTTTCAGGGCGACGACGTCATCCGGTCCAGCATCGCAATCAGCTTTCATGCGACGTAGTGAATCACAGATCAGGCCGGTTGGAACTCCCTAAATACCGGAATCCGCAACTATCTCTGCTCAGCCTGCGCTTTGTGGCCGCCATGTCAGCTGCGGATTCCTCCAATCGATCGCCTCAAGCATGTAGGCCATCTGCGCGGCCGAGATCGACACCGCGCCATTGGACACCGAAGGCCAGATGAACTTTCCTCGGTCGAGGCGCTTGGCGTAGAGCGACAAGCCGATCCCGTCATGCCACAGGATCTTGACCAGATCCCCGCGACGGCCGCGGAAGATGTAGAGATCGCCGGCGTGGGGATCTCGCTTCAAAATCTCCTGGACCATCAGGGCCAGGCTCTGCATGCCACGGCGCATGTCCGTGTGGCCGGTCGCAATCCAGACCTTGACGCCGCTCGGGATCGGAATCATCGCGGCCTCAAAAGGTCGAGAATGCGCCGAAGTGCCTCGGTGTCTACGTCGCGGTCGACGCGCACGCAGCAGTCGTCCAGTTCGATCTCGATCTTTCCGGCCCGCATGCTCGGTGCGGCACGCGATGGCGACGGTGGTGATGGCACCCTCGTCAAGTCGTCAGCCTGCGACGACACGATGGCGACAGGAACGATAGCCGGCACAGCCTCGGCACCCAGCCGGCCCTGCCGCGCCTGCCGGCGCCAGGTGAACAGCAGGCTCTGAGCCACCCCATGCCGCCGGGCAACTCCGCAGACGGTCTGCCCGGACTGCATCGTCTCCTCGATCAGACGAACCTTATCCTTATAACTCCATCGACGCCGCCGTTCGGCGCCCAAAACTTCCATCTGCATCGCCGCATGACCTCAAGGCTGGACTTAAGGCCATATCCTTAGGGTGCCGGTCACGCCGAACAAGGCGGCCTACGCCGGAGCGATACGTCGCAAGCGACCGATCGAGTTTTCCGCGCCTCCCTTTTGCCAAGAGCTGTGTGGATCGCAGAAGAAGGTTGGAACGCCCAGTTTTTTGTGGAGCCTGTGATGCTCTGCGAACTCGGTTCCGTTGTCGAAGCTGACGGTTTTCGCATCACCTGAGGAAGCTTGCGGAGTTGTCGGGCGATCACTTGAGCGGTGAGGAGCGCCTTTCGGTCAGGAAGGTGCTGAACGATACTGAAGCGGGTTTGCCGTTCGTGCAGGACGAGCAGGCCCTGACCATAGCTGGCGAACAGCATGAAGTCGGCCTCCCAATGGCCCGGCTCCCGGCGGCTCTCCACCTCAGCAGGGCGCTCGCTGATGGGGCGGCGCTGCTTGATGAAGCTGGCGGGGCTCCCGCTTGGCCGCCTGCGACGTCCTCGCCTGAGCTTATGGCGTGGTAGCAGACGATGCCAATAATCCTTCTGAGCCGTCCGATGATAGATGAAGCGATAGATCGACTCATGGCTGATGATGACGCGACCATGCTCTCGCGCCAGCCGGCCAGCGACTTGCTCTGGCGAATGTCCCATCGCAAGGCTTTCGCCGACGAGCTTGCGCAGGTCCGGCTGGCGCGCCAATTTGAAGCGACCATCCCACTTGCGCCGACGCTCGGCCAATTGCTGAGCTCGGACAGGTTCATAGCCTCCCTTCCAAACCCTCGTGGATTGCGAGTTGCGGCGCAGTTCCCGACTGATCGTCGAACGCGCTCGGTCGAGCGCAAGCGCTATCTCGTTTTGAGATTTGCCGTCCGCATGCAGACGATAAATCTCGATACGCTCCCTAAGGCTGAGCTGGCCGTAACATTGTCCCATCGCCACAACACCCTAACAGGTGTTGCACTTGTGTCGTGAGCTTAGGCCTTCCACTTGTAAATGCTGGCGTCGCTCACGCCATGCTTGCGGCACAGATCGGCGACCGCAACGCCAGCCTCGTGCTCCTTCAAAATCCCGATGATCTGCTCTTCCCTAAAGCGGCTGCGCTTCATGCTCTGGTCCTCTCTAGGGGCCAGAACGAACTTCGAACTGGATTAAGCCCTAGGGGCAAGGTCACTTCTGCGGCTCATTGCCAATCTTGGCGACAATTGGGGTCACTGCCGGCCAGCACGAAGGGGCTCGCTTGCGCGATCCGGAACCATCCGAACCGCTCGGGCCTGGACCTCGGGTGAGATCTTGCTCGTCGGCTTCTCCGTAGTCACTCCATCCTCTCAGAAGATGGAACGTGGGGGCGCTCAGCGTTCTCATAGCGCAAGGGCTTCTTCATAGGGTGAGGCCGTGCTCATTGAGAACCTTGTCTCTAAGAGCCCCCTTGATCTCGCGTGCGATCTCTTTGCGAATAGCGGGACCTAACTCGCGCTTGGCGTCTTCAACCAAGTCAGCTTCAGCCCCGGTCAGGCCTTGGTCGGCCAGCTGTTGCTGCAGCCGGTTATCGAACTCTGTTTCCATTGCAGCAATAAGCTGGTTCTGAGCCATAGCGTGGTCTTCGGGGGCGATGTGACTCACGACGTCATCCCAAGGTTGCCAGTCCAGCGCCAAATAGTCGGCGAATTCCGCCACTTCTCGGTCCCGCACGGTAGCTTCTGCGCTGTCAACGTCAGCGTCGGTCACGCCGGAAACCGCAAAAAAGCGCATGTTCGGTGCGACGTGTTGCAGCCCAAGTCGCTCGCGGAGCCTATTTTGATAGGCAAGGAAGACCTCGATAGCGTCAATATCTTGGACGCTGTCGACCGAGCCTAGTGAGTGAACCTTATCGCGCGCAATTCTCTCCAGCGCATCCAGGCGGAACATGACCCGGCCCAATTCAACCAGATCTGGAAAACGGTCATTGCTTTTATAGACGCCGTTTTTGACGTCGGCGATGAGGCGTGCGGTCTGCATGCCGTTCCAGGTCAAAGTCCTGCGATCCTCGCAGCTCTCGTTGGCGTCGAGGGCCAGCTCAAAGTAGCGCGTACGTAATTCCGGGTCTTTCGCCGCTTGGCGCAGATCATTGGCCACCGAAAGCCGGAATTCTTCGTTCTCAGCGTTCACGGAGTCGAACAGTCTGCCAAGGAAGAGCGCGTATTCCTGGGCGCCCGGCTCTTCAGCAACGTCCTTCCAAGCTGTCAGCACCTCTTCATCGCCCTCTTGTTGGTTGCCCCGGAGCCAATTTGAGACCGTTTCAATGAAATCATATTCCTGTTCATCGTCGGTCCCAGACAATTCACTTTCGTCATTGTACGAATAGTAGACGGTCGGACCGCCATAGCCTTCGGCTTGTAGGGCTGCCTGCAGGTCCCTGAGCACCTGTTCAGGCAGAGGATTATCGTCCAGAATTACACTGTCATTATCGGAAAATTGCGTTAGCAGGTCGTCCGGTAGACTCGACAATTGGTTTTGGCCGACGTCGAGACGCACCAGCGAAGCAGGCAGTTGCTGCGGCAGACGTGTTAGTTGGTTTTCGCTGGCGTAGAGGAACTCGAGCATGGTGGGAAGGACCTCCGGTAGATTTGTCAATTGATTGTGGCTGACGTTAAGAGTCTCCAGTGAGGCAGGGAGCACCTCAGGCAGTTCTTGCAACTCATTGTGGTGTAGGTCGAGAAACTCGAGCTCGGCAGGTATGACCGCCGGCAGGCTCCGCAGCCGGTTGGAGCTCGCGTCGAGAAATCTCAGCTCGGTCGGGAGTACGGGCAGGGTTGTCAGCTGATTGCCCCTCACGTCGAGAACGGAAAGTGTAGCAGGCAGATGCTGCGGCAGACGCGTCAGTTGGTTTCCGCTGGCGTTGAGGAACTCGAGTGTGGTGGGAAGGGCTTCCGGTAGATTCGCTAATTGATTGTCGCTCACGCGAAGATACTGCAGTGAGGCAGGGAGCAACTCAGGCAGTTCCTGCAACTCATTGTGGTTGAGGTCGAGGAATGTCAGCTCGGTCGGGAGTGCGGGCAGGGTTGTCAGCTGATTGCCCCTGACGTCAAGACGCATTAGCGAAGCGGGCAGGCTATCGGGCAGAGTGGTCAGCCGATTGAAGGGCACGTCAAGTTGAACGATAGCGCTCGGAAGTCTAGGCAGGCTAGTAAGGAACAGCGATTCAAGATTCAGCCAAACGTTCTCGCCGAGAGCATTCACTCGGCGCACCGCTTCATCCCGATCCTCAAGTATGCCCGCCTCCGGTTCAGCAGCCCAGTCTTCAAGCGCCTCGTTGTTGGCACCTGCGTCGGCGGAGGGCGCGCAGTTTGCGTGGCCTGTAACGACCGCGTTCCACTGCGCCGCCGCTCCGTTTTGTCCGCCCTCTTGTCCTGAAGACTCAGGAGGGATGCCTGCGCCGGGCTGTACCTGTCCTGTCTCGAATGGATTCATCTTACCTTCCTTTGCAAAACTAGCTAAACTCGGTCCCTGGTGACTTATTCTGGAACGTAATATACTCAGCTGTTGATAAGCTGACAGACCGTTGACCGTGGATCGCAACGATGCCGAGGTCGCGAAGATGTGGCAGGACGAGCGACGACGGCCACGCCGTTGATGGCGTCGGCGATGAAGTCGCCGACAGTTGATGCAGTTGGGGTATACGTGGACATCGTCCTTGTCGACGTGCTGGCGCGCCGATTCGCGGTGAAGTAGATCCAGCAGAGCCCCCAGCGGATCCCGGGGCTGATCTTTTCCTGAGCCCGGCGCACTAGGCTTCGTGCCTGATGAGCGGCGGTGCTTCGCGCGGCGAGCTTCGATCTTCCGCATTGTGACCGGACCCGAGTTGCCTGCGCTCGACGCTCACACCACAAGTCGACGCCCTTGGTCAGGCCAGACTTTCGTCCGGGTACTTTCGGCTGTCGAGCTGAGGGCCGCCTTCAGTTAGGCAACGCATTTCTGGCATTGCTGGTGGGACGAGACGCTGTGGCGGGCGGCGTTCAGCTGCTGCCGGTCGAGTTCAAGAATGCTCTTCGCGCGAGGACCTGATTGCTCTCCTGGACGAAGGCTCGCCGGACCTCATCGTTGGTGCCCTCGCTCGGCGGCTTCTCGCGCTTGTTGATTTACCTCGGCCGCGCCCGCATTCGCATATAGCTTAAGCAGAAGCCGGCCTAGCGTCCAGGCGACAGCTCCCTCGTCGGCAGGACGTCCTCTGGTGCCTCCGCGTACCGCGTCTCGGCGTAGAGTTCGGCCGCCCGCTTGCGCGCGTCCGAGATCGAGAGGAACTGGGGACGATGCGCTCGCAAATCGCCGAGAACACGCTTCGTCTTAGAGACCGCAACGACCATTTGGTAGTCCCGTCTCGGACGCGGACGTCACATAACTATAGCGCGACGATCAGGATGAGAACTTGGCGTCAATCTGGATGAGAAGATTGGAGCCGGGTGGCCGGATCATTGTCGCTGGCTCCCGGCTTGGCAAGGGCTGATTGACGCTGGGCGACAATCAGCATTGCCGCAGCGTCAATCAGCCGTGCTTTCGACCTCCTTCGGTGTGGCGTGAACCGGCGGTCGGCCGGCGCCGCGCTTGCGGCCGAGGGCGGCCTTGCGGCGGTAGCTCTCGACGTTCATCTCGATGATCGTGGCGTGGTGGACGAGACGGTCGACGGCGGCGAGCGTCATGGCCTGATCGGGGAAGATGCGGCCCCACTCGCCGAACGGCTGATTGGCCGTGATGAGCAGCGAGCGCCGCTCGTAGCGGGTGGCTATCAGTTCGAACAGCACGCTGGTCTCGGCCTGATCTTTCGACACGTAGGTGATGTCGTCGAGGATCAGCAGATCGTAGCGGTCGAGCTTGGCGATGGCCGCTTCCAGCGCCAGCTCTCGCCGCGCCGTCTGCAGCCGCTGCACGAGATCGGTCGTGCGCGTGAACAACACGCGCCAGCCGTTCTCGACGAGGGCCAGGCCAATGGCCGCGCTGAGATGGCTCTTGCCGCCGCCGGGCGGACCGAACAGCAGCAGGTTGGCGCCAGACTCGAGCCAGACGTCGCCCGCGGCGAGCGCCATCACCTGCGCCTTGGACAGCGTCGGCACGCTGTCGAAGTCGAAGCTCGCGAGCGTTTTGCCGGCAGGCAGGCGCGCTTCGAGCATGTGCCGTTCGATCCGGCGGCGACCACGATCGGCGACCTCGTGCTCGGCGAGTGCTGCGAGGAAGCGCGCGGCGGGCCAGCCCTCCTTGTCAGATTGCGCGGCGAGCTTTGGCCAGATCGCCTTGACGCTCGGCAGGCGCAGCTCGGTGAGCAGCAACTCGACGCGCGCGGCATCAATGGGTGTCGTCGTGCTGGTCATGCTGCATCTCCCGTGTTCGAGGTCATCGGCGCAAAGCCCAGGGACGCCAGTTCGTCGTAGGCGGCGAGCGGAGCAAGCTCGACGGCGACGTCGGGGACTGATGCCTGTTCGGGGCGGAAGCGGATGCGGAGCGTGGCGAGATCCGGCAGCCGTCCCGCATCGAGATCGGCGGCAATGGCCTCGGCGAGCTCGGCCTCGCAGGCCCGCTCGTGAGCGAGAGCAAGGGGCTCGACCGTGACCTTGCAGGCATGACGCTCGTCATATCTGTCCTGCAGCGTCTCGAACGCGCGTCGGTAGGCTGCCCGCGGGAACAGCTGATCGCGGTAGACGAGATTGGCAAGTGCCATCGGCTTGCGGCGCAGGGCATGGATGACGTGACGATAATCGACGACGTGTCCGCCCCGGCTTTCCGACACAGGCTGGCCTCGCCTGAGCATCGCGACCTGCGTGGTGCCGAGGAAGCATTCGAGGCGATCATCGAAGATGCGCACGCGCAGACGATGGCCGATCAGCTTCGAGGGCATCGTGTAGAAAACGCGGCGCAGGATGAAGCCGCCCGACGACGTCACGCGGATCACCTTCTCCTCGAAGTCGCTGGTGCGACCTCGCGGCAGCGGTGCCAGCATCTCCTTCTCGATCGCGATCCGCTTGACGACATGGGCGTTGCGCCGGCCGACGACCATGTCGACGAAGGCACGGTAGGCGTCGAGATCGGCGAAGTCGCGCGTGCCCCGCAGCAGCAGCGCGTCCTCCAGTGCCTGCTTGAGATGGCCATGCGCGCTCTCGATCGAACCGTTCTCATGCGCGATGCCGGCATTGTTGCGGGTCGCCACCATGCCGTAATGCTGCATCAGTTGCTCGTAGCGTTGCGTGATGTCCTCGCGCGCATCGATGGCGAGGTTGCGGAACGCCGCCGACAGGCTGTCGCTGCGATGTTCTCTGGGGACGCCGCCGAGCGCCCACAGCGCGTTCTGCAGGCCCTCGGCCAATGCGACGAAGCTCTCGCCGCCGAGCACGACATGAGCGTGCGCGAAGCCGGAGAACGCCAACCGGAAGTGATAGAGCCGGTGGTCGAGGGACGCGCCTGCGATGGTGATGCCCAGCACGCCGGCGTCGGTGAAGTCCGACAGGCCGAGCCGCCCGGGCTCATGCTCCTGGCGGAAGATGACGTCCCGCTCGGGGCCATTGAACGCGCGCCAAGCCGTGATGCGCCGCTCCAGCGTGCGCCGGATGTTGGGATTGAGGTCGGGATGGCGCCGGCGCAGTTCCTCCAGCACGCCAACCGCTCGGATCCCGGGCGCGGCCTTCAGGATCGGCTCGATCTCCGCGTCCCAATAGGCCGCCAGGGGATCAGGCCGGCGCCGGCCACGTGGCGCCTGCTTCTGCGAGGGCAGCCGCGGATCGGCCTCGATCCGGTAGGCGCTCGCCGTCGAAAACCCGGCTTTGGCCGCCGCGGCCTCCGCCGATAACGTCAGTCGGTAACTCATGTATAGCCTCATCTGGTGGTCGGTGATGTGGAGGCCAGGCAAGCCGTCGATCCCCTCTTGTCGAGACGAATCAACAGCTTGCGCCAACCCCACCCGGCCGCCAGACGGCCTGATAAGGCGCGCCGCCGGCGGGAGCGGTCCTCCGGTCGGGCTACGCCCTCCCTTAGTCCCGCTCCCGCCGGCGCTCTCTCATCCTGATTGTCGCTGGGTTCTCACCTTGATTGTCGCCGCGCACATAACGGACCTGCGTGTCGGCGAAGACGTGCACTTCGTCAGCCTTGGCGACAGCTAGGCCGAGGGGCTCCTGGACGATCTTTCGGGAGGTCTCGACGCGCTGGAATGCTAAGGCGCCGGCTGGCGATTCCCTGACTTGAGTTCCCCTGTCGAAGGATGCCCGCCAGTTTCTGGGGTCGTGTCCCCGGTGGTGGTGTAGCTCGGTAGAGCAAAGCCGCCCGGACGCGCGCTGTCACGTAGCGCCGTAGCGGGCGGGCGGCTTTGCGGTGGTCATCGGCAGTTCTCCGGTAGGATCGGGTTGCGACACGCCAACGCAACCGAGGACCCACCGATGACCGACGACATGATGAACCTGCGAACACTCGTGGAGAAGACCCCTGATGCGGATTTGTTGCGCGAGATGATCGGCTTTGCCGCCCAGCGCCTGATGGAGCTGGAGGTCGAAAGCCAGACCGGAGCAGGCTACGGCGAGAAGACCCCCGAGCGTCTGGCCCAGCGCAACGGCTACCGCGACCGGACCTGGGAGACCCGGGCCGGTACGGTCGAACTGCGTATTCCCAAGCTGCGCAAGGGCTCCTATTTCCCGGGCTTCTTAGAGCCGCGCCGGATGGCCGAGAAGGCGCTCACCGCCGTGGTCCAGGAAGCCTATGTGCAAGGCGTTTCAACCCGCTCGGTGGATGACCTGGTGCAGGCCATGGGCATGACCGGCATCTCGAAGAGCCAAGTGAGCCGGCTGTGCGGTGAGATCGATGACAAGGTGAAGGCCTTCCTCGGCCGTCCGATCGAGGGCGACTGGCCGTATCTGTGGATCGACGCCACCTACGTGAAGGTGCGCCAGAACGGGCGCATCGTGTCGGTGGCGGTGATCGTCGCAGTCGGTGTCAACAGCGACGGCCGGCGCGAGGTTCTCGGCATGGACGTCGGCCCCTCCGAAGCCGAGACGTTCTGGACCGCGTTCTTGCGCAAGCTCGCCCGCCGCGGCCTGCGCGGCGTCAAGCTCGTCGTGTCCGACGCCCACGAGGGCATCAAGGCCACCGTCGCCAAGGTGCTCAACGCCAGCTGGCAGCGCTGCCGCGTCCACTTCATGCGCAACGCGCTGGCCCATGCCGGAAAGAGCGGGCGCCGCGTGGTCTCCGCTTTCATCGCCACCGCGTTCGCCCAGGACGATGCCGATGCCGCAAAAACGCAGTGGCGCAAGGTCGCCGATCAGCTCCGCCCCAAGCTGCCCAAGCTGGCCGGCTTCCTCGACGAGGCCGAGACCGACGTACTCGCCTACATGACGTTCCCGCCCCAGCACCGGACCAAGTTGCACTCCACCAATCCGATCGAGCGTCTCAACGGAGAGATCAAGCGGCGCACCGAGGTGGTCGGCATCTTCCCAAATGAGGATGCCATCGTCCGCCTCATCGGCGCGATCCTGCTCGAACAAAACGACGAATGGGCCGTCCAGCGAGCCCGCTATGTGACACTGGAAACCATCGCACCGATGAGCGATGATCCTACCGTCAGCCTTCAGGCTATCGCCAGCTGACCAGCCCGGCTCTCGCCGGCGAACGCGGTGACCCACCGCGAGCTACACCACGCCACGGGACACGATCGTTTCTGGCAAAACCACCGCCTCTTTTGCAGGACGACAAGGGGGCGGGAATCTGACCTTGCCCCCAAGGGCTTAATCCAGTTTGAAGTTCGTTCTGGCCCCTAGAGAGGACCAGAGCATGAAGCGCAGCCGCTTTAGGGAAGAGCAGATCATCGGGATTTTGAAGGAGCACGAGGCTGGCGTTGCGGTCGCCGATCTGTGCCGCAAGCATGGCGTGAGCGACGCCAGCATTTACAAGTGGAAGGCCAAATTCGGCGGAACGGACGTCTCGGAGGTCAAGCGGCTGAAGACGCTGGAGGACGAGAACACGCGGCTGCTGGCGGACGCGATGCTGGACAATGCAGCCCTGAAGGACCTCCTGGGACAGAAGTGGTGACGCCCGCGGCGAAGCGGAAGGCTGTCGTACATCTCGTGGCGTTCACGGGATGAGCGAACGGCGGGCGTGTAAAGCCGTCGGCTGTTGCCGCATGACGGTCAGATATCAGACGAGCCGGACCGATGATGCCGGGCTGCGGCAGCGCATGAGGGCGATCGCCTACGAGCGCCGCCGCTTCGGCTATCGTCGCCTGCACGTCCTGCTCAAGCGGGAGGCCTACCTGGTCAATCACAAGAGGCTGTTCCGGCTGTACCGGGAGGAACGGCTCACGGTGCGCCGCAGAGGTTAGCGAATGATCGCTGGTCGCTCGACTTCATGTCGGATCAGATGACCGATGGCCGGCGCTTCCGCATCCTGACCGTGGTCGACGACTGCACCCGCGAGTGCCTGGCGCTGGTGGCCGACACCTCACTCTCGGGCACCCGGGTCGCTCGGTAGCAGGACCGGCTGGTCGCCGAGCGCGGCAAGCCCAGGATGATGGTGAGCGACAACGGTAGCGAGCTCACCAGCAAGACCATTCTGAGATGGACCGATCAGAGCCGTGTCGCCTAGCACTACATCGCGCCGGGCAAACCCATGCAGAACGCCTTCTTCGAGAGCTTCAACGGCCGCCTGCGGGATGAACTGCTGAACGAGACCCTTGTCACCTCGTTCGCCAGGCCCGCGTCGCGCACCGATGCTGGCGGGCCGACTATAACGACGCTCAGCCGCACTCGCAACTCGGGTGGAAGACGCCATCCGAGTTGGCTGCCACCTGCCATCCGCGTCGGGATCTGGCGCTGCGCTATGTCGAGAGCTCCGCTCCAGCTCCCGCCGCTACTACCCCCCATATGGGCATATCCAACCGCCCGAACGAACTCAGGTCTGAATAAAACTTGAGGGCACGGTCAAATCGCGCTGCCTAGTATTGACGAGCAAAACTGCATCTTCCTACAGGGGGATGACAACGTGCGTCTGCTTACGGCCGAGTGGTGAAGAGAGCCCGATGCAATCCTAGGCCATTGGACATCGGATGAACTTCTCGACGACTCATTCAAAACACGCATGGAAATAGCAGCCTTCACCTTCAACAAGGAAAAGTTCATCCTTGGGTAGTGCTATTGGGGGCTCGCCTAGCGCAGGACGAGCACCGGAGCCTGACGCCTCTCTGCCTCGCGATACTGCACGTCTATTCAATTGTACGAGAAGATAGCCAATCCTGCGATCGAAGGTAGCGTAGCTTTACCTCTAAAGGGCCGCAGGCCACATGGTCAGGTCTTTATCGAAAGCACCCTTAGCGTTGATGACAAATCGAGCACATCCTGAAATTGCGCCGGATACTCCGCTGCGGCTTGCCGATGCCGTAAAGATCGTATTTCCTATGGGAGGGATGACGGTCTCAGGCCTGCGCAGGGAAATCCGCAGAAAAAGGCTCACCGTCGAGGTTATGGCCGGGAAGCAGTTCACGACGCTGGCCGCAATCGAGGAGATGCGACGGTTATGCCGCGTACATGCAAAGGACCTCGGCTCTGGAAGCGGCCAGTCCGCCGCAAAGATGGGAGGTTCGTTGCCGCCTCCGTCTGGATTATCAAGGACGGCGGCAAGCATATCGCCACGGGATGCCTTGCGGAGCCGTTTGGAAAAGGACCGCCGGCCGAAGCCGAGCGAGCTTTAGCGGCGTATATTTCCGACAAGTACAAGCCGCCTAGAAAGACGCGCGATGTGGACGTGATTGACATCGCCGACGTGTTGTCGATCTATCATCAGGACAGCCGCGGTCGGCAAGCTTCACCCGAAAAATTCGATGGGCGGATCGAACGGCTGAACGACTTCTTCGGCGGCAAAATATTGGGCGAGATCAATTCTGCGCTTTGCGCCGCTTATGTAAAGGCGCGCGGCAATTCCGGCGGCGCGCGGCGCGATCTAGAGGATTTGCGAGCGGCGATCGGGCATCATGCCCGTGAGAACCTTCACCATGCGATGATCCATGTGACGTTGCCGGAGAAGGGGGGACCGCGGGAGCGCTGGCTGACTCGCGAAGAAGCTGCGCGACTACTTTGGACCTGCTGGCGCGCCCGCGAGGCACAGACCATTCATCGCGGCCTTTTGAAGGGCCAGAAGATCGAGACGGACAAGCGGCCGCTACGTCATATCGCCCGTTTCCTTCTGATCGGCTTGTACACCGGTACACGCGCTGGGGCCATCGCGTCGGCTTCGCCCGAGCGCAAGGACGGCCGGTCATTTGTCGATTTAGATCGGGGGATCTTCTATCGCCTTGCCCAGGGAAAGCGAGCGACCAACAAGCGGCAGCCTCCGGTACCGATACCAGGACGACTTTTGGCGCACATGAGGCGCTGGGCACGAAGCGGCGGCGTACGTTCGCACTTCGTTGAATGGAACGGCCAGCCGGTAAAATCCGTCAAAACCGGATTTGCGACTGCGGTGCGGCTATCAGGGCTGTCGCTCAGGGACGGGAATATCTCGCCGCACACTCTGCGCCACACGGCAGCGACGTGGCTTATGCAGCGGCGCGCCGACCCCTGGCAGGCCTCTGGGTTTCTCGGAATGTCCGTTAAGGTGCTGCTCGACACATATGGCCATCACCATCCGGATTACATGCGCGAGGCCGCAGCTGCGATTACTTCAAAAGAAGCAAAGCAGAACTCATCGGTGGTTGAAACGGTGGTTGACCTAGAGAAGCATCTGGAGGTCAAGTCGTAAGTCACTGAAATCGCTGGTGGGCCCGGCAGGACTCGAACCTGCAACCAGACCGTTATGAGCGGCCGGCTCTAACCATTGAGCTACAGGCCCCGCGGCACGGAGGGATCTTTCGGGGCGGGCGGGACGGGCCTGCCCGCGGCGACCCGGGAGATCCAGCGGCGGTGCGGGCTTCGTTTACAGCCCTTGCGCCGATCCGGCAATGCCGCTGCTGGATCGATTTGCGGCGTTGGCGGGCTGCCGCCGGGCCGCGCCAGATCTGGGCGCGGCGGCTCGGACCGTTGCGCGCTAGTCCACCGAGACCCCGGCGAACTCGACCACCTTGCGCCACTTCTCGGTCTCGTCGGCGACGAGCTTGCCGAATTCGGCCGGCGTCATCGCGCGGGGGATGCCGCCTGTCTCGGTGAGTCGGGCCACCAGCTTGGGGTCCTTGAGCGCCTCGCCGACGGCCTTGTTGAGCAGCTCCACGATCTCGGGCGGCGTGCCCTTCGGCGCGGAGATGCCGTAGAAGCCGACCGATTCGTAGCCCGGCACGGTCTCGGCGATCGCCGGCACATCAGGCACCGTCGGCCAGCGCTGCGGCGAGGTCACGCCGAGCGCACGGACGCTGCCGCCGCGCGCCTGCTCCAGGGCCGTCGGCAGGTTGTCGAAGATCAGCTGCACCTTGTTGGAGATGATGTCGGGGAAGGCCAGCGCCGAGCCGCGATAGGGCACGTGCAGCATGTCGCACTTGGTCATCGCCTTGAACAGCTCGGCCGCCATGTGCACCGAGGTGCCGTTGCCGGACGAGGCGAAAGCGATCTTGCCGGGATTGGCCTGGCAGTAGTCGATGAACTCCTTCACCGTCTTCGCTGGAACATCGTTGCTGACCACCAGCATGTTGGTGAGCTGCATGATGCTGGCGACCGGCACCGTGTCGCGGATGAAATCATAAGGCAGCTTCTTGTACAGCGAGGTGCTGATCGCGTTGTTCGGCGCGACGAACAACAGCGTGTAGCCGTCAGGCGGCGCGTTGATCGCGGCGGCGGCGGCGATGTTGCCGCCCGAGCCGGTGCGGTTCTCGACCACCACCTGCTGGCCGAGACGGTCCGACAGCCATTGCGCCATGATGCGGGCGACGATGTCGACGGGGCCGCCCGGAGCGAAGCCGATCAGCCAGCGGATCGGGCGGTCCGGATAGGCGGCCGCGGCCGGCTGTGCCGCAAGTCCCGTGGCAACGATCAGTCCGAACAGCAATGCACGCGCCAGCTTCATGTCCGCTTTCCCCCGGGATGTGTTTCGTTGGCAGGCCGCGTGCGCGGGCCGCTGGTCGATCAGTGCGCCGTCACTTCTTGATCAGCGGGCAGGCGGGATCCGGCGGGCCGAACGCGTCCTCGCCTTTGATCGTCGCGAGGATCTTATAGTAGTCCCACGGATATTTGCTCTCCTCCGGTGACTTGACCTGCGCCAGCACGAGGTCGTGCACCATCAGATTGTCGGCGCGGAGCTTGCCGTTGCGGGCGAAGAAATCCTCGACCGGCGTCTCGCGCATCTTGGCGGCCACCGCGAGCGGATCGTCGCTTCCCGCGGCCTTGACGGCGTTGAGATAATGCGTGACGGCGGAGTAGACGCCGGCCTGCCACATCGTCGGCATCCGATTCATCTTGGCGAAATAGCGCTTCGACCATTCCCGCGTCTTGTCGTCCATGTCCCAGTAGAACGAGGTCGTCAGCAGCAGGCCCTGCGCGGCGGGCAGGCCGAGCGAATGGATGTCGGTGATCAGCGCGAGCAGCGCCGCCATCTGCTGGCCACCCTTGAGCAGGCCGAACTCGGCGGCCGTCTTGATCTCGTTCATGTTGTTGGGGGGACCGGCGGCAATGCCGATGATCTTGGCCTTGGAGGCCTGGGCCTGCAGGATGAAGGAGGAGAGATCCGGCGTCGCAAACGGCGGCCGGACCGCGCCAACCACCTTGCCGCCATTGGCGGTGACGACGCTCGAGGCGTCGCGCTCCAGCGAGTGGCCAAAGGCGTAGTCGTCGGTGATGAAGAACCAGCTGTCGCCGCCGCGCTTGACGACCTCCTTCGCCGTGCCGGTGGCCAGCGCCTTGGTGTCGAACACCCATTGCATCGCGTAGGGCGAGCAGAACTTGCCATGGAAATCGGCAGCACCCGTCGACTGGGTGATGAACAGCCTCTTCTTCTCGGTCGCGATGGTCTGCACCGCGAGGCCGACGGCAGAGACGGGGACATCGACGATGAGATCGACCTGCTCGGTGTCGTACCAGCGCCGTGCGATCGCGGCGCCAATGTCGGGCTTGAGCTGATGGTCGCCGACGATGACGCTGATCGGCTTGTCCAGCACCTTGCCGCCGAAATCATCCACCGCCATCTGCGCCGCGGTGACCGAGCCCTGTCCGGTCGGCGTCGAGGCCGGACCGTTCATGTCGCTGAGCACGCCGATCTTGACGACGTTGTCAGAGATCTCGGCCTGCGCGGCGGTGGTGACCAGCAGCGCTGCGGCCGCCCACGCGGCGGTCCTCAAGGAGCTCAGTTGCAATCCGTCCTCCACCGATGCCGGCATGACGCCGTTGTTCGTCGCGGCTCTGCCGGCCGCTCCGCCTATCTGCAATCAATCCGAGGCGGCCGTCAATCACGCCTCGCAGCGGAGCAGTGGAGCGATCACTTGCGCTGCACCGCCACAGGCGCCTCGCAGCGCGAGAGCGACGCAGGTGCCGCGGCTCAGGCCTTGGCCGCCTTGTGCTCTTCATGCGCGGCCTCCCACACCTCGCGCGCCGCGTCCGCATTCATCAGCGCGATGCCGACGCCGACGATCAGGTCCGGCCAGATCGAGCGCCAGACGAAGGCGGTCACGAGACCGGCCGCGATGATCGCGACGTTGGCGAAGGCGTCGTTGCGCGCCGAGAGGAACGCGGCCTTGGTGAGGCTGCCCTGATGATCCCTGACCCGAGCCAGGATCAGCGCGCAGCCGAGATTGACGACCAGCGCGCCGAGGCCGGTGATGGTGAGCGGCAGCGGCGCCGGCACGGCCGGCGTGAAGAACTTCTCGCCTGCGGTCCACAGCCCCGCGAGCGCCGGTGCGAGCAGGATCAGCGCCAGCACCTTGCCGAGCTGCGCGCGACGTGTCGGGCTCCAGCGCAGCGCCAGCGCGATCAGCAGATTGACCGAGGCATCCTCGAGGAAATCAACGCTGTCGGCGAACAGCGACACCGAGCCGATCGCCAAGGCCACCGCGAACTCGATGCCGAAATAGCCGAGATTGAGGGCTGCCACCGCAATGACCGCGCGGCGGACCGGGGCTGTCGTATCCATTACGCATCCTCACTCATCCAGCGCTGCCAGCCGTTCCGCCTCGGCGAGATCCTCGGCGGTGTTGGCGTTGAAGAACGGATCGAACGGGACGACCGGCCATGTCACGGTCGCGACCTTGTAACGCGCCGTGAAGCGGGTGACCTTCCGGATGTCCTCGCCCGTCAGGGCGCGGCGGAGGTCGTCGCGAAGGGCGACGGGCCAGAGGCCGGTCACGGGATGGGTCTGGCCGTCCGATGCCGCCAGCGCGAGCTCGGCCTGATCCGCCTCGCGCGCCTCGGCAAGCCGTGCCACCAGATCGCGCGGCAGAAACGGGCAATCGGTGGCGACGCTCAGCATCCACTGTGCCGACGGCCGATGCGCTGCAACCCAGTCGAGCCCGGCCAGGATGCCGGCCAGGGGACCTGGAAATCCCTCGACGGTGTCGGGCACGACAGTGAGGCCATAATCCGCGAACCGTGCGGGATCGCCATTGGCATTGAGGATCAGCGCGTCGCATTGCGGCTGCAGCCGCGCGATCACGCGCGACAGCAGCGTGCGGCCGCCGATCATCCGCATCGGCTTGTCCCCGCCACCGATGCGCCGGGCGAGGCCGCCGGCGAGGAGGACCCCTGGAATCGAAGTCGTGGCTGTCATCGTCGGTTGCGTTATCACGCATCGCAGCGTCGCGTCAGCGCATTCCCTGTGATGATCCACGATTTGGAGATGATCGCTGGAGAGGCTGGCGCGTCCCCCGCGGCTCCCTGAACGGTGGTCCATGCAGGCATGACATCTCCGTTCAGCCGTTATAGAGCAGTCGAAAATCGCTCGGTCGTTCGACCTGGAGACTGTGATGAAGATCATCGGCCTCGCCGGCTGGAGCGGCGCCGGCAAGACTACGCTGCTCACGCGGCTCATTCCGCACCTCAACGCGCAGGGGCTGCGCGTGTCCGTGATCAAGCACGCCCACCACCGGTTCGACGTCGATACCCCGGGCAAGGATTCCTGGCGGCACCGCGAGGCTGGAGCAGCCGAGGTCCTGGTCGCCTCCGGCACCCGCTGGGCCTTGATGCATGAATTGCGCGGCGCGCCGGAGCCTCCGCTGACCGATCTCCTCGCGCGGCTGTCGCCGGTCGATCTCGTCGTCATCGAAGGCTACAAGGCCGGCCCGCATCACAGGATCGAGGTGCATCGCGCGGCCAACGGCAAGCCGCTGCTCTTTCCTGCCGATCCCGGCATCATTGCGATCGCCAGTGACGTCCCAGTCGAGGGGGCTCTGCCGCGCGCCCATCTCGACGACATTCCCGCCATCGCTGCGTTGGCCCGCGAGCATGCCGTGCCGCTCGCGGAAATCGTGGCGCTGCAGGATCGGGCGGGAATCGAAAGATGGAACTCCTGAGAAAAGCACGGAACCGCCGGGAACCGGCGTCGTTCCCGATCTGGAACTCGGGCTCGGAGCCGGTCGAATTAACCGGGTTGACGTGCCCTGGCCACTTCGCCATGGTCCGCCCATGAGCATCACAAGGCTGGATCTGACGGGCTTGAAGTGTCCGCTGCCGGCACTGAAGACGCGCAAGGCGCTGCAGTCGCTGAGGCCGGGCGAGCGCCTGGAAGTCTGCTGCACCGATCCGCTGGCCGCGATCGACATTCCCAACTTGATTCGTGAAACCGGCGATCGAGTGGAGATCGTCGACCGCAGCGATCGCGCCATCTTGTTCTTGATCGAGAAGTCGGCGGCGCCGTTGGAATAACGATATCGATCGCGTGTTCATCACAGCACCAGGGTTGTCCAACTACGTAGTTCGTGCGCCGTCGTCAGCGCCCCCGGGGCTGTCAAGTGGCGTAACCGCTTCCTATCGTCGCATGCTCGCCGGAGGTCGCCCACAACAATGCCGCGTTCTCAGTCCAGGCTTGTGCTGATGTGCAAAGGCAAGGAGAGGTTGCTGCTGTCTTCACGATTTCGCGAGCATGTCGCGCCCCGCACGATATCAGTCGCGATGGTCAGCGCATCTCATTAGTTGATTCCGTGAGTGATGCTGAATCGTCCGAAGTAGTCGAGAACATCATGACTACAGCCGAGAGTGGCGGTGGCGTCGGTTGCACGTCGATTTTTCGTGTTTGTTAGCAACACATGCTCGCTGCAGTGCGATCAATCCACGAAGTTTGACTGATTATTACCATTTTACTATCGACATTTTGCCGTGCTTCTGCACCAATTGGGGCGCTTCCGCGGAGGTTGCGGAAGGTCAGTCATGCCCGCTGGGGAGCGGGCCAGGCGGAACCGCGGCACAAAGATGACACGGTGCATGAGACCCGGTGGGGGGTGGCATGCCCATGGAACCGTTCTTGGCGTTTGTGCGTCGCGAAAATGGTCTGGTACGTCGACAGCGGGCAGGGTGAGTAAGCGTATTGATTCTGATCAAGGGGACAGAACATGACGTCGTTGCGTTGGACGGGAGTCCGTAGGGGAGGAATGCATGGCAACCATTGAGAGCGCGGGCTCGCTCCCGACTGCGCAAGCGGGAATTTTCGATCGTGAACACACGGTGGCGAAAGCCGGGTTCAACCGTTGGCTGGTCCCGCCGGCTGCGCTGTGCATTCACCTGTGCATCGGCATGGCCTATGGCTTCTCGGTGTTCTGGCTGCCTCTGTCGCGCGCCATCGGCGTGACGCAGAGCCAGGTCTGCACCGATATGAGCCTGGTGCAGGAGCTGTTCACGACGAGCTGTGACTGGAAGGTCGCTAGCCTCGGCTGGATGTATACGCTGTTCTTCGTGCTGCTCGGCGGCTCGGCGGCGATTTGGGGCGGCTGGCTCGAGCGCGCCGGACCGCGCAAGGCCGGTGCCGTTGCAGCCTGCTGCTGGGGCGGTGGTCTCTTGATCGCAGCGCTCGGCATCTATGTGCACCAGCTCTGGATGATGTGGCTGGGCGCCGGCGTGATCGGCGGCATCGGCCTTGGCCTCGGCTATATCTCGCCAGTGTCCACGCTGGTGAAATGGTTCCCGGACCGTCGCGGCATGGCGACCGGCATGGCGATCATGGGCTTCGGCGGCGGCGCGATGATCGGTGCTCCGCTGGCCAACCTGCTGATGAACTATTTCAAGACCCCGACCTCGGTCGGCGTCTGGGAGACCTTCGTCACCATGGGCCTGATCTACTTCGTGTTCATGATGATCGGCGCTTTCGCCTATCGCGTCGCCCCGGTCGGCTGGCAGCCCGAAGGCTGGACGCCGCCGGCGGTGAAGAAGGCGATGATCTCGGAGCATCATGTGCATCTCGACAATGCGCATAAGACTCCGCAGTTCTGGCTGGTCTGGTCGGTGCTCTGCCTGAACGTGTCGGCGGGTATCGGCGTGATCGGCATGGCCTCGCCGATGCTGCAGGAGATCTTTGCCGGCAAGCTGATCGGCCTGCCGGACGTCAGCTTCAATCAGCTCGACGCGACGCAGAAGGCGGCGATCGCGGGCATCGCCGCGGGCTTCGCCGGCCTGTTGTCGCTGTTCAACATCGGCGGCCGGTTCTTCTGGGCCTCGCTCTCGGATCACATCGGCCGCAAGGCGACCTATTACTGCTTCTTCCTGATCGGCATCGTGCTCTACGCATTGGCGCCGACCTTCGCAGCCATGGGCTCCAAGCTGCTGTTCGTGGGCGCCTTCGCCATCATTCTCTCGATGTATGGCGGCGGCTTCGCCACGGTGCCGGCCTATCTCGCCGACCTGTTCGGCACCCAGTTCGTGGGCGCCATCCACGGCCGGTTGCTGACGGCCTGGGCGACTGCCGGCATCGTCGGTCCGGTCGTGGTCAACTACATCCGTGAGTTCCAGCTTGCCGCCGGCGTGCCGCGCGACCAGCTTTACAACACCACGATGTACATCCTCTGCGCCATGCTCCTGGCCGGCCTGATCTGCAACCTGCTGATCAAGCCTGTCGACGACAAGTGGAACATGAGCCCGGATGAGGTCGCGCAGTATCAGGCACAGCTCGCCAAGAACGAATCGGCGATCCAGCACGGCTCGTTCGGTATCGGCAAGGGCGGTCTCGACACCAAGGCTGCGCTGTTCTGGGCCTTCGTCGGCGTGCCGCTGGCCTGGGGCGTCTGGAAGACGCTGGAAAGCGCGGTCAAGATCTTCTGATCGCCTGGACATCAAAGCAAGCGGGAGGTGGATGCACTGCATCCACCTCTTTTTTTATGCAATCGCTGGGGACCCCGAGCCGCGTGACTGCGCTCTCGCAGCTCAGAAATTATCGCAGCAGATCAGTTCCGTGAGCATCGGCTCGGATAAGCGCTTTCCGGGTGAGGGCAGGGCGCTCTGCTCGAGACGCTCCGCCTCGACGGCAGCGTGGAGGATCGCGAGCGACAGATCGCTGTGCGTTGCCTCGGCGCACTGGTCGAGCCAGTCGGGCATGTCGCGCTGCTGTGACAGGGCGCAGTGCCATTCGCCATCATCATAGGCGAGGCGGCGCAGCGACCAGCGCGGCAGCCGCAAGGCGATCAGCTCGAGCGCGGCGTCGATCCGGGCTTCGGCACGCAGCATCTGGTCGATCCGCACCCGCCGCCGCGCGCGCGCCGACAGCGGCGACACATCATCGTCCTCGCCGAGAAGATCCGTGAGCAGCGCGGCGGCCTCCTGCGCGGCCTGTGGGGGCTGCGCGGCATCCTGGATGATCGTGAACGGCATGATGTTGCTCCGTCTCCGTGAGCGGCAACCCGACCGGGCTCGCGATCGGCAATCTGGCGGCGGAGGCCGTAGGAATGCGAGAGGGCGGGGGTGGGTAAGAAATAAGCGCCGCATAAACGCGCGGCGCCGCTGAGGCCGGCGCATAGGCGCGCAATGGCGGCGAGGGCGATCTGGGCCGCGAAAGCCGGCCGTCTTTATGGGATTCCTATAACTTTGCCGACCGCGAAGTCTCGAAAACCTATGAGGTCCGATGCCACCTGGGAGCGTGGAACGGACCGTGGCTGCCACTGCATGCTCCCGGCCGCTCCGTGGTTTGCGCGCATCTCGCGCATGAGGAGCACATCATGCTGGACCTATTGATGCTGGCGCTCGGCGCCGGCCTCTTCGCACTGGCGATCGGCTACACCTATGTCTGTGAGCGGCTGTAGGAGGCGCGCCATGATCGTCGACTATTCGCTCGCCGGCGCCGTGTCGCTCGGCCTCCTGATCTATCTCACCTACGCGCTGCTGCGGCCCGAGCGGTTCTGACCGCCCGCATCAGCAACTCCCAAGGACAATCCCCATGACCGTCATCGGCTGGATCCAGATCCTGCTTTTCTGCGCCGTCGTCGTCGCGCTCGCCAAGCCGCTCGGCTGGTACATGACGCGCGTCTTCAGCGGCGAACGTACGTTTCTCTCGCCCGTGCTGCGGCCGGTCGAATCCGCCATCTACTGGGTCGGCGGCGTCGACGAGCGTCGCGAGCAGCATTGGCTGACCTATACGGTCGCGATGCTGCTGTTTCATGTCGGCGGCTTCCTCATCATTTACGGCGTGATGCGGCTGCAGGCCGTGCTGCCGTTCAACCCCGCCGGCCAGTCCGCGGTCGCCGAGGATCTGTCGTTCAACACCGCGATCAGCTTCCTGACCAACACCAATTGGCAGAACTACGGCGGCGAGAGCACGCTTTCTTATCTCGTGCAGATGCTGGGCCTCACGCACCAGAACTTCCTGTCGGCCGCGACTGGCATCGTGCTCGCGATCGCGCTGATCCGCGGCTTCTCGCGGGCGTCCGCGCGCACCGTCGGCAATTTCTGGGTGGATGTGACACGCTGCACGCTCTACATCCTGCTGCCGCTGTGCATCGTCTACACGCTGTTCCTGGTCTGGCAGGGCATCCCGCAGACGCTCGGGCCCTATGTCGAGGCGACGACGCTGGAGGGCGCCAAGCAGACCATCGCGGTCGGGCCGGTGGCCTCGCAGGTCGCGATCAAGATGCTCGGCACCAATGGCGGCGGCTTCTTCAATGCCAACGCCGCGCATCCGTTCGAGAATCCGACAGCGCTGTCGAACTTCGTGCAGATGATCTCGATCTTCGCGCTCGGCGCCGCGCTCACCAACGTGTTTGGTCGCATGGTCGGCAACCAGCGCCAGGGCTGGGCGATCCTCGCCGTGATGGGTGTGCTGTTCATCGCCGGCGTCGCCGTGACCTATTGGGCGGAAGCGAGCGGCAGCAACGTGCTCAACGCGCTCGGGCTGACCGGCGGCAACATGGAGGGCAAGGAGGTCCGCTTCGGCATCGTCGCGTCGTCGCTGTTCGCCGTGATCACCACGGCGGCGTCCTGCGGCGCGGTCAACGCGATGCATGACAGCTTCACCGCGCTCGGCGGCATGATCCCGCTGATCAACATGCAGCTCGGCGAGATCATCATAGGCGGCGTCGGCGCCGGCCTCTACGGCATGCTGCTGTTCGTCGTGCTCGCGATCTTCGTCGCCGGCCTGATGGTCGGGCGCACGCCGGAATATGTCGGCAAGAAGATCGAGGCCCGCGAGGTCAAGATGGCGATGCTGGCGATTCTGATCCTGCCGCTGATGTATCTCGGCTGGACCGCGGTCGCCGTGGTGCTGCCGTCCGCCGTCGCCTCGATGGCCAATGCCGGTCCGCACGGCTTCACCGAGGTGCTCTACGCCTTCACCTCGGCGACCGCCAACAACGGCTCGGCTTTCGCAGGCCTCACCGGCAACACCTTCTTCTACAACCTGACGCTCGCAAGCTCGATGTTCGTCGGCCGCTTCTTCATGATCATCCCGGCGATGGCGATCGCAGGCTCGCTGGCCGAGAAGAAGTCGATCCCGCCGTCCGCCGGCACCTTGCCGACCACAGGCGGCCTGTTCGTCGGCCTGGTCGTCGGCGTCATCCTGATCATCGGCGGCCTCACCTTCTTCCCCGCTCTCGCCCTCGGTCCCATCGTCGAGCATCTCGCGATGACCGCCGGCACCGTGTTCTGATCTCGGAGCAACCTCCATGGATACCATCAAACTGCAGACGCGCTCGTCGATGTCGACGATGCTCGATGCCAAGATCGTGCTGCCGGCCATCAAGGCGGCCTTCGTCAAGCTCGATCCGCGGCTGATGATCAAGAACCCTGTGATGTTCGTGGTCGAAGTGGTCGCCGCGCTCACCACGGTCATCTTCCTGCGCGACGTCGTCACCGGCGGGGCGAATCTCGGCTTCACCTTCCAGATCATCCTCTGGCTATGGTTCACCGTGCTGTTCGCCAATTTCGCCGAGGCCGTCGCGGAAGGCCGCGGCAAGGCGCAGGCGGAGTCGCTGCGCAAGACCCGCACCGAGAGCCAGGCCAAGCTGCTGACCGGTTCTGATACGTCCGATCACAGCTACCAGCTGGTGGCCGGCACGACGCTCAAGGTCGGCGACATCGTGCTGGTCGAGGCGGGGGACACCATTCCCTCGGACGGCGAGGTGATCGAAGGCGTCGCGTCGGTCAACGAAGCCGCCATCACCGGCGAGTCCGCGCCGGTCATCCGCGAGTCCGGCGGCGACCGTTCGGCGGTGACCGGCGGCACGCAGGTGCTGTCGGACTGGATCCGCGTGCGCATCACCGCCGCGCAAGGCTCGACCTTCATCGATCGCATGATCAAGCTGGTCGAGGGCGCCGAGCGGCAGAAGACGCCGAACGAGATCGCGCTGAATATCCTGCTCGCCGGCCTCACCATCATCTTCGTGTTCGCGACCGTGACGATCCCGAGCTACGCGGCCTATGCCGGCGGCTCGATCTCGGTGGTGGTGCTGGTGGCGCTGTTCGTGACGTTGATCCCGACCACGATCGGCGCGCTGCTGTCGGCGATCGGCATCGCCGGCATGGACCGCCTGGTGCGCTTCAACGTGCTGGCGATGTCCGGCCGCGCCGTCGAGGCTGCCGGAGACGTCGACACGCTGCTGCTCGACAAGACCGGCACCATCACGCTCGGCAACCGCCAGGCGACCGCGTTCCGTCCTGTCAGGGGCGTGAGCGAGCAGGAGCTGGCCGACGCCGCGCAGCTCGCTTCTCTCGCCGATGAGACGCCGGAGGGCCGCTCGATCGTCGTGCTCGCCAAGGAGAAATACGGCATCCGCGGCCGCGACATGGCCGAGCTCGGCGCTACCTTCGTGCCGTTCACGGCGCAGACCCGCATGAGCGGCGTCGATGCCGGCGGCTCCTCGGTGCGCAAGGGCGCGGTCGACGCGATCCTCAATTACGTCAGTGGCGGCACGATGCAGGTCGCTTCGGGCAATACGATGCGCGCGATCCAGCCGATGGAGAGCGAGCTGGCCCGGGAGATCCGCGCGATTGCCGACGAGATCGCCAAGGCCGGCGGCACGCCGCTCGCGGTGGCCAAGGACGGCCGCCTGCTCGGCGTCATCCAGCTTAAGGACATCGTCAAGGGCGGCATCCGCGAGCGCTTCGCCGAGCTTCGCCGCATGGGCATCCGCACCGTCATGATCACCGGCGACAATCCGATGACTGCGGCTGCCATCGCCGCCGAGGCCGGCGTCGACGATTTCCTGGCGCAGGCGACGCCCGAGGACAAGCTCAGGCTGATCCGCGACGAGCAGGCCAAGGGCAAGCTGGTGGCGATGTGCGGCGACGGCACCAACGACGCGCCGGCGCTGGCGCAGGCCGATGTCGGCGTCGCCATGAACACCGGCACGCAGGCCGCCCGCGAGGCCGGCAACATGGTCGATCTCGACTCCAACCCGACCAAGCTGATCGAGGTGGTCGAGATCGGCAAGCAGCTCTTGATGACGCGCGGTGCGCTGACGACGTTCTCGATCGCCAACGACGTCGCAAAATACTTTGCCATCATCCCGGCGATGTTCCTGGCGTTCTACCCGCAGCTCAACGTGCTGAACGTGATGAACCTCGCCAGCCCTGAGAGTGCGATCCTGTCGGCGATCATCTTCAACGCGCTTGTCATCATCGCACTGATCCCGCTGGCGCTGAAGGGCGTCGCCTACCGCGCCATTGGCGCCGGCGCGCTGCTCGGCCGCAACCTGCTGATCTATGGCCTCGGCGGCATCATCATCCCCTTCATCGGCATCAAGGCGATCGACCTGCTCGTGACCGCCTTGCATCTGGCCTGATCACTTATCGGCGTCATTGCGAGCGAAGCGAAGCAATCCAGAGTCCCGCGCGCAGCCCTGGATTGCTTCGTCGCTTCGCTCCTCGCAATGACGGCAGACACATAGGAGACACACCATGCTCAAAGAAATCCGTCCCGCCATCTTCGTCCTGCTCGCCCTCACGCTCATCACGGGCCTGATCTATCCGCTCGGCATGACCGTCGTCGCCGGCACCATCTTCCCAGCTCAGGCCGAAGGCAGCCTGATCACGCGCAACGGCGAGGTGGTCGGCTCCGCGCTGATCGGTCAGGAGTTCAAGGACGACAAATATTTCCACGGCCGGCTCTCGGCGACGACAACCGCCGATCCGAACGACTCCACCAAGACCGTGCCGGCGCCCTACAACGCCGCCAACTCCTCCGGCTCCAATCTCGGCCCGACCAGCAAGGCGCTGGCCGATCGCGTCAAGGAGGACGTCGACAAGCTCAGGTCCGAGAACCCCGCGCAGGCCGTGCCGGTCGATCTGGTGACGACCTCGGCGAGTGGCCTCGATCCGGACATCTCGCCAGAGGCGGCGCTGTTCCAGGTCCCCCGCGTCGCCAAGGCGCGCGGCATTGCCGAGGATCGCGTGCAGGCGCTGGTGGCGAAAAACACCGATGGGCGGCTGATCGGCCTGCTCGGCGAACCCCGCGTTAACGTGCTTGCGCTCAATCTGGCGCTCGATGCCGCAACGGCAACCAAGTAACGGTCGAGTGAGGTCGCCCGGGTCCTCGTCTTGGTATCAAGATCTTGGCCTCGGGGGACCTCCGTCTATAATGCCGCATGGCCAGCCAACGCCGCGATCCTGACCAGCGTCCCTCGCCGGAAGCCCTGCTCGAAGCAGCCCGGCGGGAGGACAGTCCTGCCGGCAAGCTCAAGATCTTCGTCGGCGCCGCCCCTGGCGTCGGCAAGACCTATGAGATGCTGTCGAGCGCGCATGCCCGGATGAAGGCCGGCGTCGATGTGGTCATCGGCTTCGTCGAGACCCATGGCCGGATCGAGACCGAGGCATTGGTGCGTGGCCTCGAAGTCATTCCGCGCAAGCGCATCAGCTACAAGGACCAGGTCGTCGAGGAGATGGACCTGGACGCCGTGATCGCGCGCCGCCCGAAGCTCGCGATCGTCGACGAGCTCGCCCACACCAACGCCGCCGGCAGCCGGCATCCCAAGCGCTATCTCGACGTCGAGGAGCTGCTGTCGCACGGCATCGATGTCTACACGGCGGTCAACGTCCAGCACATCGAGAGTCTCAACGACGTCGTCGCCCAGATCACGCATGTGCGGGTGCGCGAGACCGTGCCGGATTCGATCCTCGATCGCGCCGATGCGATCGAACTGATCGACCTCACGCCCGACGATCTGATCCAGCGGCTGAAGGAGGGCAAGGTCTATGTGCCCAAGCAGGCCGAGCGCGCGCTGGAGCATTATTTCTCGCCCGGCAATCTGACCGCGCTGCGCGAGCTCGCGCTGCGCCGGACCGCCGAGCGCGTCGACGAGCAGCTGCTCAACCACATGCAGGCCAACGCCATCGCCGGCCCGTGGGCGGCCGGCGAGCGCATCCTGGTCTGCGTCTCCGACGATCCGCGCGCCGCGAGCCTCGTGCGTTACGCCAAGCGATTTGCCGATCGCGTCCATGCGCCGTGGACGGCGGTGACGATCGAGACGCGGCGCAATCTTCAGCTCAGCGACAAGCAGCGCGACCGGCTTGCCGATACGCTGCGGCTGGCGGAGACGCTGGGCGGCGAGGCGCTGACGATCCCCGGCGTCGGCCGGCGCATCGCCGACGACCTGATCGGCTTCGCGCAGGCTCACAATGTCACCCAGATCGTCATCGGCAAGTCGAGCCGCTCGCGCCTGTTCGAGATCCTCCGGGGCTCGGTGGTGCATGATCTCGTCCGTCGCGCCGGCAATATCAGCGTCCACGTCATCGCCGGCGACGAGCCGGCGGAGGCGGCGGCAGCCTCCGTGCAGACGCGGCCGCGCAGCGATCCGCTGCGGCCGAAACCCTATGCGATGGCGCTGCTGTTCTCGTCATTCGGTCTGGGCCTGGCCGAGCTGATCCAGCCGTTCTTCGGCATCGAGAACGTCGACCTCGTGTTCCTCACCGCTGTTGTCAGCGTCGCCGCGCGCTATGGGCTGGGGCCGTCACTGCTCGCCAGCGTCGTCTCGTCACTCTGCTACAATTTCTTCTTCCTGCCGCCGCTCTATACGTTCACGATCACCGATCCGACCAACATCGCCGCGTTCTTCTTCTTCATGCTGATCGCGATGCTGGTATCCAACGTCGCGGCCCGCGTGCGCGCGCAGGCGGATACCGCGACCTTGCGCATCCGCACCACCGAGCAGCTCTACGCCTTCAGCCGCAAGCTCGCAGGGACAGCCACGCTCGACGACGTGCTGTGGGCGACGGCCTATCAGGCCGCGCTGATGCTGAAAGTACGCGTCGTACTGCTGCTGCCGCAGGACGGCAAGCTCACCGTGATGGCCGGCTATCCGCCGGAGGATCAGCTGGATGACGCCGACCTCGCCGCCGCGAGCTGGGCCTTCGCCAATGATCGTGCCGCAGGCCGCGGCTCCGACACCTTGCCGGGCGCCAAGCGTCTGTTCCTGCCGATGCGCACCGGCCGCGGGCTGATCGGCGTCATCGGCATCGACGATGACCGCACCGGGCCGCTGCTGACACCCGACCAGCGCCGGCTGCTGGATGCGCTGGTCGACCAGGGTGCGCTGGCGATCGAGCGCGTGCTGCTGGTCGAGGACATGGACAAGGTCAAGCGCAGCATGGAGCAGGACCGGCTGCGCTCGGCGCTGCTGACCTCGATCTCGCACGATCTCAAGACGCCGCTGGCCTCCGTGCTCGGCGCGGCCTCGACGATGCGCGATCTCGCGACGCGGCTGTCGGATCGCGAGAAGCTCGAGCTTCTCGCGACCGTCATCGACGAGTCCGAGCGGCTGAACCGTTTCATCGCCAATCTGCTCGACATGACGAAACTCGAATCCGGCGCGATCAAGCCGAACAGCGCGCTGCACGATCTCGGCGAGATCGTCGGCAGCGCGCTGCGCCGCGCCGGCAAGATCCTCGCCAGTCACAAGGTGTCGCTCGAGCTGGCTTCCAACCTGCCGATGGTCGAAGTCGATGCGGTGCTGTTCGAGCAGGTGCTGTTCAACCTGCTCGACAATGCGGCCAAATACGCCCCGCCCGATACGTCGATCGCGATCCGCGGCTTCAGTGATGGCAACTGGATCGTGCTCGACGTCAGGGACGAGGGCGACGGCATCCCGGCCGCCGAGGTCGAGCACGTGTTCGACAAGTTCTACCGCGTGCAGAAGGGCGACCAGGTGCGGCCCGGCACCGGGCTGGGGCTCGCGATCTCGCGCGGCTTCATCGAGGCCATGCATGGCCGTATCGTCGCCGGCAACCGCACCGACCGGCGCGGCGCCGTCCTCACCATCCGCCTGCCGGTGCCGGCGCAGGCCAAACCGCTGGACACCGCCGCATGACAGGCGCTCCCATCAAGGTGCTCGCCATCGACGACGAGCCGCCGATCCGCAAACTGCTGCGGATGGGGCTGGCGACGCAGGGCTACGAGATGCTGGAGGCGCCGAGCGGCAAGGTCGCGCTCGAGAAGCTCGCCGAGGAGCCGTCGCTCATTATCCTCGATCTCGGCCTGCCCGACATCGACGGCCACGAGCTGCTGCGCACCATCCGCGCGCGCAACGAGAGCATTCCCATCGTCGTGCTGTCGAGCCGCGGCGACGAGGCGGGCAAGGTCAAGGCGCTCGATCTCGGCGCCGACGACTACATCACAAAGCCGTTCGGCATGGACGAGCTGCTGGCCCGCCTGCGCGCGGCGCTACGTCATCAGTTACAGGTGCAGGGCGAACGCCCGGTGTTCCGCACCGGCGATCTCTCGGTCGATCTCGTGCGGCGTATCGTCAAGCTGGGCGACCGCGAGATCAAGCTGTCGCCGAAGGAATACGACCTGCTGCGCGTCCTGGTGCAGCACGCCGGCAAGGTCCTGACGCATCGCTTCCTGTTGAAGGAGCTGTGGGACGAACTGACCGACGCGCAATACCTCCGCGTCTACGTCCGCCAACTCCGCCAGAAGATCGAGACCGACCCCGAGCGCCCGCAATTCGTTCTGACCGACACCGGCATCGGCTACCGCCTGCGCGCGCCGGATTAGTGCTTCTTCACGACGGCGAGCCGCGCCTTGTGATGGAGATGCGCCTTCCGACCGATGAATGCCGAACTACGTCAGCACGCACGCTGCGCTCCCTCTCCCCGTTCTTACGGGGAGAGGGTTGGGGTGAGGGGCAGCCGCACGGGCGGCGCAGGCCAACATGCGAGAGCTCTCCTATTGCATTAGTTCCTCCAAATCGGAACCTTCCTCTCCTCTCGTGATTGCCGTGCTGTCACAGGGAGACCATGTTGATGGCAAAGACAGCACGCAAATATTCGAAGGGCGCCTCCAAGGACGTCGAGCGCGCGATGAAGAAGCGCAAGGCCGGCACGCTGAAGAGCGGTGGCTCCGGCCGCAAGGTCAAGAGCCGCAAGCAGGCGATCGCGATCGGCCTCTCCGAGGCACGCCGCGAAGGCAAGAAGGTGCCTGCGAAGAAGAGCGCGAAGTCGTCGGCGAAGAAGACGGCCAAGAAGTCGGCGAAGAGTTCGAGCAAGAAGAGCACGAAGAAGACAGCGAAGAAGAAGTCGTCGAAGAAGAGCTGACAGGTGCGCTCATCCGCGCCACGCGCGTCGTGACGCGCAGTCGTCGCCCAGTCCTCCGCTGTCGTCCCGGCGAACGCCGGCACCCATAACCACAGGGAGAAGTAATTGGGCGGGATGTCCGCCAGTCTTGTCTCACCACAATCGCCGCGGAGTATGGATCCCGGCGTTCGCCGGGATGACGGCGGTGGGCGTGGGCGCACTCGCGTTAAAGCACCCTGTAGCCCGGATGAGCGGAGCGACATCCGGGTTCTCACGAACGATCTACGTGATCCCGGATGTCGCTGCCCTCATCCGAGCTACGGGGTCATCACCCCGCCTTGCGCTGTCGCGCCGCGGACCGATGCGCCTTCTTCGCCGGACGGCGATGCGGCGGCGCGCGCCGCGACGGTGCGGGTGACGCCTTCTTCCCACCCTTGCCCAGGCTCTGCTTCAGCGCGTCCATCAGGCTGACGACGTTGTCCGACTTCTCCTCCGGCTCCGGCAGCTTGATCGGTTTGCCCGAAGCCTTGCGCTTGACCAGCGCCTTCAGCGCGGTCTCGTACTGATCCTTGAACTCCGACGGCTTGAAGTGTGCGGCCTTGGTCTGCAGGATGTGACCGGCCAGCTCGACCATGTCCTTGGTGATCTTCGGCGACTTGATGTCGTCGAAGAACTCGGCCTCGTCGCGCAGCTCATAGGGGAAGCGCAGGGTGGTGCCGAGCATGCCCTTGCCCATCGGCTCGATCGCGATGATGTGCTCGCGATGCGTCAGCACGATGCGCGCCAGCGCGACCCGGTCCTGGTCCTTCATGGCATCTCGGATCACCGCAAAGGCGTCGATCGCTGCCTTCCCGTCGGGGGCGATATAATAGGGGTGGTTGAGATAGCGCTGGTCGATCTCGTCGCGCGGCACGAAGCTGTCGATGTCGATCGTATGGTTGCTCTCGATCTGGACCGCTTCCAGCTCCTCCGGCTCGATCTCGACATACTGCCCCTTGGCCAGCTCATAGCCGCGGCCCTTCTGATCGCCCTCGACGATGTCGCCGGTCTCGGCGTCGATCATCTGCTGCTTGAGCCGGTTGCCGGTCTCGCGGTTGATCAGGTGAAACCGCGTCTTCTCCACCGAGGTGGATGCCGGATAGAGCACGACAGGACAGCTGACGAGCGAGAGTTTAAGCGAGCCTTTCCAATAGGCGCGGGGGGCCATCCGTGATCTCCGTGGCGGTGAGGACGGCGTTGCAACGGATAAGTCGTCGTTGCGGTTCCTTGTGTTGGGGGTCTGGAAGTAGCGAGCACTGACGGTGGCTCCGGGGGGGGGCGCTCGTTTGTTACTCGTCATGGCCGGGCTCGTCCCGGCCATCCACGTCGTTCGGCGAACGCTGCTCGGCGTGGATGCCCGGGACAAGCCCGGGCATGACGACGGTGAGAGCGCGGGTCGCCACAGAATCGGTGCGGCGATGCACTTGTTGCCCGTCGGGTTACTATGTCGCACCAGCTCTCCCTTGCCACGTCGGGCAAATCAGACCGATCTTTCCGCGCATCCCGCCTCATGCAGAGGGCGTACGCGTCGTCACGATACGTGGAGTGTGGGAGGCGATGGACGAGACGGCAGCGTGCGCTTGATGCGCGGACGAGCGCTGACTCTCGGACGCGAAGTCGCGTGGTCCTGGCGCCCCGATGCTGGCGTCAAGCCTGTGCTGCTGACGAGGCGCACGGGCGACGGTGACTACAAGCCGGACACCGGGGAGAGCGCGAAGTAAGCGTTAACTCCATCGCGCAGGGAAGGCCGGTTGAGGGCCGTACCTGTGGTGACTGCCGCCTGCTTTTTGTCTGCAGGCGGGCCATGGGCCGCGGTCAGCACCCGGCCTTCCCTGCACCCTCTCGCTTGCGCAAGAGGGCCGACGGCAGCAACACCCGGGCTCGTCGAGCGCTGGGAACACGGAACTTTGCCCGGTGTTATCCTTCGGATCGGCCGGTTTCACCACTCCGCCGGCTTTGCTACGCTACCGCTGAACGCGAGGGATGACCGTGGCGCTCAAGAAGCTTTCCACCTACCGCAAGAAGCGCGATTTCGAAAAAACGGCAGAGCCGTCCGGCGATGCCAAGGTCGCGCCCGCAGCGCGGCCGCGCTTCGTGATCCACAAGCACGATGCGACACGACTGCACTACGATCTCAGGCTGGAATTCGGCGGCGTCTTCAAGTCGTGGGCGGTAACCAAGGGTCCGTCGCTCGATCCGCACGACAAGCGGCTCGCGGTCGAGGTCGAGGACCATCCGCTGGACTACGGCGATTTCGAAGGCACCATTCCCGAAGGCGAATATGGCGGCGGCACGGTGATGCTCTGGGACCGCGGCTATTGGGAGAGCGAAGATCCCGAACGCGGCTTCAAGAAGGGCGACCTGAAGTTCACGCTGGAAGGCGAGAAGCTGCATGGCAGCTGGGTGCTGGTGCGGATGCGCAACGACCGAACCGGCGGTAAGCGCACCAATTGGCTGCTGATCAAGCATCGCGACGAGTTCGCCAGGGAAGGCGAGGCCAACGACATCATCGAGGCCGACAAGTCGGTCGCGTCGGGACGCTCGATGGAGCAGATCGCGGCCGGCAAGGGCAAGGCCCCGAAGCCGTTCATGCTGGCCAAGACGCAGCGCATGGATGCCGACGCGGTGTGGCACTCGAACCGCAGCGAAGGTGAAGCGAAGTCGAAGGTTTCGACCAAGGCCTCATCGCCGAAGGCCGGGGCGGCAAAGGGGAGCGCTGCCAAGGGGAGCACTGCAAAGCCTCGCGCTACGAAGACGGCCGAGCCGAAGACCGTCGCGTCGCTGCCGGACTTCGTGCCGCCCGAGCTCTGCACCTCTGTCGCGGCGCCGCCGAGCGGCGAAGGCTGGGCGCACGAGATCAAGTTCGACGGCTATCGCGTGCAGATCCGAGTCGAGGACGGCCAGGCGACCTTGAAGACGCGCAAGGGTCTCGACTGGACCGCAAAGTTCGGCGCGATCGCGCAAGCCGCGGCCAAGCTGCCGGATGCGATCATCGATGGCGAGATCGTCGCGCTCGACAAGGACGGCAATCCGAACTTCTCCGCGCTGCAGGCCGCGATCTCGGCCGGCCAGACTGACGAGCTGGTGTTCTTTGCCTTCGACCTGATGTTCGTCGAGGAGTTCGACCTGCGTCGTCAGCCGCTTCGTGAGCGGAAGGCACGCCTTGCGAAGCTGCTGAAGGCGAACATCAAGGGCAAGACACCTCGCATCCGCTATGTCGAGCATTTCGAGAGCGATGGCGAGGCGGTGCTGGACTCGGCGCGCAAGCTGAACCTCGAAGGTATCGTCTCGAAGAAGCTGGATTCCGCCTATCATTCCGGACGCACCGAGAGCTGGACCAAGGCCAAGACAAGGCCCGGCCACGAGGTGGTCATTGGTGGCTGGAAGACCACCAACGGCAAATTCCGCTCGCTGATGGTCGGCGTCAACAAGGATGATCACCTCGCTTATGTTGGCATTGTCGGCACCGGCTTCGGCCAGGACACGGTGAAGGAGATCATGCCGGCGCTGAAGGCGGCGGCGGCCGAGAAGAGTCCGTTCAGCGGCAAGAACGCGCCGCGTGGGGCGCGCGAGGTGCATTGGCTCAAGCCTGAACTGGTGGCCGAGATCGAGTTCGCCGGCTTTACCGGAGACGGCAACGTCAGGCAGGCGTCGTTCAAGGGACTGCGTCAGGACAAGCCGGCGCGCGAGGTCGTCGCTGAGGAGCCGGTTGTCGAGGCCAAGGTGACGAAGCCGGTGGCGCGCGCCGCGGCCACGGTGGCGACCGGAGGGACGACGGTGCACAAGACACCGTCGCGATCCAAGAGTTCGGCGATGGTCATGGGCGTCGCGATCTCGAAGCCTGACAAGGCGCTGTGGCCGGACGCCGGCGACGGTGAGCCCGTGACCAAGCTCGACCTCGCCAACTATCTGGAAGCCGTCGGCGACTGGATGATCGATCATATCAAGGGGCGGCCGTGCTCGATCGTGCGTGCGCCGGACGGCATCGGCGGCGAGCGGTTTTTTCAGCGCCACGGCATGCAGGGCATGTCCGATCTGCTCGAACTGGTGAAGGTGTCCGGTGATCGGAAACCCTATCTGCAGATCGATCGCGTCGAGGGACTGATCGCAGTGGCGCAGGTCGCCGCGGTCGAGCTCCATCCGTGGAATTGCGCGCCCGATGCGTATGATGTGCCGGGACGCCTGGTGTTCGATCTCGATCCGGCGCCGAACGTCGCCTTCGAGGAGGTGATCGCTGCGGCCAAGGAGATGCGGCAGCGGCTGAAGACGCTTGGCTTGGAGAGCTTCTGCAAGACCACCGGAGGCAAGGGCCTGCACGTCGTGACGCCGCTACTGCATGGCGCGCGCGACAAGGTGACATGGCCGGAAGCGAAGGCGTTTGCGCAGGGGGTGTGCCAATGGATGGCCAATGACAGCCCCGACGACTACCTGCTCAACATGTCGAAGAAGCTGCGCAAGGGAAAGATCTTCCTCGACTATCTGCGCAACGACCGGATGTCGACCGCGGTCGCGGTGCTGTCGCCGCGGGCGCGTGAGGGCGCGACGGTGTCGATGCCAATCACCTGGGCGCAGGTGAAGAATGGGCTCGATCCCAAGCGCTACACGGTTCGCACCGTGCCGGGGCTGCTCGCGAAAACCAAGGCGTGGGACGGTTACGATGATGCGGCCGGAGCGATCAAGCCGGCGATCAAGAAGCTGACGGACAAACTGTAAGAGGTTGTTAGGACGTTCGGGCAGACATGGTTTGCGCCACGTCTGCCCGAAGAAGTCTCACAGGTGAATTAGATTCGTCCGAGCAGCACGAGGATCAGCACGATGACGATGATCAGGCCAAGGCCGCCGCCGCCGTAATAGCCCGTGCCGTAGAACGGGCCGCCGCCGATGCCGGAGAAGCCGCCGAGCAGGGCGATGATGAGAATGATGAGGATGATCGTTCCGATGGACATGTAATTCCCTCCAGAGCCCGGCAGCGGGGCGGTGCGTCACTCTGCCTTCGCCGAGGAAACTGGTCGGAACTTCGAAAGTTCCGGGAATGGATCAGGTAAAATCGGGTGTGTGGCTTTGCGGTCGTGATCCGCCGTGACTACATCAGGACGGTTGTTAGTCAGGAGATCGCGATGTCAAGACCGCTTGTCGTTTCCATTCCGCATCGCCTCGGCAAAGACGAGGCCGTGCGCCGGCTACAATCAGGCCTGAGCCGTGCGGCGAGCACGCTTCCCGTGCTCAGCGTCGATGAGGAGCGCTGGGAGGGCGACAAGATGTTTTTTCGCGTGCGTGCGCTCGGCCAGGCGGCGTCCGGGCACGTCGAGGTGGCCGAGGATCGGGTTCAGGTCGAGGTCACGCTGCCCTGGCTGCTGCAGCGCTTTGCCGAAGTCGCGCAGAACGCCATCCGCAGCCGCGGACAGCTGTTGCTGACGAAGAAGAGCTGATCAGCTCTGCGGCGCCAGGGCGGGAGCCTTCTGGACGCCGGGATTGGAGGAACTTTCCACGCGAGTTGGGAGCAGCGCGGCCGGAAGGTGAGTGAACAGCGCGGAGACGGGGAGACCGCCGTTCTGGATCGCGGGAGCGGAATAGCCCGGCAGGTGCACAGTCGCATCGAACGCATCCGCATGCGGCCAGACCCGGCCGCTGTCCGTGAACGGCGCCAGAGTGCGGGCGACAACCACAATCACCGCCTCGCGGCCGCGGCGGCGCGCAAAGGCAACGATGTGCTCGGCGTGTCTGCCAGTGACCTCGAGCGGCTCGTAGGAGCCGTCCGTGAACACCGCAGCCAGCTCGTTGCGCAGCTTGATGAGCTGTCGCGTCCAGGCGAGCTTGATGCGTCCGTCGGGCCAGTGGTCCGCGAGGGCAGCCCAGTCCGGCGCCTCGCTCTCGCGCAGCGCCTGCTCGCGCGCGGCAAAATCGACCGGGCGGCGATTGTCGGGATCGACCATCGAGAGATCCCAGAACTCGGTGCCCTGGTAGAAATCGGGCACCCCCGGCATGGTTGCCTTCAGCGTCAGCTGCGTCAGCGAGTTCAGCGCACCGAGCAGCGCCACGCGCTTGGCGACGGTCTCCAGGGACTGCAGGAACTCAGCCGAGCGCTCGCGATCGAGAATGCGTTCGATGAACGTCCGCAGGCCGTTCTCATACGCCTCGTTCGGATTGAGCCAGCTGGTCTCCTCCTTGCCCTCCCGCGCCGCCTTCAGTGCGTAGGCCTGCAGCCGTTCGGCAAGGCTCTCGTCGGGACCGCTCACCGGCCAGATGCCGACCAGGGTATGGTAGAGCATGTATTCGAACGTCGCCGAGGGCGCGCGCATGGTGCCGTCGGTGACGACATGCGGTGCGTTCATGGTCTTCCAGCGTGCCACTGCCGAGGTCCAGTCACTGGGCAGTTCGGTGAGCGACGCAAGGCGCGTGCGGGCATCCTCGCCGCGCTTGGTGTCGTGGGTGGCGGTCGCCGTCATGCCGTGCGGCCAGTGCTTGGCGCGAGCCTGCATCAGCTTGTGGAAGTCGCCGACGGCCATCGCATGCGCCGACGGATCGCCGCCGACCTCGTTGAGCGCGAGCAGCCGGTGGAAGCGGTAGAAGCCGGTGTCCTCCAGCGACTTCGCCATCATGGGACCGGTGAATTGTTGTACCTTGAGCGCGAAGCGGCGGACGCGCGGGACGGAATGCGTGGTGCTGCGGTCGCGCTTGATCAGATCCATGGTCAGCGCGTCGCGCAGGAAGTCGAAGATCGAGCCATCGGACGCGAACCATTCGGCCCGCGCGCCGGCGATGGCATGGTCGATCAGCTTGCGATCGGCCTCGGTCGGGCCCGCGTTTGTGAGATAGGTGCGATAGACCGGGAAGTGCAGTACGTAGAGTTCGAGCGCCTGGCGGAGGCTGTCCTCGGAATAGTCGCGCGTGGAGTAATGACCGTTGGCGATTCGCGCGAGCAGGCGCGTCAGAACGGTGAACTCGGAGGTCAGCAAGGTCTCCAGCACGCGCCGCTTGGCTTCCTTGATGACGGGCGCGAGCTTCGGCGGCTTGTTGCTGATCTGGCGCCAGATCTCGTCGAGCGGCTCCAGCCCCTTGCCGTCGATCAGGAGCTGGGTGATGACGTTCATCCACTCGTAGCCCGTGGTGCCGTGCACGCCGGCGAAGCTCGGCAGCTTCTCGTGCTCGCAGAGAATCTTCTCGATCACCACGTAGAACGGACCCACCGCCGGTCCGCGCGCGTCGCGAATGAGACGGCGCAGGCGCTGGAAGTATTGCGCGGGATCGCGCAAGCCGTCGATGTGGTCGAGCCGCAGCCCCTGCAGCTGGCCATCGGCGATCAGCTTCTTGACGAGTCGGTGGATCGCCTCGAACGTGCCGGCATCCTCGACGCGCAGGCCGGCGAGCGTATTGACGTCGAAGAAACGCCGATAATTGATGTCGCTCGACGCCAGCCGCCAGTGGCCCAATTTGTAGTGCTGCCGCTCCAGCAGATGGTGCAGGGCCAATGTCTGCGCGGGGCGGTCTTCGCCCGCTTTGTAGGCAGACAGGCCCTGGGCGATGACATCGGCCGCACCCGGGATGGCTTTGAGGGCTGCCTTGAAGCTGGGCGCTTCCTTGCGGTTGGGGCGGCGCAGGCCGGGGTAGCGCGAGGCGAGCTCCAGGATCGCCTTGCCGCTCTCGCTGCTCTCCTCGCCGGCCTCCTTGACGATGATGCGCAGCATCTCGCCATAGCGCTCCGGCGCGATCGGCAGGCGATGCTCGAAGTACCAGCAGGAGAACGAGCCTTCGTCCGGATCGTAGCGCAGCTCGATGTCGCCATGCTCCAGCGCGTGGCCGTAGGAGGTGCCGATGATCGGCAGCAGCACGCCGCCGCGCGCGCGATAGGGCAGCTGGTCCCAGTCGATGTCGAACGAGGCCGCGTGCGGCGAGGCCTGGCCCCATTCGAGCACGTCGAGCCACCACGGATTGTCGTCGAAATGCACGCCGACATGGTTGGGCACGAAATCGAGGATCAAGCCGAGGTCGTGCGCCTTCAGCGCCGCGCTCAGCTTGGTGAATCCGTCCTCGCCGCCGAGCTCGGGATTGAGCTTCGAATGATCGGTGATGTCGTAGCCATGCGTCGAGCCCTTGCGCGCCTTCATGAAAGGCGAGGCGTAGACATGGCTGATGCCGAGCGCCTTCAGATAGGGGACGACGCGCGCGGCCGCTTCAAAATTGAAATCGGCGGTGAGCTGCAGGCGATAGGTCGCGAGCGGAATGGCTGGAGGCATGGTTATCCTCCAACGCTCCAGAACACCGACCAGGCCGGCAGACGATCGCCCGGCGTGCCGCCCCAGATCGGCGTGCCCGCGCGCGCACTCGCGTCCCCCGCGATCTCCTTGTCGGAGACGTTGGCGAGCAGGCGGAGCATACTGCCGTCGCCCATCACCCAATGCGCGCTCAAGCGTCCGTCGTCGGTGACGTCGGCTTTGCCGAAGCTCGCGCCCGGCAGCCGGGGTGCCACGTGCTTGTGCCTGGTGGTGAGCAGATCGCGCACCAATGCGAGGCGCTCACGGCCGGGCGACTCGTTGCGGGCGTCCCAATCGATGATCGCGGACTTGAAGGTCTCGATGTCGAGAGGATCGGGCACATCGTCGCCGTACTTGGCGTACGCCCACTCATATTCCTTGCGGCGTCCCTTGCGCACGGCGTTTGCGAGGTCGCCCTGGAAGTCGCAGAAGAACGGGAAGGGTTGCTTCGAGCCCCACTCCTCGCCCATGTACAGCATCGGCACGGTCGGCGCGAGCAGGGTCACCGCGAGCGCGGCCGCGATGCCCTCCGGTGGTGCCAGCGCCTCGAGGCGGTCGCCGAACACGCGGTTGCCGATCTGGTCGTGGTTTTGCAGAAAATTGACGAACGCGCCGGGGGCCAGATGACCGCTCGGCTCACCGCGGGGATCGCCGCCCCAGAACGCCGCCGGTTCGCCCTGGTAGACGAAGCCGGAGGCGAGCGCACGCGCCAGTCCGCTGCGCGGCGATTGCTGGTAGTCGCCGTAATAGCCGCCCGTTTCGCCGGTCAGCATCACGTGCCAGACGTGGTGATAATCGTCGTTCCACTGCGCGCGAAACTTGCCGCGCGGCGGCTCTTCCGCGGAGTCCAGCATGCTGGCGCGATTGTCGCCATTCTCCAGCACGAGATGGATGTGCCGTCCGCTCTGCTCGACCAGCTTGCCGACGGCGGCGCTGAGATCGTGCAGCATCGGGATCTCACCCTCATTGGAGAGGATGTGGTTCACGGCGTCAAAGCGCAGACCGTCGAAGCGATAGTCGGTCAGCCAATGCAGCGCGTTCTCGATCGCGAAGGCGCGCACCTCCGGCTTGCGGTAGTCGATGGCGCTGCCCCATGGCGTGTGCGCATCGGTGAAGAACGTCGGCGCATAGCGGCCGATGTAGTTTCCTTCCGGCCCGAAGTGATTGTAGACAACATCGAGGAAGACCATCAGCCCGCGCAGATGCGCCTCGTCGATCAGCGTGCGCAAATCGTCGGGACGGCCATAGAGGCTGTCAGGCGCATACAGCAGCACGCCGTCGTAGCCCCAGTTGCGGGAGCCGGCGAAATCCGCCAGCGGCATCAGCTCGAGCGCGGTGATGCCGGTGTCGACGAGATGATCGAGCTTGTCGATCATAGCCCGATAGGTGCCGTCCCGGGTGAAGGTGCCGACATGGCTTTCGAGGAAGACCGCATCCTGCCACGGCCGCCCGCGCCAGGCGTTCGAGCGCCAGGCATAGGCGCTGTGATCGATCACTTCGCTCGGACCGGACACGTCCTCCGGCTGGAAGTCGGAACCGGGATCGGGAACGTCGAGCTCGTCGTCGATGCGGAACTTATAGCGTGCGCCCGCGCCCACGCCGGGCACATCCAGCGTGTACCAGCCGCCGTCGCGACGCTGCATCTCGTGCCGGCCGTCGAGCACCAGGTCGACCCGCTTGGCGGCGGGGGCCCAGAGACGAAAGGTCGTGCCGCTCGCGGTGATCTCCGGTCCGAACTGCCGTGCGCTCATGACAGGCCCGCATACGCCAGAACCGAGCGGGGCGGCGCCTTCAGGTCAGTCCCTGCTGCGAAGTCGGCCGGCTTCTGCTGGGCTTGGGTGGTGTCGAGAACCTGTTGCCAAATCTTGGTTTCGGCGAGCTTGGGCAATTTGAATCCGATCTCTTCGGGGGCCGCGTTCAGAACGATAAAGATCGGAGCCTGCTCCTGTTCCACCGGAGCGAGCACATAGGCGAGAAATCGTCCGTCGGGAAAGGTCCAGTCGGTTTGCGTCATCTCCTCTGCCGAAGGTGTCAGCCAGAGCACGCCGAAACTGCCATCCGAGCGGCGGCCGTCGAGCCAGCGGCGCGCGCGGATCTGGCCGAAGCGGCGGCGCAGCTCGGTCATGTGCGCGATGAATTCGATCAGATCATCGCCCTCGCGACCCATGCCGCTCCAGTCGACCCAGCCGACCTCGTTGTCCTGGCAATAGGCGTTGTTGTTGCCGGCTTGCGAGTTGCCGACCTCGTCGCCTGCGAGCAGCAGCGGCAGGCCTTGCGCGAGGAACAGACAGGCGAGCTGGTTCTTGCGCGACTGCCGGCGCCGCGCATTGATCGTGACGTCATCGGTCGGCCCTTCGTGGCCGAAATTGTTGCTGTGGTTGTCGTTGGAGCCGTCGCGATTGTCCTCGCCATTGGCTTCGTTGTGCTTGCTGTTGTAGGCGAAGAGATCGGCCAATGTGAAACCGTCGTGGACGGTGACGTGGTTGACGCTGGCGCGCTGGGTCCGGCCGTCATGGTTGAAGATGTCGGACGAGCCGGTCATGCGGCTCGAGACCTCGCCGATCAGGCTGCCTTCGCCGCTCCAATAGCGGCGCATGGCGCTGCGGTAGCGGTCGTTCCATTCCGACCATTGCGAGGGGAAGGCGCCGACCTGATAGCCGCCGAGACCGACGTCCCAGGGCTCGGCGACCAGCTTGACGCCGGACAGCACCGGGTCCTGGCGGATCGCGGTGAGAAACCCGCTGCGCCGGTCGAAACCGTGCTTCTCGCGCGCGAGCGTGGTGGCGAGGTCGAAGCGGAAGCCGTCGACATGGCAGACCTCGACCCAGTAACGCAGCGAGTCCATCACCATCTGCAGCACGCGCGGATGCGTGAGGTTCACCGACGAACCGCAGCCGGTGAAGTCGTCGTAGAAGCGGGGATTGTCCGGCTTCAGCCAGTAGTAGGACGCATTGTCGATGCCGCGATAGCACAAGGTCGGCCCGAGATGGTTGCCCTCGGCGGTGTGGTTGTAGACAACGTCGAGCATGACCTCGATGCCGGCATCGTGCAGCCGCGCCACCGTGGTCCTGAAGGCATCGAGCGGATTGTCCTGGGCGTAGCGTTGCTCCGGCGCGAAGAACGAGATCGTGTTGTAGCCCCAATAGTTGACCAGCTTCTTCTCGACCAGCATGCGGTCGTCGATGAAGGCGTGGATCGGCAGCAGCTCGATCGTGGTGACGCCGAGCCGCTTGAGATGCTTGATCATCGCCGGCGACGACAACCCGCCATAGGTCCCGCGTAGATTGGGAGGCACGTCGTCGCGCTTGTTGGTCAGGCCCTTGACGTGGGCCTCGTAGATGATCGTGTCCTCCCACGGGATCTGCGGCCGCATCTCGCGCCGGCCCCAATTGAAGGTCTCGTCGATGACGACAGCCTTGGGCATGCCGCGGGCATTGTCGCGGCGGTCGAAGGAGAGGTCCTCGCGCGGCGAGCCGGCGCGATAGGCGAAATGCGCATCGCTCCAGACCAGGCGCCCCGCGAGCCGCTTGGCGTAGGGATCGAGCAGCAGCTTGTTGGCGTTGAAGCGATGGCCGCGCTCCGGCTCGTAGGGGCCGTACACGCGATAGCCGTAGAGCTGGCCGGGGGAGACGTCGTTGAGGTAGCCGTGCCAGACATCCTCGGTGCGTTCGGGCAACTCGATCCGCTCGATCTCTCGGCGGCCCTGGCTGTCGAACAGACACAGCTCGACCTTCTCGGCATTGGCGGAGAACAAGGCAAAATTGGTCCCTCGCCCGTCCCAGGTGGCACCGAGGCGGGCGTGACTTCCTGCGGCCAGACGCATCGCATCAGGCTTCCGGGACGAGAAATACCGCTGCCATGGGCGGGAGGATGAGGTTGAGGTGCTGATCTTCAGAGGCATGGACCTGGCCGACATTGCCGACATTGCTGCCGCCATAATGCGAGGAGTCGGAGTTGAAGACTTCCCGCCATGTGCCGCCGAGCGGCGCGCGGACCCGGTAATTGTAATACACGTTGGGCGAAAAGTTCACGACCACGACGCAGCGGGCGCGGTCATCAAAGCCTTTTCTCACCCAAGCGAACACGTTGCGGTCAGAATCGTCGGTGATCAGCCACTCGAACCCTTCCGGCTCGCAATCGCGCTCGTGCAGGGCCGGCTGGTTGCGGTAGAGGTGGTTGAGGTCGCGGATCAGGGCCTGGATGCCGGCATATCGCTTGTCGCCGAGCAGATGCCAGTCGAGCGAGGTGTCGTGATTCCACTCCCGCTCCTGGGCGAGCTCGCAGCCCATGAACAGGAGCTTCTTGCCGGGATGGCCGAACATGAAGCTGTAATAGGCGCGCAGGTTCGCGAAGCGCTGCCAGTCGTCGCCGGGCATGCGGCCGAGGATCGAGCGCTTGCCGTGCACGACCTCGTCGTGCGACAGCGGCAGGATGAAGTTTTCCGAAAAGGCGTAGTGCAGCCCGAACAGGATCTCGCCGTGGTGATATTTGCGGTGGATCGGATCCTTGCTGACGTAGCGCAAGGTGTCGTGCATCCAGCCCATGTTCCACTTGTAGCCGAAGCCGAGACCGCCGGTGTCGACCGGGCGGGATACCTGCGGCCAGGCGGTGGATTCCTCGGCTGCGGTGGTGGCCTGCGGGAAGTGGCCGAACACGTCGATATTGGTCCGGCGCAGAAACTCGATGGCTTCGAGGTTTTCGCGGCCACCATATTTGTTCGGGATCCAGCCGCCGGATGGTCGGCTGTAGTCGAGATAGAGCATCGAGGCGACGGCATCGACGCGCAGGCCGTCGATGCCGTAGCGCTCGAGCCAGAACAGCGCATTCGAGCGCAGGAAATTGGCGACTTCGGTGCGGCCGAAATTATAGATCAGGGTGCCCCAGTCGAGGTGCCGGCCCTGCATCGGGTTGGCGTGCTCGTACAGCGCGGTGCCGTCGAAATGGCCGAGGCCGTGCGGATCGTCCGGGAAATGCCCGGGCACCCAATCCAGCCACACCGCCAGGCCCTCGCGATGGCACGCATCGATGAGCGCGCAGAAATCCTCAGGGCTGCCGAACCGGCTGGTGGGTGCGTACAGGCCCGTGGGCTGATAGCCCCAGGAGCCATCGAACGGGTGCTCGTTGATCGGCAGGAATTCGACGTGGGTGAAGCCCATGTCGCGCGCATAGGCCGGCAACTGCTCAGCGAGTTCGCGATAGGTCAGCCACTGATTGTTGTCCTTGCGCCGCCAGGAGCCGAGATGCACCTCGTAGATCGAGACCGGCTTGTTGAGCTTGTTGATGTCATGCGGCGCCGGGCGCGGCCGCGGCAGGCACGTTTCGTCGACCACGATCGAGGCCGTCTTCGGACGCATTTCGGCTGCGAACGCCATCGGATCGGATTTCAGCGGCAGATGCTCGCCCTGCGGGCCGATAATGTCGAACTTGTAGTGATCGCCAGCCCTCGCGCGCGGGATGAACAGCTCCCAATAGCCGTTGCCGCGCACCCGCATCGGATGCCGTCGTGCATTCCAGAAGTTGAAATCGCCGACGACGCTGACGCGCCGTGCATTGGGCGCAAGCACGACGAAGCCGACCCCGTCGACACCGTCGATCACCATGGGGTGCGCGCCGAGCTTGTCGTAGAGCCGCTCCTGATTGCCTTCGCCGAGGAGATGCAGGTCGAAATCGCTCAGGATGGGCAGGAAGCGATACGGGTCTTCCAAATCGGTGACGGCATCGCCGAACGTGGCGCGCAGCTTGTAGCGCTGCATGGACGACATCGTGCCGGTGAAAAGGCCCGCGTCATGGATGCGCGCCAGCGGCGCCACTTCGCCGTGCTCGCCCACGACCTCGACCCGGGAGGCCTCCGGCAGAAACGCGCGCACGACGGTCCTGCCGTCGACATTGTGCTGACCGAGATAGCGAAACGGGTCGGCATGCCGACCCTCGATGATCGCAAACGCCTCGGGAGAAAGATGGGTCATGAGGACTCGCTGGCAGGTGCTGACTCGGAGAGGACGCGAAGCAGATTGCCCAGCGCGACGCGCAACCAATCCGGCCGGTGGGCCAGATCATATTCGAGTGCTCCGAGCGCTTTTTCCAGCAGGAAAAAGTTAAGGAGCGCCTGCGCTGCGCGCGGATCGTTCGGCCACAGCGGCTCGGTGGCCCTGATGTCGCGATAACCAGACAGAAAAGCCGCGGTCGCCTGATCGCGCCACTCTGCGAGCGCCGCAGCAAGCCTGCCGTGATCATCCGGGGTGGCTCTCATGGCGCGGTCGAGCGCGACCCGAACGGAGCAGTCGATCGAGCGCAGGAAGCCGGCGATGTCCCGGGCCGGCGGCGCCTTCCGGCGGCGCTCCGCCAGCGGCTGCTCCTCGTCGCCATCGAAATCGATGATGACGATGTCGTCCTTGACGATCAGCATCTGCCCGAGATGGAAATCGCCATGCAGGCGAATGTCGCAGCCGGCGACACCGGGCGGGATCAGATGGCTGAGCCGTTCCGACAACTCGCCGCGCTTGGCGAGCACCTGGTCGGCCAGTCCCCGTTCGGGATCCTTGAGGTGATCGCGGCGCTCGCTCAGGCTGGCGAAGATGCGGCCGGCCTGAGCCTGGAGCCGGTCGATCCAATGGTCGAGGGCGTCCGTCGTGGTCGGCTCGGGAGCGAAGTCGGCGATGTCGCTGCGCGAGGCGAGCGCCGCATGCAGCTCGCCGGCCCGGCGGCCGGCCTGGGTCATGTAGCGCAGATAGGGCGGCAGCTCCTCGCTCTGCCGTTCGTCGCCGCTCGCGGCGAACACGCGCTGGTCGTCGATGTAGCGATCGAGATAGGCGGCGGTGACGGTCCAGCCGTCGCCCTGGTTTTCGACGAAGCCATGCACTGCGCCGACGGTGCGCCGCTCGTCGTCCTGGATCACCTCGACGCTGCCGAGCAGCGGCGGCACGTTGGAGAAGTGAACGATCTCGGTGAGGAAGCGGCCGACATCGATTTCGGGATGAGGGCCTGTCTCGAGCTCGCGATAGATCTTGATGAAGAATTCGTTGTTGACCACGGCCTTGCTGCTGCAGCGGTCGGTCTCGATGACACGCACCTGCTCGGACTCGCGGATTGGCTTGTCGGGAAAGCGCGAGGTCGGACGGAATTCGAGCCGTATCCCGTTCTCCTCGACCGTCAGCGACTGCGCGAGATTACGCAGCAGCAGCGCGAGGAAGATGGGATTGGTGGCCGCATCCAGCAGCGTGCCCTCGCGGGCACCCTGGCGGACGGCTGCGAAGGCCTGCGGATTGTAGCGCTCGCGGTCGAAGCGGACCCATTCGATCTGCATCGGCAGGAGGTAGCGCAGCTCGTCCTTGCGTTCGGCGGATTTGAAGAAGATCAGCCACGGCCGATTGTCGCCGATGTCGCAGAACGGGATCGCTGACGTCAGCGTCGGATGAATCGTCTCCGGCGCGCGTTCGGGGTACCAGCGCGTGCGCGCGAGGTGGCCGGGCAGCACGTCGCGCTCGAACAGGCTGCGGGTGCGCGCCAGCGATACCCAGGTCGAGCCGAGCGGCACGACCAGCGTCTCGAATTCCGGTACGGCGCGCTGAACGACCGGCTCGGACTTGTCGCGCTCCTTGAGCTGGAACCAGTAGAAGCCGTAAGGCGACAGCGTGATCATATAGGGAAGCTCGCCGATCGCGGGGAAGCGCGAGCGGCCGAGCATTTCGATCGGAATGCGATCCTTGAATGCGGAGAGATCGAGTTCGGTCGCCTGCGCCGAGCGCGACAGGTTGGCGACGCAGAGGATGACCTCGTCCTTGTACTGCCGCACATAGGCCAGCACCGAGCGGTTTGCCGGGCGGATGAAGGTCATGGTGCCGCGGCCGAAGGCAAGCGTCGACTTGCGCACCGAGATCAACTTCTTGGTGGCGTTGAGCAGCGACGACAGGCTGCGTGACTGCGCCTCGACGTTGACGGCCTCGTAGCCATAGACCGGGTCCATGATCATCGGCGCGTACAGCCGGGCCGGGTCGGCGCGCGAGAAGCCGCCATTGCGGTCGGGCGTCCACTGCATCGGCGTGCGGACGCCGTTGCGGTCGCCGAGATAGATGTTGTCGCCCATGCCGATTTCGTCGCCGTAATAGATAATCGGCGTGCCCGGGAACGACATCAGAAGCGAGTTCATCAGCTCGATCTTGCGCCGATCATTGTCCATCAGCGGCGCCAGCCGCCGGCGGATTCCGACATTGATGCGCGCGCGCGGATCGTTGGCATAGGTCGACCACAGATAATCGCGTTCGACATCCGTCACCATTTCGAGCGTCAGCTCGTCATGATTGCGCAGGAACAGCGCCCATTGGCAGCTCGAAGGGATATCCGGCGTCTGGCGCAGGATGTCGGTGATCGGGAAACGATCCTCCTGCGCGATCGCCATGTAGATGCGCGGCATCAGCGGGAAGTGATAGGCCATGTGGCATTCGTCGCCCTGGCCGAAATATTCCTGCACGTCCTCCGGCCACTGATTGGCTTCGGCCAGCAGCAGCTTGTCCTTGGCGTAATTATCGAGCTCGACGCGCAGGCGCTTGATGACGGCGTGCGTCTCGGGGAGATTCTCGTTGTTGGTGCCGTCGCGCTCGCAGAGATAGGGAATGGCGTCCAGCCGGAAGCCGTCGACGCCGGCATCAAGCCAGCGCTTCATCACCTGGATGATGGCGTTGACCACCCGCGGATTGTCGAAGTTCAGGTCCGGCTGGTGCGAGAAGAAGCGGTGCCAGTAGAACTGGCCGGCCTCGGGATCCCAGGTCCAGTTCGACTTCTCGGTGTCGGTGAAGATGATGCGTGTGCCCAGATATTTCTGGTCGGTGTCGCTCCAGACATACCAGTTGCGCGCGCTCGATCCGGGCGGGCTGCGGCGCGCGCGCTTGAACCAATGGTGCTGGTCCGAAGTGTGGTTGACCACGAGCTCGGTGATGACGCGCAGGCCGCGGCGCTGCGCTTCCTGGATGAAGCGCTTGAACTCCTTCATCGTCCCGAAATCGGGATTGATGCTGCCGTAATCGGCGATGTCGTAGCCGTCGTCACGGCCGGGCGAGGGATAGAACGGGAGCAGCCACAGCGCGGTGACGCCGAGGTCCTGCAGATAATCGAGCTTCTCGGTGAGGCCGGCGAAGTCGCCGATGCCATCATTGTTGCTGTCGGCGAACGCCTTGACGTGCAACTGGTAGATGATCGCGTCCTTGTACCAGAGGCCGTCGCCATCGGTCTCGGTCTGGAGGCTCGGGGCGTCCGGGGATGACATCACGTTCATGAAGCCCTCACACCGAAGAGAGAAGAAGAAGGGATCGGCTGTGGTCGGAGGCGCGCCGGCGCCGCCAGATGCGGCTCTCCTCAAAAGAGGGCAGAATAGGGGAGAAAGCGCCGCGGACGATGACGCTCTCGAACGTGTGCGGAAATTTGTTCACGGTGATGCCATTGACAAGAAAACAGTGTCCCGGTTCGCTAGGAACCGGAACCACCCGATACAAAGCCGCAGTCCCGGTTTTTGTTCCCCAAGGAACGAGGGCCAACGCGGCGCGTTAGGGGCCTATCCTCTTGCCGTCCCACAACATTTTCACGACGTGCGACCCTCGCGACGTCAGAACGCGTGCCGAATGGATCTCTACAGCCAAGCTCATAGTCTCGGAATCCTGACAGAATTCTACGACGGTCAGGGGAATCGCCGCGTCACCGACGAGGCGGCACTCGAGATCATCGTCGAGGCCTTCCCGAGGGCCACGCCGCACCAACTTCTGAACGGCGCGGTCGTGATTCGCTCCGGTCAGCCGGCGCGCAGCCGCCTCAACGAGGCGGCCAAGCTGCCGGTCGCATGGACGATCAGGCGCGGAGATGTCGCGGTTGCGCATGGTGAGGCGCAGGAGCTCTCCCTGGAATGGCCGGACGATCTCCCCATCGGCAGCTATCGCGTGGAGCTCGCCGACGCCTCGTCGTGCCGCGACGAACTGCCGCTGCTGGTGACGCCGGACAAGGCCTTTACCGGCGAATTCGATCGCGTCTGGGTGCTGGCCGTGCAGCTTTATGGCATCCGGTCACGCCGCAACTGGGGCATGGGCGATTTCACCGATCTTGCCGACCTGATCTCGCTGTGCGCCAAGCTCGGTGCCGATGGTGTCGGCCTCAACCCGTTGCACGCGCTGTTCGACGACCGGCCCGGCGATTTCAGCCCTTACGCGCCGAACAGCCGGCTGTTCCTCAATGCGCTCTATGTCGATGTCGAGCAGGCGCCGGGCTTTGCCAACGGGCCGGACAGCAAGAGTCTGGAGCCGCTGCGGCAGGCCGAGCTGGTGGATTACAAAGGCGTCGCGGCGTTGAAATGGCCTGCCTTGCGCGCGGCGTTCGATGCGTTCATGGCCGCGCCGAGCAGTGCCGACGCCGCCGAGTTCAAGGCCTATCGCGCCGAGCGCGGCGACCTCCTGGCGCGTTTCACCTGCTTCGAGGTGTTGCGCCATCGCTTCCAGAAGCCGTGGTGGGAATGGCCGGAGGAGTGGCGGCAGCCGGACGCGGCGCGCTGCGCGGCGCTGCTCAATGGTCCTGACAGCCGCGAGGCCGACTTCGTCGCCTATGTGCAATGGCTCGCCGAACGGCAGTTGCGCCATTGCAAGGACCTCGCGCATCGCCTCGGCATGAAGGTCGGGCTCTATCTCGACGTCGCAGTAGGCGTGCAATCCGACGGCTTCGATGCCTGGAACGAGCAAGGGTCGATCTCGCGCACGCTGTCGGTCGGCGCGCCGCCCGATCCATTGAACACCGTCGGGCAGAACTGGGGGCTTGCCGGCTTCAATGCACCCGGGCTCGAGTTGAAGAACTTCGAGCCGTTCCGCGAGATGATCCGGGCCTCGATGCGCCACGCCGGCGCGATCCGGCTCGATCATGTGCTCGGATTGAAGCGGCTCTATCTGGTCCCACATGGCTTTCCCGCCAAGCAGGGTGCCTATGTGCAGATGCCGTTCGATGCGCTGCTCGCCGCCACCGCAATGGAGAGCATCGCGAACCGGTGCATCGTCATTGGCGAGGATCTCGGCACGGTGCCCGAGGGGTTTCGCGAGCAGATGGCCGATTGGGGCCTTTGGTCCTACAAGGTGATGATCTTCGAGCGTGACGACAGCGGCCGCTTCCGCGACCTCGATTATTATCCGCCCAACGCCCTGGTCACGCTCAATACGCACGACCTTTCGACCTATGCCGGCTGGCGGTCCTTCGGCGATCTCAACACCAAGCGCGGCCTCGGCATCGATCCCGGCGAGACTGACCAGGATCGCTGGCGGGCGCTCGGCCTGTGGGACGAGGTGCTGCGCCAAAACGGCATCGCGACCAACGACGTTCTTGCCGCGATCGGCTTCCTGTCGCGGACGCGGTCGCGCCTGCTCGTGGTTTCGATCGAGGATCTGCTTGGGGTCGTCGACCAGCCGAACATCCCGGGCACGATCGACGAGCATCCGAACTGGCGCCGCAAGATCCCGGTCCCGATCGAGGACATCGCCGCGAGCACCAGTTTGGAGGCTTTACGGACCGCGACCGCCGAACGGATCAGCGCTGCCGGCGTTTAATATAGGAGGTGCGGGCGGGGGGCATTTGCACATGGATGTGGAATGTCCTGCAGGATCGAAGATTACGCGCTGATTGGTGATTGCGAGACGGCGGCGCTGGTGAGCCGCAACGGGTCGATCGACTGGCTGTGCTGGCCGGCGTTCGACTCGGACGCCTGCTTCGCGGCGCTGCTGGGCGATCACAGCAACGGCCGTTGGCTGATCGAGCCGCGCGACGAGGTGAATTCGAAGACCCGTCGCTATCGCGGCGACAGCCTGATCCTCGAAACGCGGTTTGAGACGGAAACGGGCACGGTCGAACTGATCGACTTCATGCCGCCGCGCGGCAGCGCCTCCGATGTCGTGCGGCTGGTGCGCGGCGTGTCGGGCAAGGTCGCGATGCGCATGGACATGATCATCCGCTTCGGCTTCGGCGTGGAGATCCCCTGGGTGAGGCGCTCCGAGGACCGCTCGGCGCTGCTCGCCGTGTGCGGGCCTGACATGGCGGTGCTGCATACGCCGGTCGCGACGCGCGGCAAGGACATGACAACCGTCGCGGAGTTCGAGGTCGCCGCCGGCGAGACCGTGCCGTTCGTGCTGACCTATGGCGCGTCGCATTTGCCTCCTCCCAGGCCGATCGACTACGAGCAGGCGCTTCGCGACACCGAGGCGTTCTGGTCGGACTGGTCGCGCCGCTGCACCTATCAGGGCGATCATCGTGATCTCGTGATGCGCTCGCTCGTCACGCTGAAGGCGCTGACCTACGGCCCGACCGGCGGCATCGTCGCTGCACCGACGACGTCGCTGCCGGAGAAGCTCGGCGGCTGGCGCAACTGGGACTATCGCTTCTGCTGGCTGCGCGATGCGACGTTCACGCTGCTGGCGCTGATGAACTCCGGCTATACCGAGGAAGCTCTGGCCTGGCACAATTGGCTGCTGCGGGCGGCCGCCGGCGCGCCGGCTCACATGCAGATCATGTACGGCATCATGGGCCAGCGCCGGCTCACCGAATGGGAGGCGGGATGGTTGCCGGGCTATCAGGGCTCTCAACCGGTGCGGATTGGCAACGCTGCTCACGCCCAATTGCAACTCGACGTCTATGGCGAGTTGATCGACGCGTTTCATCAGGCGCGCATGACCCGGCTGAAGCTGAACGACGGCACCTGGGCGCTCGAACGCGCGGTGATCGATCATCTCACCGATGTCTGGGACCAGCCCGATCACGGCATCTGGGAGCGCCGGGGCGACGGCCGGCACTACGTGTTCTCCAAGGTCATGACCTGGGTTGCCTTCGACCGCGCCATCAAGAGTGCCGAGCGCTTTGATTTGGAGGCGCCGCTGGAGCGCTGGCGGCGGCTGCGCGACACCATTCACAGTGACGTCTGCGAGAAGGGCTACGATGCCAGCCTGGGCAGCTTCGTCGAAGCGTACGGATCGCAGCTGCTCGATGCCAGCCTGCTGCTGCTGCCGGCAGTCGGCTTCCTGCCGTGCTCCGATCCGCGCATCCGCGGCACCATCGCGGCGATCGAGCAGCATCTGGTGCGCGACGGTTTTGTGCTGCGTCACGATCCACGCGAAGTGTCATCACAAGAGCAGCAGCCGATCGAGGGCGCTTTCCTTGCCTGCACCCTGTGGCTGGCGGATGCTCATGTGCTGTCCGGCGACGTCGCCAAGGCGGAGACGCTGTTCCAGCGCGTCGTCGACATCGCCAACGATGTCGGACTGCTCGCAGAGGAATACGACATCGATGCGCGCCGGCAGACCGGCAACTTTCCGCAGGCGCTGACGCATATCGCGCTGATCAACACGGCGCAGAATCTGAGCGGCGCCAGGACAAAGAGCGACAAGCCGGCCAAGCAGCGCTCGGACGCGTGAGCCGGCAACAGATCGAAACGTGAATTGTGAACAAGATTGGAGTGGGTGTTGCCTGCAGCCCTCCGCGGCCTCAGTCTCACCTCTCCCCATCGGGGAGAGGTCGGCGCGCAGCGCCGGGTGAGGGGGTCCATCCGCGCGATCACCCTCACTTGATCCCCTCACCCGGATGGCATCTTCGATGCCATCCGACCTCTCCCTTCGGGAGAGGTGAAGGAACGGCCTGCGCCAGGAAGTTTGCTGCGGCTTCAGCCCTGTGCGTTCTCGGCCAGGATCATCTCCATGGCATTGGCGAAGCCTTCGTCATGGTTGGAGGTCGTGACGCGCTTGGCCCTGCTCTTCACGTCGTCGCTGGCGTTGCCCATCGCGATCGAGAGGCCGCTGACCTCGAACATTGCGACGTCATTGTGCATGTCGCCGATGGTCGCGACTTGGTCGAGCGGAATGCCGAGGCGCTCAGCCATTGCCTTGACGAAGGTGCCCTTGTTGCGGCCGGGCGGGGTGATGTCGAGGTAGTAGCTCTGGGAGCGGACCGCGGTGGCCTCGCTGCCGAGCAGCTCGCGCATCTCGCTTTCGCAGCGGGCGAGCAGATCGAAGTCGCGGCTGGCGCCGACGATCTTGCAGGCGCTGGAGAGATAGGGCGCGAAATCGCTGATGATGGTGGGATCGGCGCGGATCGCGCGCTGCTCGTTCGGCACGTAGTCGCCGTCGGGATTGCGCGTCAGCCAGGCGTCGGCGGTGAACACCCAGATGTCGATTCCGCGCTGATGGAGAAGGTCGACGGAGCGCTGGGCCGCGTCCGCCGGGATCAGGCTTTGCTCGAGTGGCCGCATGTCAGGGCTGACGATTGAACTGCCATTGAACGGGCCGACGGGCAGGTCGATCTGCAGCGGCGCAATCAGAAAGCCCATGCCGATTGCCGGGCGGCTCGACGTGATCGTGAAGGCGATCCCGGCGTCGCGCAGCTCCCGGGCGGCCTTCGCCGCGCGCTCGGTCAGAACCTTGTCCTTGGTCAGCAACGTGCCGTCAACGTCGGACACGACGAGAGCGATGCGGGTCATGAGCCGTTCCATTCGCGGTCAGGCACGGTCCTGACCGATTGCAAGCTGCTTCAGGATGTCGTCGACGATGCTCTCGACCGGTTCGTCGACCGAGACCGTAACAGGATGCTCGTCCGCCCCGGGTGGTTCCAGGGTGGCGAACTGGCTGTCGAGCAGCCCGGGCGGCATGAAGTGGCCTTTGCGGTGGCCCATGCGGTCGCCGATCAGCTCGCGGTCACCCTCGAGATAGATGAGCCGGACGTCACGGGGATCGCCGACCAGGATCTTGCGATAGGTCTTCTTGAGCGCCGAGCACGCGATGATGATCGGCTCGCCCTTGGCGCGGCAGCGCGCGACCTCGTCCGCGATCGCCTGCAGCCAGGGCCACCGATCCTCGTCGGTGAGCGGCTGGCCCGCGCTCATCTTGGCGACGTTGGCCGGCGGATGAAAGCTGTCGCCGTCCTCGAACCGCCAGCCGAGGCGCCGGCCCAGCGCTTCGCCCACCGTGCTCTTGCCCGAGCTCGACACGCCCATGACGATCAGCGCGTGCGGGAGCTTCCCCGACTGCTCCGGCCAGGCCGAATCGTCGATGAGAAATGTCGTCGTCTCGTTCGACCGCGCGCGATTGGCGGGCAGGTCTTCGCCTGCGAGCACCCGCGCCAGGATCGGCCGCTTGTCGGTCCCTCCCACCTCGAACAGCATGGTGCGGCAGGATGCGAGCACCGGCAGCGTCAGGCTGACCCGCGGCACGAACGGGGCGACGTGCGCCTTGTCGACGCCGACCACCCAGCGATCCCTGACATCGACGGCCGGATAGCCTGGAAATAGCGAGGCAACGTGACCATCGGGGCCGATGCCGAGCAGCACGAGGTCGAACAGCGGTCGCGCAGGGTCGAGCGCGTCGGCGCCGTAGAACGCCATCAGCTCGCGCGCATAGGCGTTCGCGCTGCTCTCGGGAGAGTCGGTCTCCGTCGGAATGGCATGAATGTTGTCAGCGGGCGCGCAGGCGTCGAGGAAGGCGTGACGCGCCATCGTCATGTTGTGCAGCGGATCGCCAGGCGGCACAAAACGCTCGTCGCCGATGAACCAGTGCACGCGCGGCCAGGGAATGCGATCGCGATAAGACTGTGTCGCAAGCAGCTCGTAGAGTTGCTTCGGGCTGGATCCGCCGGTGAGGCAGATGGCGATGCGGCCGGAATTGGCCGCGATCCGCGTGAGCAGGAGATCGGCGGCCGCCTGCGCCATCGCCGCCTTGTCGGCGACGCGCACCAGCTCGGGAGACGGCGTGCCCATCGCGTCAGGCCAGCTTGCGCCAGCTGCGGCCGTCGCGCGCCAGCAGATCGGCAGCCGCCTTGGGTCCTTCGCTGCCGGCTTGATAGGTATGCAGGCCGTCGCGGCCGGCTTTCTTCCAGGCTTCGATGAACGGCTCGACCGCCTTCCAACCTGCCTCGACGCTGTCGGCGCGCTGGAACAGGATGTTGTCGCCGATCATGCAGTCGTAGATCAGGGTCTCATAGCCGGTGGCCGGCTCGGCCTGGAAATAGTCCTTGTAGTTGAACTTCATCTGCACGCCGTCGGTGCGGATCGTCGGCCCAGGGATCTTGGTGTTGAACTGCAGGGTGATGCTCTGGGTCGGCTCGATGCCGATGACGAGATAGTTCTCGGCCAGCGTGTCGATCGGTGTGCAGCTGAACATCGCGAACGGCGCCTGCCGGAACTTGATCGCGACTTCGGTGCGCTTGACGCCGAGCGCCTTGCCGGTGCGCAGATAGAACGGCACGCCGGCCCAGCGCCAATTGTCGATCGTCAGCTTCAGCGCCGCATAGGTCTCGGTCGCGCTGTCCGGATTGACATCCTTGGTCTCGCGGTAGGCCGTCAGCTCGGTATCGCCAACCATGCCGGCCTTGTATTGGCCGCGGACGGAATTCAGCAGCGCTTCCTCTTCGGTGAGCGGCTGGATGGCCGAGAGCACCTCGGCCTTCTCGGAACGCACGGTGTGCGCATCGAACCGCGCCGGCGGCTCCATCGCGACCAGCGAGAGCAGCTGGAACAGATGGTTGGGCACCATGTCGCGCAGCGCGCCGGTGGCGTCATAGAAGCTGCCGCGCGTGCCGACGCCGAGCTTCTCCTCGACGGTGATCTGCACGTGGTCGATGTGATGACGATTCCAGATCGGCTCGAACATGCCGTTGGCGAACCGCAGCACCAGGATGTTTTGTACCGTCTCCTTGCCGAGATAGTGATCGATCCGGTAGATCTGGTGCTCGGTCACGAGCTCCAGCAGCTGATCATTGAGCTTCTTGGCCGAGGCCAGATCGGTGCCAAACGGCTTCTCGACCACCAGCCGTCGCCACGCCTTGCCATCCTCCTTCAGGAGCCCGACGCGGCCGAGCTGTTGTGCGATCGGCGCGAACGCGGCGGGCGGCGTCGCCAGATAGAACAGCCGGTTGCCGTGCGTCTCCCGCGCCGCCTCGAGTTTCTCGAGCCGCTCCTTCAGCTCGTCAAAGCTGTCCGGCTCCTTCGGATCGGCCTCGATCGCGGTCACGCAATGCAGGAGGCGCTGGGCGACCTCGTCCTCAATCGGCCGCGTCGCGTATTTGCGCAGGCCTTCCATCAGATTGGTGCGGAGCTGCTCGCTCGACATGCCCTTGCGGGCAATGCCGACGATGCAGAAGCGATCCGGCAGCAGGTTGCCGGCCGCGAGATTGTAGAGCGACGGCAGCACCAGGCGGTGCGTCAGGTCGCCGGTCACGCCAAAGATGACGAAGGCGCAGGCGTCCGGCTTCTGGTGTGGCGGCTGATGAGGGTGAGGTGTCACGCGCGGTCAGCCTCGTCATTTTTCTTGGGCTTGACGATCTCAGGTGCGCTCTGGCGCGCCGGATCGGGATGCTGCTCGGGTTCCTTGTGGCCGCCGAAACCCTCGCGCATGGCGGAGAGGATTTTCTCCGCGAAGGTGTGCTCCTGGCGCGAGCGGAAGCGGGCGAACAGCGCCGCCGTCAGCACCTCGGCCGGCACGGCCTCGTCGATCGCGGCGTTGACGGTCCATCGTCCTTCACCGGAATCCTCGACAAAGCCGGAATATTTCTCTAGGCCCGGCTGGCGCGCCAGCGCGCTGGCGGTGAGATCCAACAGCCACGACGGAATGACGCTGCCGCGGCGCCAGACCTCGGCGATGTCAGCGAGGTCGAAGTCGAAGCGATGCGCTTCCGGAAGAACTTCGCTGTTCGCGTTGCGCAGGATGTCGAAGCCCTCGGCATAGGCCTGCATCAGACCGTATTCGATGCCGTTATGGATCATCTTGACGAAGTGGCCGGCACCGGTCGGCCCAGCATGGATGTAGCCCTGCTCGACGCGCGGGTCACGGCCGTCACGGCCTGAAGTGCGCGGAATGTCGCCGATACCGGGTGCCAGCGTCGAAAAGATCGGATCGAGCCGGTCGACGACCGCCTTGTCGCCGCCGATCATCATGCAATAGCCGCGCTCCAGACCCCAGACTCCGCCGGAGGTACCCACATCGACGTAATGCAGGCCGCGCTCGCGCAGCGCCTTGCCGCGCCGGACGTCGTCCTGCCAGAAGCTGTTGCCGCCATCGATGATCACGTCATCGGGTGACATCAGCTTGGTCAGTTGCTCGACCGTGGCTTCGGTGATCTTGCCGGCCGGCAGCATGATCCACGCGTGGCGGGGTGTAGCGAGCTTGCCGACGAACTCTTCGAGGCTCGAAGCTCCCGTCGCGCCCTCGGCGACCAGCGCGGCAACCGCCTTCGCATCACGATCATAAACCACGCACGAATGCCCCGCGCGCATCAGGCGGCGCACGATGTTGCCGCCCATCCGCCCGAGGCCGATCATTCCCAATTGCATTGACGCGGCCCTTTTCAGCTCAGCGCTTCGGACATGGCGCTGTCGAGCATCTTCAGGCCCGACTTCAGATTGCCCTTGATGTGCACGCGCAAGGCACGGCGGCCGCGCTCGGTGAGCACGTCGAAATCGCCGCGCGCCTGCGCTGCCTTGATGACGCCGAAGCTCGCCTTCTGGCCTGGGATCGGCAGATCCTGGGTGTCATCGGCGGTGATCTGTAGGAATACGCCGCTGTCGGGGCCGCCCTTGTAGGCTTGGCCGGTCGAGTGCAGGAAACGCGGCCCGAACTCGGCGCAGGTCGCCAGATGCTTGGTGTCGCGCAGCTTCAGCCGCATGCGCTGCAGCGCATCGGTGTTGGCATCGTTGTGCTCGATATAGCCGAGCAGCGCGATATAGTCGCCCTCGCCGGCACGGCCGAGATGCGCCTTCAGCCAGGAGGCGAGGGTGCCGTCGGCGCCATGCTCGCGCAGGCTCTCGACATTGTGGCTGTCGGTGTAGAGCTCGCAGCCCTTGATGGCGATGACCGGCGCTTCGGCGGGAAGCGATCCGGTGTCTTCGAACGCCGCGGTGAGCTCGCGCGTCTTGATCTTGGCGGATTCCACATCGGGCTGATCGAACGGGTTGATGCCGAGCACGGCCCCCGCGACAGCAGTGGCCATCTCGAACCGGAAGAACTCCTGCCCGAGCTGGTCGATCGAGGCCAACACGATGCGCACCACCGGATGACCGGCCTCTTCGAGCGCGGACAGTTTTTCGTCGTGTCCGTCGATGTCGTCGCCGTCCACCTTGATGTCGATGAAGAAGCGGTCGTCGCCGTAGACCTCGGGCGAAGCAACCGGCTCGCCGTCGATCGGGATCAGGCCCTTGCCTTCCTTGCCGGTGGACTCCGCGATCAGCTGTTCGGCCCAGGCGCCGAAATCCGCGATCTTGGGCGAGGCGAAGATCGTCACCTTGTCGCGGCCGTCGAGGCCCGCGAGGCCCATCGCCAGACCGAGCTGCACGCCGGAATTCTGCAGAGGCGGCACGTCCGGGCCGCACGAGCGCACCATCGACAAGGTATTGGTGATCAGCTTGCGCACGTCGATGCCGGCAGTGGCGGCCGGGACCAGGCCGAACGGCGACAGCACCGAGTAGCGGCCACCGATGGTCGGCTCGCCGTGGAAGATGCGCGCAAAGCCCTGCGCCTTGGCCGCCTTCTCCAGCGACGAGCCGGGGTCGGTGACGGCGATGAAGCGATGGCCGGCCTTCTTCGGCCCGATCGCCTCGCTGACGCGCGCGAAGAAGTAGTCCTTCATCGCGTTCGGCTCGGTGGTGCCGCCCGATTTCGAGGAGACGATGAACACCGTGCTCGCGACGTCGATCTTCTTCTCCATCGCGCGCACCTGCGCCGGATCGGTGGAGTCGAGCACGTGCAGCCGGGGGAAGCCCGCCTTGCGCGGGAAGGTCTTGGCAAGCACCTCCGGGCCGAGGCTGGAGCCGCCCATGCCAAGCACGACGGCGTCGGAGAACTTCTGCCCCTTCACCCGCTGGGCATAATCCTCGTAGTCGGCGATGTCGGCCTTCTCGGCGCTGGTCAGCCAGCCCAGCCATTTGTGCTCGTCCTTGCCGGTCCAGACCGACGCGTCCTTGTGCCAGAGCCGGCGGATCTTGGCGGACTTGCGCCAATCCTCGGTGGCGGCCTGCACCTTCTTGTCGAGATCAGCAGCCACCGCGATCGACTGCTGCCCGAGCGCTTCGCCGAGCACGACGGCGCGCTTATGCGCCACCGCGCCGTAGAGCTTATCGGCGGCATCGGCGAACTGCTTGACGCCGTCGATCACGAGATCGGCGGTGATGTCGTCGAGCGAGATGCCGGTCTTGGCCAGGTCTTCCAGCGCAGCCTCGGCCGCTTCCACATTCTCTTCAAGGCTGTCGCGCACCTCGCCATGGTCGCGGAAGGCGTCCAGCGTGGCCGGCGGCACGGTGTTGACGGTGTTGGGGCCGATCAGCTCCTCGACATAGAGGACGTCACGATAATCCTTGTTCTTGGTGCCGGTGGAAGCCCACAGCAGCCGTTGCGGCTTGGCGCCCTTGGCGGCCAAGCGCTCCCAGCGCTCGCCGGAGAACAGGCGCTTGTAATCCTGATACGCCATCTTGGCGTTGGCGATCGCGATCTTGCCCTTGAGCGCGGTGAGCCGCTCCTTCTCGGAGGGATCGTTGGCCTGGGCGATCTTCTCGTCGAGCTGCTTGTCGACGACGCTGTCGATGCGGCTGACGAAGAACGAGGCCACGCTCGCTACATGCGAGGGATCGCCGCCATCCGCGACATAGGCTTCGAGACCGGCGAGATAGGCCTCGGCGACCTGCCGATAAACCTCCTGCGAGAACAGCAGCGTGATGTTGACGCTGATGCCCTTGGAGATCAGGTGCTGGATCGCCGGCAGGCACGCATCGGTGGCCGGCACCTTGATCATCAGGTTGCGGCGATCGACCGCCTTCCATAGCTGCTCGGCTTCGGCAATCGTCCCCTTGGCATCCATCGCCAGATAGGGCGAGACCTCCAGGCTGACGAAGCCGTCATTGCCCTTGAACTGGTCATAGACCGGCCGCAGCACGTCGGCGGCATTCTGGATGTCCTCGACGGCGACCGCCTCGAACAGCTGGGTGGGCGACCGGTCGCCGTGCTTCAGCGCCTTGGCGATCGGGGCGTCATATTCGTCGGAGCTGCCGATCGCCTTCTCGAAGATCGCGGGATTGGAGGTGACGCCCTTGACGCCATCCTCGTCGATCAGCCGCTTCAGGTCGCCCTTGGCGACGAAGCCGCGTGCGAGGAAATCGAGCCAGACGGCCTGGCCGTGTTCTTCGAGAGCTTTGACCGGATTCATGATGCCTATCTATGTGCGTCGGCTTGCTTTTTTGGGTTCCCGTCGCGGCATCCTGCCAGACCGACATGGACCCAATATGAACAACTATGCGCCACCGATATGGATAACGCCATTCATATTGGATTGATCCCTTTGCGTTCCCAAGGGCCTCAGACGGATTTGGGAACGGCGGACGTCAGGGCCGGATATAGAGATAGCCGTGGGATTGCAGCTCCGCGATCCTGACGACGCCGCCTTTGTCCGCCACGACGAAGCCGGGCAGGAGATCGCCCGGCGCAATGTTCATGGCCTTCATCGTATTGCCGCAGGCGGCCAGCTCCAGGCCGGCTTTGGAAAAATGCCCGATGCGGCTCTTGATGTCCTGGGCCGCGTTGGAGCCGAAGGCGCGCAGGGCAGGGCCGTGCACCACCAGCGCGATCGTGACATGATCCGGGCCGCCAACGCCGTCGTAATGATTCTGAATGTTGCCGAGAACGAAGCCGACCTTGTCGACCTCGTTCAAATGGTAAACGACTTTTAATCTGCCGGATGCGGCGCTCTCGGTCGCCGCCTGCGCGCGCGAATTCGCGAACAGCGCGCCGAGGGCCGCGACGGCTGCGCTCAACATGTTGCGCCGATCCATCATCCGCCTCCTTGCAAAGCCAGCAACGCGCCACATCTGTTTGGTGATGCTATCATTTGTGCCGGATAGCCGCGAGCTCCTTGCGGTCGGTCACCAGGCCCGCGCAGTCGGCAACGTCGCTGCGGTCGATGCGGAAGATCTTGTCATCGGCGCCCGCGACCAGCGCGTCGCCAGCCTCGGCATCCGGCTTGTTGTCACGCTGCCAGACCGTGATGCGGGTGAGGCGCACGATCGCGGATCTGTCGTCCCTGGACATCGCGATATCGATTCCGCCACCTTCGCAGTCGACCGGGCAGTTGTAACGAATCTCGCTTCCTGCGTCGTTGACACGTGCGTGTTCGCACGATCCACTGGAGTCGAAATCACCGGGACGGTCGCGATAGTTCACGCCGAGACGGAACGAATAGGTCATCTCTCGTTCGCCCGGCGGAATCTCCGCAGTGACGAGCAATTGCATGGCCGAGACTTTTTGCTTGGGGTGACGCGCGAGGTGATCGGCATCGTAGCGACGCGTGAAACAGGCATAAGCCTTCTGTCCAGGCGCCTTGATGAAGACTCTTGTGTCAAAAATGCGGGCTTGTGTCTTGCTGACGATGCCGTCAGCGCGCGCCGCGGTGAGAAGCGCGAAGCTCGAGAGCACGAGAAGAATCCGTTTCATGAACGTCGCCACTTCAATCTGACTTGTTCGCGGATCGCGCCGCGGATGAATCGTTCCAATCCTTCGTCGCGGCGAGGAATATCTTCGTTCACCCGCGGTTCACGTCCGGCGCGACCATTCTCATCGGGTGTCGCATCTTCCGGTTCACAGGCTTTCACAACAGCTTGTGCGGCGCGGGGAGACTACGGTGCCGGGGTATTGCGGATGTTGCGAAGCAGAGACAATAGGGTACAAATGGAGCCGATGGGCGCGGTTTTGCCGAACTATTGAGCGAAGTGCATGTTGATAGGGCATATGCTGCATGCACTTTGCGTTGCGGAAGAGGACCAAGACGGTGCCCAATGAGGGCTAGCGCGCTTCACTCTGAGTCGGTTCGAGATCAGTAGGAACGTACTTAGATCTCGGCCCGTTGCAGCAAGTGCGGCGGAACCTACGTGGAGAGGGATCATGTACAACGATTCGTTGTTCAACGCGTTCGCGAGGTCGTTCGAGGCCCGAAGCCAGACCGACATGTCGATGCAGGAATATCTAGAATCGTGTCGAACCGACCCGATGCGATACGCGAACGCTGCTGAACGACTACTAGCTGCGATCGGCGAGCCTCAGATGATAGACACGGCCAAGGACCCACGCCTTGGCCGTATTTTTTTGAACCGGACGGTTCGCCTGTATCCGGCCTTCGCCGGCTTCTACGGCATGGAAGATACGATCGAGCGCATCGTCGGCTTCTTCCGCCATGCCGCGCAGGGTCTCGAAGAGCGCAAGCAGATTCTCTATCTGCTCGGCCCCGTCGGCGGCGGCAAGTCGTCGCTCGCCGAGCGGCTGAAGCAGTTGATGGAAACGCATCCGATCTACGTGCTCAAGGCCGGCGATGAATTGAGCCCGGTCTTCGAGTCGCCGCTCAGCCTGTTCGATCCGGACACGCTGGGCCCGATGCTCGAGGAGAAATACGGCATTCCGCGCCGCCGCCTCACCGGCCTGATGAGCCCGTGGTGCTACAAGCGGCTCGAAGCCTTCGGCGGCGACATCTCGCAATTCCGTGTCGCCAAGATCCAGCCGTCGCGGCTGCGTCAGATCGGCATCGCCAAGACCGAGCCCGGCGACGAGAACAACCAGGACATCTCCTCGCTGGTCGGCAAGGTCGACATCCGCAAGCTGGAGACCTTTGCGCAGAACGATCCCGACGCCTACAGCTATTCGGGCGGCCTCAATCGCGCCAATCAGGGCATTCTCGAATTCGTCGAGATGTTCAAGGCACCGATCAAGATGCTGCATCCGCTGCTCACCGCGACGCAGGAAGGCAACTACATCGGCACCGAGAACATCGGCGCGATCCCCTACAGCGGCGTGATCCTCGCCCACTCCAACGAAGCGGAGTGGCAGAGCTTCAAGACCAACAAGAACAACGAGGCTTTCATCGACCGCATCTGCGTCATCAAGGTGCCGTACTGCCTGCGCGTGACCGAAGAGCGCAAGATCTACGAGAAGCTGATCCAGGGCTCCGAGCTCGCCACCGCGCCCTGCGCGCCCGCGACCTTGGAAACGCTGGCCCGCTTCTCCGTGATGTCGCGGCTGCGCAAGCACGAGAACTCGACGCTTTACGCCAAGATGCGGATCTATGACGGCGAGAGCCTCAAGGAATCCGATCCGAAGGCGCGCAGCGTGCAGGAATATCGCGACGCCGCCGGCGTCGATGAGGGCATGGACGGCATCTCCACCCGTTTTGCCTTCAAGGTGCTGGCTGCGACCTACAACCACGATACGTCGGAAGTCTCGGCTGACGCCGTGCATCTGATGTACGTGCTGGAGCAGTCGATCAAGCGCGAGCAGCTGCCGGAGGAGATCGAAAAGCGTTATCTCGAATTCATCAAGGCGGATCTGGCGCCGCGTTACGCCGAATTCATCGGCCACGAGATCCAGAAGGCCTATCTGGAATCCTACTCCGATTACGGCCAGAACCTGTTCGACCGCTACGTGGATTACGCCGACGCCTGGATCGAGGATCAGGACTTCAAGGATCCCGATACGGGACAGCTGCTCAACCGCGAGCTCTTAAACCAGGAGCTGACCAAGATCGAGAAGCCGGCGGGGATCGCCAACCCGAAGGACTTCCGCAACGAGGTTGTCAAGTTCTCGCTGCGCTCGCGGGCCCAGAACGGCGGAAAAAATCCGTCCTGGACCTCCTACGAAAAGATCCGCGAAGTCATCGAAAAGAGGATATTCTCGCAGGTCGAGGATCTGCTTCCGGTCATTTCGTTCGGCAGCAAGAAGGACGGCGAGACCGAGAAGAAGCACGACGACTTCGTCGCGCGCATGGTCGAACGCGGCTACACCGAGCGGCAGGTCCGCCGGCTGGTCGAGTGGTACATGCGGGTGAAGCAGGCGGGTTGATCGTGGTCCGGCGCCGGTGTTCACTGCGTGTGCTGCAGGCCAACGGTTGGACGTCGGCGCCAGGGCTATGATCTGATGCGGAGCGTTCGACGCCAGGTTACGTTGAAGCGTCGAACAGGAATGATGCGGGTGCCGGGTCGATGTGACGCTGCACCGCGGCATCGCGGCGGGGGAGAGCAGGAGTCGAAGCCGCTGCAGTAGGAGGCGTGTGGAACGTGGTCATGCACATCATTGATCGGCGCCTGAATCCGGGCGGCAAAAGTCTGGAAAACCGCCAGCGATTTTTGCGCCGCGCCAAGGCCCTGGTTCAGGGAGCGGTCAAGAAGACCTCGCAGGACCGCGACATCAAGGACGTGCTGGAAGGCGGCGAGGTCTCGATCCCGCTGGACGGCATGGACGAGCCGCGCTTCCGCCGCGAGGGCGGCACTCGCGACATGGTGCTGCCCGGCAACAAGAAGTTCATCGAAGGCGACATCCTGCCGCGCTCCGGCGACGGCAGCGGCCGCAAGTCCGGCCCAGGGCAGGGCGACAGCGAGGACGCCTTCCGCTTCGTGCTGAGCAAGGAGGAGTTCGTCAATCTCTTCCTCGACGATCTCGAACTGCCTGATCTCGCCAAGCGCAAATTCGCGGAGGCCGAAAGCGAAGGTCTGGTGCGCGCGGGCTACTCTACCTCGGGCTCACCGGCCAACATCTCGATCAGCCGGACAGTCACAAGGGCTCTGGCGCGTCGCGTTGCGCTGCGCCGTCCCAGGCCGGAAGCGATCGCCGAGCTTGAGGAAAAGATCGAGCAGGAGACCGACGAGGACAAGAAGGCCGCGCTCGTAGCCGAGCTGGAGGCTTTGAAGGCCAAAGCCAAGCGCATCCCGTTCATCGACCCCATCGACATCCGCTATCGCCGCTTCGAGGCGGTGCCGAAGCCGATCGCGCAGGCCGTGATGTTCTGCCTGATGGACGTCTCCGGCTCGATGTCCGAGCACATGAAGGACCTCGCAAAACGGTTCTACATGCTGCTCTACGTGTTCCTGACGCGGCGCTACCGCCATGTCGAGATCGTGTTCATCCGTCATACCGATCGCGCCGAGGAGGTCGACGAGCAGACCTTCTTCTATGGCCCGGCCTCCGGCGGCACCTTGGTGTCCAGCGCGCTGCAATGCATGCACGACATCGTCCGCTCGCGTTTCCGTCCGTCCGACTGGAACATCTATGCGGCGCAGGCCTCGGACGGCGACAACGCCACCTCCGACTCGGAGAACGTCGCGCGGCTGTTGACCGACAACATCCTGCCGGTGTCGCAGTTCTTCGCCTATCTCGAGGTCGGCGAATCCGGCACCTATTCGTTCGAGATGCCGGACTCCGCACTGTGGTCGCTGTATGAGCGGCTGCGCGCCAACGGCGAGCCGCTGTCGATGCGCAAGGTGCGCGACCGCAGCGAGATCTTCCCCGTCTTCCACGACCTGTTTCAGCGTCGCGGCACCACGCAGGAGAGGGCGGCATCATGAGCGGATTGCTGTTCGAAGGCGCCGACTGGAATTTCCTCACTCTGCAGCGCATCCACGATGCCTGCGAGACCGTGGCGCAGAAGGAGCTCGGGCTCGACACCTATCCGAACCAGATCGAGGTCATCACCGCCGAGCAGATGCTCGACGCCTATTCCTCGGTCGGCATGCCCCTGTTCTACAAGCACTGGTCGTTCGGCAAGCACTTCGCCTATCACGAGGCCTCCTACCGCAAGGGCCTGATGGGTCTCGCCTATGAGATCGTGATCAACTCCTCGCCCTGCATCTCCTATCTGATGGAGGAGAACACGGCGACGATGCAGACGCTCGTCATCGCGCACGCCGCGTTCGGCCACAACCATTTCTTCAAGAACAACTATCTGTTCAAGCAGTGGACCGATGCCGACGGCATCCTCGACTATCTCGATTTCGCCCGCGGCTACATCGGGCAATGCGAGGAGCGGTTCGGCCGCATGGCGGTCGAGCACACGCTCGATGCCGCGCATGCGCTGATGTCGCATGGCGTCGACCGCTATCCCGGCAAGAAGAAGCTCGACTTCCGCGAGGAGGAGAAGCGCGCCGGCAAGCGCAGGCTCTACGAAGAGGAGCAGTTCAACGATCTCTGGCGCACGGTGCCGACGGGACCGGCCAAGACCAGCGCGGTCTTGAACGTCGAGCGTCGCCGCGCGCTGCTCGGCCTGCCGCAGGAAAATCTGCTCTACTTCCTGGAGAAATCAGCGCCGCGGCTGGCACCGTGGCAGCGCGAGCTGCTGCGCATCGTCCGCCACATCGCGCAATATTTCTATCCGCAGGGCCAGACCAAGGTCATGAACGAGGGCACGGCGACCTACGTGCACTATCGCATCATGAACCGCCTGCACAAGGACGGCCGTCTCACCGACGGCAACTTCCTCGAATTCCTGCAGTCGCACACCAACGTCGTGTTCCAGCCGGAGTTCGACGATCCCCGCTTCTCCGGCTTCAACCCTTACGCGCTCGGCTTTGCGATGATGCAGGACATCGAGCGCATCGTGAAGGATCCGACCGAGGAAGACCGGGAGTGGTTCCCGGACATTGCCGGCACCGGCGACGAGATGGCGGTGCTGCGCGACGTCTGGGCGAACTACCGCGACGAGAGCTTCATCAGCCAGTTCCTCAGCCCGGCGCTGATCCGGCAGCTTCGGCTGTTCCACCTGCATGACGATCCGGCCGAGCGCGCCGGCATTCTGGTCGACGCCATCCACGACGAGCGCGGCTACCGCCGCATCCGCCGCGAGCTGTCGAAGCAGTACGACGTCGGCTACATCGATCCGAACATCGAGGTCGTCGACGTCGACCTCGCCGGCGACCGCCGCCTGATGCTGCGGCATACCGTCGTCAAGGGCGCCCAGCTCAACGAGACCGATACCAAGCGGGTGCTGCAGCACCTCGCCGACCTCTGGAGCTACGACGTCCAGCTCACTGAGGTCGACGCCGCCACCGACAAAGTCCTGAAGGAGTATGTGCTCAATCCCCGGATACAACCGGCGGCCGCCTAACGCGGCCGCCAGGGGGTAGATAGATCAAGCTTTGGGTCGTTTGAGTCGAGCTCTCGCCACACGGGAGGTGCGCCCCCCTCCCCCTTGCGGGGAGGGGGCGGGGGTGGGGGTCCCCGGGCGCCGAACTCACTCGGGGCAAGTCCTATGGGTGTCCCTCCGTATCGCGATTGATAGCGTCAGGTGGCCCCGCCGCTCTCGACAGTCATATATGGCTTCTCATCTCCATCGCCTCATATCCAGCGGAGTTCGCGGACCCCCACCCCCGACCCCTCCCCGCAAGGGGGAGGGGAGCGCACCGCCATCGCCGCTGAAAGCTGTGCTTCAATCGGCGGGCTTCCTCAAGCCAGCGCGTCCTGTCCGGTTGAGCCGGGAAGAAACCTGACGAGTGGCGCGAGTCCCATGAGACCGCTATGGTGCGGGCGCGATCCGGCTCAAGCAGTTTGGATCGGCTGTCGTAGTGTCGATCGAAGTGGGCGTGCGTGACGTGGTTGGATCAGGCGAGGCGACGAGCCGGCGGGACCGGTTTATTCCGATACGCAAGTCCGACGTCCTCGACGCCGTGATCTCGCATGGCGGCCTGGATGACGCCCAGACGAGCGATCTGCGCCAACTGGCGCACATGCTCGGCGCCATCCTGCACCATGAGTATTTCGACGAGCTTGATCGCCTGCGTGATGCCTATTTCGACTTCGACCCCGAGGTGCCCCTTGGCCGCCATCGCTCGCCGGCAGAGAGCGACACCGCCTATCGCAACCTCACCGACGAGTTCGTCCGGGTGCTCGGCGAGGCCAATTTCATCGAGATCACCCATGACGAGATCGAGCGCGCCTTCGCCGAGCACGCGCTGGTGCGGGTCAAGCTGAAGGCGCCGCTCTCCGATTATCGCGCTGTCCGCATGTTCCGGCGCGGCATTCATCAGGAGACGATCGAAGTGCCCGCGCTCTACGGCCTGCGCCGCCGCAAGCAGGAGATCGAGGTCTATGACGACATCATCCTGATGGTCGCGACCAAGCCCGACGAGCCGGCGAAGACAAAGCGCAAGACCGCCGCCTGGCGCGGACGCAACAAGATCCGCGGCGGCGCCGTGCTGTTCAAATATTTCCGCCACATCGCGCGCTTCGATCTCGAAGCGCTGCTGCCGAACGTCCGGGTCGTGATGGGCCTGCGCGAGCAGCTCACGCTTGGCGTGCCGGCGCTGGTCGGCGGCGTGCCGATCCTGCTCAAGCTGGCCTCGACGCTCACGGTGCTGTTCATCGTCGCCGGCTTCTATCTCGGCCTCAGCGGAACGGTGCACGACAACGACACGGAGCAGGCACTCGCCGCGCTGTCCGGCCTATTCGCGCTCGGCGCCTTCATCCTGCGGCAATGGGGCAATTTCCACCGCCAGTCGCTGATCCACCAGAAGCAGGTCACCGACAACATCTACTTCCGCAACGTCAACAACAACTCCGGCATCTTCAACTATCTCATCGGCGAGGCCGAGGACCAGGACTGGAAGGAGGCGGTGCTGGCCTATGGCGGGCTCTTGCTGGCGTCGGTGCCGCTGAGCCGGGCGGCGCTGGGGAGCCATGTCGAGGAGTTGTTGCAACAGATGTTCGGGTTGGGGCGCGCGTTCAATATCGACGAAGCGCTGATCAGGCTGCGTGAGTTCGGGCTCGTCAGCGGTGATGACGACGCGCTGTCGGCGCTGCCGCTGCCGGAGGCAATCGCGCAGCTCGAACGCGTGTGGGCCAATGCGCTGCAGCCATAGTCGAGCTGACCACGAACAGCCAGCTGATGAAGAACCAGCGTACCGTCCTCGATCAACTTGCGACTCTTTCCGCAGCGAAAGCTCCCAACCCTCACCCTGAGGGCCCGCCGAAGGCGGGCGTCTCGAAGGGCGAGGCCCCAGCTCGGGCCTCGCGGTTCGAGACGCGTCGCAAGGGCGACGCTCCTCACCGTGAGGGTTAGCACCGAGGCCGAAGCGACACGTTGGTCATGATGATGGAGGGCTCATCAACCGTAGCCCGGACGAGCGGACGCCTGCGCCCGAAGGGCGGGGGCGGACGCGACATCCGGGGTCTCACGCGCTGTTGCGGTGAGCCGGGATGTCGCTATTGCCGACGCCAAAGCGGCGTCGGCTGGCGCTCATCCGGGCTACTAGGCGCGTCAGCGCAAGCTCGCGTTGATCTTGTCGAGCACGCTCTGCCCGGGGCAAAGATCGGCCGCCTCCAGCCGGTTCAGCGGCCGTTCCACCGTGTTGAGGTGGCTGTGCAGGTCATCTGCCTCGGGATCGACATAGAGCAGCCCGGTCACGATCTGTCCTTGCGCCGCATGCTTCTGCAAAAAGGTCATCGCGCCCAGCCGGTCGTGCGGATCGTAGTCGGCGTCGAGCTTGCGCAGCGCCAGCCGCGAGCCGTCGTGCTGCTCGACGATCTGCACCGTGCCGGGATCTTGGTCGATCTCGATCGGATCGCGGCCGGTCAGCACGTCCAGCCGGTTCACGGCATCGTTATGCTCGCGGACATAGTCGAAGCTCTTGGTCGAGCCGGCGTGATTGTTGAACGCGATGCACGGGCTGATGACGTCGATGAACGCCGCGCCCTTGTGCCGGATCGCGCCCTCGATGATCGGCACCAGCTGCTTCTTGTCGCCGGAGAACGAGCGCGCGACGTAGGTCGCGCCGAGCTGCAGCGCGATGCCGACGAGATCGATCGGGTTGTCGGTGTTGGTGACGCCCTTCTTCGACTTCGATCCGCGGTCGGCAGTCGCCGAGAACTGTCCCTTGGTCAGGCCGTAGACGCCATTGTTTTCGACGATATAGGTCATGTTGACGCCGCGGCGGATCGCATGCGCGAACTGGCCGAAGCCGATCGAGGCGGAATCGCCGTCGCCGGAAACGCCGAGATAGATCAGCTCGCGATTGGCGAGGTTGGCGCCGGTCAGCACCGAGGGCATGCGGCCGTGCACGGTGTTGAAGCCGTGCGAATTGCCGAGGAAATAGTCCGGCGTCTTCGACGAGCAGCCGATGCCGGAGATCTTCGCCACCCGATGCGGCTCGATCGACAGCTCGAAACAGGCCTCGATGATCGAGGCCGTGATCGAATCGTGGCCGCAGCCGGCGCACAAGGTCGAGATCTTGCCCTCGTAGTCGCGATGGCTGTAGCCGAGATCGTTCTTCTTGATGCCGGGATGCTGGAATTTCGGCTTTGCGATGTAGGTCATGAGAGCACCCTGTCACCCAGCGCCGTCATGGCCGGGCTTGACCCGGCCATCCACGTCGAGCCGGGAACGCGAAGGAGATGGATGCCCGGGTCAAGCCCGGGCATGACGGAGGAGAGAGTGGGGAGCACCATCACGACACCGCCTTGCGCAGCGGGGTCACTCGCATCTGGTCCTGATGCGTGCCGATTGCGTCCGCGATGAACCGCGCAGTGATCGGGGTGCCGTCATAGTGCAGGATCGGCACCAGCCGCACCGGGTCGATGCCGTTCTCGGTGACGATCAGCTGGCGCAACTGCGCGTCACGGTTCTGTTCGACCACATAGACGAAGTCGTGCTCGGCGATGAAGCTCGCCACGCTCGAATGGAACGGGAAGGCGCGGATACGCAGCCGGTCGAGCTGGTGGCCGCGCGCCTCCAAAAGTTCGATCGCCTCGTCCATCGCCGGCGCGGTCGAGCCGAAATAGATCACGCCATACTTCGTCGGCTTGGCTGCGTTGGCCTGCAGGGGACGCGGCACCATGTCCTGGGCGGTCTGGAACTTGCGCAGCAGGCGCTGCACGTTGTCGGCGTAGACGGCGCCTTCCTCCGAATAGCGTGCATAACGATCGCGCGACGTGCCGCGGGTGAAGTAGGATCCCTTGGTCGGATGCGTGCCGGGAAGGGTGCGGAACGGAATGCCGTCGCCGTCGACGTCGAGGTAGCGGCCGAAATCGCGGCCATCCTCGAGCATTTCGGCCGTCATCACCTTGCCGCGGTCGTACTGCCGGGCGTCGTCCCATTTCAGCGGCCGGCACAGCCGCTGATTCATGCCGATGTCGAGGTCGAGCATCAGGAAGACCGTGGTCTGCAGCCGTTCGGCGAGATCGAAGGACGCTGCCGCGAATTCGAACGCCTCCGCCGGGTCCTCGGGAAACAGCATGACGTGCTTGGTATCGCCGTGCGAGGCATAACCGCAGGCGATGAGATCGCATTGCTGCGTCCGGGTCGGCATGCCCGTGGAGGGGCCGGCGCGCTGCACGTTCATGATCACGGCCGGGATCTCGGCGAAGTAGGACAGGCCGATGAACTCGGTCATCAGCGATACGCCGGGGCCCGATGTCGTGGTGAAGGCGCGGGCGCCGTTCCAGGATGCACCCACCACCATGCCGATCGAGGCCAGCTCGTCCTCAGCCTGGACGATGGCGTATTTGGCCTGGCCCGTCTCCGGGTCATGCCGCAGCTTCTTGCAGTGATTGGTGAACGCCTCGGCCACCGAGGACGACGGCGTGATCGGATACCACGCGCAGACGGTGGCGCCGCCATAGACGGCGCCGAGCGCGGCGGCGTTGTTGCCTTCGAGGAAGATGCGGTCGCCGACCTTGTCGGCCTTCCTGATGCGCAGGCCGATCGGGCATTTCAGATTCTGCAGCGCCCAGTCGCGGCCGAGATGCAGCGCATGGACGTTGGAGGAGAGCAGCTTCTCCTTGCCCTTGTACTGCTCGCCGATCAGCTGCTCGATCAGCTTCGGGTCCATCTCGAGCAGCGCGGAGAGCGCGCCGAGATAGATGATGTTCTTGAACAGCTGGCGCTGCCGCGGGTCCGAGTAGGTCGAGTTGGTGATCGCGGTCAGCGGCACGCCGATGACGTTCACGTCGTCGCGAAACTTGGTCGACGGCATCGGCTTGGTCGAATCGTAGAACAGGTAGCCGCCCGGCACGATGCCGGCGACGTCCTTGTCCCAGGTCTGCGGGTTCATCGCCACCATCAGGTCGGTGCCGCCGCCGCGGGCGCCGAGATGGCCGGCCTCGGTGACCCGCACCTCGTACCAGGTCGGCAGCCCCTGGATGTTGGACGGGAAGATGTTGCGGGGGCTGACCGGCACGCCGTGGCGGAGCACGGCGCGCGCGAACAATTCGTTGGCGCTGGCCGAGCCGGAGCCGTTGACGTTGGCGAAGCGGACGACGAAGTCGTTTACGCTGCTGAGCGGCGCTTGCTGGGACATGCGTTACCTGCGTGAGTCGTCTCGATGAAATATTTCTGCATGTCCCACGCACCGGTGGGGCAGCGCTCGGCGCACAGGCCACAATGGAGGCAGACGTCCTCGTCCTTCACCATCACGCGCCCGGTCTTCAGATCCGATGACACGTAGAGGTCCTGGTCTGGGTGCAACGACGGCGCCCGCAGCCGCGCGCGCAGATCGGCCTCCTCGCCATTTTCCGTAAAGGTGATGCAGTCCATGGGACAGATGTCGGCGCAGGCGTCGCATTCGATGCATAGCGTGTTCGAAAACACCGTCTGCACGTCGCAGTTCAGGCAGCGGTGCGCCTCGCCGAGTGCGAGCTTGACGTCGTAGCCGAGCTCGACCTCGGCGCGGATGTCCTTCAGCGCCACCACCTTGTCACGGTGCGGCACCTTGAAGCGCTTCTCCGGCGAGACGTCGTTGTCGTAGCTCCATTCGTGGATGCCCATCTTCTGCGACGAGATATGCACCTCGGGCAACGGCCGCTCGGTGATGTCCTCGCCCGACAGCAGGCGATGGATCGACAGCGCCGCCTCGTGGCCCTGCGCGACCGCCCAGATGATGTTCTTCGGGCCGAACGCGGCATCGCCGCCGAAGAACACTTTTGGATTCGTCGAGACGAAGGTCTTGGGATCGACCACCGGCATATGCCATTTGTCGAATTCGATGCCGCAATCGGCCTCGATCCAGGGGAAGGCGTTCTCCTGGCCGACGGCAACGAGAACGTCGTCGCACTCATACGTTACGTCGGGCTCGCCCGAGGGCACCAGCGAGCGCCGGCCCTTGTCGTCATATTCCGCCTTCACCTTCTGGAAGGTGACGCCGGTCAGCTTGCCATTGTCGTGATTGAAGGCGACCGGCACGAGATAGTTGAGGATCGGAATATCCTCATGCAGCGCGTCTTCCTTCTCCCAGGGTGAGGCCTTCATCTCCTCGAAGCCGGAGCGGACGATGACCTTGACGTCCTCGCCGCCGAGGCGGCGCGCGGTGCGACAGCAATCCATCGCAGTGTTGCCGCCGCCCAGCACGATCACGCGCTTGCCGATCTTGTCGGTGTGGCCGAACGAGACGCTGGACAGCCAGTCGATGCCGAGATGGATATTCGCTGCGGCGTCCTTGCGGCCGGGAATGTTCAGCTCGCGGCCGCGCGGCGCGCCGGAGCCGATGAACACGGCATCGTAATTGTCGGCCAGCAGCGCCTTCAGGCTGTCGATGCGATGGCCAGCCTTGTAGTCGACGCCAAGGCTGAGCACATAGCCCGTCTCCTCGTCGATCACGCTGTCAGGCAGCCGGAATTTTGGAATCTGCGAGCGCATCATGCCGCCGGGCTTGGGATCGGCGTCGAACACGGTGCAGTGATAGCCGAGCGGCGCGAGATCGCGCGCGACGGTCAGCGATGCCGGACCGCCGCCGACCAGTGCGATGCGCCGGCCGTTCTTCGGGACAGGCCGCGGCATGCGCTGATGCACGTCGTCCTTGAAATCGGCCGCGACGCGCTTCAGCCGGCAGATCGCGACCGGGCTCTCCTCGACGCGTCCGCGCCGGCAGGCGGGTTCGCAAGGGCGATCGCAGGTGCGTCCGAGAATGCCGGGGAAGACGTTCGACTTCCAATTGATCATGTAGGCGTCGCTGTAGCGACCCTCGGCGATCAGGCGGATGTATTCGGGGACCGGCGTGTGTGCGGGACAAGCCCATTGGCAATCGACCACTTTGTGGAAGTAGTCGGGCGCCGAAATATCAGTCGCTCTCATTCCTACCCTGTCCGCGCGGCGAACCACGAGCGCGCGGCCTTCCTGACGTGAGGGCGACTGATGATCAGGTCAGCAGAGGATCGGTTGAGGTCCGGAGCAGGCCCTGGTCGTCGCCCTTCTGTTTTTTGAATGGCTCAATTGAATAGTCATATCAGACTAGAGCCATTCCAAGGCGCACACAAAGGCAAATTTGCAGAGCTGCTGCTCATACACAGTGTGCGGTGCCGCATTGCAGGCGCGATGTGGCCATGTGTTGCAATGCGAGATGGCGTGACGACGAGTTCGAATGGGCTGCGTTAATAGACGAGAGGCCAGTGAGTGGAGCACGCGCGCGGCCGCACACTCCGTCGTCATGCCCGGGCTTGACCCGGGCATCCACGCGCTTCCCAGGATGCCGAACGACGTGGATAGCCGGGACAAGCCCGGCCATGACGGTGTGGAGAGAGACGAGGCCGTCACTTAGTTCGTAGATGCGATATCAGCGCGGCTGAGGTCCCACATCAGGCGATAGATGCCTGCGGAGATCTGCGTCGCCAGCGGTCCGTCCACCGCAGCGAAGCGCGTCGTCATCAGCGTTGCGATCGCGTGGCTGTCGGTGCCGTCGATCAGGATGAACCAGTCGGCATCGCGTGAGGTTGCTGGGACATCAGCCGCGGGACCGGAGAGATCAGCATCGCCTTCAAGCAGGTGCATCGAGATCACGCCCCTGAGCTCGCGCGGATCGAGCTCGACCTGCAGCGCGTCACGCAAGCCGCCGTCCTGTCCCGGCTTCGGCCGCAACCGGATGATGCCGAGCACCGCACCGCGGCCGGCGCCTTTCGAGATCGTGATCCGCGCGACGCTGCGGATCATGTTCTTGAACCGCGCCATCACCGTCTTCGACCACTCCGTCGGCGCCTCCAGCCGTGCGCGATAGGGCGCGCTGTCGAGCACGTCGATCGTCTCGGTCGAATACAGGCAGAGATATTTGGGGCTGCCCTGCTCGGCGACATAGCGCCGCGCCTCGATGAAGCCGGGAATCGCGACGCGCTCCTCGAGATGCTCGCTGTCGTACCAGCGGTTGAAATCGGCTTCGTCAGCGGCATCGATGTTCATCGATGTCAAAAGCATGCCTGTCCCGGCGATGGGCATTTCGAGCCTCCTGGTGCGTGTGCCGATCCTCATCCTGAGGAGGCCGCCAAAGGCGGCCGTCTCGAAGGATGAGGCCCGGAACGATCACGGGCCTCATGCTTCGAGACGGCGCTGGCGCGCCTCCTCAGCATGAGGGGAATGAGTGATGTGTTTAAGGCGCGCTCGCGCGCGTCGCCATATCGCAGATGGCTTTCATGACCGCATCGCGGATGCCAGGGTCATAAAGATTGTGACCTGCGGCTTCGACGACACGGATTTCGGCCTCGCGCCACACTTCGGCGAGCCGCGCGGACGTCGATGGCGGGCAGAGCAGGTCGTAGCGGCCCTGCACGATGATGCCGGGAATGCCGGCGAGCTTTGTCGCATCGCGCAGCAGCTGATCCGGCGCCATGAAGCTGTCGTGCGAAAAGTAATGCGCCTCCATGAACGGCGTCGCCGGCAAGGCGCTGCCCGAACGGATCGCGAGGCGGTCGAGGTGGGGGCGTGCGGGCTTCACTTCCGACAGCGCCCGCTCGACGTCATGCCAGGCGCGTGCGGCCGGGCCGTGGATCGCGGGATCGGGATCGAGGATGCGGCGGAAATAGGCGTCGCAGGGATTGGCGCGCTCGGTCTCCGGCAGCATCTCGAGGAAGTCGCGATGCAGCGTGGGATGAAAGCGCGCCAGCGTCTCGCCGAACGCCATTTCCACCTCGGCGCGGGTGCCGAGAAAGGTCGCGCGCAGCACGAGGCCTGTGACGCGCTCTGGATGCGCCTGCGCATAGGCGAGTGCCAGTGTGGCGCCCCAGGAGCCGCCGATGACCATCCAGCGCTCGAAGTCGAACTTGGCGCGGATCGCCTCCATGTCGGCGATCAGGTCGGGCAGGGTGTTGTTGTCGCGGCTGCGGGCGGGACGCGAGCGGCCGGCGCCGCGCTGGTCGAACAGCACGGCGTGAAAGCGCTCGGGATCGAACAGGCGGCGGTGATCCGGCTGGCAGCCGGAGCCGGGGCCGCCATGCAGATAGACGGCGGGGATGCCGCCGGCCCGGCCGCTGCTCTCGACATAGATCTGGTGACCGCCGGAGACGTCGAGCCATTCCGAGGTCAGCGGCACGAACGGATCGTTGCGGCGCGCGGCGGCGCGGCCGGCTTCGGCGTCAGGCATCGGTGCTCTCGGGCGTGCCGCCGGCGAAGTTGCGATACAGGAAGCGGTCCTGGCCCGAGGCTGCATCGCGCTCGGCCTGCTTGAAGATGCTCTCGTGCAGGGGCGACAAGGTGCAGGCGGGATCGGTGTTGGCGGCATCGCCGGTCAGCGCGAAGGCCTGGCAGCGGCAGCCGCCGAAATCGATCTCGCGGAATTCGCAGGATTTGCACGGCTCCTTCATCCAGCCGGTGCCGCGATAGCGGTTGAAGGCCTCGGAGTTTTGCCAGATCCAGGCGATCGAGTTGTTCGAGCGCACCGACATGAAGTCGAGCCCGGTGATGCTCTCGGCGGCGTGGCAGGGCAGCACCTTGCCTGAGGGCGAGATGTTGAAGAACTGCCGGCCCCAGCCACCCATGCACTTTTTCGGCCGCAGCGCGTAGTAGTCCGGCACGACGTAGTCGATCGTGAGCGTGCCCTTCAGCCGCTCGCGCGCCTCTTCGACCAGTCGGTCGGTTTCTTCCAACTGCTCGTAGGTCGGCATCAGGCTGGCGCGGTTCTTCAGCGCCCAGCCGTAATATTGCACGTTGGCGACCTCGAGCCGGTCGGCATCGAGATCGACGGCCATCTGAATGATATCCGGCAACTGATGCAGGTTCTGCCGGTGCATGACGGCATTGACCGTCAGCGGCAGGTCGAGCTCGCGTGTCCAGCGCGCCACTTCCAGTTTCTTCGCGTGGCCGCCCTTGTAGCCGCCGACGCGGTCGGCGACGACGGGCTCATTGCCCTGGAAGCTGATCTGCACGTGGCACAGGCCGGCGTCGGCCAGCTCCTTCAGCCGCTCGCGCGTCAGCAGCACCGCCGAGGTGATGAGATTGGTGTAGAGTCCGACGTCATTGGCATGCTGCACCAGCTCGACGATGTCCTTGCGTGCGGTCGGCTCGCCGCCGGAGAAATGCACCTGCAGCACACCGATCTCGGCGAGCTCCGACAGCACCTTCTTCCACTCGGCCGTCGTCAGCTCCTGTCCGGCGCGATCGAGCTCCAGCGGGTTGGAGCAGTAGGGGCATTGCAATGGACAACGATGGGTGAGCTCGAGCAGCACGGCGAGCGGAATGCCGTAGGTCTCGGCGATGGAGCCGCGGCGCTCCAGCACGGCGAGGCTGTCATTGCTGTCGATCTGCGGAGTCGTCTCGGTGAGTTCGGTCATGATGTCGTCTCCCGAACCTCGGTGAGAAAGCCCTTGTCGGCGAGATCCTGCAGCATCGCGACCACGTCGGTTGCAATGACATCGCGCGGCGCGGCGTATTTCGCCGCGAGCTCGTCGATGATCTCGGCCACACTGCGCGCGCCGTCGCACAGCTTCAGCACCTCGACCGCGATCTCATCCGGCGCCAGCACGCGCTCGGGCGCGAGGATCACCCAGACCTGCCGCGTCTCGTCGTACTTCAACTTCGTATGCCGCGGCAGCACCACGCGGCTGGTTTCGGTGACCTGGATGTGACGCGGGGCCATGGCGGGGTCTCTAGGGCGTTTGATTTTGCAGGAGCACAGTGGCTGCGCAGCGCGCGGTGCAACTCCCCTCCCCCTTGCGGGGAGGGGTTGGGGGTGGGGGTCCCAGCAATGACTGCCCGTGTGGCCCCCCACCCCCGACCCCTCCCCGCCTAGCGAAGCTCCGCTTCGCGCGGGGGGAGGGGGGAGCACCGATCGCGGCGCGGGAGGGGTGGTCCAAACGGCGCACGTCATCCCTCCTTCGGCACAAACGCGCCCGGCGGGATGTGGCCCTCCACATACGCGTGATACAGCGCGTCGAGCTGCACCCACAGCACGTTGGTCTTGAAGATCAGCGCATTGCACACCGCGGCGCGCTGCTCCGGTGTCGTCGCATGCTCCTTGACGAAATGCAGCGCGAAGTTGGCGTCCCGCGGCGCCTGGGTGAGGCGGCGCTTGAAGTAGCTCATCGTGTCGTTGTTGACGAAATTGTAGTGCTCGAGCATCCCCGAGATGCGCTCTTCATGGATGCTGGGCGCAAACAGCTCGGTCAGCGACGAGGCGATCGCCTCCAGCGGCGAGCGGTCGCGGCAGAAATGCACATACGCCTCCACGGCAAAGCGCGTCGCCGGCAGAATGCCCTCGGTGGACTCCACATAGGCCGTGTCGAGGCCGAGGCCTTCGGTCAGCTTCAGCCAGCGCTCGATGCCGCCCTCGCTGCCGACATCGCCGTCATGATCCTCGATGCGGTGCCGCCATTCCAGCCGCGTGGCGCGGTCGCGGAAGCGGGTCATCACCATCGCGTCCTTCAGCGGGATCGTCGATTGGTAGTAGTAGCGGTTCAGCGCCCAGGCCTGCACCTGGCCCTTGTTGAGCTTGCCGCTGTGCAGGAGCTTATGGAACGGGTGGTGGTTGTGATAGCGCGTCGCGCCAATGTGGCGCAGCGCCGCTTCCAATTCGCTTGCAGTGTTCAGCGTCACGCCGCGTCCGATCGACAGCGCCGTCATTCCGCTCAGATTGACCTCACTCACAGTACGATCTCCATCCCTTCAGCGGGGATTTCCCATCCCTCGCGTTCCAACGTTTGCCGCTCGGGTGAGGCGTGCAGCCACGCCGGATTGGAGTTGTTGATGTGCAGGAAGATCTTCCTGCCGATCCCGAGGTCCGCCAGCTGCTTGATCGCGCCGCTTTCTCCGGACATCGCGATATGCCCCATGCTCTGCCCGGTCTTGTTGCCGAGTCCGGCCTGGATCATTTCGTCGTCGCGCCACACCGTGCCGTCAAACAGCACCAGCGGCGCGCCTTTCAATCTCGTTCTCAGCTCATGATCGACATCGGCGCAGGCGGCGATGACGTAGGCATATTGCCCGCTCTCGACGTCCTCGATCTTGAGGCCCAGCGTGTCGCCGGCCGAGGAACTGCCGCCGGGATGCTGCTTGTCGCGCAGATACCAGGCGCTGGTGCCGGACACCGCGAACGCCGTGATCTCCAGCCCCGACGGCGAGCCATCCTGCAGCAGCGGGCGGAACGGAACGTCGATCACGATCGGCACGCGCTTGACGTTCTCGTCCTTCAACACATCGAAGATGTTGTTCGATCTGAGGATCGCAAGCACTTTCGGATGCGCGTGGATCGAAAAAGACGAGCTCTCGCGCATCGACAGCAGGCCGGTGACGGCATCAATCTCGCCATTGGTCAGGATCACGCCGGCGATCGGGCTGTGGCGCAGCGCGCCGGGCTTGGGATGCAGCTGCGGCGTCGAGGTCACCTGCTGGCGCAGGTCGGGCGAGGCATTGATCAGGAACCAGTTGGCGCCATCGGCGCTGACCGCGACCGAGGCCTGGCTGTTCTGGATCTCGGGATGCGAGGTGCGCGCGGCGCGGCACACGGCGCAGCCGCAATTCCACTGCGGGACTCCGCCGCCCGCGGCGGCGCCCAGGACGACGAGGCGAAGCATGAGCCGTCTCCTGGAATTCAGCTGTGGTGGCGCACGCGATTACCGGCGGCAGGATGACCTGGGGTCAGGATGATCTGAGATCAGGATGACCGGAGGTCAGGACAGCGACGAGGGTGGGACATCGGACCCGCGTACGGGCTGGCACATACGCGATCACAGATCCCCACCCTCAAGCGTCGACGTCCCGATCCCGGCGGGACCTGGACGTCACACCCGCCAATTATTTGCGGGCGGCGCAGGCATACATGTTGATTTCCATGCCGACCGGCACTTCAACAATCTTCGGTGCTTTCCAGGCCATTGTCCTCTCCTTCAAGACGGGACGGTTATCGTCCTCAGCATTAAACTACCGTGCTACGAAAAGTTCGCCAGTGGAATCTTTTTGTTTGAGCGTCTCAGGCCCGCTTATTGCAGTGCGAAGTCGCAAACGCGAATTGCTATGGTTTTCGTCGGTTTGAGCCGCGAAAACAACGAATTCGTGATCGAAGGCTTCGCACCGCCGTCCTGTTCCGCCATTAGCTTGGGGCGCGCAGCGGGGCGGATAAAGCGGTTGTGAGAGGTTCGAGACTTCAAAATCCCAGCGTGTGACCCCATTGGAAACTGACGATGCCAAGATATTTCTTCAACACACGGATCGGCGAGGAACTGGTCTCCGACACCGACGGCGAAGTGCTGCGCAATCCGGACCGCGCGTGGGAAGTCGCGCGCGACATGATCAAGGAACTGCTGCGTACCGAAGGCGGCAATGCGGCGCTGATGACGGCCGTCATCGAGGTCACCGACGAGGATGGCGAGATCGTGCTGGAGTTTCCGTTCTCGGAAGCGATCTTCAACATGACCGCGCAATCCATGACGCGGCACTGAGCGGGACCGCGCCGCGTATCGCACGCAGACGGCGCGCGCTCAGACGGAATGACGGGGCCGTACCAGCTCGCCGCGGGTGCTGGCGATTCCCATCTCGAAACTGTCCGCAATGCGGCGGGCGCGGACGATGAAGAGTTTTCCGAGCTCCGGCGCGAACAGGTCCTTCGCGGTCGCCTCGAACAGCTGCAGCCAGCGGTCGAAATGCGGGCCGCGCAGCTCCAGGACCAGATGTGGCCGCATCGGCGCGCCGCTGTAGCGGCCGGTCTTCAGGAACATCGACGACCAGAAATCGCTGATCTTGCCGATGTGCTCGTCCCAATCCTCGACCGTGTGGTTGAAGATCGGTCCAATCAGCTCGTCCTCGCGCGCGCGGCCATAGAACGTCTCGACCAGCCGGCGGATCGCAGCGTCGTCGAGTTCCGGATTTTGAACCGCGAGGGGATGTCTTTCAGGCTGGGCGGCGGGCATGCTCATGGCGTTGTATATAGGGATTGAGTGCGGCGCAGGGAATGCCGCGCCGCGTTGGGCCTCATGGTTCGAGACGCGCCGAAGACGGCGCTCCTCACCATGAGGGTAAACAGTGTGCGGAGAGGAGTGCGGAGAACAATCCTCGCCGCATATTCCGCCCTCATCCTGAGGAGCGCGCCTCCGGCGCGCGTCTCGAAGGATGGCCACAAGTTCGCTCTCTCCACCCGCCGCTCACGGCAGGGTGACGAATTCCACCCAGTTCGGCTTCTTGCCGACAGCGTAGGACTTCACCTTCTCCGGTGCGCCGCTGGCCGCATCGATCTTGTACACCGTCATGCCGTTTGACACCTCGCCGACTGCGGCCAGATAGCGCCCGGTCGGATCGATGGCGAAGCCGCGCGGCTGGGTCTCGGTCGGCACGCTGCCGATCAGGCTCACGCGCCCGCTGGCCGCATCGATCTTGAACGCGGCCAATGTGTTGGAGCCGCGCTCCGACGTGTAGAGAAACTTGCCATCAGGCGTCGCATGAAGATCGGCCGCCCAGGGCTTGCCGGTGAAGCCCGGGGGCAGGGTGGTGATGCGCTGCTGCTCGGTCCACGTACCCTTCTCGGCGTCATAGGCATAAACCGCGAGATCGGCGTTGAGCTCGTGCAGGAGATAGATGAACTTGCCGTTCGGGTGGAAGATGAAGTGCCGCGGCCCTGATTTCTCCGGCGTCTTCACCGTCAGCTTGTCCTGCGCGGTCAGCGTGCCCGTGGCCGCATCGAAGGCGAAGCCGAGCACCTGGTCGGAGCCGAGATTGGTCGCGAACACGAAGCGGTTGTCAGGCGAGGGCAGGAACGCGTGGGCGTTCAGCCCGGTAGGGATCACCTGGCTCGGCGCTGCGACGACGCCGTTGGCCTGCACCGGATTCTCCGCCACCTTGTTGCCGCCATAGGAGGCGCTGAACAGCAGCTTGCCGGTGCGATCGAAGGCGATGTTGGCCATGCTGTCGGCGAGCGGGCCGTTGCCGATGTGCGTGAGCTGGCCGGTCTTGGCGTCGATCGCAAAGCTCTCCGCTTGAAAAGGTTGCGAACGGACGCCGGCAATCAGCAGCTTCTTGTCCGGACTGACCGCGAGCGGGGTCGACGAGCCCGGCTTCTCGACGCCGACGAAGGCGGCCGTCTGCACCGGGCTCATCTCGCCGGTCGCGGCATCGAACTTGAACACGCTGATGTCGTTGCTGTCGGCATTGCCGACATAGGCGTAGGTCTCGGCGTACCCTGCGCGCGGCGCCAGCGTTGCCGCGGCGGCCAGGACGAATGTTGCGGCCAGGATGGTGCCCGATCTGATCATGTGCTTCCCCCTTTGTGATGTTGTTGATTGAGGTCTTAAAGTCGTTTGTCAGGCTTGACCAAGCCTGTTTCCGGATCGATCGATGCAGGACGGGTATTGATCGCGGTGGGGGCCTCATGGTTCGAGACGCGCCGCGAGCGGCGCTCCTCACCATGAGGGGAAGCGGCGCGAAGTGCCGCGACCTATGCTCGTCACACCCTCAGCCCTCGTCCTGAGGAGCCCGCCGGAGGCGGGCGTCTCGAAGGACGGCCGCGGGCACCAGCGCTCCCGCGGTTCCACAACTTCACCGGTCCAGTCGAGGAGCCCGCGCCTCTGCATAGCCCGCTTCACAATGCGCGGCTTTCTCACTGCCACCCGCCGCGCTAAGAACGCCAGACCACCACGGAGCTCCCCATGACCGATCTCTGGCGCCTGCCGGCTGCCGCTCTTGCCGCCCTCATCAAGTCGAAACAGGTCTCCGCGCGCGATGCCGCGACCTCGGCACTGGCCCGGCTCGATGCGGTCAATCCCGCGATCAACGCCGTGATCGACCACCGCCCCGAGGACGTGCTGCAGCAGGCCGACGCCATCGACGCCAGGCTCGCGCGTGGCGAGGATCCGGGACCGCTTGCCGGCGTGCCCGTCACGATCAAGGTCAATGTCGACCAGGAAGGCTACGCCACCACCAACGGACTCAATCTGCAGAAGGACGCGATCGCGTCGGCGCATAACCCGGTCGTCAACAATTTCGTCAAGGCCGGCGCCGTGCTGCTCGGCCGCACCAACACGCCGGCGGTGTCCTATCGCTGGTTCACCAGCAACCTCATCCACGGCCACACCAAGAACCCGCGCGATCCCGGCATCACGCCCGGCGGCTCCTCCGGCGGCGCCGGCTCGGCCACCGCCGCCGGCATCGGCCATATCGGCCACGGCACCGACATCGCCGGCTCCGTCCGCTATCCCGCCTATGCCTGCGGCATCCACGGCCTGCGCCCGACGGTCGGCCGCATCCCCGCCTTCAACACCTGCCTGCCGGAGCGCCCCATTGGCCCGCAGATCAGCGCCGTCTCCGGCCCGCTCGCCCGCACGGTCAACGACGTCAGGATCGCGCTTGCCGCGATGTCTGCGCGCGACGTCCGCGACGTCTGGTGGATGCCGGTGCCGCTCGAAGGTCCTCCCTTGCCGAAGCGCGTCACGCTCTGCGTCAATCCCGACGGCCTGAACCCGGTGCCGGAAGTCGTCGCCGCGCTGCGCGACACCGCTAAGCGGCTGGAGGCCGCCGGCTGGACCGTCGAGGAGATCCAGGACACGCCGCCGATGCAGGAGGCCGCGCTGCTGCAGACCCGGCTCTGGCTCGGCGACGGCTACGAGGCGCAACTCGCGGCCGCTGAAAAGGAAGGCGACCCCGGCGCGCTCGCCTGCCTGCGCGGCAACCGTGACAAGGTGCATCCGTTCGATCTCTCGGCGACGCTCGCCCGCCGCGCCGCGCTGACCCGGCAATGGCTCCTGTTCATGGAGCAGCATCCGCTGCTGCTGATGCCCGTCTCCGGCATGCTGCCGTTCGCCGACCAGCTCGACCGCAAGGACGAAGACTCCTTCAAGCGGGTCTGGCACGCCCAGCTGACGCAGATCGCGATTCCGTTCTTTGGCCTGCCGGGCCTCGTCGTCTCGACCGGCATGGTTGGCCGCGTCCCCGTCGGCGTACAGCTCGTCGGCCAGCGCTTTCGCGAGGACATGTGCCTCGCCGCGGGCGAGGCCATCGAGGCCGGCGGCACGCCACCGTCGCCGATCGATCCGGTGCTTGGGTGATGGCCGGCATCTACGATTTCACCGCGGCCTCGCTCACGGGCGAGGAAGTGCCACTGAAGCGCTTCGAGGGCCAGGTGCTCTTGATCGTCAACACCGCCAGCGCCTGCGGCTTCACGCCGCAATATCGCGGCCTGGAGGCGCTGCACCGCGCCTACGCCGACAGGGGCTTTGCCGTGCTCGGTTTTCCCTGTAACCAGTTCGGCGCCCAGGAGCCCGGCACGGCCGAGGAGATCGGCGCGTTCTGCTCGACGAAGTACGATGTCACCTTCCCGCTGTTCGCGAAGATCGACGTCAACGGCACGGACGCGCACCCGCTCTACAAGTTCCTGAAGGGCGAGAAGACCGGCCTGCTGGGCTCGGCGATCAAATGGAATTTCACCAAATTCCTGGTCGATCGCTCGGGCCGCGTGGTGTCGCGCCATGCGCCGACCACCACGCCCGAGGCGTTGAAGAAAGAGATCGAGGCACTGCTGTGAGCGACAACGAGACCTTCACCTTCCCCGACCGTCTTTCGGTCGATCCGAAGAGCCCCTACTACAACGCGGAGATCCTGTCGCGCGACGTCGGCATCCGCTTCAAGGGCGCCGAGAAGACCAATGTCGAGGAATACTGCATCAGCGAAGGCTGGATCCGCGTCGCCGCCGGCACCGCCAAGGACCGCCACGGCAACCCGCTGACCATCAAGGTGCACGGGCCGGTGGAGCCGTATTTCAAGGATTGAGAGTAGGGGACGCTGCGCATGCCGGATGCGTCAGCGGTCTGCCACTCCGAGCTCTCCGTCATCGCGAGCGAAGCGACGCGATCCAGGGCCGAGCAAGGACTCTGGATTGCTTCGCTTCGCTCGCAATGACGTGGAGAGAGCGCGTCCACCCCGAGCTGTCATCGCCTGCGGCAGGGGGGATAGTCCCGCAACATTTACGATGGCTGTTGCGAACTCTGCCATATCGTCTCTACTGGTGTCGTCCCGGGCTTGACCCGGGACCCATACGCCGCGGCGGTCGTGGCGGCGCGCGGTCTCACGACGAGCCTGCCTCACACGTCTCCCTGTGGTTATGGATCCCGGCGTTCGCCGGGATGATTCGGCGAAGAGTTTGAGCGTTGCTCAAAATATTCCTTGAACGCCGCTCACGTTCCGCTACACTAACTCTCACTCGCCACGCCGGCGTCGGCCCGCGACGCGCAACGCGAACAGCGTTTGCGCGACCGGACCCGCATGCCTGCGGCGGACCACCTGAGGTAACGACCATGTCCTATTCCGAAACCGACCTCCGCGCCGCCGCCGGCGCGGGCGCCATCAGCCCCGACGAGCTGCAGCGCCTGCTGGCCTATCTCCACCAGCGCGCCCCCTCCACCGACACCCCCCGCGCCAAATTCGATGCCGCGCACCTCCTCTGGTACGCCGGCGCGCTGATCGTGATCGGGGCCATGGGCCTGTTCTCGACGGTGGCGTTCTCGCAAATGGGCGGCCGCGCCCTGACCGCCTGCGCGCTCGCTTATGCCGCGGCCTTCGGCTTCGCCGGCGACCACCTCTGGCGCCGCGGCCTGCGCGTCCCCGGTGGCCTCTTGATCGCCATCGCCGTGTCGATGGCGCCGCTCGCCGTCTACGGCATCCAGGCCGAGCTCGGCTGGTGGGGCAGGTTCGGCAAGCCCGGCACGGTCCAGGACTTCTACGTCTGGATCAAGGGCAGCTGGCTGTTCATGGAGCTCGCCACCGTCGCGGCGGGCGCGATCGCGCTGCGCTTTTACCGCGTGCCCTTCATCTATGCGGTCATCTCGGTGGCGCTGTGGTTCATGTCGATGGACCTCACGCCCTGGATCTTCCATGTCAGCCACATCGATTGGGAGATGCGTCGCATCGTCTCGATCTGGTTCGGCTTGGGCATGCTCAGCCTGGCCTGGATCGTCGACTATACCAACAACAACCGCGACTTCGGCTTCTGGCTGCATCTGTTCGGCCTGATGGCCTTCTGGGGCGGCATCAGCGCCACCGAAGGCGCCACCGAGTTCGGCAAGGCGATCTACTGCTTGATGAATGTCGGCCTGCTGATGATCGCTGTCATCATCGTCCGCCGCGCCTACGCCGTGTTCGGCGCTGTGGGCATCACGATGTATCTCGGCCATCTCGCCGATGTCGTCTTCAAGGACTCGCTGCTGTTCCCCTTCGCGCTGTCGCTGATCGGCGTCGCGGTGGTGGCCGCGGGGCTGGCGTATCATAGGAAGCAGAAGGTGATTGCGGAGTGGTTGGCCGCCAATCTGCCGCCGGCGGTGCTGCGGTTGCGGCCGCAGCAGGCTGCGGCCTAAGACGTTGCAGACCGTTGAGAGTGGGCTCCGGAATCCTGAGTTCACTCTCATGGTAAGCAGCGCCGCCGGCGCTAAGCCAACTAGTGTAACAGGTCCGGACGGCAGCGCGTCCCGACCATGAAACTTAAAAGAATCCAATTAGGCCAACAGCCACGGAGCACGGCAATGGGCGCGTGGAAGCAGGTAGTGCGCCTCTACCGGATCCTGCTCAGCCCATGGGAGGATCCTACGCTGATGGCCCTGTTCGGTTCGCGCCTCACGCTGGTTGCGAACGTCTGCGCGCTGCTGATCGTTCCGATGATGATCTATACGGCTGGCATCATCACTCAGCAATGCAGAGGCTACGAGCGACCGCAGGATGCTCCTCTGTATCTCCTGCCTGCCATCGTCATGATCGTTATCAGAAGACAGCTGTTTTCGTTCTGCTTTCTTCTCTTCTACATCTGGCAAATGACCGAGATGGCTCTTCAGGCAAGAAACCTCGGTCTCGGAATTCAGGATTGCGGAGACCGGTTGGGGGAGCCTCTTCAATATACCTTGGTCTTGTTGATCGTTTCCATTATCTGCCTCGCCATCTACATCGCCTATCTTGCCGTTGTAGCCGTCGTCTCTGTCGCAAAGTTCATCGCTTGGGCCATCAAAGACGAGGAGTGAGATGTTCTCTGCATCGCGTCGAAACTACGGTGCATCACATGACTCACGTGAAGAGACCTGTTGCCGCGCAGGCAGATTGCCGGATAAGGTTGCAGCGGTCGATGCTAGTGCGGAACGGGCGTCCTCGTTTCCGTCGACATGAGTAAAAGTTGTATGTTCGATCGATCGCGATATACGAGCTATGCCAACGACACAAAATGGTCAGAGCTTCAGCAGGCCATGGTGTCCTTGGGCGCGCGTGCTCCGCGTTTCAGGGTCAAGACACTCAACCTGCCGGAAGATTCGAATTCGGACAGTGAGTGGTATTATCACTTCAGGTCGGACTATGTCTGGAAAGAAATGGAGTGGGTCGATCTCGTACTCCGTCAAAGCCCAGACGCCGCCTCCTTGGATGAGGTCGCCTCAATCTGCCGGCGCGTCGGATTTGAGATCGAGAGCCATCACGATTTCGTTCGGGTGGTTGGCCATTACAAGCATGGGAGGACCTAGAGCTCCGCCATGGAAGGACAGGCGGCGCACGGAAGGTGCGACGGCTTATTGGTGCGTCGGCGATTTCAAGGTTCGATGCGAGGATCCGGCAGCGGCTTTCACAGGTAAGATTTCTCTCACCGGATGTCGGGACCAGACGGTCTCGACCGTCCTTCGAGCACAACTCCTGCACAGTCGCAGCGAGCCATCGAAACCGAACCTGGAGCCATTGTCATGCGCATCACCGTCGAAACCACCGTCGCAGCCCCGATCGACCAAGTCTGGCGCGCCTATACGACGCCGGCCGATATCGTCAAGTGGAACGCTGCGTCGGACGACTGGCATACGACCAAGGCCACGGTCGACCTGCGCGAAGGCGGAGACTTCTCGTCGCGGATGGAGGCCAAGGACGGCAGCATGGGGTTCGACTTCGCCGGGACCTACACCAAGCTCGTCGAGCACAAGCTGATCGCCTACGCCTTCGGCGACCGGAAAGCGGACGTTCATTTCGAGACCGGTCCGAACGGCGTTCTCGTTCGCGTTGTCTTCGATCCTGAAACGACGCACCCGGTCGAGATGCAACAGCAAGGCTGGCAGGCCATTCTCGACAGCTTCAAACGGCACGTGGAGGCGAAGGCGTCTTGAGCGCACCGGACGCGCGGCGCCCCGATGAGGGCGTCGTGAACGGCCTGAATCTTCGCCCTTGACAAATTCCGAAAATCAGCAATACTGCACCCATCCTGCCTCATCGCAGAGGGGCGTACGCGTCGTCACGAACGTCGGGGCAGGGATGCGGTGGCCGCAGCGGCGACGGTGGACGACCGGCGTCGTTGCGGACGGAGAAGTCGTGTGGTCCTGGCCTCTCGACGCTGAGGTCAAGTCTGCGGTCAGTTGCTTGACGGCACGCGCGGGCGATGGGGGCAAAAGAGCCCGATCCCCAGGGAGAGCACGAAGGACACCGTGAAAACCATCGCGCAGGGAAGGCCGGAATGCACCGGTCGTACCTGTGGTTCCTGCCCCGTGCATTTTTTCACGCACGGGGGCCATGGGTTGCGGCCAGCACCCGGTCTTCCCTGCGCCCTCTGTCCTTGATCGGAGGGACATGTCGATGCAGCACTCGGGTGTGACGCGCCGCGAGGCCATGGTCGCACGTCCCCAGGCTGTTTGAGATGTGAAAGCGATTCATCCTCACGGCGTCCACTGACGCGGCTGTTTACCTCCGCTGTCGTCCCGGACAAGCCGTGACGTGCGAAGCGCGTCGGGGCGCCGATCCGGGACCCATACGCCGCGGCGGATGTGGCCTGGCGAGGTCTCACGACGGGCCTGCCACAAACGAGGCCCTGTGGTTATGGATCCCGGCGTTCGCCGGGATGACGGCGGTGTTCGTTGTGAGAGCACACAAGCTCACCACGCGTCATTGCGAGCGAAGCGAAGCAATCCAGGGCGGCGCGTGGGGCTCTGGATTGCTTCGCTTCGCTCGCAATGACGGAGTTTGGAGTGGACGGCGTGACTCAAGCCAGGAGCTGTGGAGCCATGAGCTGTCGAGCCATGAACTCTCGAGCCTTAAGCTTCAAAACAGCACGACAAAATCGGACGCGATCGAACGCGTCCGCGCCATCCCTACGACGACAACCTCATGTCCAACAGCCGCCGGCCTTCGCCGCGCAGCAGCTTCTTCACCGCGCTCGACGCGACCACCTCGCCGTCATTGGCATACGCCTCGTGGTTCTTCTCGATGTCCTCGAGGCGATAGAGGTAGTTCACCATGACCGTCGCCGACTCGCGCTGGCCCTTGGCGGAGAGGTCGCCGAGCCAGTTGATGCGCTCGAGCCGGGCGCCGTTGCCGAGGTGGAAGCGGGCGACGGGGTCGATCAGCTTGCCCTTCGACGTGCGCGCCTTCAGGAAGTAGTGCGCGGCGAGCGGCTCGATCACGGTGCGCAATTCCGCCGTCATCTCGGCATCCTCGACCCAGCGCGGCTCGTTGAGGAGCTTGAGCACGTTGCGATCCTCCTCGGTCGCATCCTCCGTCGATTTCAGCCAGCCCATGAAGCCCGGCACCGGCGACAGCGTGACGAAGGTGTCGAGCTTCGGCAGCTCGCGGCGCAGCTCCTCGACCACCTGCTTGATCAGGAAGTTGCCGAACGAGATGCCGCCGAGGCCGCGCTGGGTGTTGGAGATCGAGTAGAACACCGCGGTGCGGGCGCGATCGGCGGCCACCGGCGCACGATCGACCGCGAGCAGCGGCGCGATCGCGCCGGGGATGGTCTCGGTCAGCGCGATCTCGACGAAGATCAAGGGCGCGTCGGGCATCGCCGGATGGAAGAAGGCGTAGCAGCGCCGATCGATCGGATCGATGCGGCGGCGCAGATCGTCCCAGTCGTGGATCTCGTGCACCGCCTCGTAGCGGATGATCTGCTCCAAGATATTGGCAGGCGTCGACCAGTCGATCCGGCGCAGCACGAGAAACCCCCTGTTGAACCACGAGCTCAAGAGATGCACGACGTCGCGATCGAGCGCGGCGAGTTCCGGATTCGACTTCAGCAGATCCAGCAGATCGGTGCGCATCGCGACCAGCTCGGGCGTGCCGCCCGGGGCGCGGTTGAGGCGGCGGATCAGCTCCTGGCGGCGCGGCTCGGAGGCGAAATGCAGCGCGCTGGCGCCTTCATCCGATGGCGCGGCGCGCCACGCCTCGATCGCCTTGGTGAGCCTGGCATTGTCAGGACCGAAATCGTGAACCAGCGCGGTGAAGAACGCCTTGCGGCCCTCGGCGTCGAGATCATGATAGCCGTCGAGCACGTCGCGGGCCATCGCGGTGCCCGAGGCCTCGCCGGCACCGGACACCAGCGCCTCGCACAATTCGGCAAGGCTCTTCGCATCGTGCTTGTCGACCGCCGGCGTGCCGCCGCGCAGCAATGTCCGGCCGCGCTCGGAAATGGTGGTGATCAGGTCAGTAAAAAAGGCGTTGGCCATCTGGTCTCAGTCGAATCCCCGAAAAGCGACAGGCTGTGATGTTACATGGATTTATGGCAAAGGTGGCGACATTCAAACATAACAAATCGTCAACGCCGCCGTCCCCGCCTGCATGCGCGGCGGAGCCGTCATTCACTCGCGCCGGCGAATTCGGTCGGTGTGCGGCCAGTCACCTGCCGGAAGGCGTGCGAGAATGCCGGCACGCTGGCGTAGCCGAGATCGGCGGCGAGCTGCTTGACCGAGAGCTGGCGGTCGGTCGAAAGACGCTCGATCGCGGCCGCAATGCGGGCACGCTGGCACCAGGCCTTGAAGCTCAGCCGCGTCTCCGCCGCGAACAGCCGCGACAGCGTGCGCGCGGAGCTGCCGACGGCGCTCGCGAGAGTCGCGAGATCCTGCTCGTTCGCGGGCGAGGCGAGCACGAGCAGCGCGGCGCGCCGCGCGCGCGGATCCCTCGGCAGCGGGATGAAGGTCGAGGAATCCTCGGCGCGGCGCAATTCGAGCAGCGCGAGCCGCACCAGCAGGGCGGTGCGCTCGGGCCCGCCGGTGGCATCGAACAGGGCGAGGATCGCCTGATGCAGCAGCGGCGACACGTGCACCACGAATTCGCGGTCGAGCCTGACACCGCGCGCCTCGCGCGCGAGCCAGTCCAGCTCGAAATACAACGTCCGCATCTGGCTGTCCGCCAGCATGTCGATGGCATGCGCATGCCGCGCCGGCACCCACACCGCGCGATCCGGCGGCACCAGCCAGCGGCCCTGCGGCGTCGTCACCTGCATGGTGCCGGCGGAGGCGTAGATCAGCTGCGACTCCCGGTGCATGTGCGGATCGAGCCGGGCGCCCTTGTGGTAGCTGCGCGCGATCAGGTGCACGCCAGGCTCGGTCGTCACCCGGTCGTCGCCGAGCGGCTTCAATGGCGTGTCCACGATGGTCATTGGCGGCTTCTCGTTGGGGCGAGCCAGTATAACCGAATTATCCGGGAATCGAGGATCCGCTCATGAACACTCCCCGCCGCGTCATCGGCTTCGTCAACGCGGCCCATTTCATCGACCATTATGCGATGCTGATCTTCGCGGCCGCGGTCATCATCATGGGCCCCGCGCTCGGCATGGCCTATGCCGACCTGCTGCCCTATGCGACGCCGGGCTTCATCGCCTTCGGCGCCGGCGCGCTGGTGACCGGCTGGCTCGGCGATCGCTGGAGCCGGCGACACATGATGCTGATCTTCTATCTCGGCATCGGGCTGTCGATGATCTCGGTCGGCCTGGTGCAGACGCCGTGGCAGCTCGGCGCAGCGCTGTTCGCGATCGGCCTGTTCGCCTCGATCTATCATCCGGTGGGAACCGCGATGCTGGTGTCCTATGCCGACCGGCTCGGCCGCGACATGGGGTTGAACGGCGTGTTCGGCAATCTCGGCGTCGCCTCGTCGGCGCTCGTCACCGGCGTCGTCGGGCAATATCTCGGCTGGCGCTTCGCCTTCATCGTGCCCGGGGTGATCACGATCGGCATCGGCGTGGTCTTCGCGATGCTGGTGGCGCATGAGGATCGCCGCGGCTCGAAGCAGGCGGCGGCGCAGGCCCGCGTCGCGCGCGAGCAGATGTGGCGCGTGGTGCTGGCGCTGCTGCTGGTGGTGATCGCGATCTCCACCACGTTCAACGCGATCACCGTTGCGCTGCCAAAGTTGTTTGCGGAGCGGCTGGCGGGACTGACGCAGAGCCCGGCGCTGCTCGGCGTGATCGTCGCTGGTGTCTACGTGTTCGGTGCGATGACGCAGTACACGATCGGACGCTTGCTCGATCGCCACACGCTGAAGGCGGTCGCGCTGCCGCTGTCACTGGTGCTGGCGCCGCTGCTCTATCTCGCGGCCGACGCGCGCGATTGGGCGCTGATCGCAGCCTCGATCGGCATTGTCATGGGCGCATTCGGGCAGGTCACGGTGAACGACGCCATGGTCGGCAAATACACCGCCGAGGAATGGCGCTCGCGCGCCTATGCCGTGCGCTATTTCGTCGGCTTCACCGCGGCCGGCGCCTCGGTCGGCCTCGTCGCCTGGCTTTACGAGCGCGGCGGTTTCGTCACCATGCTGCAGGCCTTCGCCGCGCTGGCGCTGGTCGCTGTTATCGCCGCGCTGATCCTGCCGCCGGAGCTTCCGGCAGCGCGGCCCGCGTTACGGGAGGCGCCGGCCGAATGACGAGCTCGGGAGACGACAACGATCAATCAGAAGGAGACGTCACGCACAGCCGAAGCCGAAAAAGGTTGCTTCAGCCAATCCACCCATTTTTTCCCAGTTGCCAAATCCTGATCGTCAGCGCAGCGTTTTGCGCGACGACATACTGACAATTTCAAATCGAGCGTCACGCGAAACGTTGCGTCGGCGACATGAATTCAAACCCAATGCCATTGAGGATCGACCCATGATCAATCGCTTCGGATGGATGCTCGCTTTAGGTCTGGCGGCGGCGACAGGATTCGCTGCGACGCAGGCGCTGGCGCAGACCGATGCGCAACGCAATGCGATCAAGTCGGCCTGCCGGTCGGACTACATGTCGAAATGCTCCAGCGTGACGCCGGGCGGCGCCGCGGCGTTCCAGTGTCTGCAGAAGAACATGGCGAGCCTGTCGTCATCGTGTCAGACAGCGGTGAAGGCGCTCGAGCCGGCTGCGGAGGCGAAGCCGGCTGCGGAGGCGAAGCCGGCGGCCCCACCGCCGCCCGCAGCGAGCAAGCCGGTCGCCGCCGAAGCAAGCCCGCCGGCCGAGCCGCCGAAGGCGGTCGCGCAGCCGGCACCGGCGGCTGCTCCGCCTCAGGCTGTCGCGGTCGCAAAACCTGAGCCGGCCAAGCCGGAGCCCATCAAGCCAGAGCCGGCCAAGCCGGCCGTGGCGGCGCCGGCCGCAAAGCCGAGCGAGGCGCAGGTCGCGGCGATCCGCAGCGCCTGTAGCGCGGACTATCGCAAGGTCTGCAGCAGCGTGCCGCCGGGCGGCTCGGCGGCGCTGCAATGTCTGGAGCAGAACAAGGCTAGGGTATCAGCATCCTGCGCTCAGGCGATTGCAGGCGGAGCTGCGACTCCAGCGGCAAAAAGCGCGGCCGTCGCGGCTGTGCCTGTGGCGCCCCCCGCGGCGACACCGGCCGCGGCGCCCGCGGCTCCTGCCATGGTGCTGCGTCCGCTGCGCCCCTTGGAGGAGCTGCGCATCGTCAGGGCCGCGTGCGGCGCAGATGCGCGCGCGTTCTGCAGCGGCGTCGACGCAGGCGGCGGCCGGATCGCGCAGTGCCTGGCGGCCAATGCGAGCGCGCTGTCGCCGAGCTGCAAGGGCATGCTGGCGGAGTTTGCCGTCAATCGGTAACGGGGTCTGCGCAAATGCGAACCGACGAAGCCGCAGCTTCAATCCACCCAAATTGTCACAGTTGCCAAGGTCAGGCGCGCTCGGCAGATTTCGAACAGGGTGGATATTTTACTAACGAATGATCATCAGGAGTTCGACATGCGCGCCATTCTTTCACGTATCGTTCTTTCCACCCTGTGCGGCCTTTTCGTCCTGGCCTTGATGCCCTTCGTATCAATCTCGGACGCCAATGCCGTCGTCTGCGCACGCGGTGTCGTCCGCGCTGGCTGTGCCGGCGCGGGCGGCGCCGTGGTCGTCCGCAAGCCGCCGGTGGCGGCTGCGACGGCCGCCTGCCGCACCGTGCTGGTGAACGGTGTGTGGGTGCGCCGCTGCGTTTAAGCTGCGCTTAATAAGTATTCGGTATCGCATTATTCGAATCGTTAATTGCGGCGCGAGAGTTTTACGCGCCGCATGCTGCTTTGCATAAGCAAGGTAAGCTGTATTTAACGGTGCTCCCGGCAAGGTGCGGTCTGTATCCACTTGCAATTCGATGGGAGAGGGCCATGGCGTTCTGGCGCTGGCTGCGTGATGCAGCCCTGGCAGCTGCGGTAGTCACGGTTATCGGCAACACGGCATTCGCAGCCGGCTTGAAGGAAGAGATCGCGTCGACCGGCAAGCTCCGCGTCGCCATCGCGGTTGGTCCGGCGGGCGGCGCATTCTGGTGCGTCAAGTCCGACAGCGGCTATGCCGGCGTGCCGGTCGAGCTCGGCAAGGCCATGGCCGCGCAGGTCGGCGTGCCCGTCGAGTTCGTCGAGCATCCGAATTCCAATGCGATCACGGATGAAGCCGGGAAGGGCACCTGGGATGTGGCGTTCATGCCGAAGGACGCGGAGCGCGAGACCAAGGTCTCGTTTGGACCCGTCTATGATTCGGTCGAGACCACCTTCATCATTCGCTCCGGTCTCGACGCTGCCAACATCGCGGCGCTCGATCAGGCGGGCCACGAGATCGGCGCCATCAACGACACGACGGTCATGCGGGGCGCAAAGGCGTTCCTCAAGAAGGCGACCATCACCGGCTTCAAATCCTATGAGGAGGTCTACGCGCTGCTGAGCGCCGGCGAGATCGATGCGGTGGCTTTGGCGCGCGATCAATTGAACCTCATCGCCAAGCAGATCCCCGGCACAAAGGTGCTCGCAGAGACCTTCAAGAAGACCGACACCGCGGTCGCGGTCCCGCTGAAGCATCCGCAGTCGCTGGCGTTTGTGACCAAGTTCATGACCGAGGCCAAGGCGAACGGCATGCTCAAGAAGGCCTACGGCGCCAACAATCTCAGCGAGTCGACGCTGCTCACGCAGTGAGGGTGTCGGCCTCCTTCAGTTAACTCCACGATTGAACTCTCCCCGCGTACCCGCGAGGGAGAGTCTTTCGTTCCAGACCTCGACGCACGCCAATTAGTTCGGCGACCTCCTGACGATCGGATCCAGCCCGCTCTCCGTAATCGTCTTGCGCGCATCCGGTGACTGCAGGAAATGGATCAGCGCCTTGCCGGCCTCCGGCTCCTTGGCGTTGGTGGCGATGCCTGCCGAGAACACGGTGATCTTCTGCAAGCCTGCCGGCAGCGGGCCGACGATGTCGATGCCGTGCACCGGCTTGAGTTCGCTGATCTGCTGGAAGCCGATCTCGGCCTCGCCCTGCGCCACGATCTCGCCGACCGGGGTTGCCGGAATCATCCGCGCCTTGCCCTTCATCTCCTCCCTGATGCCGAGCTTGTCGAACATCTCGGTCGAGACGTAGACGCCGCTGGCGCTGTCCGAATAGGCGATGGTCTTCGCGGCGATCAGCATGCGCTTCACCGCGTCGGCATTCGAGATATCGGGGTGGGGCGTTCCGGACTTGACGGCGACGCCGATCGGCGAGTTGGCGAGCTCGACATAGCTGTCGGGCATCACTTTACCCTTGGTGGTGAGATCGCTCAGTGCGTAGCCGACCATGATCAGCACGTCCGCGGGCTCGCCGCGCTCGAGGCGAACCGGAATCGCGTTCGCCGTCGTTCCCATCGATGGGCCATAGGCGATGCTGACCTTGTGGCCGGAGCGCCGCTCGAACTCCGGCACCAGGGATTTGAAGGCAGCGGTCATGCCGCCTGAGATCATCACATGGATGTCGGCGGCTTGAGCTGCAGTGGTGACGAGGATGGCGGCCGAGGCGGCAAGGCCAAGGGTGCGGAGACGGGTCGTGATTGTCATAGGCAGGCTCCGGGCGGACCGCTCAAAGCGGAGGGCGCCCTGGATAGCGCGGCCTTGCCGGGAAGACCAGCCTCGGACGCGCAGGGCCGCGCGACTGCGAGCTCCGCGGGGGCCCCGCTCTTGCCACCATCATTCGCCATGCTTGTGGCGTCGCCGTGTTTGCAGTGCGGCGAACGCGTCGACCGGTTCTGCCGATCAACTCGCCTGGTAGGACGGGGCCGACGCCAGGAAGTCGCCATAGGCGTCCGCGTCGGGAGGCGTGAACATTTCTGCCACGAGATTTCGCTTCCGCCGCTTCGCGCCGATGTCGGCCAGCAGCTCGTCGAAATGCTTGAAGTGATAAGGCGCAACGCAGAGTCCGCCATAGACGCCCGCGGCCGGACGTTCGACCCGCTTGAAGTGCAGCATCATCTCGATGTTGTCGCGCATCTCGCGCTCGCTCGGCTGATGCGCGAGCTGCTTGTCTGCGTAGCGCACCAGCCAATGCGCCGCCATATCGGCGCAGAGCACCGTGCAGAAACTGGAGTTGAAGCCGACGAAGCCCATGTCGGGCAGGTCCGGATTGGCGATCAGCCGGTACAGGCGATACTGCCCGTCGGGATCGACCAGCTTGGCGCGGTCGGCCTCGGAGAGGAAGGGGACGCCGAGCTTGTAGCCAATGGCGAGGACGGCGACATCGGCCGCAATGCGCTCGCCGTTGCTGGCGACGATCGTATTCGCCTCGTAGTGATCGAAGGTGCCCAGCACCGCCTTGATCCGGCCGTCGGCCACCATCGGGAAGAAGTCGGGCGTCGCGATCGGCACCGAGCAGTTGACCCCTTCCTCGATCCGCTCCTTGGGCACCATGTTGCATTGGGCGAGCTTGAGCTGTGCCTTGAGGAGGCTCTCCAGGCCACGCCAATTGGCCCACACCAGCGGCTTGGCGAGAAGGTGAGCGAGGCGGGAGAGCGGGCCGATGCCCCAACTCGCGAACATCTGCTCCTGCGCGCGAATGTAGAGGATGCGCTTGAAGTTGATGAGGCCGCCGATGAAATAGGGGATGCGCCACACCGGCTCGCGAAACACGATGGTCACCGAGCGTGCGCCGGAGCGCACGGCGTTGACTGCGATATCGGTGGCTGACTTCGAGCCGCCGAGCACGACGACATTGCGGCCCTTGGCAAAGCTGGGATCGTTGTATTTCGAAGAGTGCAGGATGGTGCCGCCAGCCGCCCTGAACTCATCCTCACCAGGAAGCGACAATGTCTGCGGCTCGTTGAACTGGCCGGTGCACACGGCGACGAAATCGAACTCTTCACGGCCGGTGTGATCGCCGGTCTTCAGATCGAGCGTCCAGCCTGGCTTGCCGTCGGCACGCCGTTGCATCGACAGCACCGTGGTGTTCAGCCGCATCAGTCGCGTCAGGTCGTGGCTCCTCGCGTAGTCAGCCAGGTAGGCGTAGACCTGCGGTCCCCTGGGCCACTGCGGATAGCTGTCGGGCATGGCCTTGTCGGTGTAGCGATAGAGCTCCTTGGGGCTCTGCGTCTGCACGTCAGGATAGGAGCGTGCCGGCTCCCAGACGCCGCCAAGGTCGGCGCTGCGCTCGATGATGGTGACATTGTGGCCGCGGGCGTTGAATGCCTTGGCTGCGGCGAGGCCGGAGACACCGGCGCCGATCACGCAGACGTTCTTTCGAGTGATCATGGGACCTCCTGTTGTCGAGCGAAGCCGCGTGCGGACAGCCTTGACCGGCCGCGCTGCAAGAGCTCGCTGAGAACGTGATGATGACGAAGGTCGCCCGGCGCGACCGCTGTATGCGACGATGGATAGGCCAGCGTCGGACGCGGCGAGACCGCTCTCGCCGGTCAGAAATCGTTCAAGCCAATCCCCCGCTCATTCGGCGAGGCGTGCAGCACCGATCGCACTCACGGCGCGCTACGCTGCAGTGATGAGCTTGTGGGGCCCGACGTCGTCGCCTAGTCGTTGGCCTCAGGCGGCAGGAAGTTGACCTCGTGCTCGGCGGAGATCCGCACGACTTCTGCGGGGTCTGCCAGATTGTCCAGCATGTTGAACAGCGCCTCGAGCTTCTGCATCGGCGACACCCAGAACAGCGCCTTCGCCGGCTTGTCCGACTTGTTGAAGTAGCCATGCGGAATGCCGCGCGGCATGCGCACGAGATCGCCGGCATGCGCCTTCACCCAGACGCCGTCGAGCTTGAGATCGAGCACGCCCTCCTGCACCAGGATGAACTCATCCTGGGTGGGATGGACGTGAACCGGGACGAACTGTCCGGGATCGCTGTTGGTCTCGAACGCGAAGGTGGAGTCGGTGACGGCCTTGGGGAAATAGAGCTGACCCAGGATGTTCCAGGTCTTGCCGGCATAGCCGGTGCCGGCGGGCGTGATGCCTTTTTCCAGTGTGGTCATGGCGGATCTCCTTGCTGCACACGCAGGGAGGATCGAGCAGATCGCGGCGCGGTGTCTATCCAGAAAACGAATCCCTCGACGCCAGTTGCTAATTATTATAGGTTTCAAACGATTTCGACAGACGATGTGAGCCATGACTGCCGACGCAGCCGCTGATCGTAGTTGGAAGGGAGCCGCCTTGCCGCGGCTCGCCGCCTATCGCCGTGTTGCAACGCACGATGTCGATGAGGCCGCTGAACAAATAGGCCGCATCTTCTGTCCGCATGGGCTGCAGCCCAAGGCAGAAACTGCGCGCGATTTCCTCGCGCTGCATAATTGCGCGGCATTTGACGGCTTCTCCATCAACTACGTCGAATATGGCGGCGTGGTCACGATTGATCCCGGCTGCCTCGATCGCTTCTTCCTGGTTCAACTGCCATTCGCAGGAGCAGCAAGCGTCCACACGGCTTCGCGCGAGGTGGCGACGGAGCCGAATAGCGCGGCCTCCTTGTTGTCGCCGACGATGCCGACGCGCATGGTGTGGGACAATTGCGCCCAGCTGATCCTGCTGCTCGATCGCCGGATGGTCGAGCAGCGCGCGGCGGCGCTCTCGGGCCGCTCGGTGCAGCCCATCGAGTTCGATCCCGCGATCGCTTTGTCTGCGGAGCGTGGTTCGCGGCTGCGGGCGCACATGCTCGCGCTCGCCGAGCTTGCAGAAAGCCTCGCGGGGGAGGGGAGGCTGTCGGCCGTCGCCGCCGCCGATTGGCGCGAGACGCTGTTGGACATCCTGTTCCAGCAGCCGAGCGGCGGGCTCTCGGAGGCGATCAGGCTCCATTCCGGAAAGAGCGACGCGCTGCCCAAGGCTGTTCGCCGCGCCCGCGATCTGCTCGCCGCGCAGGCCACGGAGCCGCTCGATCTCTCGGAGCTCGCAGCGGCCGCAGGTGTCGGCATCCGCGCGCTGCAGGGCGGCTTCCGCCGCCATTTCGGCATGTCGATCTCGGACATGCTGCTCGACATCCGGCTGGCCCGGCTGAATGCGCAGTTGCTGACGGCCTCTCCTGAGGCCCGCATCATCGACCTCGCCTTCGAGCTCGGCTTCACCCATCTCGGGCGGATGGCGGGCGCCTATCGTGACAAGTTCGGTGAGCCACCGTCAGCGACGCTGCAACGCGTGCAGCGCGGCCGCTTCACGAATTGACGTGGACGAAGTCGCGCAGCAGCGGATAGATCTCGTTATTCCACTTCTTGCCGCTGAAAACGCCGTAATGTCCGACGCCGGCCTGCATGTGATGGACGCGGCGATAGGCGCGCACATTGGTGCAGATGTCCTGTGCTGAGAGCGTCTGGCCGATCGAGCAGATATCGTCCCGCTCGCCTTCGACGGTCATGAGCCCGATGCGTCTGACGGCCTTGGGATCGACCGGATTGCCGCGATGCATGAGCTTGCCTTGCGGCAGCAGATGCTCCTGGAAGACGTCGCGCACGGTCTCGATGTAGAACTCCGCCGGGAGGTCCATGACGGCGAAGTATTCGTCATAGAACGTCTTGATGGTCTCGGCCTTGTCGACCTCGCCCTTGGCGAGATGATCGGCGAGATCCATGTGCTGCTTGACGTGGCGCTCGAGATTCATCGAGACGAAGGCCGTGAGCTGCACGAAGCCCGGATACACTTTCCGGAACGCACCCCTGCATTGGAAGGGCACGTAGTGGATCAGATTGTCTTCGAACCAGTCGATCGGCTTGCTCTTGGCGAACTCGTTGACTTTGGTCGGCTGTATCCGCGTGTCGATCGGTCCGGCCATTAAGGTCAGCGTCGCCGGTCGGGACGGGTGGTTGCCCTCGCACATCACGGCGGTCGCGGCCAAGGCCGAGACCGAGGGCTGGCAGATCGCGACCATGTGCGGCCGTGGTCCGAGCTGGCCGAGAAACGTGATGAGATGATCGGTATAATCTTCCAGTCCAAAGCGGCCCTGGTCACGGGGGATATCGCGGGGATTGTGCCAGTCCGTGATGTAGACGTCGTGGTCCTGCAGCAGCGTCTTCACCGTACCGCGCAACAGCGTGGCGAAGTGTCCGGACATCGGGGCGACCAGCAACACCTTGGGCTGGTCCGCAGCGCCGTCCTTCTTGAAGTGCAGGAGCGAGCCGAACGGGGTCTTGAACGTCACCTCCTCGGTGACACCGAGCTCGCGATTGCCGACCATCACGCTGTCGATGCCGTAGGCCGGCCGCGCATAGGTCAGGGCCGAGCGCGAGATCAGTTCGAATGCCGCCGACACGCGCCGCATGGCGCGGCTGGAGAGGCCTGACGGGATCAGGTTGAGATAGCGCATGGCGGCCGCTGCGCCCTGGCGCCAGGGCTCGGTCAAATCCATGTGGTTCTGATAGGCTTGGTAAAGCAGCGCCATCGGGTCCGATCCGTTACAGATATTGACCTATGCAATATCGGAGCCAGAGCGGCTGAGTCTTGCCTGAAAAACTGGCATGTCGCTTGCTGAATGAAATCAACTGAAATCACTGGAGTATCCGGCTCCGCGCGAGCTACCGCAGCCCATTGCGGCTGCGCGGACCCGAACGAGAGACGACAAAGGGGTAGGGCGAGATGAGCAAAGCGACGTTGACGATCAGCAGCAAGAATTACTCGTCATGGTCGCTGCGCGGCTGGCTGCTCGCCAGGTTCGCCGGGCTCGATTTCGACGAGGTGATCGTCGGCCCGGACGATGCCTCCGCGCGCGCCGAGATTCTGCTGCTGTCATCGTCGATCCTGGTGCCCTGCCTGCGGCACGACGGCGCGACGATCTGGGATACGCTGGCCATCGCGGAATACCTCAACGAGACCTTCCCGCAGGCCGGCCTGCTGCCGACGGACCGCATCGCGCGTGCACATTGCCGCTCGATATCAGGCGAAATCCATTCCGGCTTCGCCACCTTGCGCGCCTCGCTGCCGGTCAATCTCAAAGGTCGTTTCCCCGGCTTCAAGGTCTGGACCCGCGCGCAGGCCGACATCGACCGCATCTGGGCGATCTGGCGCGACTGCCTGGACAAGTCCGGCGGCCCGTTCCTGTTCGGCCAGCAACGCGGGATGGCGGATGCGATGTATGCGCCTGTCGTGACGCGCTTCGTCACCTATGACGTCAAGCTCGAGCCGCAGCTCAAGGCCTATGCCGACCTGATCATGGCGATGCCCGAGATGCAGGAATGGATCGCGGCGGCCAAGTCCGAGCCGGAGGAAATCGAGGAGCTCGAGGTCGAGTACTAACTGCGTCGCGAACTACGGCCGGAGGCTTTAGGCTAAGCTCCACGCTGTCCACCGGCATGAGAGCCGCTCACGACTCGGGCAAATGCTGCCCAATTTCAAGCCGGGTGAACGCCTTTGTCGCGCAAGATTTGGCGCGTCGTCACCGCACCGGCCGCCGATGCCCTTGTCGCAAAACCCACCTGTTATCAATTAGTTCGGCTTGGCGTGCCGCACCGAGCGATCGATTGCGCGCCGCGCTGCAAGGCGTGGCGTAGTTTTCGCATAGCACAACGGACTTTCGGGCTTGGTGGCCGGCGTGGCCAATCGATCGGCCGGGACGGTTGCCGAAGCCGCGATCAACCGGTGGAGGCCGTCATGAACCAGCATGCTGTGGTGACCAAGTTCTCGCACGTGAAGCCTGAAGACACCGACTACAAGGGCGGTGGCCTGCGCGACTTCTTCCTCTACCGCGATCTCGGAATTGCCGACGCCACCGGCGGCCAGGTGATCTGCCATCTCGTCAAAGCCAACCCGGATTGTCCGCCCGTCGACGGCACCGGCTGGCATCGCCACGACTGCGATTTCCAGATCGTGATCATGATGAAGGGCTGGGCCCGCTTCATGTATGAGGACAAGCCGACCCTGGTGAAGGCGGGCGACGTCGTGCACCAGCGGCCGGGGATCGTTCACTACCTCTACGATTATTCCCCTGACATGGAATATATGGAGATCGTCAGCCCGGCCGACTTCAAGACGGTCGAGATGCCGCCGGCGACCGACAAGGTGCCGCCGGTCACGCCCTGGACCTGACGAGCCCGCATCACATCACCCTGGCCGCCGTCAGTTAACGTTTGGCCTCCGGTCGCGCCCTGTGGTCGGATGCACCGTCTCATCATGTCGTGGGTTATGCAGCGGTGCGCCGACATCTAGGCGTGAACAGCTGTGGACATGGCGGCCCGTCCGATTCGGACGCGATTCGTTCAGGGCGCGTTCCAGAAATTAAGGCGGCGGCCGAGCGCCGTCGCGTTTTGACACACCACTGGAGTCGATCGCGGCAGGCGATTCCACATCAAACCGTCTCCCGGGCCTCTTTGCCGATTCATTCCGTGCCGCTACACCGCGCGCATGGGAGATCGATCATGACATTGACCACACTGGCCTGGCTGGCCCTGGCCGCCTATGGCGCGCACATTCTCGAGGAATACACCTTCGATTGGCGCAATTGGGCGCGGGCGGTGATGAAGCTGCCGGTCGAGTGGAGCGACTTCTATGTGACCAACGCGCTGGTCGTCGTGCTCGGTGCGGTGCAGGCGGAGCTGGCCGCGACGTGGCCGCTCGCACCGCTCGCCTATGCCGCGCTGATGATCATCAACGCGGTGTTCTTTCACGTGCTGCCGTTTCTGCGGAGCGGCGGCCGATTCTCGCCCGGACTCGCCACGGCCGTGATTCTGTTTTTTCCGGTGGCGATCGCGATGTGGTGGCGGGCTTGGAGTGACGGGGCGCTCGACGGCGGGACGGCTGCTGTGGCTGTTCTCGTCGGCGCCTTGCTGATGGCCTATCCCGTCGTCATGCTCAATTTGCGTTCGAAACCATATTTTCGGCAAGACCGGCCCTGAGTCGAACTCAGGGCCCGGTGGGATCAATAAGACGAAGCGCGATCGGCAACGAAGCTCGGCTGGGGACGGCGTCCACTGCGCTCGTCATAACGCGAGCGCGGAAAACGCCAGCCGATCACGGTGGCTTCGAGCGCGCCGCCGGATTCCTTGTTGTGCCATTTGCCATCAATGTAGAAACAGGGGAACGGCAACTGATAGGTGCCGCTGTGATCTTCGCACAGCACCTCGACGGTCTGTCCGGGCGGCGGCTCACCGCTGCCGTCGAATTGCGCCAGCCGTTTTTCGCGCGTAGCCATTCTGTCCATCTCCCTAAAAACGGGCCCCAGCCCGGAACATCAATGCGCGAATGAGGTCTCAGTATGGTATCGATCAGAAAACACCGTCAGTTCCATGCAAAATCATGTGTTTGGCAAGTCAATGAGAAAATTGTGATGCGAATTGTCGCGGTCGCGAGCGTGCTCGCAATATCGTTGTGCTCTGTCGTGCATGCGCAAGACATCCCTGGTCTCGAGATCTGCACGGCAGAAAAGGCCATGGATCGCCGGACGTCATGTCTGCAGAGCAACATTGATTTTCTGCAGAAGACGATCAGCAAGCAGTCGCTCGATCAGCAGCAGAAGCTCGACGCAGCGAATCGTCAGATCCAGGCTTTGAGGGCAGCGCTGATTGCGCAGCAGGGCGTCATCGACGAGCTCAAGGCGTCACAGGCGAAGCTCGCCGACGAGCTGAAGAAGAAAGCCGATGCGCCGGCCAGCAAGGACGCCGCGCCGGCCAAGCCGGGCGGCAAATAGTCCCGCTCGCAGCGCAAGAACGATCAGGTGATCCGCTGAGCCGCGCCCACTTGCGCCGACGCGCTGCAAGCATCTGTCGCAGCAGGGCTGCTCTGCGGTCGCGCACCGAGCCGCTTGCTTGGCAAGCGGGGCGGGCTTTGCGATAACAGCCCGCATAACAACAATGCGCCGCATCGCGGCGTGACAAGCGGGAGGTTCGTCCGATGTCCAACATGCGCGTGCTCGCCACCGATCTGGAATTCCCGGAAGGGCCGGTCGTGATGCCCGACGGCTCAGTGGTGCTGGTCGAGATCCGCGGTCGGCGCCTGACGCGGGTCCATCCCGACGGCCGCAAGGAGATCGTGGCGCAGATCCCGGGCGGGCCGAACGGTGCCGCGCTCGGGCCCGACGGCAAGATCTACATCTGCAACAATGGCGGCTTCTCCTGGATTCCGACCGGCAAGATGATCATGCCCGGCCCGCAGCCGGAGGATTATCAGGGCGGCTCGATCCAGCGGGTCGATCTGCAGAGCGGCAAGGTCGAGACCGTCGTCAGCCGTTGCGGCGAGCACGAGCTGCGCGGGCCGAACGACCTCGTGTTCGATCGCCATGGCGGCCTGTGGTTCTCCGACCTCGGCAAGCGCCGCGCCCGCGACATGGATGTCGGCGCGTTCTATTATCTCAAGCCCGGCATGAGCGACATCGTCGAGGCCGTGCATGGCATCCTGCCGGCCAACGGCATCGGCCTGTCGCCGGACGAGAAGACCGTCTACATCGCGGAGACGCCGACCGCGCGGCTATGGGCCTATGACGTGCCGGAGCCGGGCACGGTCAAGCCGCGCGACGTGATCTATCGCGGCGAACGCGGCCGGCCGATCTGCGGCCTCGGCGGCTACCAGATGTTCGATTCGCTCGCGGTCGAGGCCAACGGCAATGTCTGCGTCGCGACGCTCGTCTCCGGCTGCATCAGCGTCATCGCTCCGGATGGCTCCTTGGTCGAGCAGATCCCGACCGGCGACCGCGTCACCACCAACATCGCCTTCGGCGGCCCGGAATTGAAGACGGCGTACATCACGCTGTCCGGCAAGGGCGAACTGGTGGCGATGGACTGGCCGCGGCCGGGGCTGCCGCTGAATTTTCTGAACAAGTGAGTGCGGCTGGGCATCGTCATCAGGGCACGCCGGTGATAACCAGCTCGCTGAAATGCCCTCGAAACTGCTCCTCATGGTGAGGAGCGCCGCAGGCGCGTCTCGAACCATGAGGCCCCAGCACGGCCTCATCCTTCGAGACGCAGCGCTTGGGCGCTGCTCCTCAGGATGAGGGGAAGGAGCCTCTGATGCCCTTTCTCGAACCGGTCACCCTTCGCGGCACGCACGCCAGCCTCGTGCCGCTCTCGCCCGACCACCTCGACGCGCTGGTGGAGGCCGTCAGCGACGGCGAATTGTGGACTCTCTGGTACACCGCAGTTCCGAAACCCGAGACCATGGCCAAGGAGATCGAGCGCCGGCTCGGCCTGTTTGCCACAGGCCACATGCTGCCGTTCACGGTGCTCGATGCCGACGGCAAGGTGGCCGGCATGACCACCTACATGAACGTCGATGCCGCCAACCGTCGCGTCGAGATCGGCTCGACCTGGTATGCGAAGCGGGTGCAGCGCAGTGCGCTCAACACGCAGTGCAAGCGGCTGCTGCTGGCGCAGGCGTTCGAGGCGATGGACTGCATCGCGGTCGAGTTCCGCACGCATTTCTTCAACCACCAGAGCCGCCGCGCCATCGAGCGGCTCGGCGCCAAGCAGGACGGCATCCTGCGCAGCCACCAGATCGCGCCGAACGGCACCCTGCGGGATACCGTCGTCTACAGCATCACCGCGGCGGAATGGCCGACGGTCAAGGCGCATCTCGATTATCAACTGCATGACAAGGCGCGCTGATCGCGCTAAGGCCGCCGTGCCGCCTGGGGCGGCAGGCATGACGAGACCGGGACGACAGACGAGATGGATATTTTCGACTATGTGATCGTGGGCGCCGGCTCGGCCGGCTGCGTGATCGCCAACCGCCTCAGCGAGGACCCGTCGGTGACTGTGTGCGTCCTCGAGGCGGGGCCCCGCGACTGGCACCCCTACATCCATCTGCCGGCCGGCTTCATCAAGACCTTCTACATGAAGAGCATCAATTGGGGCTACCAGCAGGAGCCTGGCCCCTACACCAACGGCCGCAGCATCTATGCGCCGCGCGGCAAGACGCTCGGCGGCTCCTCGTCGATCAACGGCCATGTCTATAATCGTGGCCAGAGCCAGGATTTCGACACCTGGGCGCAGATGGGCAATCGCGGCTGGAGCTATTCCGACGTGCTGCCGCACTTCCGGCGCATGGAGAGGCGCATCGGCGCCGGCGACGAGCAATATCGCGGCCGCGACGGCAATCTCCATGTCACCACCATGGAGTGGAAGGACACGCTGTGCGAGGCCTTCATGGACGGCGCGGTCTCGCTCGGCATTCCGCGTAATCCCGACTACAACGGCGCCATCCAGGAGGGCGTGTCCTATGTCCAGCGCACCATCCAGAACGGCCGCCGCGTCTCCTCGGCGACAGCGTTCCTGAAGCCCGCCAGCAAGCGTCCGAACGTCGAGATCCGCACCAACGCCCACGCCACCAGCATCATGCTGGAAGGCAAGCGCGCGGTGGGCGTGCGCTACAGCCGTGGCGGGCGCGGCGGCGTGCCGGTCGAGGTGCGCGCGCGCAAGGAGGTGATCCTGTCCGGCGGCACCTACAACTCGCCGCAACTGCTGCAGCTCTCCGGCATCGGCGCGCCCGAGCTGTTGCAGGAGCACGGCATCGAGGTGCGTCACGCGCTCCGCAGCGTCGGCGAGGGCCTGCAGGATCACTACGCGCCGCGCACGGTGGCGCGCGTCAAGAACATCAAGACCATCAACGAGCTCGCGCGCGGCCTCAACCTCTGGGGCGAGGCGCTGAAATGGGCGATGACGCGCAAGGGCATCCTGTCGCTGTCGCCGACCATGGTCTATTGCTTCTGGCATTCCGGCGAGACCGCCGAGAGCTCCGACCTGCAGCTCACCTTCACGCCCGCGAGCTACAAGGAGGGCGTACAGGGCCAGCTCGAGGACGAGCCCGGCATGACGGTCGCCTCGTGGCAGCAGCGTCCGGAGAGCCGCGGTTATGTCCGCATCCGCTCCGCCGATCCGTTCGCCCAGCCGATCATCCAGACCAACTATCTCACCGCCGAGCTCGACCGCCGCGTCATCGTCGCCGGCATGAAGCTGGCTCGCCGGCTGCTGGCGTCAGCACCGCTCGCACCGTACTACGCGTATGAGGATTTCCCGGGCCCGAAGGTGAATAGCGACGACGAATTCCTCGCCGCCGCCATCCAGCGCGCCACGACGACGTTCCATCCCGGCTGCACCTGCCGCATGGGCCCGGCCGACTCCACCTGGGCCACCGTCGACGACCAGCTCCGCGTCCACGGCCTGCAAGGCCTCCGCGTCGCCGACGCCTCGATCATGCCGCGCATGATCTCGGCGAACCTGAATGCGGCGACGCTGATGATCGGCGACAAGGCCGCGGATTTGATCCTCGGCAAGGCCGCGACGACGGAGAGGCTGTCGGCGTAGGGGGACGCACTCAGCCGTGCAGCGTTTCTGTCTCGCGCGTTCCTGCCAGTTGAATTCGAGCTGTCGCGAAGCAGGCGGTGCGCTCCCTCTCCCCGTTCTTCACGGGGAGAGGGCTGGGGTGAGGGGCAGCCTCACGGGCGGTGCTGCTACTGCCCACGTGAATCGTCATGCGCGTCCGAGAGACCGATGCTCGGGTCGCTTATGTGCCATGCCCCTCACCCGGATTGCTGCGCAATCCGACCTCTCCCCGCAAAAGGCGGGGAGAGGTTATATCTTCCGCGGCGATAGAGGTTGCGCTGCCACGTGGAGATCGCGACAAATAACTAATTCACCGGCACCGGCAGCGACACATTGCCGATGGTTCGCAGGCCGAGTGTCAGCATCACGGTCTGGTTCACCTGCGGCGTGCTGCCGGCCACGGCGGTGTTCAGCGAGGTGACGTAGCTTGCGGCGAGGGTGAAGCAGTCGTCGACATAGCCGGCGCCGACGATGTACTGGTTCATCTTGTTGGCGACGAGGTCCCAGCGCGCGCCGCCGGACACCACCCAGTTCTGCGCCAGCTTGACCGAGCCGTTGCCGAGCAGGCCCTCGCGCCGGTTGAGGGCGCCGACCGCCGGCTGGGCTGCGTAGTTGCCGTAGGTCAAAGCGAGCGACCAGCGGTCGAAATTGGCTTTCCCTTCGGCCTCGAAGCGCTGGACGTTGAGACTCTGCTGGTCGAGCCGGCTGCGCATGCTGAAGGCGTAGGTGCGGTTCGGCGAATAATCGACCCGCGTCACGTAGTCCGACACGGTCTTGTCCAGGCCGGAGCCGATGCCGGAGTTGGTCATGTCCCGCACGTCGTAGGAGTTCAGTCCGAACAACTGCGTGGACTGGCCGAACAGCACATTGACCGTGCCGCCGCGGTCGAACTGCGTGGTGGCCTGCGCGCCCACATTGGCGCGGCCGCCGCCCTCGGTGCGGCTGCCACCGGAGAACTTGTCGACACTGAACAGGTTGCTCGCGTCGAACACCAGGCTCTGGGCGTCCTCGTTCGGCAGCCGGCCGGCAGAGGTCTCGTTCGGCCGGATAATGATTTGCGCGATCGGCTCGATCATGGTGGTGCCCCACGGCTGAACGTTGATGAGCGGATAGCGGTACTCCAGGCCGACGGTCGGCATCAGCCGCAGCGCCTGGGTGTCGCCGGTCGGCAGGAAGTTGCCGACGCCTTGTGTGTTGGCGACGCCGGGCTGTGCCGTCACGTTGGCATTGATCGCGTCGGCGCGCAGGATCGCGAATGGCGTCCAGATCTGGCCATAGGGATCGGTGAGCGACTTGCGCCACTGCGCCTGCGCGGACAGCCTGGTATAGGTGCCAGGCATGGCGCGCAGCAGGCACTGCGCCGGCAGCCGCGCCAGCGGATCAGCCGACGTCGTCGTGCACAGGCCGTTGGTGTTGGCCGTCGTCGTGATCGGGTCGAACGCCGCCTGTTCGCGGCTCAGATTGACGAAGTTGGCCTTGGTGCTGAACTCGCCGCCGAACACCGGAGTGTTGAGGACGTTCGAATAATCCAGCACCGGATAGACGATCGGCACCGTCTGCTGGTTGCCCGAGAAGCTCAGATAGTGCATCGCCCTGATATCGAAGAAGCTGCGGCTGCCGACACCGGTCAGGTATAGCTGCGAGATCGCCTCCGTCGGCAGGCTCATGAACGCGTTGAACGGATCGCGGTACTGCGCGAGCCGGTAGTCCGACGGGAGCATGTAGTCCGACAGCAGCATGCCGTCCCAGCCGGACACCCATTTGTCTGACAGTGCGAACTGGCCCTTGGTGTCGATGCCGCCGCGGAATGGGCGGTCGCCCGGCTGGCCGGCGAACGCGTTGCGGTTCAGCTGGTCGATGCCGTACAGCCGCACCTGATAGCTGCCATTGCTAAGCCGCTGGCGGAATTCGGTCTGCACCAGCACGCCCTGTTTGGAGGTGATGCGCGGCGTGAACGTCGCGTCAAAATCCCCGGCGATCGCCCAGTAGTAGGGCAGGTCGACGCCGATGCCGTAACCGTTCGCCTGCGAGAAGCCCGGCATCAGGAAGCCGCTCTTGCGCTTCACTGTCGGATCCGGCGTCGAGAAGTAGGGCACGTAGGCCAGGGGAACGCCGAAGAATTCGAGCTGCGCGTTCTCGAAATACAGCATCTTCTCGGTCTGGTCGTGGATGATGCGCGCGCCCTTGACCTGCCACAGCGGCGGCTTCTTCGGATTGTCCCTGCACGCGGCGCAGGCGGTGTAGACGCCGTTCTCGAACACGGTGGTCTTGCCGCCTGAGCGGTCGGCGCGCGTCGCTGCCATCCGCGTCTGGTCCTCGGTCTCGACGCGCAGCGAATCGACGAAGCCGTCGCGATAGTCGTCGGAGAGATCCAGGCTGTTGGCGTAGGTGATCTTGCCGTCGGCATCGGTCATGCGGATGTGGCCTTCCGCATGCAGCCGCTTGGTCGTCTGATCGTAGATCACCCGGTCGGCTTCGACCGAAGAGCCGTTGTAGAACAGCTGCACATTGCCGACCGCCGACACGCGCGCATTTTTGGTGTCGTATTCGACCGTGGTCGCCTGCACCAGCATCTGGTTGTCGTCGGGAATGCGCGGGCGCGGCGCCTTCGGTGCAGCGGCATTGTAGGTGAAGCCCTGTGCGGCGACGGGATGCGGCGCCAGGACACCCCAGGACGTGGCGACGCCCAGAGCAAGGGCGGCGCGGATGATCGCGCGCCTCACGCGGAGCGCACCAGCTGCCGTCCGGAAGCCAGCAAACGAGTTGACTTCAATTTGGCCGGCCCTCCCGATCGGTCGCTTCGACATGGATTCACGCAAACTCGGGATGAACAGCAGATGAGCGCAGCATGCCGAATCGTCGTTGGCTTTTCCGGCGTGCCTGTGCAATCTGCGCTGGCTGACTGACGCGATTGAATTATCGTTTTACGATAAAAATGTAAAGCAGCCCGTGGCCTCCTGACGGCCGTTCAGCGCGGGCCTGTGACCCGGGAGTCCACGATGAGCGTGATGACGGCAGCCGCGGAGTTCGACGACGTGCCTGCGGGGCAGACGGCGCTGCGCCGGCGGATCGCGTGGGTTTGCTGGGCGATCAGGCTGGCCGCGGTGCTGTGGGTCGCCTGGCTCGTGGTCGAGATGGCCTGGAGTTGGTCGGATACCGACAACGCCAAATTTGCCGAGGGCCTCGGGCGCGCCATGGGCGCCGATCTCACGGGTCTGTCACAGACCCAGATCGACTGGATGTTCGTGATGAACAGTAGCGTGCTGGTTTGCGACGCCGTCGTCGCTTACTGCATCTGGCGCCTGTTCGGCACTTATTTGCAGGGGCGGATCTTCACCGTCGACGCCGCGGTCTGGATGCATCGCGTCGGCATGGCTGGCCTGCTCGCCATGGCGTCGGGTGTCGTCTTCCGCAGGCTGGCGCTGTTGATTCTCACCAGCCATGCCCAGGTCTCGGCCACCACGTTGTGGAGCTTTCAAGCCGTGCTGCCGAGCGACCTGCTCTGGATCATCTTCTGCCTGTTCGTCATTGCCGTCGCCCAAATCTTCAAGGCCGCGGCCGAGCTGGCCGACGACCACGCCAAGATCATCTGAACGAGATCGTTGACCCATGCCGATCATCGTCAATCTCGATGTCATGCTCGCCAAGCGCAAGATGCGCTCGAAGGAGCTCGCCGAGCGCATCGGCATCACCGAGCAGAACGTCTCGCTGCTGAAATCCGGCAAGGTGCGCGGCGTCCGCTTCGATACGCTGGAGAAGATCTGCGAGGTGCTGCGCTGCCAGCCGGGCGACATCCTCGAATACAGGCCCGACGGCGCCGAGGAGCCGCAGCGGCTCGCCGGCTGACGTCAGGCTAACAGCGGCATGGTGGAAGTGTGAGCCAAGCTCTCCGCTGTCATCCCGGCCACTGCGACGGAAGGCGTCGACCAAGTCCTCCGCTGTCGTCCCGGCCTTGAGCCGGGACCCATAACCCCAGGAAGTTTTTTGGGGCACGCGTGTAGACCGATCTCACCTGGCCACATCAACCGGTGGAGAGGGGGCCCGGCTCAAGGCCGGGCGACAGCGGGGACGACAGCCGGGCGTGACGCGCTTGCGCTGGCCAATGAGGCGTCAGTCGCTCAGCCCGCTCATGCTTCCAGCGCAGTCACGATCATGTTTCGGCGTTCCGGCAAAAATAAATCTATTGCTGTTTTTCGGAATTTGTGCTTTTATCTCGGCAACCCGCCTCGAGCAGAGGGACGAACGCGTCGTCACGATCGTGGAGGTGGGCTGCGATGGCCGTGACGGCTGTGCCAGACGAGCACAGGCCGGCACGGACGGCGAAGTCGTGTGGTCCTGGCCTCTCGACGCTGAGGTCAAGTCCGTGGTCGTTGCTTGACGGCACGCGCGGGCGATGGGGGCAAGAACGCCGATCCCCAGGGAGAGCACGAAGGACACCGTAACTCCATTCGCGCGGGGAAGGCCGGGTCTGTCCGGCTGTACTCGTGGTACCTGCCGCCTGCATTCTTTTCAGCAGGCGGGCCACGGGCCTCAGCCGAGGTCCGGCCTTCTCCGCGCCCTCTCGTATTTCAGGAGGGACATCATCGATGCATCCCCCGGGCACGCCGTGCCGCGGGAACGCGAGGTCATATCTCGTGAGTTGCTGCCGCTGTAACCAAACCTCCGCTGTCGTCCCGGCCTCGAGCCGGGACCCATACCCCCGGGGAGATGTTCGAGGCACGCAGGTGGATGGATCTCTCCCGCCTACATCGGCCGGTGGCTATGGGTCCCGGCTCGAAGGCCGGGACGACACTGAATGTGAGGGGCGGGCGGGGGCACTGCAAATGCATCCGGAGAGCGGCTCGATCGAGCTTTGTTGCAGGGCCGCAAGGCCTGACCGCCGATCTCTCATCACCGCGCATCGGGCGTGAGCGCTGCTCGTTCAGCAACTGGGTGAAGTCACCTCAGGATACCACCTCTTCCACCGTAGAACCTCGGACGAAAATCGAAAAATCACGATTTATCAATGGCATGCGACTGTCATCCAGCTGTCATCGAACCTTTATAAAAGCCACACCGAGGCCCCTTAAAGCGGCCCGGGAAGCGCAATCGGGTGCATATGGCGCTTCGCTTCCCCAGGCATGGAGACCAGCTATGAATTTCGTCAAAGCACTCGTCGCTGCCGGCTTGGTCGCCGCATCGACGTCGGCATTTGCTGCCGACATCACCGGCGCGGGCGCGACGTTTCCGTTCCCGATCTATTCCAAGTGGGCTGACGCCTACAAGAAGGAGACCGGCAACGGTCTGAACTACCAGTCGATCGGTTCTGGCGGCGGCATCAAGCAGATCCAGGCCAAGACCGTGACCTTCGGCGCCACCGACGCGCCGCTCAAGGCCGAGCAGCTCGAGAAGGACGGCCTGGTGCAGTGGCCGATGGTGATGGGCGGCATCGTGCCGGTCGTCAACCTCGAGGGCGTGAAGCCGGGCGAGATGGTGCTGGACGGCGAGACCCTCGCCAACATCTATCTCGGCAAGATCACCAAGTGGGATGACGCCGCGATCAAGAAGCTGAACCCCAGCGTCAAGCTGCCCTCCGACGCGATCGCCGTCGTCCGCCGCTCCGACGGTTCAGGCACGACCTTCAACTTCACCTATTACCTCTCCGAGGCGAGCGCCGACTGGAAGAGCAAGGTTGGCTTCAACACCGCGGTCGAGTGGCCGGTCGGCGTCGGCGCCAAGGGCAATGAGGGCGTGTCGGGCAACATCAGCCAGACCAAGAACGCGATCGGCTATGTCGAGTACGCCTACGCCAAGCAGAACAAGCTGACCTACACCGGCATGGTCAACAAGGCCGGCAAGACCGTGCAGCCGACCGTCGAGGCCTTCCAGGCCGCCGCCGCGAATGCCGACTGGGCCAAGGCTCCCGGCTACTACGTGATCCTCGCCAACCAGCAGGGCGACAAGTCCTGGCCGATGACGGCCGCGACCTTCATCCTGATGCACAAGGAGCCGACCGACAAGGCGGCCTCCGCCGAGGCGATCAAGTTCTTCAAGTGGTCGTTCGAGAAGGGCGGCAAGATGGCCGAGGAGCTCGACTACATCCCGATGCCGGACAGCGTCGTGAAGCTGATCGAGAAGACCTGGTCGGCCGACATCAAGAGCTGATCTGAACACGTCCTGCCCTCTCCCGGAAACGGGAGAGGGTTCGTCCAAGGTGATGATGGTGTCAAAGAAGCAGGGGGCGGACTTGGCTGAGATGGCCGTTGAGAGCGAGGTCGGCGACATCGCCGCTGCCGCAGGGCCCTATGATCGCGCCCGCGCGCTGAGCGCGTTCAAGCTCGGCGATATCACCTTCTACTGGATCACCCGCCTGTCGGCGATCTCGGTGCTGCTGATCCTCGGCGGCATCATCATCTCGCTCGTCATCGGCGCCTGGCCGGCGATGAAGGAGTATGGCTTCCAGTTCCTCCTCACCAAGCGCTGGGCGCCTTCGGCCGATCCGCCGGTGCTCGGCGCGCTCGGCCCGATCTACGGCACGCTGGTGACCTCGTTCATCGCGATGCTGATCGCAATTCCCGTGGGACTCGGCATCGCGATCTTTCTCACTGAGCTGTGTCCGCAATGGCTGCGCCGCCCGATCGGCCTCGCCATCGAGCTGCTCGCCGGCATTCCCTCGATCATCTACGGCATGTGGGGCTTCTTCGTGCTGGGCCCGTTCCTGGCCACCACGTTCCAGCCGTTCATGATCAATCTCTGCGCCAACATCCCCGTGCTGCAGGACATCTTTGCCGGGCCGCCGTCCTATCTCAGCCTGTTCAACGCCTCGCTGATCCTGGCGATCATGGTGCTGCCCTTCATCACCTCGATCTCGGTCGACGTCTTCAAGACGGTGCCGCCGGTGCTCAAGGAAGCCGCCTACGGCGTCGGCTGCACCACCTGGGAGGTCGTGCGCAGCGTCGTCATCCCCTACACAAGGGTCGGCGTGATCGGCGGCGTCATGCTGGCGCTGGGCCGTGCGCTCGGCGAGACCATGGCGGTGACCTTCATCATCGGTAACTCGTTCCGGATCTCGTCCTCGATCTTCGCGCCGGGCACGACGATCTCGGCCGCGATCGCCTCTGAATTCCAGGAGAGCGACGGCCTGCACCAGTCCAGCCTGATCCTGCTCGGCCTGCTGCTGTTCGTCCTCACCTTCTTCGTGCTGGCGAGCGCCCGGCTGATGCTGGCGCGACTCGATGCCAAGGCCGGAAAGTAAAGGGCAGGAAAGTAAGTCATGTCGAGCGTCGACGCCTCCACATTCGACACGCCGGTCAATCCGGTGAATCCGATCTACGCCCGCCGCCGTCGCCGCGACCTCTTGATCCGCGGCCTGTGCATCGCCGCCGCGGCATTCGGCGTCACCTGGCTGGCGCTGATCCTGTTCACGCTGTTCTATAACGGCCTCGCCGGCCTCAGCCTGCAGGTCTTCACCGCCGATACGCCGCCGCCCGGCGCCAGTGAAGGCGGCCTGCGCAACGCCATCGTCGGCTCGATCATGATGACCGTGATCGGCGTCGGCATCGGCGCGCCGCTGGGCCTGTTCGCCGGCACCTACCTCGCCGAATATGGCCGCAACGACCGCCTCACCTCGGTGATCCGCTTCATCAACGACATCCTGCTGTCGGCGCCGTCGATCATCATCGGCCTGTTCATCTACGGCGCCGTCGTGGTGCCGATGGGCGGCTTCTCGGCGATCGCCGGTGCGCTGGCGCTGGCCGTCATCGTGATCCCCGTCGTGCTGCGCACCACCGAGGACATGCTGCTGCTGGTGCCCAACCCGCTGCGCGAGGCGGCCTCCGCGCTCGGCCTGCCGCGCTCGCTGGTGATCCGCCGCATCGCCTATCGCGCGGCGCGATCCGGCCTCATTACCGGCGTGCTGCTCGCGACCGCCCGCGTCGCCGGCGAGACCGCGCCGCTGTTGTTCACCGCGCTGTCGAACCAGTTCTGGAGCCTCAACCTCTCCAAGACGATGGCGAACCTGCCCGTCACCATCAACAATTTCGTCCAGAGCCCGTATGCGTATTGGAAGCAGCTGGCCTGGAGCGGAGCCCTTCTCATCACTCTGGCCGTGCTCGCCCTGAACGTCGGTGCACGCATTCTCGGCGCCGAGAGGAAAACGAAATGACCGAACTGTCCGTCTCCGTCAGTCAGCCCAATCACGCGCTTCACGGCCAGCCGCTCCCCGAGGCGCCGGCCAAGGTCACCGCGCGCAACCTGAACTTCTATTACGGCGATCACCACGCGCTGAAGAACATCAACCTGACGCTGGGCACCAACCGGGTCACGGCGTTCATCGGCCCGTCCGGCTGCGGCAAGTCCACCTTGCTGCGCATCTTCAACCGGATGTACGACCTCTATCCGGGCCAGCGCGCCACCGGCCAGCTGATGCTGGACAACACCAACATCCTCGACCCCAAGCTCGACCTCAACCTGCTGCGTGCGCGGGTCGGCATGGTGTTCCAGAAGCCGACCCCGTTCCCGATGACGATCTACGAGAACATTGCGTTCGGCATCCGGCTCTATGAGAAGATCTCGAAGTCCGAGATGGACGATCGGGTCGAGAAGGCGCTGCGCGGCGGCGCGCTGTGGAACGAGGTCAAGGACAAGCTCAACGCCTCCGGCCTGTCGCTGTCCGGCGGCCAGCAGCAGCGCCTGTGCATCGCCCGCACGGTCGCCGTCCGGCCCGAGGTGATCCTGTTCGACGAGCCTTGCTCGGCGCTCGACCCGATCTCCACCGCCAAGGTCGAGGAGCTGATCCAGGAGCTCGCGGAGAACTATACGATCGCGATCGTGACCCATAACATGCAGCAGGCGGCGCGCGTTTCCGACAAGACCGCCTTCATGTATCTCGGCGAGCTGATCGAGTTCGACGACACCAGCAAGATCTTCACCTCGCCGAGCGATCGGCGGACCCAGGACTACATCACCGGCCGGTTCGGCTGACGCCGACAGCATTCTTCAGGAGATCAACATGGCCAGTGAACATACCGCCAAGGCGTTCGACAGCGATCTGCAGGATCTCACCCGGCTGGTGTCGGAGATGGGCGGCCTCGCCGAGCGGCTGATCGTCGATTCCGTCGATGCGCTGGTGCGGCGCGACGTGGCCCTCGGCCAGAAGGTGGTCGCCGCCGACGCCGAGGTCGACAAGCTGCAGCGCATCATCGAGGAGCGCGCGGTGCTGACGATCGCCCGCCGTCAGCCGATGGCCGTCGATCTGCGCGAGATCGTCGGCGCCATGCGCGTCGCCACTGATCTGGAGCGGATCGGCGACCTCGCCAAGAACATCGGCAAGCGCGTTGCGGCGCTGGAGAGCGACTTCCATCCGCTCAAGCTGATCCGCGGCCTGGAGCACATGACCGACCTGGTGCAGTCGCAGGTCAAGACGGTGCTCGATGCCTATGCCGCGCATGATTTGCCGGCGGCGATGACGGTCTGGAAGGGCGACGAGGAGGTCGATGCGATCTGCACCTCGCTGTTCCGCGAGCTCCTGACCTACATGATGGAAGACCCGCGCAACATCTCGTTCTGCATCCACCTGATGTTCTGCGCCAAGAACATCGAGCGGATCGGCGACCACGCCACCAACATCGCCGAGACGGTGTTCTATATGATCGAGGGTCAGCAGATCATGGACAAGCGCCCGAAGGGCGACATGACCAGCTTCGCGACCACGATCCCCGGCAACTGAGAAAGACGATTTCGACATGGGTGCGCGAATTCTGGTGGTTGAGGACGAGGAGGCGCTGACGACGCTGCTGCGCTACAACCTCGAAGCCGAAGGCTACGAGGTCGAGACCGTGGCGCGCGGCGACGAGGCCGACACGCGGCTCAAGGAGCGCGTGCCCGATCTCGTCGTGCTCGACTGGATGCTGCCGGGGCTGTCCGGCATCGAGCTGTGCCGCCGCCTGCGGGCACGGACCGAGACCCGGCAGCTGCCGATCATCATGCTGACGGCACGCGGCGAGGAGAGCGAGCGCGTCCGAGGTCTCGCGACTGGTGCCGACGACTACATCGTCAAGCCGTTCTCGGTGCCGGAGCTCTTGGCGCGCGTGAAGGGCCTGCTGCGTCGCGCGAGCCCGGAGCGGCTGGCGACTGTGTTGTCCTATGGCGACATCGAGCTCGACCGCGAGAAGCGCCGCGTCGCGCGCTCGGGCCGGCCGATCGATCTCGGCCCGACCGAATATCGCCTGCTCGAGTTCTTCCTCGAGCATCCCGGCCGCGTGTTCAGCCGCGAGCAACTGCTCGACAGCGTCTGGGGTCGCGACATCTATATCGACGAGCGCACGGTGGACGTGCACATCGGCCGCCTGCGCAAGCTGCTCAATCCTGGCCGCGAGCAGGATCCGATCCGCACCGTGCGCGGCGCCGGCTATGCGCTGGACGACCGGTTCGTCAAGTCGGAGCAGGCCTGAGGGAGAAGCAGGCTTGAGGGTGGAGCGGGTGTGAGACGCGAGGGGGCCGGATTAAGGACATTGCGGTCCGCTTTCCGCCACGCCGCCGCCGTCTTGATCGTGCCTGCTGAGCAGCCGATGTTTCGGTCTCAGCGGACGCCCTTGATCAAGACCATCCTCATAAGTCTCGCCGTGCTGCTCGGCAGCATCGCGGGTGTCACGGCCGCCGAGCTCGAGGACGCCGTCACTGCTGCGTCGAATGGCCAGGCGGCGGTGGCGTTGCGCCGGCTGCAGCCGCTCGCCGCCAAGGGTGATGCGCGGGCGCAATTCGATCTCGGCTTCATGCAAGCCTTCGGCGTGGGCGTCGCGCGCAATCAGGCGGAGGCGCTGGTCTGGTACCGCAAGGCCGCGGATCAGGGACTCGCCATTGCCCAGCACTATCTGGGGATCGCCTATTTCAACGGCGAAGGCGCCGGCCGCGATCACGGCGAAGCCGCGCGCTGGTTCAACCGCGCCGCCGCACAGGGCTTTGCCCAGTCGCAATACATGCTCGGCCTGATGATGCTCGATGGCCAGGTCATGACCCGGGATGTCATCCAGGGGTATGCCTGGCTGGTGATGGCCGGACGCAACGGCGTCAGGTCTGCCGGCCGCGAGATTCAGCGCGTGAAGCTCAGCGAGGCGCAGCGGCGGCAGGCGGAGGAGACGATTGTGGCGTGGCGGGCGAAGCCGGAATCGGCCGATGCCGGCATTGCCAATCCGCGCGCCGAACAGCTGCTCGGGCTCGACCGGCATTTTGGCGATGTCGTCGATCCCACCTCCTGGCCGGCATCGTCGATCGGTGTCGTGACCGTGGCGCAATATAGCACGGGAGGCTCCTGCACCGGCACGCTGGTGGCGCCCCGCGTGGTGCTGACGGCGGCGCATTGCGTGTTCAACGGCCTCGCCCAGGTCAGCCCGGGCAATGTCCATTTCCTGGCAGGCATGAACAAGGGCACCCCTGCCGCGTCATCGGTCGCCGACAAGCTGATCGTGGCGCCCGACTTCATCCCGACCCAGCACGACCAATGGTCGACCGACCGCTCGCCGGCCGATTGGGCGCTGATCATCCTGAAGGACGCGCTGCCGTCGAAGCCGGTCGCGGTGAAGTCCGTGAGCCGCGACGAGCTCGCGGCTGCGACCAAGGCCGGCACCATTTCCGAGATCGGCTATGGCCAGGAGCGGCGCTATTCGCCGACCGGGCAGAGGAATTGCAGCGCCGGCATGACCAGGGACGCCCGTCTGCTGACCGTGCATTGCCTCGCCAATTTCGGCTATTCGGGCTCGCCGATCCTCGCCGAGATCAACGGCGTGCCGGCCGTTGTCGGCATCTTCTCGGCGTTCCACGAGGAGACCCGCCTGATGTTCGCCGCGCCCGCCAGCCAATTCGAGGCGGCGGTGCGGCGCGAGATCGCCGCGCAGAGCGCCTCGGCGCGGTGAGGGGAGACAGAGGAGAAGAGTTGGTCGTCGGCTGGTCAATGTTTGAGCTTGACCGGATAGCGCCTTGCCAAGGGAAGAGGTCAATCCAGGCTCGACGGGGCCGCGAGGATTGATTTGCACGGGATTTGCGCGTGGGAGCGCGAGCCTTGCCTTTTGGCGCGGGTCTTGCTCTCCTGTCCGAGTATGACGATTTTGCCAATTGATCATCCTCGGCCCCCCGCCGCGCTCGCCACCCCGCTCCGCACGGAGCGCGCGCGGACGATGGCGCTGCTGGCCAGCCTCGTGCTCGCCAACGCGCTCGCCTGGGCCTGGGCCTTCGCGCTCTACGCCGACCGTCCCGCCATCGTCGGCACCGCGCTGCTGGCCTGGCTGCTCGGCCTCCGCCACGCGGTTGATGCGGACCATATCGCCGCGATCGACAACGTCGTCCGCAAGCTGGTGCAGGACGGCGACAAGCCGCGCGCGGCCGGTCTCTACTTCGCGCTCGGCCATTCCAGCGTCGTCGTGATCGCCACGATCGTGGTGAGCCTGGTGGCCGGTGCCGATCTGTTGCGGGAGGACAGCGCCATCCGCGCGATCGGCGGCGCCATCGGCACGTCGGTCTCAGCCGGTTTCCTGCTGCTGATCGCGTTGGCGAATCTCGTTCTGTTCGTGAACCTCTGGCGCCGCTCACCACGCCCCGACCCTGAAGCTGCCCCCGGCAACGGCCTCCTCATCCGTCTGCTGCGGCCCGTCTTGCGTGTCGTGTCGCGTGCCTGGCACATGTATCCGCTCGGCTTTCTGTTTGGCCTCGGCTTCGACACCGCCAGCGAAATCGGCCTGCTCAGCCTGTCCGCCACCGAGGCTGCGCGCGGGGCGAGTCTGGCGCATGTGCTGGTGTTCCCGGCGCTGTTCGCCGCGGCGATGGCGACCGTCGACACCGCCGACGGCATGCTGATGGTCGGCGCCTACCGCTGGGCGCTGACCGACCCCGCGCGCAAGCGACGCTACAATCTGGTGATCACCGGCCTCTCGGTGGCGATTGCGCTGGTGATCGGCGGAGTCGAGGCCGCCACGCTGCTGGCGCCGCTGTTCGGTCTGACCGGAACCTGGGCGGAGTTTGCAGCCGCGCTCGGTGATGGAATTGCCGATCTTGGGATCGTCGCGGTCGGCCTGTTCGGACTGATCTGGGCCGGCGCCGTGTTCTTCAACCGCCGCCCGCGCGGTTCCCAAACCGACGCGGCGCTTGCCACCCTTCGTGCGGGGACGCTAAATCCCGCAGAGATACCAAACACGACAGCATAGAGCTGTGCTGACGGCGGGACCTCACGATGGCCGGCGCGGAGGGAATGACCAGGATGCTGTGGCTGCAGGGCGCGAGCTGCGGCGGCTGCACCATGTCGATCCTGGAAAGCGGCGCCTCCGGCTGGTTTGACGAGCTGCGCCAATCCGGCATCGATCTGATCTGGCACCCTTCCGTCAGCGAGGAAACCGGCGACGAAGTCGTCGAGCTCTTGGACGCGATCCGCGACGGCCGCGAGCGGCTCGATCTCCTGGTGCTCGAAGGTTCGGTCGCGCGCGGCCCCAATCTGAGCGGCCGCTTCAACATGCTCGCCGGTACCAACCGCTCGATCTATCACTGGCTGCTCGACCTCGCCCCGCTCGCCGACTACGTCATCGCCGTCGGCAGCTGCGCGGCGTATGGCGGTATTCCCGCGGCCGGGATCAACCCGACGGATGCGGTCGGATTGCAGTTCGAGGGCAGCGACGGCGGCGGCGCGCTCGGCACAGGCTTCCGCTCCAAGCGCGGACTGCCGGTGATCAACATCGCCGGCTGCGCGCCGCATCCCGGCTGGGTCATGGAAAGCTTGTTGGCGCTGACATCAGGCGACCTGACGAGCGGCGGCCTCGACGCCGTCGGACGTCCGACCTTCATCGCCAACCATCTCGCGCATCACGGCTGCTCGCGCAACGAGTTCTACGAGTTCAAGGCGAGCGCGGAAACGATGTCGGAGCGCGGCTGCCTGATGGAGCATCTCGGCTGCCGCGCCACGCAAGCCGTCGGCGACTGTAATCAGCGCTCCTGGAACGGCGGCGGCTCCTGCACCAAGGGCGGCTATGCCTGTATCGCCTGCACCTCGCCCGGCTTCGAGACCGCGCAGAACTATCTGCAGACCGCGAAGCTCGCCGGCATCCCTGTGGGCCTCCCCACCGACATGCCCAAGGCGTGGTTCGTCGCGCTGGCCGCGCTGTCGAAATCGGCGACGCCGCGCCGCGTGCGCGTCAATGCGACCGCCGACCACGTCGTGGTGCCGCCGAGCCGGTCGGGCGACAAGCGCAGCTCATGACGCGGATCACGGTCGGCCCGTTCAACCGCGTCGAGGGCGATCTCGAGGTCCGTCTCGATGTCGAGAGCGGCCGCGTCGCTCGCGCCGAAGTGACCGCGCCGCTCTACCGCGGCTTCGAGCAGATCCTGGAAGGGCGGCCGCCGCTGGACGCCCTGGTGATCGCACCGCGCATCTGCGGCATCTGCTCGGTGTCACAGTCGATCGCCGCCGCAGCCGCGCTGCGTCAGGCGATGGGCGTGCTGTCCGCGCCGAACGGCGTGCTCGCGACCAACATCGCGCACGCGGCAGAGAATGCCGCCGATCATCTCACGCACTTCTACATCTTCTTCATGCCCGACTTCGCCCGCGACTCCTACGCGTCTCACGCGTGGCACGCCGCGGCCGCCGAGCGCTTCACTGCGACGAAGGGCAATGCCGCGCGCGAGGCGCTGCCGGCGCGGGCGCGGCTGTTGGAGATCATGGGCGTGATCGCCGGAAAATGGCCGCACAGCCTGGCGTTCCAGCCCGGCGGTACGACGCGCGCCATCGAGCTCGGCGAGCGCATTCGGCTGAACGCGATTGCAGCTTCGTTTCGCGGCTTCCTCGAGCGCGTGGTGTTCGCCGATAAACTGGAGAACGTGCTGGCCTTGTCGAGTCCGGGGGAGCTCGACATTTGGCGGGAAGGGCGGGGTGGTGACTTCGCACATTTCCTTCGGCTGGCTGATGCGCTTGCGCTTGCGGGTCTCGGCAAGGGGCCGGGGCTGCTGATGAGCTTTGGCGCGTATCACGATGCTGACGGCGCCCGCTTCCGCGCTGGGCTTCGCACCAGCGACGGAATGGTCGAAGCCCTGCCGTCGGATCAGATCACAGAGGACGTGTCGCATGCGTGGATGCGCGAGACGTCACGCGATCCAGCCGAGAGCCGCACCGATCCTGATGCCGACAAGCCTGACGCCTATAGCTGGTGCAAGGCTCCGCGGCTTGCGGGTAAGCCGGTCGAGGTCGGCGCACTGGCGCGGCAAGCCATTGAGGGCCAGGCGCTGATCACGGCTTTGCTATCCGAGAGCGGCAGCAACGTCCGCAACCGCGTCATCGCGCGCCTGATCGAGACGGCGCAACTCGCAATCTCGATCGAAAGCTGGATCAAGGCGCTGCGTCTCAACGAACCGTTCTGCGAAACCAGCGGCGAGGCGGCCGATGGCAACTATGTCGGTCTTGTCGAAGCTGCCCGCGGCAGCCTCGGTCATTGGCTCGCGGTCCGCTCAGGCCGCATCGCGCGCTATCAGATCATCGCTCCGACCAGCTGGAACTTTTCGCCGCGCGATGCCGATGGCATCGCCGGCCCGCTCGAACAGGCGCTGGTCGGAACCGAGGTCGGCGACGCTGGCGCGCGTGCCGTCAGCATCCAGCATGTCGTGCGGTCGTTCGATCCCTGCATGGTCTGCACTGCGCATTGAGCGCGCTTCGATGGGGCGGAAACTAGCTTATCGGGTGCAAAGCGCGTGATTTCCGTTTCTCACCGGAGCGCCAGCTTTGAAGTCCGATTTGAACTCATGCTGCAGTTCCAACCATCTGGAATCATTATGATTCAAATCCAGCACTGATGCTGGCCCGCATCTTGCTGTCCCCTCTGGCCAGATCGCGATCGGATGATCGCCAACGCGATAGCAGGGGGAGGACTCATGGGCGCGACGACGGAAACTTTTTACAGCGTGATCCGGCGCCAGGGCATCACGCGGCGCAGCTTCCATAAGTTCTGCAGCCTGACGGCGACGAGCCTCGGCCTCGGTCCGCTGGCGGCGACGCGCATCGCCAATGCGCTGGAGACCAAGCCGCGCACGCCTGTGATCTGGATGCATGGCCTCGAATGCACCTGCTGCTCGGAGAGCTTCATCCGTTCGGCGCATCCGCTGGTGAAGGACGTCGTGCTGTCGATGATCTCGCTCGACTATGACGACACGATCATGGCGGCGGCCGGCCAGCAGGCCGAGGAGATCCTCGAAGAGACCCGCGCCAAGTACAAGGGGCAGTACATCCTCGCCGTCGAAGGCAACCCGCCGCTCAATGAAGGCGGCATGTTCTGCATCGACGGCGGCAAGCCGTTCGTCGAGAAGCTGAAGGTGATGGCCGAGGACGCGATGGCGATCATCGCCTGGGGCGCCTGCGCGTCCTGGGGCTGCGTGCAGGCGGCCAAGCCCAATCCGACGCAGGCAACCCCGATCGACAAGGTGATCACCAACAAGCCGATCATCAAGGTGCCCGGCTGCCCGCCGATCGCGGAGGTCATGACCGGCGTCGTCACCTTCATCACCACCTTCGGCAAATTGCCCGAGCTCGACCGGCAGGGCCGGCCGAAGATGTTCTACTCGCAGCGCATCCACGACAAATGCTATCGGCGGCCGCATTTCGACGCCGGCCAGTTCGTCGAGGAGTGGGACGACGAGGCCGCGCGCAAGGGCTACTGCCTCTACAAGATGGGCTGCAAGGGCCCGACCACCTACAACGCCTGTTCGACCGTGCGATGGAACGGTGGCGTGTCGTTCCCGATCCAGTCGGGCCATGGCTGCATCGGCTGCTCAGAGGACGGCTTCTGGGACAAGGGCTCGTTCTATGACCGGCTCACCACGATCAAGCAGTTCGGCATCGAGCGCAACGCCGACGAGGTCGGCATGGTCGCGGCGGGAACGGTGGGTGCTGCGGTCGCGGCGCATGCCGCGGTCACCGCGGTCAAGCGGCTCGCGACCAAGCGCGACGACGCCAAGCAAGATCATTAATTCAGTTCAGGGCAGGCAACGATGGGCATCCAGACTCCCAACGGCTTCAATCTCGACAATTCCGGCAAGCGCGTCGTGGTCGATCCGCTCACGCGGATCGAAGGCCATCTCCGCGTCGAGGTGAACGTCGACTCCAACAACGTGATCCGCAACGCGGTGTCGACCGGCACGATGTGGCGCGGCATCGAGACCATCCTGCGCAACCGTGATCCGCGCGACGCCTGGGCCTTCACCGAGCGGATCTGCGGCGTCTGCACCGGCACGCATGCGCTGACATCGGTACGCGCGGTCGAGAATGCGCTGGGGATCATGATCCCCGACAACGCCAACTCCATCCGCAACATCATGCAGCTCTGCCTGCAGGTGCACGACCATCTCGTCCACTTCTATCACCTGCATGCGCTCGACTGGGTCGACGTCGTCTCGGCGCTCAAGGCCGATCCGAAGGCGACCTCGGCGCTGGCGCAGTCGATCTCGGACTGGCCGCTATCGTCGCCGGGCTATTTCAAGGATCTGCAGATCCGGCTGACCAAGTTCGTCGAGTCAGGCCAGCTCGGCCCGTTCAAGAACGCCTATTGGGGCCATGCCGCCTACAAGCTGCCGCCGGAAGCGAACCTGATGGCGGTGGCGCATTATCTGGAAGCGCTCGACTTCCAGAAGGAGATCGTCAAAATCCACACCATCTATGGCGGCAAGAACCCGCATCCGAACTGGCTGGTCGGCGGCGTGCCCTGCGCGGTCAATGTCGATGGCACCGGTGCCGTCGGCGCCATCAACATGGAGCGGCTCAACCTCGTCTCCTCGATCATCGACCGCTCGATCGAGTTCGTGCAGAAGGTCTATCTGCCCGACGTGGTAGCGATCGGCTCGTTCTACAAGGACTGGCTCTATGGCGGCGGTCTCTCCGGCAAGAGCGTGATGTCGTATGGCGACATCCCGGAGAACGCCAACGACTATTCGGCCAAGAACCTCAAGTTGCCGCGCGGCGTGATCCTCAACGGCAATCTCAACGAAGTGCTGCCGATCGACCATGGCGATCCCGAGCAGATCCAGGAGTTCGTGACGCACTCCTGGTACAAATATCCCGACGAGAGCAAGGGCCTGCATCCCTGGGACGGCGTGACCGAGCCGAACTATCAGCTCGGCCCGAACGCCAAGGGCACCAAGACCGACATCAAGGAGCTCGACGAGGGCGGCAAGTACTCCTGGATCAAGGCGCCGCGCTGGCGCGGCAATGCGGTCGAGGTCGGGCCGCTGGCGCGCTACATCATCGGTTATGCGCAGAACAAGCCGGAGTTCAAGGAGCCGACCGACAAGCTCTTGAAGACGCTAAACCTGCCGGTCACCGCGCTGTTCTCGACGCTCGGCCGCACCGCCGCGCGTGCGCTGGAATGCGACTGGGCTGCGACGCAGATGCGCTACTTCCAGGACAAGCTGGTGGCGCGCATCAAGGCCGGCGATTCCTCGACCGCCAATGTCGAGAAGTGGAAGCCGGAGAGCTGGCCGAAGGAGGCCAAGGGCTACGGCTTCACCGAGGCGCCGCGCGGCGCGCTGGCGCACTGGATCAAGATCAAGGACACCAAAATCGACAACTATCAGTGCGTCGTGCCGACCACCTGGAACGGCTCGCCCAGGGATCCCAAGGGCAATATCGGCGCGTTCGAGGCGTCGCTGATGGATACGCCGATGGCGGATCCGGAGAAGCCGCTGGAGATCCTGCGGACGATCCATTCGTTCGATCCGTGCCTGGCGTGCTCGACGCACGTCATGAGCCCGGACGGCCAGGAAATGGCGACGGTCAAGGTCAGGTAGGGCGGAGAAGCAAGATGATGGATGCCATTACGCGTCCTGCGGAGGCCAAGTCGAACCTTGCCACGATCGCAGCGGATGCTGCCGGTGAGCACGCGATCGGTCGGCCTACCGTCTATGTCTATGAAGCGCCCGTGCGTATCTGCCATTGGGTGAATGCGCTCGCGATCGTCGTGCTGATGGTCACCGGCTACCTGATCGGGACGCCGCTGCCGAGCGTGCAGGGCGAGGCATCGGCGAGCTTCGTGATGGGCTACATCCGGTTCACGCATTTCGCGGCCGGCCAGGTGCTGGCGGTGTTCTTCCTCGCCCGCATCCTCTGGGCGTTCGTCGGCAATCACCACTCGCGGCAGATCTTCTACATACCCGTGCATCGCAAGCAGTTCTGGAAGGAAGTGCTGCACGAGATCCGCTGGTACGCGTTCCTGGAGCGTGAGCCGAAGATGTATGTCGGCCACAATCCGCTGGCGCAGACGGCGATGTTCACCGGCTTCACGGTGTTCGTCGCCTTCATGATCGTCACCGGCTTCGCGCTGTATTCGGAAGGCGAGGGGATCGACAGCTGGCAGTACAAACTGTTCGGCTGGGTGTTCTCGATCTGGCCGAACAGCCAGGACGTCCACACCTATCATCACCTCGGCATGTGGGCGCTGGTGATGTTCGTGATGGTGCACGTCTATGCCGCCATCCGCGAGGACATCATGTCCCGCCAGAGCATCATCTCCTCGATGATCTCCGGCGAGCGGCAGTTCCGCGAGTAGGAGCCGCGCGATGGCTGAAGCAAAGCTCGACCGCATCCTGGTGCTCGGCATCGGCAACATCCTGTGGGCTGACGAAGGTTTCGGCGTGCGCGTGGTGGAGGAATTCCACCGCCGTTACGCCGTGCCGGACAACGTCACGATCCTCGATGGCGGCACGCAGGGGCTCTATCTCGTCAACTATGTCGAGGAGGCCGATGGGCTGATCGTATTCGACGCCATCGACTATGGCCTCGCGCCGGGCGAGCTCAAGCTCGTTCGTGACGAGGAGGTGCCGCGCTTCACCGGCGCCAAGAAGATGAGCCTGCACCAGACCGGCTTCCAGGAAGTGCTCAGCGCCGCCGATCTGCTCGGTCGCTATCCGCAGCGGCTCGCGCTGATCGGCTGCCAACCGCTCGATCTTGAGGATTGGGGCGGCCCGCTGACGGCGCCGGTGCGCGCGCAGATCGAGCCTGCGATCGAACTGGCTTGTGCTGTCCTGGCGGAGTGGGGCGCCTCGGCCGTGTTGCGGCCCGAGCCGCTTGCCGGCGACGCGCGCCTGCTCGCCAACGACATCGATCATCATAGCTACGAGATGCGTGCGGACCCGGCCGAATAGCCGGGGATCGCGAGGGAGTTTGCCATGTGCCTGGGCCTGCCGATGACGATCGTGGAGACCGATGGCGTCTCGGCGCTGTGCAGCTTCGACGGCGAGGAGCGCCGCGTCTCGGTGCTGCTGCTGTCCAACCCGCCGGTCGGAGCAAAGGTCCTGGTCTATCTCGACAACGCGATGCGCCTGCTCGACGACGAAGAGGCGCGGCTGATCGGCGACGCCTTGCGCGGCTTGCAAGCCGCGATGAGCGGCGAGAATTGCGACGACTTCTTCGCCGACCTGATCGGTCGCGAGCCGGAGCTGCCCGAGCATTTGCGCTGAGGCTGCGCAGGGGCCTCTGTCCGGTAGCCGACAACAAGATATCCAGTCGGAAAGAAACTTGTCGGCGTCCATTTGCAAAGTAGCTTTGCAGAGATCTTACGCAACTCTGAACGCCGATAAATTATCAAGGATAATCATTGGCTTGAAGTGATCGCCGCGTCTGCGATCGTCTGGCACGTCGATTGCTATCCATTCAGAGGCCGACAACGAGAACTGGTCAGGAAGGAACATCCATGGAGAGGCTGCAGCGTGACGCCACGCGCACGCGAGGCGGGTTGGCGGAGGTGGATGCCGGCACTGTCGATGCGTTCCTGGACGACGTGAACCGCGCCGGCGGTATCGCCGTGCTGCTGTCGGCCGGCGATCCCGCGCGGTTTCCGGAGGCGCTGGACGTGGCCATCGTGTTGCCGGAGCTGATCACGGCGTTTCAGGGCCGGCTGCAGGGTGCGGTCATCGCGCGCGATGCCGAGGCCGAGCTTGGTGCGCGCTTCGGCGTGCGGGTGCAGCCGTCGCTGATCTTCTGTCGCGGCACCGAGACGCTCGGCGTGATCGCCAAGATCCAGGACTGGTCGGTCTATGTCGATCGCATCTCGCGACTGATCGACCGTCCCGTTGGGACCACAGCGACGGTCGTCGCCAGCATCGTTCCCGCGCATCAGCCGTCAGGAGATCACCGATGAAGCCCGGATTCTGGATTGCGCCCGAAGGTGCCGAGCAACCGGTCAGCGTGTTTCCCATCGGCGAGGAGGCACTCGATGTTCAATACAAGGGGCTGACCGCCTCCGGCGCCCTGGCCAAGCTCGCTACCCTCGACTCGGAGGAGCTGGCGCGGAGCTGTCCGCGCGCGGTCGAACTGTTATCGACGATTGCGTCGGCCATCGGATCGCAGACCGCCGATGCGCCAACCCAGTTGTTTCGGCTTGCCGGCCTCAACGATCTCGAACGTCGGCTGATCGACGACGTGCTCGGCGAGGGCGAGGTCGCCGGCGTGGTGGCGCTGCCAGACGGCTCGCTGGCGCAGATCCAGGAGTCGGTGTTGGCGGGCATCTGGCGTGTCCGGCTGGAGCGTGACGAGAGCCATGACTACATCGAGATCGGCGCGGTACCCGAGATCGTCGCGCGCGCCGCGATCGATCTGACGGCCGGCGACGTCGTGATTGGGCCGGCGCCGGAGGGCACGATGAATGCGCTGCCGGTGCTCGCCGAGATCCGCGAGCGCGCGCTCGCCTGGCGGCCGGGTCAGCGCTCGCAGACCATCAACTTCACGCTGCTGCCGATGAGCCCGGTGGACATGAGCTTCCTGCAGGAGACGCTCGGAAACGGCCCGATCCAGCTGATGTCGCGCGGCTACGGCACCTGCCGCGTGCTCGCGACCGGCGTGCGCCACGTCTGGTCGGTGCAGTTCTTCAACGCGATGGACACGATCATTCTCGACACGCTGGAAGTCGGCGGCGTGCCGGTGGTCGCGCTCGCCGCGCCCGAGGATTTCGAGGACTCGGCCGAACGCCTCAAGCAGATCATCGAGGCGTATTTCACATGAGTGCCGGCTTCGAGAATTTCGGTGTGCGCAGCGATCTCGCCGACGAGGTGACGCTGGAGTGCGGCATCTGCTGGACGCACTATGATCCGGCGGAGGGCGATGGTGTCGCGCAGATCGCGCCGGGCACGCCGTTCTCGGCCCTCCCTGAGGATTGGCATTGCCCGAACTGTGATGCGCCGAAGGCCAAGTTCATGGTGGTGGAGTCATGAACGCGATCGCGGCCGGGCAGGGGAGACATGAGCTCACGCCGGCCGCGTGGGGCGAGCGTCTTGCGGACGTCTATCGCGAGATCGGCGATCGGACGATGCGCGAGCTGCCGATCTATCACGATGCGCTCACCGTCGAGGCTATCGGCTTCACCGCGATCGACGGGCGGGCGATTGGGATCATCGTCACGCCCTGGTTCATGAACGTCATGACTCCGGCTGATGGCGACGTTGGGTCAGCTGTCGAGATTGCGCTGCCGGCCGGCCCGTTCGAATTCACGATTGGCGATATCGCTGGCGTCGGCCGGATCGCCAGTTGCTCGCTGTTCTCGCCGATGTCCGAGTTCGAGGACATGGCGGCGGCACGCGTTGCGGCCAACGCCGCGCTGGCAGCCTTGATGGCCCCATCCGAAGAAACCACTCCGACGCGTGCCGAGCCGGCATCGCGCATCGATCGCCGCGCCTTTCTGCGCGGAACGCTGTCGGAGAGCCGCGCATGACGCCGGCTTTCCGCAACCATCTCGACGTTGAGCTGTCGGTTGCCGATCGCGTCATCGTCGCTGTCGACATCCTCTCACGGACCAGGCCTCCGCTTGGCCGGCTGGCCGTGGGCAAGCCGGTCGAAGCGCTGCTTGCGGCGCTGCCCCGGCTGTTCTCGTTGTGCGCGACCGCGCACCAGGTTGCCTTGCTGTCGGCCGTCGAGGCCGCGCGTGGCGAGCAGGCCGGCGCGCTGACGCGCCACCGGCGGATCAAGGCGCTGATCTCCGAGCGCCTGGCCGAGCTGCTGCGCGGCCTCCTGCTCGCGCCGGCGGTGGCGCGCAGCGCCGTGCCGCTGGCGCAGCCGCTATTGCAGGCCGTCAATGCGCTGCAACGGCCGACGGATCGCGATCTGCCATTCCGTGTCGCAACCTTGTCACAGATCAAGACGGGGCTGGAGGCTTTGGGCATAGACTTGACGACGGAGTTCGTCCTGCCGGGAACTCCGCTCGCGATGATCATGATGGCGGCCGAGAAGGTCGCCAATGGGGAAGGATGGAGGCACATGCCATCAGCGCATGGCGTGCTGTCGGCCGCCGACGATCATGCGGTCGTCACCCGGCTGATGGACGACGGAGCCGCCTTCGCGGAGGCGCCTGATATCGATGGGCGCGTCCCGGAAACCGGCCTGTGGGCTCGGCGTACCGCGCGTGTCACATCTCCTCAAGCTGGACCAGTTGACCGGCTCGCCGCCAAGGTCGCGGAGATCGCGACGTTGCTGCGCTGGATCGAGGCCGGTGAGGCGGAGGATGAGTCGGCGGACGCCGACGTGCTCGCGAGCTATGCGCTCGGTCCGCGCCGTGGCGCGGCCGCGGTCGAATGCGCGCGCGGCCGGCTGCATCATGTGGTCGAGCTGGATGCTGATGGAGCGATCCAGCGCTTCGAGTTCCTGGCGCCGACAGAGTGGAACTTCCATGCACGCGGGCCAGTGGTGAACAGCCTGACCGGCGCGGTGCTGCGAGACGACGGCGACCGCGATGCAATCCATGCCATGATCGGCGCCTTTGATCCCTGCGTCGGCTACCGCCTCTCGGTGCGGGAGATGGCCGATGCATGAGATGGCGCTGTGCGAGGGCATCGTCGAGATCGTCGAGGCGGAGGCGCGCAAGGGCGCGTTCTCCAAGGTCAAGACCGTGTGGCTCGAGATCGGCGCGCTCAGCCATGTCGCGCCCGAGGCGCTGCGGTTCTGCTTCGAAGCCGTCACGGCCCACACGATCGCGCGCGGCGCGGCGCTGGAGATCATCGAACAGAAGGGCACGGCGTGGTGCCTCGGCTGCTCACGCAGCGTCGAGATCAGCCGGCGTTACAACGCCTGCCCCGAATGCGGCAGCCATCAGCTGCAGGTGACGGGCGGCGAGGACATGCGGGTCAAGGAGCTGGAGGTCGAGTGATGTGTACGGTGTGCGGCTGCGGCGACGGCAAATCCGCGATCGAAGCGGATGAGCATCACCATCATGATCACGGCGATCATCACCATCACCATCATGATGGCCATGGACATGATCACAGCCATGATCATGCCGGGCATCATCATCACCATGATCACGACCACGATCATGGCCACCACCATCACCACGATGATCATGCGCATCACCATCATCGCGGGCACGGCGCTGCCGATCATATCGACTGCGCGGCCAATCCGGCGGGCCAGGAGATCGCCGGGATGTCGAGCGGACGCATCATCCAGATCGAGCGCGATATTCTCGGTAAGAACAACCGCCTCGCTACCGAGAACCGCGCGCGCTTCGCGGCGCACGACGTGCTGGCGTTCAACTTCGTCTCCAGCCCCGGCGCGGGCAAGACCTCGCTGCTGGTTCGCGCCGTCTCCGAACTCAAGCAGAGCCGTCCCGTCGCGGTGATCGAGGGCGATCAGCAGACCTCGAACGACGCCGAGCGCATCCGCGCCACCGGCGTGCCGGCGATCCAGATCAACACCGGCAAGGGCTGCCATCTCGATGCGGCCATGGTCGGCGAGGCCTATGCCCGGCTGCCGTCGCTACGCGGTGGGCTCTTGTTCATCGAGAATGTCGGCAATCTCGTCTGCCCCGCGGCGTTCGATCTCGGCGAGGCCTGCAAGATCGTGGTGTTCTCGACCACCGAGGGCGAGGACAAGCCGCTCAAATATCCGGACATGTTCGCCGCGTCTGCGCTGATGCTGATCAACAAGATCGATCTGGCGCCGGTGCTGGATTTCGATCTGGCGCAGACGATCGAATATGCCCGCCGCGTCAATCCCAGGATCGAGGTGCTGACGATCTCCGCCAAGACGGGTGAAGGTTTTTCCGCCTTCTATGCCTGGATCAGGAAGCAGGCGGATCGTATGCGCGCGAGCGCGCCGGGCGCGGTGCAGGGATGAGCACGGCGGGCCCGGCATTGGCGGCGGAGCGCACGCGCCTCAGGCTCCGCGTTCGCGGCGCCGTGCAGGGCGTCGGCTTCCGTCCCTATGTCCATGGCCTCGCCACGCGCCATCGCCTCGGCGGCTTCGTCGCCAACGACGCCGAGGGCGTCGTGATCGAGGTCGAGGGCGAGAACGTCGTGTCGTTCGTCGAGGCCCTGCCGCGGCAGGCGCCGCCTTTGGCGCGCATCGACGACATCGCCGTGGAGACGATCGCAACTGAAGCCAGCGCGGATTTCCGCATCGGTGAGAGCGTCGGCGGCCGAGTGACCACCCGCATCGTGCCGGATGCCGCGACCTGTCCGGAATGTCTCGCTGAGCTGTTCGATCCAGATAGCCGCTTCCATCGCTATCCCTTCGTCAACTGCACCCATTGCGGCCCGCGCTTCACGATCGCCGAGCGATTGCCGTACGACCGCGCGACAACGGCGATGAAGCGGTTTCCGATGTGCCAGGCGTGCCGCGCGGACTATGATGATCCGCGCGGCCGCCGCTTCCATGCCGAGGCGATCTCCTGTCCGGACTGCGGGCCACGGCTCAGCCATGACGTTGATGAGATCGCAGCGGCGCTTGCGGCTGGAAAGATCGTCGCCATCAAGGGGCTCGGCGGCTATCAGTTGCTGTGTGATGCGCGCCACGAGCGCGTCGTCCAGCGGCTGCGCGCCCGCAAGCAGCGCGACGGCAAACCGTTCGCGGTGATGCTGTCCTCGGTCGAGGCTGCTGGCGAGATTGCTGATCTCGATGCCGCCGAGCGCGGATTGCTGGAGCAGGTGGCGCGGCCGATCGTTCTGCTGCGCTCGCGCGATCGTCTGGCGCTCTCGGTGGCTCCTGGCCTTACCAAAGTCGGCGTGATGCTGCCGGTCGCGCCGCTGCATCATCTGATCTTCGACGCGCTGCGCGGGCATGGCGGCAGCACCGCATGGGCACTGGTCTGCACCAGCGCCAATCCGAGCGGCGAGCCGCTGCTGACCGACAATGACCAGGCGCTGGCCGCTCTCGCTGATATCGCGGATCTGATCGTCACCCATGACCGCGACATCGTGATCCGTGCCGACGATTCCGTCGTCACCCTGATGGCAGGCGGACCACGGTTCATCCGTCGTGCACGCGGCTATGTTCCGGAGCCGATCCGTCTGCCGTGCGCCCTTCCGCCGCTGCTTGCGGTCGGTGCTCATCTCAAGTCGACGGTGACCGTGATCCGAGGCGACGAGGCGTTCGTCTCGCAGCATCTCGGCGATCTCGACACGGCCGCGGCGATCCGCTTCTTCGAGGAATCGATCGCGCATCTCACCTCCATCCTCGACGTAGCGCCGGTGGCGATCGCGCACGATTTGCATCCGGACATGGCCTCGACGCGCTTCGCGCAGGCGAAGGGCCTGCCGAGCTTCGCCGTGCAGCATCACCATGCGCACGCCGCGTCGGTCGTCGCTGAGCATGGTCTCCGGACGCCAGCGCTCGCGCTCGTCCTCGACGGCTATGGCTATGGCAGCGATGGTAGTGCCTGGGGCGGTGAGCTGCTGCTATGTGATGGAGCGAAGTTTCAGCGCCTCGGCCATCTCGCGCCGTTGAAGATGCCAGGCGGCGACCGCGCCGCGCGCGAGCCATGGCGCATGGCGTCCGCTGTGCTGCACGATCTCGGGCGCGACGCCGAAATCACCTTGCGTTTCGTTGATCAGCCGCAAGCGCGCCATCTGCCGATGTTGCTCGACCGCGCCGACACTGCTGCGACTACCAGCGCTGGCCGACTGTTCGATGCCGTGGCGGGATTGCTCGGCGTCAGTACCCGCCAGAGCTATGAAGGCGAAGCCGCGATGAAGCTCGAGGCGCTGGTTCGCACCACTGCGGTCCTCGAGCGGGGCTGGACGATCGCCGATGGCGTGCTGTCGCTACGTCCGCTGCTCGCCCAATTGATCGCCCGCGATGGAGACGTCGTCGAAGCTGCGGGCCTGTTTCACGGCACCTTAGCCGCAGCCTGCGTCGACTGGATCACGTCAGCATCGCGCGCAACCGGGGCGAACACCGTCGTACTGAGCGGCGGCTGCTTCCTCAATGCGCATCTCGCGGAGCTGATCGTCGGCGGCTGTCAGGCCGCTCGCATCGATGCGTGGCTGCCGCATCGGCTGCCGGCCAATGATGGTGGCCTGAGCTTGGGGCAGGCCTGGGTCGCCGGACTCCAAATGATAGAACAAGACAACACAGCTGGAGGGATCGTCTGATGTGCCTGGCCATTCCCGCCGAGGTGATCAAGCTGCTGCCTGAGGACATGGCGATCGTGTCGATCGACGGCGTCAGCAAGGAGGTCTCGGTCGCGCTGATCGAGGAGATCGCGGTCGGCGACTACGTCATCCTTCATGTCGGCCATGCGCTGACCAAGATCGACCCGGAGGAGGCGCGCGAGACGCTCGACCTGCTCCGGCAGATGGGCGCAGCGACGGCGGAGGTCGTATCATGAAATATGCCGACGAGTTTCGCGACAAGGAGCTGGCGCTCGGGCTGGCGCGCGCCATCCGCGCCAAGGCGGATCCTGCGCACGCCTATCGCTTCATGGAGTTCTGCGGCGGCCACACCCATGCGATCGCGCGCTACGGCCTGGAGGACATGCTGCCGGACAATGTCCGCATGATCCACGGCCCGGGCTGTCCAGTCTGCGTGCTGCCAGCCGGGCGCATCGACATGGCGATCGCGCTGGCCGAACGGCCCGAGGTGATCCTCTGCGTCTATGGCGATTTGATGCGCGTGCCGGGCTCGCGCGGCTCCTCGCTGCTCAAGGCGAAGGCGCGCGGCGCCGACATCCGCATGGTCTATTCGACGCTCGATGCCATCGCGCTGGCGGAGCAGAACCCGGGCCGCGAGGTCGTGTTCTTCGCCATCGGCTTCGAGACCACGACGCCGCCGACCGCGGTGATGATCCGCGCCGCCGAGAAGAAGCAGCTCGCGAACTTCAGCGTGTTCTGCAACCACGTGCTCACGCCGCCGGCGATGCGTGCGATCCTCGACAGCGAGACGCCGATCGAGATCGACGGCTTCGTCGGTCCTGCCCATGTCTCGACCGTGATCGGCACCGAGCCCTATGCGCCGTTCGCGCGTGACGATGGCAAGCCCGTCGTGATCGCCGGCTTCGAGCCGCTCGACATGATGCAGGCGATCCTGATGCTGATCGAGCAGGTCAATGACGGCCGTCACGAGGTCGAGAACCAGTATCGCCGCGCCGTCACCGGCAGCGGCAATCAGCGCGCGATCAGGGAAGTGGCCGAGATTTTCGAGCTGCGCGACCAGTTCGAGTGGCGCGGCCTCGGCAGCATCCCGTCCAGCGCCCTGAAGCTGCGGCCGGCGTTTGCACATCTCGACGCCGAACTCCGCTTCGGTATGGCCGAGCTGGTCGTTGCCGACAATCCGGCCTGCGAGTGCCCCGCCATTCTGCGCGGGCTGAAGAAGCCGGTCGACTGCAAGCTGTTCGGCACCGCCTGCACGCCGGAGACGCCGATCGGCTCCTGCATGGTGTCGTCGGAAGGCGCCTGTGCGGCACATTGGACCTATGGCCGCTTCCGCGACCATCAGCGGAGGCTCGCCTCATGAGCATGCATCAGCGCCGGCTGGACCTGAAGAACGGCTGTGTCGACCTCTCGCACGGCGCCGGCGGCCGCGCGATGGCGCAGCTGATTGCCGGGCTGTTCCATGAGGCGTTCGGCAACGAATGGCTCGCGCGCGGCAACGACCAGTCGGCGTTCGATGTCGCCGCCGGCCGCATGGTGATGACGACCGACGGTTACGTCGTCTCACCGTTGTTCTTTCCCGGCGGCAATATCGGCTCGCTCGCCGTGCACGGCACCGTCAACGACATCGCCATGGCCGGTGCCAAGCCGCTGTATCTGTCGGCGAGTTTCATCATCGAGGAAGGCTTTCGGTTCGACGACCTCAAGCGCATCGCCGACGCGATGGGCGCGGCCGCGCGTGAAGCGGGCATCGCCATCATCACTGGCGACACCAAGGTGGTCGAGCGCGGCAAGGCCGATGGCGTGTTCATCTCGACCGCAGGAGTCGGCGTGCTGCCGGAAGGCCTGGACCTCTCGGCTGATAAGGCAAAGCCCGGCGATCGCGTGCTGCTGTCCGGCAGCCTCGGCGACCATGGCGTCGCCATCATGTCGAAGCGGCAGAATTTGACCTTCGACACCGAGATCGTCTCCGATTCGGCGTCGCTGCATGGCCTAGTCGCCGACATGGTCGCCGCTGGCGGCCATGGCATCCGGCTGATGCGCGATCCCACGCGCGGGGGGCTTGCCGCCACGATGAACGAGATCGCCCAGCAGTCCAATCTCGGCTTCCGCCTGCAGGAAGAAGCCATTCCGGTGAAGCCGGCGGTCGCGGCAGCCTGCGAGCTGCTCGGCCTCGATCCGCTGCATGTCGCCAATGAAGGCAAGCTCGTCGCGGTGGTTGCTCCTGATGTTGCCGATGCCGTGCTCGCGGCGATGAAGGCGCATCCGCTGGCACGTGATGCTGCTGATATCGGCGAAGCCGTGGCTGATGATCATCGCTTCGTCCAGATGGCGACGAGTTTTGGCGGCGGCCGCATCGTCGACTGGTTGTCCGGCGAGCAATTGCCGCGGATCTGCTGAGACATGGGAATTCAGGGAACCATATTGGTCGTCGACGACGAGATCCGGTCGCAGGAGGCGCTGCGGCGCGTCCTCAACCAGGACTTCGAGGTCTTGTGTGCCGGCAACACCGCAGACGCGGAAAAGCTGCTCGAAGGCGAGATCGTCCATGCCGTCATCTGCGACCAGCGCATGCCGCAGGAATCCGGCGTCAGCTTCCTGAAGCGCGTCCGCGAGCTGTGGCCCGATCCTGTCAGGATGATCATCTCGGGCTATTCTGATTCCGAGGACATCATCGCCGGACTCAACGAAGCGGGCATCTATCAATACATCACCAAGCCCTGGCAGCCCGACCGCCTGATCGACATCGTGCGCGAGGCCGTGCAGCTGTACCGGCTGCAGAAGGAGACTGAGACCGCAGGCGTCGACGTCAAGGCGACGCCTGCGCATATCAAGCAGGTCGTCTCGGTCAAGCGCGGCGCGGCGAAGAAGCTGTACGATTTCGACCGCATCGTGCATTCGGCGGCGAGCCCGATGCGCAACGTCATTGAGCTCGGCCGCCGCGCCGCCGACTACGACATCTCGGTGCTGATCACCGGCGAGTCCGGCACCGGCAAGGAACTGCTCGCCCGCGCGATCCATTACGGTTCGGCGCGCGCCAACAAGGCGTTCGTGGTCGAGAACTGCGGCGCGCTCCCCGACGAGCTGCTGGAGAGCGAGCTGTTCGGCTGCAAGAAGGGCGCGTTCACCGGCGCCTATCAGGACCGCATCGGCCTGTTCGAAGTTGCCGATGGCGGCACCATCTTTCTCGACGAGATCGGCGAGACCTCGCCTGCGTTCCAGGTCAAGCTCTTGCGCGTGCTGCAGGAGAGCGAGATCCGGCCGCTCGGCGCGCAGCGCGTGCGCAAGGTCGATGTGCGCGTAGTCGCGGCGACAAATCGGGATCTCGAAGCGGAGGTCGAGGCCGGCCGCTTCCGTCGTGACCTGTACTATCGGCTGGCCGCATTCCCGGTGCACATGCCGTCCTTGCGCGAGCGCCCGATGGACATCCCGCTGATTGCCGAGGGCGTGCTGTCGGCGGTGAAGACCTCGTTCAACCGGCCGCATCTGCGCTTCGTGCCAGCTGCGCTGGAAGAGTTCTCGAAGTATCACTGGCCTGGCAACGTCCGCGAGCTTCAGAACGAGATCCAGCGTATGGCTGTGCTCGCCGATGCCGACGAGCTGCGCTGCCCGCCCTTCGCGGGCCGCCGCAGTGCCCGCCGCGCGGCGCCTGCCGCGGTCAACGGCAAGCTGAGCGGCAGCGGCAGTCTCAAGGACCGGGTCGAGGACCTCGAAAAGACGATCATTGTCAGCTGTCTCGAAAAATACGAGGGTAACATCAGCCGCGTGGCCAGCGAGCTCGGCCTGTCCCGGGTGGGCTTGCGCAACAAATTATCGAGATACGACCTGAAGAAAAATGGCAAAGGGCACGCACTCTCCTGAGTCCGGCGCTGACACGCTGCTCAAGCTGATTGCGAGCAGCAGCACGCTCGAATTCGACAGCGAGCGCGAGGGCGTGTGGATCGAAGTGATCCGCAAGATGGACGAGGTCTATTCCGACCTGTTGCGCTACGAGGTCGATCTCGAGCACAAGAATGCGGAGCTCGAGGAGGCCCAGGCCTTCGTCACCAACGTCATTGAGTCGGTCTCTGACATTCTCGTCGTCTGCGACGCCAAGGGGACGGTGCAGCAGGCCAACTCCGCGTTCCAGCGGACCTCGGGCCGCACGCTGGAGGAGATCGTTGGATGCAACATTGCCGAGATGATCGAGGTCGATCACCGCAGCAAGCTGGCGGCGCTCCTGAAGCCGCGCAGCAGTGCCGAGGTGGTCGACGGCGAGCTGCGCTTCGCGGCCGATGGCTCGAGTTCAGATCTGTTCGCGATCAACAGCTCGCCGCGGCACGACCATCGCGGCCGCTTCATCGGCGTGGTGCTCACCGGGCGTCCGATCGGCGAGCTGCGCCGCGCCTATGAAGCCCTGCACAAAGCGCATCAGGAGCTGCAGCGCGCGCAGCGGCAACTGGTCGAACAGGAGAAGATGGCGAGCCTCGGCCGCCTCGTGGCCGGCGTCGCGCATGAGCTCAACAATCCGATCAGCTTCGTCTACGGCAATGTTCACACCCTGATGCGCTACCGGACCGCTCTGGTCGGCTATCTCGACGCGGTGCATGAGCAGCCAGCGGCCGACGACGTCGCGACGTTGCGTAAGGACCTGCGGATCGACGCGATCCTGGAGGATTTCGGGCCGCTGATCGAGGGCACGCTGGAAGGCGCGGTGCGGATCAGCGAGATCGTCAAGAACCTGCGCCGGCTGTCGTTCTCCAAGCTCGGCGAGGTCGAGCGCGTCAATATCGAGCGGCTGATCAACACAGCCGTGCTGTGGGCCGGCCGTACCAAGCAGCATCGCGTCGACATCCAGATCGAGGTCGAGCCGGACCTTTGGATCTCCGGCAATGAAGGTCAGCTGCATCAGGTCATCGTCAATCTCGTCGAGAACGCGATCGATGCGATGCGTACGACCGAGCTGCCGCGTCTCGTCGTCGCGGCCTCACGTCAGGGCAGCGAGATCGCGTTCCGGATTACCGACAATGGTCCCGGCATCGACAAGGATCATCTCAGCCATATCTTCGAGCCGTTCTTCACCACCAAGCGCGTTGGCGAGGGTACAGGGCTGGGGCTGTGGATCAGCTACGGCATCGTTCGCGAGCATGGCGGCGAACTGTCCGCCCGCAACGAGCCCGATGGCGGCGCGACGTTCTCGTTCGCTCTGCCCGCGGCGTGACGGCCGGCTCGCGTTCGGTCAGTCGTCCTGGTCGAGCTCCGCCGCGACCTGTCCATAGTTGAGAATGGCGACCAGCGTCGTGCCGCCAACGATATTGCCGAGCAGGGTGGGCAGGAAGAACGCGCCGGCATAGTCGGCGAGCGAGACATCGCCCTTGAACACCAGGAATGCGCATTCGACCGAGCCGGCGACGACGTGCGCGAACTGCCCCAGCGCCACCAGATAGGTCATTACCACCACGATATGGGCGCGTGCCGCGCGCACCGCCGGCAGCAGCCAGGCCATCAGCGCGATCAGCCAGCCTGCGAAAACTGCACGCGCGAACGTCGTAGAGAACGGACCCTCGACCGTGTGCCGGCTGATCTCGGTGAAGGCATCGACGACCCGCGGCTCGAACACGTCGGTGTAAGCCAGCGCGGCGGCGGCCGCCCATGTGCCCGCGACGTTGGCTGTTAGCACCAGGCTCCACAGCCGCGCGACCTGTCCGAGCGTCTTGAGATCGCGATGGTGCAGTAGCGGCAGGATCGGCGTCAGCGTGTTCTCGGTGAACAATTGCTGCCGGCCGAGCACGACCACGAGGAAGCCGGCGGTATAGCCGAGCGGCGCGAACAGCCGCCGGGCCGCTTCGTCGGAGACGAAGGCGTGAAACTCGCCTTGCACGATCAGCGAGAGGCTGATCGACAAGCCCGCGGCGAGGCCCGACAGCAGGATCGCCCACCAGCGCCGCTCCAATTCGCTTTCGCCCTCGGCGCGGATCGTCTCGTGGATCAGCGCGGCGTTTGGCCGGCTCTGCGCCTTGATCTGCTGTCGCTGCTCATCCGAGACTCCCTCGACGTCGTCGGCTGGGCTGAAGGTCGGCGCGGTTGCCTTGCTGCTCACGTTGGATGATCCGTCGGCTGGCGTGGCGGTTGCCGACGCTGATCGGGAGGTCGCATTCTCCCGATGGCCTGAACGTCCGATGAGCGAGCAAAGTTCCTGGCCGGAGTGCGACAGATGGGTCGTCAGTGCCCTTACGATGGCGTCGCGACGGGCACGCGATCTCGCTGCTTGGAGAGCCGCGCCAACAGCACGGTGGCGGTCCGCGTGATGTGCTGACGCGCGAGATCCTCCGCCTTTTGCGCATCGCCCGCGATGACAGCGTTGAGGATGTCCTCATGCTGATCCCAGATCCGGCGCGGGGTCTCGTCGCGCATCAGCACCTCGCCCATCAGCCGGCGCAGATGCAGCCAATGCGGCTGGGTGGTGTCCTGGATGACGGAGTTGCCGGAGATCTGGTAGAGGAATTCGTGAAACCTGACGTCCGCCTCGATCAGCTTCTCGACCGAATGCTCGCGTTCGGCGCGGCGGCCTTCCGCGATCAGCTTCGGACCTTCCTCGGCCGCGCGTTCGGCCCCGCGGGTCGCCGCAAGTCCGCAGGCCAAACCTTCGGCCACGGAGCGGATCTCATAGAGGTCGCGGATGAAGTCGGTGTCGATCGGCGCGACTTCGAGACCGCGTCCTGGCGCGTCGCGGACGAAGCCCTGATTGCGCAACAGCAGCAGCGCCTGCTGCACCGGCTGCCGCGACACGCCGAGGTCGCGCGCCAGATCGTCCTGAATGAGGCGCGCGGATTCCGGCAGCTCTCCGCCGACGATGTCGGAGAGGATGCGCTGGTAGACTCGCTCGGTCAGGCTCGGCTCGGTCTTCAGCGGCGCCACGCGGCCTCCTGAAGCGCTGTGACAGGCGGGTGCGTCGCTGTTCTCATAGCGAGAACTTTCGCGTGGAGAGCGTGCGCCGTTGCTTCGGTCTGTCGTCCTGCTGGGCTTCGATGTGATGGATGAAAACGCCCGCGGCGCGCGAAACGTGATCGCGACTGAGCCGTTCGGCGTCGGCGGTGCGGCCTTCGATGATGGCTGCGAGAATGTCCTCGTGCTCATCCCAGACCGTCTTCGACATGCTCTGCTCCTTCTGCAGCACGTCGGACATCACGCGCTTCAGACAGGGCCAGTGCGGCGCCATCGTTTCGTCGATTAGCGCGTTTCCCGAGATCTCGCTGAGAAAGCGGTGGAAGGCGATATCGGTCTCGATCTTGCGGCTGACGAGCCCGCTTTTGACGGCCTCGTGTCCGGCCGCGATGTAGGCGGGACCTTCGCGCGCGGCGCGATCGCTGGCGCGCTGCGCCGCGAGCCGTGCGGCCAGGCCTTCGAGCACGGCGCGCATCTCATAGAGATCGCGCACGAAGTTCGGATCGAGCGGCGCGACGATCAGGCCGCGGCCGGGCGCGCTCTGCACCAAGCCACAGCCGCGCAACAGGATCAGGGCCTGCTGCACAGGCTGGCGCGAGACGCCGTAGGCCTGGGCGAGATCATCCTGAATCAGTCGCGATCCCGGCGCCAGCACGCCGCTGACGATCTCGTCAGTGATGGCTTCGACGACCTGGTCGACCAGAGATGGGGCAGAGGGCACGATTCGCATGGGTCATCACATCTTTGAGAACAATAGCACGCCGGGCGCGAAAATCCATTTGCGACGAATTCGTATTCAGAGTACGAATTCAGAAACAAGGAGCCAAGTCAAAAGGGCTTCATCATATCGGGGAGGGCGTCCGTGTCGGATCTACCGGCTCGTTCGAAGCGTGATGACGGCTGCTTGGCGTCCTTGGAGGGCAGCGCGCGCGCGATAATGCGGGCGCGGGTCTTGCGAAGTGTATCGGCTGCGTTTGCGGCGCTGATCGTCGCGACGACGTGTCAGATAGCGAAGGCTGGCGAAGGTCTCACCTTGTCCGACGCCTGGGTGCCTGCGGCCCCCGAAGTGGGCCGCGACATTCCCCTGTCTCTCACGATCAAGAACGACACGTCAGCGCCCGAAGCCTTGATGCGCGTGCGCTGCCCGATCGCGAATTTCTCCGAGCGCCACACCGTCGACCGCGGCGAGGGGGCGCCGGCGATGCGCTCCATTCCCAACATTCCGATCTCCGCCGGCAGCACGCTGGTGCTGCTGCCGACGGCCTATCACGTGATGCTGCTGCAGACGCGCGAGCCACTCGAGCCGGGCAAGCGCTTCACCTGCACCATCGTTTTCCAGAAAGCGGGATCCATCGAGACGGAGGTCGAGGTTCGCAAATCCCCCTGATGCCTGTTTGTCGCCTGCGGCCCTTCGCTGATCGGCGGAGCGGTTTTCGTTCGAACGAATAATCAAGATGGGAGAAGGAAACGATGAGGAAAAACGTCAGGACGACCCTTCGGGCGGTGCTGCTCGCCAGCGCGGCGTTTGCCTGCTTCAATCTCGCAGCGCCAGCCCAGGCTGCGGACGAGACGACGCCGGAGCGGCTGCTCAATGCCGACAAGGAAGCCGGCAATTGGCTGCATCATCACAAGAACTACTCGGGCACGCGCTTCTCGACGTTGAAGGAGATCAACAAGGACAACGTCAAGAACCTGAAGGTCGCCTGGACCATGCATCTCGGCGGCGTCGAGGGCGGCGGCATCTGGAGCCATGGCGGTCTCGAAGGCACGCCGATCGTCGAGAACGGCATGATCTACGTCACCGACGGCTGGGGCTCGGTCTACAAGATTGATGCGCGCGGCGGCAAAGGCCAATTGGTCTGGAAGATGGATCCGAAGACGGATCACGACTGGGCCGGCGCGATCGCCTGCTGCGGCGTCGACAATCGCGGCGTCGCGCTGTGGGGCGATCTCGTCGTCTCGCACACGCTCGATGGCCGCCTGATCGCAACCAACAAGGAGACCGGGCAGGTTGCCTGGCAGCGTCAGGTTGCGGATCCCGACAAGGGCGAGGTCATCACCGGTGCGCCGCTGATCGTGAAGAACATGGCGATCTCGGGTGTCGCCGGCGCCGAATACGGCATCCGCGGCTGGATCGCCGCGACCGATCTCGGCACGCAGAAGGAAGTCTGGCGCACGCACACCATTCCCGCGAAGGGCGAGCCCGGCAGCGAGACCTGGAAGGACAGCAACGACGCGGCCGCGGCCGGCGGCGGCTCGACCTGGGTGACCGGCACCTACGATCCGGCGACCGATACCATCATCTGGGGCGTCGGCAACCCCGGTCCCGACTGGGACAACGCCTATCGTCCGGGCGACAACCTCTACACCGACAGCTCGCTGGCGCTCGACGCCAACACCGGCAAGATCAAGTGGCACTATCAGCACACGCCGAACGATCCCTACGACTATGACAGCGTCGCCGAGAACGTCCTGGTCGACGTGCCCACGCCGAACGGACAGACCCAGAAGCTCGCCCTCGAGGCCGACCGCAACGGCTTCGCCTATGCGATCGACCGCACCAACGGCAAGTTCCTTTGGGGCCTGCCGTTCGTCAAGAAGGTGACCTGGACCAAGGGCCTCGATCCCGAGACCGGCAAGCCGATCGAGTACGATCCTAAGAACCCGGTGCAGCGCTACAATGCGTCGGTGACGCCGCATCGTGAGAACAAGGTCGCGGACATCTGCCCCGGCAACATGGGCGGCAAGAACTGGCCTCCGACCTCGTACAATCCGGACCTCAAGCTCTGGTACATCCCTGTCATCGAGAGCTGCAACCGGATCACCGTCGAAGAAGCGACAAAGGACAAGCTGAAGGCGCGCGAGTTCTGGACCGGCGGCGGACCGAGCCAGCCGTTCAAGATCACGGGCAGCGTGACCGCGATCGACGTCACCACCGGCAAGATCGCCGGCAAGATGGAAACGCCGTTCCCGAACCTCGGAGGCATGCTGTCGACGCCGGACTTGGTGTTCACCGGTCAGCCCTCGGGCGAGGTGATGGCGCTCGATGCCAAGACCCTGCAGAAGCTGTGGGAGTTCAACACCGGCGGCGGCGTCAACGCGCCTCCCGTGACCTTCACGGTCGACGGCAAGCAATATGTCGCGATCCTCGTCGGTCTCGGCGGCGCCTGGGACAAGTGGTTCATCGAATCGACGCCCGAGCTGAAGAAGATCCAGCCCGGCTCGATGCTCTACGTCTTCGCGCTGTGAGCAGATCAAGGAGCGGAGGCTTCGGCCTCCGCTCCTCCCATTTTGGCGTTTGAAAAGAAGATCAGATGAAATTCAGTGCGATGACGTCCGCCGCGGCGTTGGCTTTCCTTCTCATCTCCGGTTCGCTCGCTTCGGCTCAGTCTGCTGCCCCCACCGATCCGACCGAGGCCGGCAAGGCGGTTTTCAAGCGCGCCAACTGCGTCGGCTGCCACAAATGGCACGGCAATGGCGGCGGCGGTTATGGCGGCGACGCGCTGTCGCTGCGCAAGACCCAGCTCGACCGCCAGCACATCATCGAGACCGTCACCTGCGGACGCCCCGGAACGGGCATGCCGTATTTTGCGCGTGGCTCATACGACACCACGAAGTGCTACGAGATGAGCCGGCAGGATGTCGGCGAGCGCATGCCCCCGGAGGGCGGCACGTTCCTGCGTCCCAACGATATCGAGGCGGTCGCGGACTACGTGCTCGCGCATATCAAGGGCCGTGGCGAGCCGACCTATGACGAGTGCACCGCCTTCTTCGGCAACACCTCGCGCGTCTGCGACATCTACAAGGCCAACGCGACCAAGCCTGCAAGCGAGCCATCCAAATGAAACGCTCCACCTGCACTGCGATCTTCGCGACATTGCTGCTGACCTTCGTCATGCACTCCGCCTCTGCGCAGGCGGTGCCGAGCTACGATCTGCGCGACATCACTGTCGGCATGCCGATCGCGGATCTGCCGAACGAGGGCTATGTCAACCTCAGCTGCGCCGGGGCGCCTGACCGCAAGCTCGATGCATGGTCGCGGTGGCGCGACTGTCCGGCCGATGAGCAGGGGCGGCGCGCGGTCCGCTTCGAGTTCGATCCGGAGACCAGCCAGGACGGCACCAAGGTGGCCGGCCACCCGGTGCTGCTCACGGCTGTGATCGACGACAAGGCCACGGTGTTCGGACTCAACATCGAGACCGATCCGAAGGCGCGGCTCTACATCCGCAAGAAGGCGTTCCTGCTCGGCAACCAGGTGAAGTCGCGCTACGGCGCGGAGGGCTGGGACTGCAAAGAGCTGCAGCCGACGGCAGGCGAGCAGCCGGTTGGTGGCGTGTTCCTGCGCGAGATCTGCAAGAAGACGGTGCCGGGCCGGCTGCTGACGGTCGAGCGCGAGCTGTTCCGCAAGCCGGATCAGGACATCAAGAGCTTCGTCGATCAGACGCTGGTCCGGATCACCAAGCAGACGAACTAAGTCGACGAGTTCGGACCGCGCCTGTTGGCCGCGGCTGAGAGTGTCATGGCTGACCTTGCCGGATCGCGAGAGTTGCCGAAGGAGGAGGGGGCGATGAGGGATCTCCTGAACTTTGGCCAGATGCTCTCGGCGCACGCCCGGACGTCGCCGCAGCGCACCGGCGCCCGCGACCTCGAGCGCGCGATGAGTTTTGCGCTGTGGAACGAGCGCGCCTGCCGGCTTGCCAATGCGCTGCTCGGGCTTGGTCTCGCCAAGGGCGATCGCGTCGCAATCCTCGCCTACAACTGCGTGGAGTGGTGTGAGATCTACGCTGCCACCGCCAAGGCCGGCCTCGTCGCGCTGCCGATCAATTTCCGCCTCACCGCGCCGGAGGTGCAGTTCATCGTCCAGAACGCGGAGGCGGCTGCTTTCATCGTGCAGGATGAACTCGTCGGCCTCGTCGAGGAGACGCGCGGAGATCTCGGCATCGCCGACGATCTCTTCATCCACTTCGGCAGGAGGCCGCGCCCGGCGGGCTATCGCGGCTATGAGGACATCATCGCCGCGGCGTCATCCGGCGAGCCCGACCAGCAGGTCGCGCTGTCTGACCCCTGGACCCTGATGTACACCTCGGGCACGACCGGCAAGCCGAAGGGCGTGCTGCGCAGCCATCGCAGCGCCGTGCTGCTGTCGATGGTCACCGAGATCGAGCTGAAGCTCAGCCGGAACGACGGCGCGCTGCTGGTGATGCCCATGTGTCATGCCAACTCGCTGAATTTCTTCGGCGCGTTCGGCTATATCGGCGGCCTCAATTCGATCTATTCGCGTAAGAGCTTCGATCCCGAGCACGCGGTGACGACGCTCGCCGACGGCGGCTCGACCTTCACCTCTCTGGTGCCGACGCACTACATCATGATGCTCGACCTGCCGCGCGCGGTCCGCGCGCTGCATGATTTCAGCGCGATCACCAAGCTGATGATCTCCTCGGCGCCGGCGCGCCCGGAGACCAAGCGCGAGGTGATGGAGATGTTTCCGAAGTCGGGCCTCTACGAGCTCTACGGCGCCACCGAGACCGGCTGGGTGACGATGCTGCATCCGCATGAGCAGTTCACCAAGCTCGGCTCTGTCGGCCGCGAATGCGTCGGCGCCGCGCCGATCCGCATTCTCGACGACGCCGGAAACGAGTTGCCGGACGGCGAGGCGGGCGAGCTCTATTCGTCCAACGCGCACACCTTCGATTGTTACTGGCGCCTGCCGGACAAGACGAGAGAATCGTTCCGCGGCGACTACTGCTCCGTCGGCGACATGGCCCGCCGCGACGCCGACGGCTACATCCACCTCGCTGATCGCAAGAGCAACATGATCATCTCCGGCGGCGAGAACATCTATCCATCCGAGGTCGAGGCGCTGGTCGGCGCGCATCCTGGTGTGAAGGACATCGCCGTAATCGGCCTGCCCGACGACAAATGGGGCGAGCGCGTCCATGCGGTGATCGTGCCGCGCGACGGCATGACGGTGAAGGAGTGCGAACTGGCGGATTGGGCCAAGGAGCGTCTCGCCGGCTTCAAGCGGCCGCGCTCCTATGCCTTCATCACCGACGGCGAGATGCCGCGCAACGCGACCGGCAAGATCCTGCATCGCGAGCTGAAGAAGAGATTTTCGTGAGTTGGTCGCCGCGATGCGCTGCGCGTCTGATATGTAGCTGCGATGCAGGCCGTTCTCAATTCCGCTCTTCCCATCTTCGCGCTGATCCTCACCGGATTCCTGTGCGGACGCTTCGGTGTGTTCGATCGCACCGCGACCGACAATCTCAACCGCTTCGCGGTGTATCTGGCGCTGCCGGCGCTGATCTTCACGGCGATGTCCAAGATCGGCGTCGAGCAGGTCAGCCAGTTCGGCTTCATCGGCGCGTTCTGCGGCGGCATCGCCGCGACCTTCGCGACTGGCTTCGTGATCAGCCGCTTGCGCGGCCGTCGCGTCGCCAATGCCAGCATCGAGGGGCTGGACGCCGGCTACAGCAATGTCGGCTTCATGGGCATTCCGATGTGCCTGCTGGTGTTCGGGCCGGACAGTGCGCCGGCGTCGATCATCGCGACGCTCTTCACGGCCTGTGTGCTGTTCCTGTTCGCGATCGTCGTCGTCGAAATGGATCTGCAGAAGGGCGCGACACTCGGCGCCACCATCGCCAAGGTCGCGCGCTCGCTGCTGACGAGCCCATTGTTCATCGCGCCGGTCGCCGGGCTGGCGGTGGGGCTCAGCGGCTTTCCGCTGCCAGCGCCGTTCATGAGCTTCACGAGCCTGCTCGGTGGCGCGGCCTCGCCGGCGGCACTGGTCTGCATCGGTCTGTTCCTGGCACAGGAGCGCGTCGTCACGCACGATGCGACATCGATCGCCATCCTCGTCTCGCTGAAGCTCGTGATGCAGCCCGCGGTGACGGCGCTGCTCGCCTTTCACGTCTTTGCGATGCCGCCGCTGTGGTCGCATTCGGCCGTCATCCTGAGCGCGCTGCCAATCGGCTCGGGGCCGTTCACGATCGCCAAGCTCTACGGCCTCGAGGCCGGCGTCACCTCGGGCTCGATCCTGGTCTCGCACCTCTTCGCCGTGCTCACGGTCTCGCTGCTCGTGGCCTGGCTTGCGCCCGGCTGATCGCATCCTCATCCGCCGGAGTGATCCGATGAAAGTCTCTCCCGACAGTGCCGCCGACCTGATCGCCCGACTGCTGAAGCGCCGCGGCGTCAACCGCGTGTTCGCACTGTGCGGCGGCCACATCATGCCGATCTGGATGCGGCTCGATGCGGAGGGGATCCAGATCATCGACGTGCGCGACGAGCGCGCCGCCGTCCACATGGCGCAGGCACATGCGGAGCTCACCGGCGAGCTCGGCGTGGCGCTGGTCACGGCGGGACCCGGCATGACCAATGCGATCACCGGCATCGCCAACGCCCATGTCTCGCGCGCCCCGGTGTTGGTGATGTCGGGCGGCAATCCGCGGCCGCAGGAAAACCGAGGCGGTCTGCAGGACATGGATCACACCCAGCTGGTGCGCTCGATCACGCGCTATGCGCGCACGGTGCGCGAGCCGTCGCTGGTGCTGCAGGAGCTCGACGAGGCGATCGCGCGTGCGTTCGGCGATGGCGGCGAGCCCGGGCCGGTCTTCATCGACTTTCCTGTCGATACGCTGCGCGGGATCGTTCCGAAGGCGCTGCAGCTCGAAGAACATCTTGCGCCGAAACCGCGTGCGGTGACGAGCCCCGATCCCGCCGAGGTCGAGAAGGCCGTCGAGCTGCTGTGGTCGGCGCGCCGCGTGCTGGTCATCTCCGGCCGCGGCGCCCGCGGCGCGGGGCCCGAGCTGATCGGGCTGCTCGACCGTCTTGGCGCCGTCTATCTCGACACCGGCGAGAGCAGGGGACTCGTCCCCGACGATCATCCGTCCGTGGTCGGCGCGATGCGCGGTGCGGTGATGGGCGATGCCGATGTCGTGCTGACGGTCGGCCGCAAGCTCGATTTCCAGCTCGCCTATGGCTCGCCGGCCGTGTTCAAGGACGCCAAGTTCGTGCGCATCAGCGACACCGCGAGCGAGCTGCGCGACAATCGCCGCGGCGCGGCCGAGATCCTGGCGTCACCGGCTGAGACGCTCCGCGCGATCGTGGCGCTTGCGGGCAATCGCGAATCGGCCGTCGATCGGCAATGGGCCGCGAAGCTGCGCGCGAGTCATCAGGAGCGCGCCGCCAAGCTGAAGCAGAGCATGGCGACGGCGGCCCACGGCTCCGACGGACGCCTGCATCCGAACCGAGTGTTATCAGCATTGCAGGAGGCAATTGGCAACGACGCGGTGGTCATCACCGACGGCGGCGATTTCCTGTCCTTCGCTCGCGTCGGCTTGAGCGCGCCGTTGATGCTCGATCCCGGCCCGTTCGGCTGCATCGGCGTCGGCGTGCCCTATGGCATCGCTGCAAGCCTTGCTTATCCCGACAGACCGGTGGTGGTCGCGACCGGCGACGGTGCCTTCGGCTTCAACGCGGTCGAGGTCGATACCGCCGTGCGTCACAAGGCGCCGGTGCTGATCGTCGTCGCCAACAACGGCGCCTGGCAGATCGAGGTGCATGACCAGACCGTCACGCACGGCAAGGTCGTGGGGACAAAACTGCAATTCGCCGACCACGCGGCGATGGCCCGCGCCTTCGGCATGCATGCCGAGCGCGTCGAGACCGAGGCGCAGTTGGGGCCGGCGATCGAGCGCGCGCTCGCCAATCGCCCGGCGCTGCTCGACATGGTGGTGACGCCCGAGGCGGTGTCGTCGGATGCCAAGACGGGACTGGCGTGGGTGCCGGACCTGCAGCCACTGGCGGCGTGGGATGAGGCGGAGCGGAAGTGGCGGGCGAGCTAACTGAGGTCCGCACCGGGACCTCAGCAGCAGCTTGCGGTACTCGGTGTTCGATGCACCTCTCCCGAAGGGAGAGGTCGGATTGCATCGCAGATGCAATCCGGGTGAGGGACTTTGGTCTATCGAGACGCTGGCGCCCCCTCACCCGGCGCGGTGCGCCGACCTCTCCCCGGCGGGGAGAGGTGGACGGAGCTCGTGGTTGGCGGGGTCGTTCGATCGAAGCGTTCGAGGCGCTTGCACTCACGTCTGCTGCAGCTGCCGCGGCGCGCTGAGCCACAGGGCCAGCAGCGTGCACACTGCGCCCGACAGCAGATAGCCGCCGGCCGAGAGCAGGCCGAAATACGATGCCAGCAGCAGCGCGGCGAGTGGCGCAAATCCCGCGCCGAACAGCCACGCAAGGTCGGCCGTCAGTGCGGACGCCGTGTAGCGATAGGTGCGGGCGAAGTTGGCGGCGATCGCGCCCGAGGACTGGCCGAACGACAGGCCGAGCAGGATGAAGCCGAGCACCATGTAGACGGTCTCGCCGACCGGGCCGGCATCGAGCAGCTGCGGCGCGAAGCCGGAGAATACCGCGATCGCGATGGCCGAGCCGATCAGCAGCGACTTGCGGCCGATGCGGTCGGCGAGCATGCCGGAGGCGATGATCGCGATGACACCGAACACCGCGCCGATGGCCTCGATGATCAAAAAGCGCGCCGGCGTCTCCCTGGTGAACAGGAACACCCAGGACAGCGGAAACACCGTCACCATGTGGAAGAGCGCGAAGCTCGCCAGCGGCGCGAACGCGCCGATGACGATGTTGCGGCCCTCGTGGCGGATGGTGTTGGCCACGCTGGCGGGCTGCAGCTCGCGCGAATGAAACAGCTCGTCATATTCGGGCGTCACCACCATGCGCAGCCGCGCGAACAGCGCGACGACGTTGATGGCGAAGGCGACGAAGAACGGATAGCGCCAGCCCCAGTCGAAGAAATCAGCCGCCGAGAGATGGCCGACGAAGAAGGCGAACAGCGTGCTGGCGACGATCAGCCCGAGCGGCGCGCCGAGCTGCGGGATCATCGCGTACCAGCCGCGCTGATGCTCCGGCGCATTCATCGCGAGCAGGGAGGCGAGGCCGTCCCAGGCGCCGCCCCAGGCCAAGCCCTGGCCGATTCGCGCCAGCGCCAGCAGCCAGATCGCGCCGGCGCCGACGGTGTAGTAGCTCGGCAGGAAGGCGATCGCGACGGTCGATGTGCCCAGCAGGAATAGCGCAATGATCAGCTTGGCGCTCTTGCCGTAGCGGCGGTCGATCGCCATGAAGATCACGCTGCCGAACGGGCGGGCGATGAAGGCGAGCGCGAATAGCGCGAAGGAATACAGCGTCTGCGTCAGCTCGTCGGCGAACGGGAAGACCAGGCGCGGAAACACGATCACCGAGGCGATGGCGTAGACGAAGAAGTCGAAGAACTCCGACGTGCGGCCGATGATGACGCCGATCGCGATCTCGCCCGGATTCGCCTCATGCCTGCGGGAGAGATCGGTCTCGCCGTCCATGGCCGCTGCCTGTGTCATCGCTGCTCGCAGTCCTCTCGCACTCTATTTGAGCCCGTAAATGTCTGCCCAAGCGTCGCTCCGGTATTGGACAAATTGTCCAATGTTGGGCGTGACGTCCGGTCGCTACGTGAGGCCTCGTTCAGAGATCCGCGCTTCGACGAGGTTAATCGTGCGTTACTGGAAAACGTTGGCTCTGCTACCCCTGGGGCTCGCGCTCGGGGGCTGCAATCTGGTGGTGCTTTCGCCATCCGGTGACGTCGCCGCCCAGCAGCGCGATCTCGTGATCATCGCCACCGTGCTGATGCTGCTGATCGTGGTGCCGGTGATGGTGGCCACCGCCATGATCGCCTGGCGCTACCGCCAGTCCAACAAGGCCGCGACCTATACGCCGGACTGGGACCACTCGACCCAGCTCGAGCTTCTGATCTGGGCCGCGCCGCTGATGATCATCATCTGCTTGGGCGCCGTCACCTGGATGGGCACCCATCTGCTCGATCCCTACCGCACACTCGGCCGTATCTCGGCGGATCGCGCCGTGACCCCGCAGGACAAGCCGCTCGAGGTCAACGTCGTCGCGCTTGATTGGAAGTGGCTGTTCATCTATCCCGAATACGGCATCGCCAGCCTCAACGAGCTCGCCGCTCCCGTGAACCGGCCGCTCGATTTCCGGATCACCTCGTCCTCGGTGATGAACTCGTTCTATATTCCGGCACTCGCCGGCCAGATCTACGCGATGCCGGGTATGCAGAGCCGGCTGCACGCCGTCATCAACAAGCCGGGCGTCTATCGCGGCTTCTCGGCGAACTACAGCGGCGCCGGCTTCTCCGGCATGCGCTTCGCCTTCCACGGTCTGTCGGATGCGGAGTTCGCCAGCTGGGTCGAGAAGGCCAAGGCCAGCGGCAATCAGCTAGGCAAGCCCGAATATCTGACTCTGGAGCGTCCGAGCGCCAACGAGCCGGTGCGCTACTACGCTTCCGTCGACAACGATCTGTTCCGCGCCATCCTCAACATGTGCGTCGAAGCCGGCAAGATGTGCATGAGCGAGATGATGGCGATCGACGCCAGGGGCGGCATGGGCATGGCCGGTATCAGCAACACGCTGCCGCTCGCCTACGACAAGTTCGCCGGCCGCGGCGCGGTGTTCGGCGCCGAGCCGAGCTTTGTCGCCGGCGGCGTCTGCCTGCCGGGCGACCAGGTCACGCGCATGGCCGAGAATTCCTCGCCGACCGTCCTGGCGCCGCTCGACTGGACGCCGCTGCAGGGCCGCGGGCTGGAACGGCCCGGCCTGATGCGGCCGTCCAAGGCGTCGTTCATCCCGTTGCCGACCTCCAAGTCGAATTCCTGACGTTCGGATTCGTGAGGATCACATCATGTTCGACACTGCCAATCTCACCAAGCTCATCTTCGGCCGGCTGACCCTGGAGTCGCTGCCGCTGCACGAGCCGATCATCGTCGGCACCTTCGCGATGGTCGCGCTCGGGGGCCTCGCGCTGTTGGGCGCACTGACCTATTTCCGGCTCTGGGGCTACCTCTGGAAGGAGTGGTTCACCACCGTCGACCACAAGCGCATCGGCATCATGTACATGGTGCTCGGCATCGTCATGCTGCTGCGCGGCTTTGCCGATGCGCTGATGATGCGGCTGCAGCAGGCGATCGCCTTCAACGGCTCCGAGGGCTATCTCAACTCGCATCACTATGATCAGGTGTTCACGGCGCACGGCGTGATCATGATCTTCTTCGTGGCGATGCCGCTGGTCACCGGCCTGATGAACTACGTCGTGCCGCTGCAGATCGGCGCGCGCGACGTGTCGTTTCCGTTCCTGAACAATTTCAGCTTCTGGATGACGACAGCCGGCGCCATCCTGGTGATGTGCTCGCTGTTCGTCGGCGAGTTCGCGCGCACCGGCTGGCTCGCCTATCCACCGCTGTCGAACCTGTCGTACAGTCCTGATGTCGGCGTCGACTATTACATCTGGGCATTGCAGGTCGCCGGCGTCGGAACGCTGTTATCCGGCGTCAATTTGATCTGCACCATCGTCAAGATGCGCGCACCCGGCATGACCATGATGAAGATGCCGGTCTTCACCTGGACCTCGCTGTGCACCAACGTCCTGATCGTCGCCTCCTTCCCGGTGCTGACGGCGGTGCTCGCGCTGCTGTCGCTCGACCGCTATGTCGGCACCAACTTCTTCACCAATGATTTCGGCGGCGATCCGATGATGTATGTCAATCTCATCTGGATCTGGGGCCATCCGGAGGTCTACATCCTCATCCTCCCGGCGTTCGGCATCTTCTCCGAGGTCACCTCGACCTTCTCGGGCAAGCGGCTGTTCGGCTACACCTCGATGGTCTACGCCACCGTCGTCATCACCATCCTGTCCTACCTGGTCTGGCTGCACCATTTCTTCACGATGGGCTCCGGCGCCAGCGTGAACTCGTTCTTCGGCATCACGACGATGATCATCTCGATCCCGACGGGCGCGAAGATGTTCAACTGGCTGTTCACGATGTATCGCGGCCGCATCCGCTTCGAGCTGCCGATGATGTGGACGGTGGCCTTCATGCTGACCTTCGTGATCGGCGGCATGACGGGCGTGCTGCTCGCTGTGCCGCCGGCCGACTTCGTGCTGCACAACAGCCTGTTCCTGGTCGCGCACTTCCACAACGTCATCATCGGCGGCGTGCTGTTCGGCCTGTTCGCCGGCATCGCCTACTGGTTCCCGAAGGCGTTCGGCTTCAAGCTCGATCCGTTCTGGGGCAAGATGTCGTTCTGGTTCTGGACGGTGGGCTTCTACTTCGCGTTCATGCCGCTCTACGTCCTCGGCCTGATGGGCGTGACACGCCGCCTGCGCACCTTCGACGATCCGAGCCTGCAGATCTGGTTCGTGATCGCCGGCATTGGCGCGTTCATGATCCTGTTGGGCATCGCCAGCTTCCTGATCCAGATCGCCGTCAGCGTCCTGCGCCGCGAGCAGCTCGCCGACACCACCGGCGATCCCTGGGATGCGCGCACCCTGGAATGGGCGACCTCGTCGCCGCCGCCGGCCTACAACTTCGCCTTCACGCCCGTCATCCACGATAACGACGCGTGGTGGGACATGAAGCGCCGCGGCTACGCCCGTCCGCTCACCGGCTTCAAGGCGATCCACATGCCGAGCAACACCGGCACCGGCGTGATCCTCGCGGGCTTGAGCACGAGCATGGGGTTCGGCCTGATCTGGTACATGTGGTGGATGGCAGCCGGCAGCTTCGTCGCGCTGCTGGCGGTCGCGATCGGCCACACCTTCAACTATCACCGCAGCTTCCACATCCCCGCTGACGAGGTCGTCAGCGTCGAGCGCGCCCGCACCGAGCTGCTCGCGGCAGGAGCCAAGTCATGACGATCGCAGCAGGCACCCTGAAGGCCGGCGAGCCGGTCTTCTACGTCGTCGACGAGCACGACCATCCGGAAGGGAGCAGCACGATGCTCGGCTTCTGGATCTATCTGATGAGCGACTGTCTCATCTTTGCGATCCTGTTTGCCGTCTATGGCGTGCTCGGCACCAAATACGCCGCGGGCCCGGCGCCGAAGGACCTGTTCGATCTGTCGCTGGTCGCGCTCAACACCTCGTTCCTGCTGCTGTCCTCGCTCACCTACGGCTTCGCGATGTTGTCGATGCAGCAGAACCGCGTCGCCGCCATGCAGGGCTGGCTGGTGGTGACCGGCCTGTTCGGTCTGGCCTTCCTCGGCATCGAGCTGACCGAGTTCGTGCACATGATCCATGAGGGCGCGACGCCGCAGCGCAGCGCCTTCCTGTCGTCGTTCTTCACCCTGGTTGGAACCCACGGCCTGCACGTGACGTTCGGTCTCGTCTGGCTGGTCACCCTGATGGTGCAGGTCAAGCGCTTCGGCCTGATCGAGGCCAACAAGCGCCGGCTGGTCTGCCTCAGCATGTTCTGGCACTTCCTCGACGTGATCTGGATCGGGGTCTTCACCTTCGTCTATCTGATGGGAATGCTGCGATGAGCTCGGATGTCCACGCCCACGCGGACGCGCACCACTCGGCCGATGATCATGCCGGCACGCGCTCCGGCCAGTTGATCGGCTTCGGCCTTTCGGTCGTCCTGACCGCGATCCCGTTCCTGCTGGTCATGAACGGCTCGCTCGACAAGCAGGTGACGGCGCTGATCATCATGGCCTTCGCGGCCGTGCAGGTCGTCGTCCACATGATCTTTTTCCTGCACATGAACACCAAGGCCGAGGGCGGCTGGACCATGATGGCGCTGATCTTCACCATCATCATGGTGGTGATCGCGCTCTCCGGCTCGCTCTGGGTCATGCATCATCTCACCACCAACATGATGCCGGTGCACGAGATGGGTTCGACGCCGTGATGCCGGACCCTGCCAATGGGGCAGGGGGACGAGACGCGCCGGGCGCAGGGCGGCCGGCGACGCTCGCGATCGGCGCAGCATGGGTCGCCTGCGTTGCGGTCCTGCTGGCGCTCGGCGTCTGGCAGGTTGAGCGCCGCGCCTGGAAGCTCGATCTGATCGATCGAGTCGGTCGCCGCGTGCATGCTGCGCCGGTAGCCGCGCCTGACCCAGCACAGTGGCCGGCGATCAATCGCAGCGATGACGAGTACAAGCGGGTGACCTTGAGCGGCCGCTTCCTCAATGACCGTGAGACGCTGGTCCAGGCGCTGACGGTCGAGGGGCCGGGCTATTGGGTCGTGACGCCGCTGCAGACCGCTGACGGCCTGGTGCTGGTGAACCGCGGCTTCGTGCCGTCCGAACGCCGCGAGCCGGCGAGCCGCAGCGCCGGGAACCCGGATGGCGTCGTCAGCGTGACCGGCTTGCTGCGAATCTCCGAGCCCGGCGGCGGCTTCCTGCGCCACAACGATCCCCAGGCCAATCGCTGGTATTCACGTGACATCGCGGCCATCGCGGCGGCGCGCGGCCTGTCCGATGTCGCGCCGTTTTTTGTCGATGCCGATGCGACACCCAATCCGGGCGGCTATCCGGTCGGTGGCCTGACCGTGATCGCGTTTCCGAACAACCATCTGGTTTACGCGCTGACCTGGTTTACATTGGCCTTGATGCTGGCCGGCGCCGGCGTGCAGCGGCTCCGCCGCGCGCGTCGCGACGACGGCGCGGCGACAGCGCAGGACGCGGAATGGGATCGACGGCGGCAGAGCATGCGTGGACACGAGGCGTCGCCATCGTGAGCGGACGCGGCTTGCCGACATCAGCGCTGGCCTCGGACACCGCGGCATGAACGAAGCGCCAAACCTGCCGATCGGCGCCGTCGCGGCGATCGCCACGCCCGAGATCCACGCGCCCATCCCCACCAAGGACGCGACCAACCGCAAGAACATGGTGCTGCTGATTCAGCTGCGCTGGATCGCCGTGGTCGGCCAGATCGTCACCATCGCCTTCGTCACCTATTGGTTCGGCATCGCGCTCCCCGTCGTTCCGATGGCCGCGATCATCTGCGCGCTGGTGGTGCTCAATGTCGCGAGCCACGTCTGGCTGCGCCGGCGCGACGACGTCGGCAACCGGCATCTGCTGATCGCGCTGATGCTCGACGTCGTGGCGCTGACGTCGGAGCTCTATCTCACCGGCGGCGCGTCCAATCCGTTCACCTGTCTCTATCTGCTGCAGGTCACGCTGGGCGCAGTGCTGCTCGATGCGCGCTCGTCCTGGTCGCTCGTGGCGCTCACCGCGCTGAGCTTCGTCTGGCTGACCATTGAGTATCGGCCGCTGGATTTGCCGCAGCATCACGTCAGCGACGCCTTCACCTTGCACATCACCGGCATGTTCGTCGGCTTCGTGCTCGACGCCGTGCTGCTGGTCGTGTTCGTCACCCGCATCAACCGGAACTTGCGCGAGCGCGACGCCAAGCTGGCTGATCTGCGCCAGCATGCCGCCGAGCAGGATCACATCATCCGCATGGGTCTCTTGGCCTCCGGCGCCGCACACGAACTCGGCACGCCGCTCGCGTCGATCTCGGTCATCCTCAACGACTGGCGGCGCATGACGGCGATCTCGGCCGATCCCGCGCTGGCGGAAGATTTCACCGAAATGGAAGCGGCGGTGCAGCGCTGCAAGTCGATCGTCACCGATATTCTCGTGTCCGCCGGTCAGGCGCGCGGCGAGGGCTCGGCGCCGACGACCTTGAAGACGTTCCTGACGGCGCTGGTCGCCGAATGGACCGCGGCGCGCTCGGCGCGCAACCTGATGGTCCGCAACGAGTTCGGCTCCGATCCGACGATCGTCTCCGACGTTGCTCTCAAGCAGGCGATCGTCAACGTGCTCGACAACGCCTTCGAGGTGTCGCGCGAGTGGGTCGAGTTCGTCGTCGAACGCGATGGTGACATGCTGCTGCTCAGCGTCAGCGACCGCGGGCCGGGCTTCGATCCTGCCATGCTGGCGCAGCTCGGGCGTCCGTATCAGTCCAGCAAGGGCCGCCCGGGCCGTGGCCTCGGCCTGTTCCTGGTGGTCAATGTGATCCGCAAGCTCGGCGGCGGCGTTTCGGCCTGGAACCACCGGGGACGCGGGGCAACCGTGCGGCTGTCACTGCCGCTCTCGATGCTTGCGATTGGAGAGCCCAGTGGAGATTGAACGCTCTCTCCTGATTGTCGAGGACGACGACGGTTTCGCGCGCACCTTGAAGCGCTCATTCGAGCGGCGCGGCTACGAGGCCGTGATCGCAGCCTCGCTCGAGGAGGTCGATGAGATCATCAAGGACAAGACGTTCGGCTATGCCGTCGTCGACCTCAAGCTCGGCGGCGCCTCCGGCCTCGTCTGCGTCGAGAAGCTGCACGCCCATGATCCGGAGATGCTGATCGTGGTGCTCACTGGCTTCGCCAGCATCGCCACGGCCGTGGAGGCCATCAAGCTCGGCGCCTGCCACTATCTGGCAAAACCCTCCAACACCGATGACATCGAGGAAGCCTTCCGCAAGGCGCAGGGCAACGCGCAAGTCGCACTCGCCGAGCGCGCCACGTCGATCAAGACGCTGGAGTGGGAGCGCATCCACCAGACCCTGATCGACACCGACTTCAACATCTCCGAAGCGGCGCGCCGCCTCGGCATGCACCGGCGGACTTTGGCGAGGAAGCTCGAGAAGCGGCCCGTGAAGTAATTGAAAACGCCGCCGCAACTGAATGCGGCGGCGTGTCACGATCAGGTCGAGAGATCAGCGGCAGACGCGGCGCGGACCCCACGGAGTGGGACGGATCCAGCAAGTGCGCGGGCCATAGCCGTAGCCGCCGCCATAGCCGTAATAGGCGCGCGGGGCGGGACGGCAGCGGCCCCAGCGATCCGGGAACCAGCCCGGACCGCAGCCGCCGGCGACGCGCTCCACATTGCTGTCCGGAGCAGCCGGCTGGGACGGCAGCGTGAAGGCCTGCGCGGCTGACGCGCCCAGCGTGACGGTCGCGGCGAGCAGGGCGGAGGTGAACAGATTGCGCATGTGAGTTGCGGTCCTCTCGTTGGTTTTGAGTCGGTGCAGTCCTTAGACGTCGTCGGACACGGTTTGGTTTCGCAAATTTTTCGAGGAGTCGCGAAACGTCTCTCTCATACCATAATGCCCGGTGCGATGCCGATCATGCACTGCAGCTCTGCTGACCATGTGGTGCATCGCTGCGGTGCGTGGTGAACAGCAGAGTGCCGCAGGCAACATGAACGGCGGCTGAGTTGTCCGGCATCGCGACCTTCGACGGCATCATTTGCCGCCCTGTTGCGCCTTCGCATCCTTGATCGCGCTCCTGCAGCCGTCGGAGAGCTTGTCGAACTTCTCGATCATGCACTGCTTGATGCGGCCGCCGCCGGGCATGATTCCCGCGCATAGCGTGCGGACCTCGCTGCCGCAAGCCTGACGCACGGCGGTCGTCTCCTGAGCTTGTGCGGTGGCGATCGCGCCGACGATGAACAGCAACGGAAGCAGCTTGCGCATGAACGATGTCCTTCTCCTGCCTCGGCGACCGCGCCGGGCGTCATGAAGGGAGGACTTCTCGTCGCCGAACTTTGCCGGGATGTGTCGTGCCGCGCTGCACTTCGTAACGATTTGTATCAGCGCTGCCGATCGCGCTCAGCTCGGGCCCGTGAGCTTCTGCAGCGCGCGATCCACGCTGTGGAACACGCGGTCGCGTGGCAGCACGTCGTAGAGGCCGAAGCGCTCGAACGCCGCCTGCGCCCGCAGCGATTCCAGCCGCGCGACCGCGAACACGATGCCGTCCGCATTGCATTGCCTGATCACCTCGCGTAGCGCCTGCGCTGCGGTGAAGTCGATCTCGACCATTGCGCTGGCCTCGAGCACGAGCAGCCGCGGCTGGCGCCGCTGCAGCAAATGCTGCAGGTCGGCGCGGAAGGTCGCGGCGTTGAGGAAGCTCAGCGGCGCCTGGAAACCGACGACGGCGATCTCGGACAGCTCCTCGCCGCGAATGTGCGGGTGCGCCGGCCACCAGATCGTGGTGTCGGGCACGCGTTCGAAGGTAATGAGATGCGCCCGCGTCGTGCTCCAGATGCCGTGCAGCAGCGACAGCGCAATGCCGAGCGCGACACCCTGCTCGATCGGCAGTACGACGATGGCCGCCGCCGTCGCCACGATCAGCAGGAACTCGCCCTTGGAGGCATGATAGACCTGGACGATCTGCGTCACGCGGATGATGCGCAGAGCGACGAACAGCAGCACGCCGCCGAGGGCTGCGTCCGGCACATGCGCCAGGAGCCGCGCGCCGAACAGCACGAGCAGCAGCACGACGACCGCGGCCGAGAGGCCTGCGACCTGCGAGCGGCCGCCGGTCTCGACCACGATGCCGGTGCGCGGCGGGCTCGCATTCACCGGGAACGTGGCGAACAGGCCGGCCAGCAGGCTGCCGGCGCCCGCGCCGAGGAAGTCGCGGTCGACGTCGGCCGGACGATCCGGCTCAGAGGGGAACGAGCGTGTGGTGGCCGCGGTCTGCATCATCACGACGACGGCGATCAGGAACGCCAGCGGCACCAGCTTCACCCATTGCTCCGGCCCGATCAGCGGCATCGACGGCATCGGCAGATCGCCGGAAATCGCGCCGATGACCGGGACGCCGCGCGCCTCGAGGTGAGCCGCCATGACGAACAGCGTCGCTGCGACCAGCGCGATCAGCGCGCCGGGAATGCGGGCGCTGATCCGCTCGCAGACCGTGACGGTGAGCACGCCGAAGCCGATGATCAGCGTGTAGATGTTGGTCTTGCCGAGCTCGCCGGCCAAGGCCGCGATCCGCGCCAGGGTCGGTCCGCTCGGCGAGGGCAGGCCGAGCACGCTCGGCAACTGCGAGACGATGATGTGCACCGAGATGCCGGCGAGGAAGCCGACGGTGACCGGCACCGAGAGCAGATTGGCGATGCCGCCGAGCCGGAAGCCGCCGGCCAGCACCAGCATGACGCCGACCAGCAGCGCCAGCGCCGCGGCGAGGCTGCCATATTCGGGCGTCCCGCTGGCCGCGAGCAGCGCTAGGCCGCCGGCAAAGATTGGCGTGATGGTGGAATCGGCGCCGCAGGACAGGAAGCGGTTGGCGCCGAACAGCGCGAAGCCGAGCGATCCCGCCAGGAAAGCGAAGAATCCAGTCTCCGGCGTGAAGCCGCCGAGCTTGGCGGTCGCCATCTGCTCGGGGATCGCGATTGCCGCGAGCGTCAGCCCGGCGGTGAGATCGGCAGGCAGGGCGCTGAGTCGCCAGCCCCGCAGCGAGCGCAACATCGGCCAATGATGATTGCCGTCGTGAGTTTGCTCAGTCATGTCGATCTCTCAGAGCATGCGCTCGGCGTGTGGTCATGTGAGGCCGCGATCCCAAGGGGGCTCCGGCGCGAAGGCGGCGGCGAGGTAGTCGATGAAGGCGCGCACCTTGGCCGAGGGCGTGCGGTCCGGCAGGTAGACCGCATGCACTGCCAGCAGATCCGAGGACGGCACGTCGAGCGTCACCGCCACCAACCGTCCAGCGCGCAGCTCGTCGCCAACGATGAAGGTCGGCTGGTAGATCACGCCTTGCCCGGCCAGCGCAGCGGCCAGCAGCGCATCGCCATTGTTGGCGCGCAGATTGCCGCTCACGGTCACGTCGACGGCCACCTTGCCGCCCATGCGCCAGCGCGACGGACCGGCGGCGGCCAGGGTATAGCCGAGGCAGTTGTGCCCGGCGAGATCGGCCGTGGTGCGGGGCACGCCGCGCGCGGCGAGATAGGACGGCGCGGCGCAGATCATCATCCGGCACGGCGCCAGCCGCCGAGCCACCAGCGTCGAATCCTTGAGCGTGCCGATCCGGATCGCGAGATCCCAGCCCTCCTCGATCAGGTCGACCAGCCGGTCGTTGAGGCCGAGCTCGACGCTGACCCCGGGGTAGAGCGCGGCGAAGCCGGCGAGCAATGGCGCGATCTGGCGGGTGCCGAACGCGAGCGGGACGTTGAGGCGGAGCAGCCCGCGCGGCTCGACGCGATCGGCGGCGATCGCGCTTTCGGCGGCCTCGAAATCGCCGAGCACGCGCTCGGCGAGATCGAGATAGCGCCGGCCCGCCTCGGTGATCGTCAGCCGCCGCGTGGTGCGATGGAACAGCTTTGTCCCAAGCCGCGCCTCCAGCGCCGCGAGATGCTTGGTCACCATGGTCGGCGACATCCCGAGCACGCGCGCCGCCCCGGACAGGCTGCCGGAGCCTGCGACCTTGGAGAGAACTTCGAGACCAGTGAGGCGGTCGAGCAAGCGCTATCTCGCTCTGTAGGTGTGAACTGAATTTCCCTTGTACCGGATTATCGTCTGAGGGGAAATGATCCATATCCCGGGGGTCCCCACGGAGGTTTTGATGATCGATTCCCGCACCGCGCCCTATGCCGCGCTCCTGCTCCGCCTCACCCTCGGCGGCCTGTTCCTCACCCATGCCAGCCTGAAGCTGTTTGTCTTCACCCCGGCCGGTACCGCAAAGTTCTTCGCGAGCATCGGCCTGCTGCCTGAGCTCGCTTATGTCACCATCACCGCCGAGATCCTCGCCGGCATCGCTTTGATCCTCGGTGTCGCCACCCGCTGGGTCGCGCTCGCCGCCGTGCCGATCCTGCTCGGCGCCATCTTCACCGTGCACGGCTCCGCCGGATTCTTCTTCAACAACCCCAAGGGCGGCTGGGAATATCCGGCGTTCTGGGCCGTCACCCTGGTGGTCCAGGCCCTGCTCGGCGACGGCGCCTATGCGCTCGGCGCGCTCCGCGGCAACCTCGCCGGCGGCCAGCTGCGCAGCGCGCACTGATGTCCGCGTGAGGTGGCCGATCCGCCGCTGCACCCTCAGTGTCATCCCCGCGAACGCGGGGATCCATAACCACCGGCCGCACTGAGTTGAGCACGCTGGCCGACGCCCAGCGTGCCTCAAACTGAGATCACGCGGTATGGGTCCCTGCGTTCGCAGGGACGGCAGCGGTGCGGACGCCGGAGCGCGTCGCCTCACACTCGGTGTCATCCCGGCTCGAGGCCGGGACGACGGTTGTGGGCGAGGCGCGACCTGAGATATCCGGAGAGAGAACGAGGAGCCATGCCATGACCCTGCCCAGCATCTTCCTGTCGCACGGCTCGCCGATGCTGCCGCTGACGGCGTCGGCGGCGCGTGACTTCCTCTCGGGCCTCGGCAACAGCCTGCCGCGGCCGAAAGCCATCCTCGTGATCTCGGCGCATTGGGAGACCAACATCCCCGCCGTCAACGTCGTCGCGCAGAACGAGACGATCTATGATTTCTACGGCTTCCCGCGCGAGCTCTACCAGCTGCGCTATCCCGCACCGGGCGCGCCCGATCTCGCCCGCGCCGTTGCAGAGCGATTGCAGGCCGCCGGCTTTCCCGTCGGCGTCGACCGCGAGCGCGGCCTCGATCACGGCGCTTGGGTGCCGCTGCTGCTGATGTACCCGCAGGCCGACATTCCCGTCATGCAGCTCTCGATCCAGACCGAGCAAGGCCCTGCGCATCATCTCGCGCTCGGCCGCGCGCTGGCACCGCTCCGCGACGAGGGCGTGCTGATCATCGGCAGCGGCAGCTTCACCCACAATCTCGGCGAATTCCGCAAGCGCCGGCTCGACATCGACGATCCGGCGCCGTCCTGGGTCGTCGACTTCGCCGACTGGGTCCATCAGGCCGCGATCGAAGGCCGCGTCGACGATCTCGTCAACTACCGGACGCTGGCGCCGCATGCCCGCGACAACCATCCGACCGACGAGCACTTCCTGCCGCTGTTCGCAGCCCTCGGCGCCGCCGGCGAAGGCGCCCGTGTGGAGCGCCTGCACAACAGCGCCAACTACGGCGTGCTTCGCATGGACGTGTATGCGTTCCATGGCGCCGACGAGGCGAAGGCTGCGGCCTGAATCACAGGTCGCGCATGCGGAGGGCTGAAGCGACCGGCCGATGCAAATTGCCGGTGGGGCTCGCTACTCGTCGCTGGGCGGGGGCAGCCAAACAAATTTGCGTTGCTTGCTGTTCCACTTCAGCTTCTCGAAATTGTCGCAATCCATGCATGTCCAGGCGACGATCGTGTTGTCGTCCTGCAACGAAAGCGCTGCGTATTGATGCGGCGTCTTGACCGCCTCGAGCAGGCGGATGCGCGGCTTGCCTCCGGTGGGCAGGTCGAGGATCATGAGAAAGCGTCCCCTCGCGCCCTTGCAGTCCTCGTAGACGCCGACCAGCGCCACCTGCTTCATCGTTGACCCGTCGAAATGGCCCTCCAGAGCAAATGAACGCTGGCTCGCCTCCATCGCGTCTCCGCCGCCTTCGTAGAGGAATTGGCGCGGGATGAGGTCCTTGCGAAACTCGGTCGCCTTGCACCAGCCCTTCCGGATCTGGCCGACGGGAATGCCGCGGACCTCGGTCGTGAACGGATGAAACTCGGCGAGAACCCACCAAGCGGTGCTCCTGGTATCTCCTTCGACGGTCATGAAAGGCTGCTCGGCGCGGGCGACCACCGCGCTCGAGACCAGGATGCAGCACAGCGCAGCGATCAGTTGTTGTAGCTCGCGGATCAATTTGTGAAGAGCAGGCCGGTCATTCATCATGTCTGATGGTTCTGTTGTTTGCCGACGGAAGCTGTGTCAGCGTATGGGGCGCTGCTGCGCAGCGTCAACTCGTTTCGGTCGTCCAGTGCCTTGAAGCGGGATTGAAATCGCTTCGAGTTGGAACGAGAGAGGACGCCCGATCATGACGGCGAGCGCCGTTTGCCCGTCGGGTTAGTTTGTCGCAGCTGATTTCGCTTGCGTCGTCGGGCAAATCACCACGATCCTTCAGCGCATCCCGCCTCATCATGAAGGGGCGTTGCGCGCGATCGTCACGACACGCGGGGCGGGGAGCGGTGGCCGCGAGAGCTCGCAGCATGTCCTTTGCGATGTGCGGACGAACGATGCGCTTGCGGACGTGAAGTTGCAGGGTTCTGATACCTCGACGCTGGTATCACCGCGCAACGCGTGACACGCGTTCGCGTATGGCGGCCAACAAGCCGAGCGCCAGGAAGCCTGCATATAAGCGTGAAGACCATCGCGCAGGGAGGGCCGGGCGTTTCTCGGCCACACCTGTGGTACCTGCCGCCTGCATTTATTTGAGCAGGCGGGCCACGGGCGCGGCCAGCGCCCGGCCTTCCCTGCGCCCTTCTGTTTTTGGGGGGCGATTCAATTGCAGAGCTCGGACGCCGCTGGCGCCGCGAGGAGCGTGCAGCCATGACCCACGGAGCGCGCCACACATTCGCTGTCGTCCCGGCCTTGAGCCTGGACCCGTAACCACGCGCAACTGGCAGCTACGGTCCTCGCGAGATCACGCGGTATGGATCCCGGCGCGGAGGCCGGGACGACACCGAGGATGAGGACAGTGCGCCGCACACATGACCTCGGAGGTAACTGACATCGACATCGCGCGCGAAGAAAGTCCTTGACCCCTCCGCAGGCAAATGATGCGAAGGATGCACAGGGAGTGAAAACAACAACCATGCGCCTGCCGTTCTATTATGGTTGGGTCATCGTCGCCGTGACCTTCGTGACGATGGCGATCGGCGTCAATGCGCGCACCGCGTTCTCGCTGTTCTATCCACCCATCCTCGCCGAATTCGGCTGGGACCGCGGCGTCACCGCCGGTGCGTTCTCGTTCGGCTTCGTGGCCTCGGGCATCGTCAGTCCGCTGATCGGACGGCTGATGGATCGCACCGGCCCGCGTGCGGTGATGGAACTCGGCGTCTCGCTGATGGCGGGTGGACTGCTGCTCGCGCCGCTGACCTCGCAGCCCTGGCATCTCTACCTGACCATCGGCGTCATGGTCGGCGCCGGCAGCGTCTGCCTCGGCTATTCCGGACAATCGCTGTTCCTGCCGAACTGGTTCATCCGCCGCCGCGGCCTCGCCATCGGCATCGCATTCGCAGGCGTCGGCATCGGCTCGATGACCCTGCTGCCCTGGGTGCAGCACATGATCGCGCAGACCAACTGGCGCACGGCCTGCACTGCGATGGGCATCGTCGTGCTGGTCGTGCTCGCGCCGATCAATCTGCTGCTGCGCAAGAAGCCGGAGGAGATCGGCCTGCGGCCCGATGGCGATGCGGCGCCGCTCGCCAACGCCGCCAAGCCGATATCCAACGTCGTCGATCCGGTCTGGGCCGGCATCGACTGGACCTTATCCCGCGCGCTGCGCACCATCAGGTTCTGGTGGCTCGCGCTCGGCTATTTCTTCGGCCTCTATGTCTGGTACGCCGTGCAGGTGCATCAGACGAAGTACCTGCTCGAGATCGGTTTCAGCTCCAACGTCGCGGTGTGGGCGCTCGGCGCCGTCAGCCTGCTCGGCATTCCCGGCCAGATCGCGCTCGGCCATCTCTCCGATCGGCTCGGCCGCGAGGCCGTGTGGGGGCTCGGCTGCCTCGGCTTCGCGATCTGCTTCGCTGCGTTGATCGCGCTGAAAGCGTCGCCGTCGCTCGTGCTGGTCTATGTCATGGTGGCGACGCAGGGCGCACTCGGTTACGGCATCACGTCCGTGATGGGCGCGGTCGTGCTGGAAATCTTCCAGGGCGCGCATTTCGGCAGCATTTTCGGCACGCTGATGCTGATCGGCTTGTGCGGCGGTGCTGCAGGCCCCTGGGTCACCGGTGTGCTGTATGATCTCACCAACAGCTACACGCCGGGCTTTGCGATCGCGTTCGTTGGTGCCTTCGTCTCGGCAGCCGCGATCTGGATCGCGGCGCCGCGTCGGGTGCGCGTCGTCGCCGGACAGTTACATAGGTTGAAGACGGCAGCGGAGGCCGCGGCATGATGTGTGAGCTGGCTTGCCATGACGCTTCCGCCGTGAACCAATCAGGAAACTCTGGGAAAGGGACCACATGAACGAGCATGTCCAGGCTGCCAAAGCCGCGCCGCTGTTCAATCCGCTGTCGCCGGAGTTCATCCGCAATCCCTATCCGTTCTATCAGCAGCTCCGCGACAATGATCCGGTGCATGTCACGCCGTTCGGCTCGTTCCTCGCCAGCCGGCACGCGGAAGCGAGCCTCGTGCTGCGTGACAAGCGGTTCGGCAAGGATTTCGTCGCCCGCTCGATCCGCCGCTACGGCCCTGACATCATGAACGAGCCGATCTTCCGCAGCATGAGCCATTGGATGCTGCAGCAGGATCCGCCGGATCACACCCGCTTGCGCGGTCTCGTGGTGAAGGCCTTCACCGCGCGCCGCGTCGAGGACATGCGGCCGCGCATCCAGGCGATCGTCGATGCCACGCTCGACGAGATCATCCCGAACGGCAAGATGGACCTGATCGAGGACTTCGCCTTCAAGCTTCCGGTCACGGTGATTTGCGACATGCTCGGAATCCCCGAGGAGCATCGCGAGGCGTTCTACAAGAGCTCGCGCGAGGGCGGGCGGCTGCTCGAGCCGGTGCCGCTGTCGAAGGCGGAGATCGCCGAGGGCAATGCCGGCAACGCGGTCTCCCGAGCGTATTTCCAGCATCTGTTCGAGCTGCGCCGCAAGCAGCCGGGCGACGACCTGACCACGCAGCTGCTGCAGGCGGAAGAGGACGGCGCCAAGCTCTCCCACGAGGAGCTCACCGCCAACATCATCCTGCTGTTCGGCGCGGGACACGAGACCACGGTCAACCTGATCGGTAACGGCCTGCTGGCGCTGTATCGCAATCCCGAGCAGCTGGCGCTGTTGAAGGCGCGTCCCGAGCTGATCACCAATGCGATCGAGGAGTTCCTGCGCTACGATTCCTCGGTGCAGCTCACCGGGCGGGTGGCGCTCGAGGACATCGAGGATCTCGGCGGCCGCCGGATTCCCGCGGGCGAGACCGTGCTGTGCCTGCTCGGCTCGGCCAACCGCGATCCCGCTGTTTATCCGGACAATCCGGAGCAGCTCGACATCACCAGGGCGAACGTCAAGCCGCTGTCGTTCGGCGGCGGCATCCACCATTGCCTGGGCGCGCAGCTCGCCCGGATCGAGGCGGAAGTCGCGATCGGAACCCTGCTGCGGCGGCTGCCGGAGTTGAAGCTCGATGACGCGGACAACCCGGACTGGCGTCCGACCTTCGTGCTGCGCGGCCTGAAGCGGCTGCCGGCGCACTGGTAACCATTTCCGTTAACGGAGTTGTTGTGCAACGCCCCCGGAAAGAACGACAGCGCTGTGACTTCGCCATACTTAATCCTATATGATGCAGCGCTCCGGTATCGACGTCCGTGGGGCCGCGGCCGTGCGGGCTGAAGGCTTTGCGACGCCGGGGCGTTGTCCTTTGAGGGAGACCCCGTGCAGACGACCCTGCTCGGCTTGGCGATTGCCTTCATCCTTGCGCTCCTTGCTGCGCTGATCGGCCCGTACTTCGTCGACTGGAACCAGTTCCGGCCGCAGTTCGAGGCCGAGGCGGGCAAGATCATCGGCGTGCCCGTGCGGGTCGCCGGTGCGCTGGACGCACGGCTGTTGCCGACGCCGACCTTGCGGCTGCGCCAGGTCACCTTCGGCGGCGCCAACCACCTCGGCAAGCTGCGCGCCGACAAGCTCGACGTCGAGTTCAGCCTCGGCGACCTCATGCGCGGGGAGTGGCGGGCGAACGAGCTGACCATCGGCGGCATGGCCGCGGATCTCGGCCTCGACGCCAAGGGGCAGGTCGACCTGCCGTCCGCCTCCGGCAAGTTCAATCTCGCTGCGCTCGCGATCGACCGCTTCAACCTGACCGGCCGCGTCGCCCTGCACGACGCCGCCAGCCGCTCGACCCTGGAGCTGACCGACATCGTGTTCTCCGGCGACGTCCGTTCACTGGCCGGCTCGCTGCGCGGCGACGGCGCCGTCTCGATCCGCGGCGGCCGCTATCCGTTCCGGCTGTCGTCGAGCCAGGACAAGGATTCCAACGGCCTCCGCGTCCACCTCAACATCGATCCCGGCGAGCGCCCGGTCATGGCCGATGTCGAGGGCCTGATCAGCTTTCCGAACCGCGCGCCCAAGTTCGAAGGCGCGCTGACACTGTCGTCACCGCCAAAGGAGCCGGCTGCCGACAAGGAGAAGCCGGCGAAGGACCAGGCCGCGAAGGAGCCGTCCGCCAAGGCGGCCACGTCCGCGACCCTCGCCCCCGGCGCGACGCCGTGGCGCATCGCCACCAAGATCGTCGGGGACCCGGCCTCGGCCAAGCTCGACCAGATCGAGGTCAGCTTCGGCCAGGAGGATCGCTCGCTGAAATTCGCCGGCAGTGGCGACATCCGTTTCGGTGCCACCCCGACGCTGAAGGCATCGCTCTCCGCACGCCAGCTCGATGCCGACAAGCTCCTCACGGGCGGCGACGACGTGAAGGACCGGCGGGCCATCGCGCCTGCGCTGGTGCTGCCGGCGCTGCGCAACTGGATCGCCCAGCTGCCGACATTGCCGATGCCGGCCAACGTGCAGTTCTCCACCGAGCAGATCATGCTCTCCGGCCGGCCGGTGCAGAACTTCACTGCCGATCTGCACAACGAGCCGACCGCCTGGAGCCTCGAGAAGGTCGACCTGCGCGCGCCGGGCTCGACGCGCCTGACCTTCCGGACGATCGGCATCTCCACCTCGGTCACCGCGGGCTTTACCGGTGCGCTCGATCTCGACTCCTCCGAGCCGGACGCGCTGGTCGCCTGGCTGCAGGGCCGCACCGATAACAGCTACCGAACCCAGCGTCCGCTGCGCATCCGCGGCGATCTCAACGTCGCGCCGGAGCGGATCGCGATCGATGGGCTGAAGGCCGATATCGACGGCGGTTCGGTCGACGGCCGCGTCGCCCTGATCAACCGTGCGGCCGGCGCCGGCTCGCGGTTCGAGGCGGTGCTGAAGGGCGACCGGCTCGATCTCGACGCGGCGATGGCGGTGACGCGCTCGCTGGTCGGCGTCACCGGCGAGTGGCCGGCGGAGGCCAGCGTCGCGCTGGATGTCGGCCGCGCCAAGTTGAGCGGCCAGGAGCTGCGTCCGCTCACCGCGCGGATGTCCTACGATCCGAAGACGATCGCCGTCGACCAGATCAAGTTCGGCCAGAGCGGTGGCGTGACCACCGAGGGCTCCGGCCGGTTCGATCGCGCCGATGCCACCGGACGGCTGACGGTGACGTCGATGGCCGGCTCGCTCAAGGAGATCACCGCGCTGGTGCAGCCATTCGCGCCGCAGATCTCGGCGCGCTTCGATTCGCTCGCCACGCCGCCCGGCGCAGCACGGCTGAAGCTCACGCTCGATCTCGCCAAGGATCCCGCCAATGCCGACCGCAGCCAGGCCAAGGCGGTGCTCGATCTCGACGCGCCGCAACTGAAGGGCTCGGCGACGCTGACCGCAAAGCCATCGGCTGCGGCGCTGCGCAGCTTCGAGGTCGATGCGATCGACCGCACCGAGCTCGGCGTCGAGAGCCGCATCTCTGCCGAGCAGGGCAATGTGGTGCTGGCGCTGCTCGGGCTCGACCGGATCGCGGCCGTCGGCAACGGCCCGGCCGAATTCCAGTCGAGCGTGACCGGCGGGTGGCGGACGCCGTTGCGGGTCACCGCAAAACTCTCCGGCATCGGCCTCGACGGCGACGCGCAGGGCACGGTCGAGCCGTGGGGCGATGCCACCAAGGCGAACGTCAATCTGCGGCTGCGCAATGCCAATCTGGCGCCGCTGTTGGGCGTAAAGCCGCAGGACACGGCGGCGCAGAACATCCGCCTGTTCGGCAAGCTCGGACTGTCCGGCGGCCGCCTCACGCTGGAGGATATCGACAGCACGGTCGGCGGCTCCCGGCTGCGCGGCCGGCTGGCGGTGAATCTCGACGACGACAAACAGGTCGAGGGCGAGGTCGGGCTCGACGCGCTCGACGTGCCGCAAGTGTTCGCGGTGCTGGTCGGCGCAGCCGGCCGCGAGCAGGCCGAGCCTCTGGGCGCCGGCCTCGTAAAGGGCTGGCGTGGTCGCGTCGCGTTCCAGGCGCTGAGCGGCGCCGTGTTGAACGGCACCGACCTGCGGCCGCTCGCCGGCGCGATCAAGAGCGACGGCCAGTCGGTCACCATTGAGAATCTCAAGGGCAAGCTCGGCGGCGGCGACGTCATCGCCACCGTCGAGGCGCGGCCCAATCCGAACGGCCTCGTCCTGAACGGACGCGTCGAGCTCGCCGGCATCGACGGCAATGCGCTGCGCTATCGCAATCTGAAGATGCCCGCGGGCAAGATCTCCGCGCAGATGACGCTGGCTGCCGAAGGTCGCAGCGTGCAGGGCCTGGTCAATGCGCTCTCCGGCAACGGCACCGTGACGCTCGACAATGCCTCGATCGTCAATCTCGATCCGCGCGCGTTTGATGCCGCATTGCGCGCCGCCGATGCGGGGCAGGTGACTGACGACGCCAAGCTGCGGCAGGTCGTCGAGCCGGCGCTGGCGTCGGGCACGTTGTCGGTCGCGTCGGCGCAGATCCCCTTCATCATCCGCGACGGCCGCGTCCGCGTCGGCGCCACTACCTTGGAGGCGCAAGGCGCGCGCGCGATCGTCTCCGGCGGCTTCGACATTCCGGCCGATCAGGCCGACATCCGCGCCAGCCTGAGTTCGAACACTGTGGGCAATGCGAACAGCCGGCCGGAGGTGCAGCTGTTCGTGATGGGCACGCCCGATGCGCTGAATCGCGTGGTCGACGTGACATCGCTGTCGTCCTGGCTCGCGGTGCGCGCGATCGACCGCGAAACGCGGCGTCTGGATGCGATCGCGCGCGGCGAGGTGCCGCCGGCCTATCCGTCGTCGACGGCGTCGCTCCCGGGCGCGGAGGCGGCGCCGACTACCCCCAATGCCATCGACGTGCCGGTGCCGGGACGTGATCCGCGGCGCGATCCGCGCGCCAAGATCGGCGGCCCGCGCCCGGCCGTGCCGCCGCTCGCGACGCCGCAATCTGCTCCCGCCGCGCCGCCGGCAGCAGCTCCGCAGGCGTCGACCGTGCCGCCCGTCGCGAGCCAGTCTCAGCTAGCGCCGCTGCCGCCGCCGGTCGAGATCAAGCCTGCGCCCGGCGTGCTGCCGCCGCGACCGCGGCCGGTGCCGCGTCCGCCAGTCGTGCTGACGCCGCCAGGCAGCCCGTGACCTCCGGTCTGCCGGAGCTGCGCCGATGATGACGCTGCGCCAGGTCGAGGTCATCCGCGCAGTGATGGTCACCGGAACCATCAACGGCGCGGCGCGGCTGCTGAAAGTGTCGGCGCCCGGCGTCAGCCGGCTCGTGAAATACACCGAGCGCTCGCTCGGCATCCGCTTTTTCCAGCGCCAGAACGGCCGCTACTTCCCGACCCCGGAAGCGCAGAACATCTTCGAGCAGATCAACAGCGTCTACGAGAAGGTCGACGATCTCAGCTACATCATCTCCAACATCGGCCGCGGCGCGCTATCCGAACTCCGCGTCGGCTCGGTGCCGAGCATTTCCCAGGTGATGGTGCCGCGTGCGATCGAGCGCGTCCGCCGCCGCTATCCCGATCTCGGCATCGACATCAACATCCTCAAGATCGAGGAGGCGATCGACTATCTGATGCTCGGCAAGGGCGAGTGCGTGGCGATGAGCTACCGGCTCGACCATTCCGGCCTGGAATTCATGCCGCTGGCCTCGGGCGAGTTGTTCTGCATTGTGCCTGAGGGCCATGAGCTCGCCGGCCGCAAGCAGGTGTCGGCGGCGGAGATGACGCGCTATCCGCTGATCGGCATCGATCCCAACGATCCTTACGGCCGCATCATGGCCGAGATCTTCGCGCGCAACAAACTCAGCTACAACATCTCGATCAAGGCGCGCTTCGGCACCACCGTGTGCGCGTTGGTGAAGGCGGGCCTCGGCATCGCCGTGATCGATCAGTTCACCGTCGCCCATGGCGGCTATCCCGGCGTCGAGCTGATCAAGATCGCCGAGCCAACGCGCTTCGACACCTACATCGCCGTCAAGGGCGGCACGCCGCTGTCGCTTTATGCCGAGCACTTCATCGATTGCCTGCGCTCGGAGATGCGCGCGCTCGAGCCGGGCCGCCGTCAGGCTGCGAAGGCTGCAAAAAAAGCAGCCCCCGGAAAAAGATAACATAATGTTAGGTTTGGCGGATATTTGGGTAATTGTGTTAGCCGGCGGACGCGCTATCGTCTGCGGCGACCTTCATCGCTCCCGCGGCGATCGCGCGAGCTGTAGACGAGACTGAAGCGAACGTGCCTGATCTTTCCGCGCTCAAAGCCCGCAAATTCCTGACCGGCTTGATCGGTGCGCCGATCGCGCATTCGGCCTCTCCCGCCATGCACGAGCATGCTGCGGCCGCGCTCGGCGTGCGCTGCCACTATCAGCTGATCGAGGTGGCCGGCGCCGACCGCGCGGGTCTGAAGATGCTGCTGGAGGGCGTTCGCCAGCTCGGATTTGCCGGCGTCAACGTGACCTATCCCTACAAGGAAGCCGTGGTCGAGCTGCTCGACGAGCTCGCGCCGAAGGCGGCTGCGATGGGGGCGGTCAATACCGTCGTCGTGCGTGATGGACGGCTGATCGGCCACAACACCGATACCACTGGCTTCGAACGCGCCGTGGCGCCGCTGGTCGCTCAGTCCGGCCGCGGCGTGGTGGCGCTGATCGGCGCGGGCGGCGTCGGCAAGGCGATCGCCTTCGCGCTTGCGAACCTCGGTGTTGCCGGCCTGCGCATCTACGACACCGAGCGCACGCGCGTCGAAAAGCTCACGAGCTCATTGCCGGCAGGCATGGAAGCGGTGATCGCCGAGAGCGTCGAAGAGGCCCTGCAGGGCGTGGCCGGCGTCGTCAATGGCACGCCGATCGGGATGCTGCCGAACCGCGGTACGCCGGTGCCTGATCATCTGCTGCGCGCCGATCTCTGGGTCGCGGACGCCGTCTATTCGCCGCTGTGGACGCCGCTGCTGAAGGCCGCAAAGGCCAGGGGGGCGCAGGTGCTGCTCGGGCGCGAGCTCGCCATCTACCAGGCCGCTGATGCCTTCGAGCTCTTCACCGGGCTTGCGCCGTCGACCGAGGCGATGGGAGCGGCCTTCGACAATCACATGGCGGAGAGATATCAGGCGGTTGACGCCGCCTGAGCCGACCGCCAATACGCGGCGGAACAAGTCGTTCAAGCAAGAAACGCAAACAAGCGTTTAGAGCAGAGGAGGAAACAACGTGAGATCGATCATCCTGGCTGGCCTGTGCTCGGCCGTGCTGCTGTCCGGAGCCGCCTATGCGCAATCCGGCGCTCCCATCAAGATCGCCAACGTCGCCGAGCTCTCGGGCGGTGGCGCTACCGTCGGCACCAATTGGAAGAACGGCATCGACCTCGCCGTCGAGGAGATCAATGCCAAGGGCGGCATCCTCGGCCGCAAGATCGAGGTCAGCCACGCCGACTCGCAGTCGAACCCGGGCGTGGCACGCGCGCAGGTGCAGAAGGCGCTCGATGGCGAGCCCTACGTGTTGCTCGGGCCAGGCTATTCCGGCTCGGTGAAGGTGACTGCGCCGCTCGCCGCCGAGGCCGGCATCGCCCAGATCATGGGCGGCGAGGCGGCCGAGCTCACGCAGGCCGGCAACAAGTTCCTGTTCCGCACCTCGTTCGGCCAGCAATCCTCGATGCCGAAGGTCGCGAAGTACATCAACGACGAGCTCAAGGCGAAGTCGGTCGCGGTGGTCTGGGTCAACAACGATTTCGGCCGCGGCGGACGCGACGTCATCACCAAGGAGTTCAACCGCCTCGGCATCAAGGTCGCCGCTGATCTGTCGACCGAAGCGGGCCAGGCGGACTTCGCCGCCGATGTCAGCAAGATCAAGGCGGCGGCGCCGGACGCGGTCTTCATCTATGTCAACGAGGAAGAGAGCGCGCGCATCCTCAAGGAGATCAAGCGCCAGGGCGTGACCGCGCCGCTGATCGGCGAGACCACGCTGGTCGGCCAGAAGGTCATCGAGCTCGCCGGCGATGCCGCCAACGGCGCCCGCGGCCATGTCGGCCTGACCACCGACGCGCCGGTCGAGGCCATCAAGGCGTTCCGCGACCGCTTTGTGAAGAAGTACAACTACGTGCCCGACCATAACGGCCTGAAGGGCTATCTCGCGATCTACATGGTCAAGGCCACGACCGAGAAGATGGGCAAGGTCGACTCCAAGGCGTTTGCGGACACGCTGCACGGCCTCACCATCAAGACCTCGGCTGAACCGAACATCCTGATGGACGTCACCTTCGATCAGAACGGCGACATCGATCGTCAGGGCTTCCTGGTCGAGGTGGTCGAGGGCAAGCAGGTCGTCAAGCAGGTGCTGCCGAAGCTCAACTGACGTGACCGGTCGATCGGCGGTGCTGGAACGGGTGATGTCCGGTGCCGCCGTCACCCAAGGCCTCACGGGGAAACCATGTCCAATCTGCTCGACCTGATCGTGGCGGGATTAGCCACCGGCGCCATCTACGCCCTCGTTGCCGTCGGCTTCACGCTGCTGTGGCAGACCTCGCAGACCATCAACTTCGCGCAAGGCGAGTTCGTGATGCTGCCGGCCTTCCTGATGCTCGCGGTGATGCATCTCGGCGCGCCGTTCTGGCTTGCGGTGCTCGTCGGCGTGCTGCTGTCCGGGCTGCTGCTCGGGCTCGCCTTCAAGATGCTGCTGGTCGACCCGATGCTGCGGCACGGCGTGCTGCCGCTGGCGATCGCCACCATGGCGCTTGCGATCGGGATCAAGGAAGCGGTCAAGCAGTTCTTCAGCGCCGAGGCCTCACCCTTTCCCTCGATCGTCCCGGTCGGCGACGTCTCCATCCTTGGCCGCGCCATTTCGCTGCAGAGTATCGGCGTGCTCGCAGTGGCGATTCTGGCGGTTGTCGGCCTGACCACGCTCTTGAACCGCACCTCGCTCGGCCACCAGATGCAGGCGGCGGCGCAGAACCCGACGGTGGCCCGCATCATCGGCGTGCCGGTCGAGCGCATGATCATGCTGACCTTCCTGATCAACGCCGTGCTGGTGGCGCTCGCCTCGCTGCTGATCACCCCCATTTATCTGGCGAAGTTTTCCAGTGGCGAGGTTCTCGGTCAGGCGGCTTTCATCGCCGCGATCGTCGGCGGCTTCAACCAGGTGCGCGGCGCCATCGCCGGAGGCCTGCTGATCGGCGTCGTCGACAACCTCGCAGCAGCCTACGTCTCCACCCAGTATCGCGCAGCCGTTCCGATGGTGCTGCTGATCCTGGTCATCCTGTTCCGGCCGCAGGGTCTGCTCGGTCGCGCCGAGGAGCGCACGGTATGACCAAGCACAGCAGACTGCTCCTCGCCGCGCTGGCTGTCGTCGTCATCGCCGGCCTGATCATCATCCCGATGAACTTCAACCGCTACGGCCTGTACATCCTGAGCCAATGGGCTGTCATGACCATCGCGGCCATGGGGCTCAACCTCACGCTCGGCTATGCAGGGCAGGTGTCGTTGGCGCAGGGCGCCTTCGTCGGCATTGGCGCCTATGGCGCGGCGATACTGACCACCCATGGCTGGCCGCTGATCGCGGCACTCGGGCTCGTCATCGTGATCTGCTTCATCGTCGGCTGGCTGCTCGGCTATCCGGCGCTGCGTGTGCAGCATCATTATCTCGCCTTCGTGACGCTGGCCTTCTCGACACTCATGTTCCTGGTGTTCCGGAACGAGAGCTGGCTCACCAACGGCATCTACGGCATCAGCAACATTCCCCGCCCCGAGGTGTTCGGCTTTCCCACCCGCAAGCCGCTGCCGTTCTATTATCTCTGCCTCGGATCACTCGGCCTCGTCACGCTCGCGATGTGGTGGCTGATCCGCTCGCCCTGGGGCCGCGCCTTCATGGCGCTGCGTGAGAATCCGATTCGCGCGCAGTCGCTCGGCATCGACACCCGGCGTTACACGTTGATGGCGTTCGCGATCGGTTCGGTGCTCGGCGGCATCGCCGGCGTGCTCTATGCGCCGCTGACGCAATATGTCGATCCCGTGCCGTTCAACCTGCAGCTCTCGCTCGATCTCCTGATGATGGTCATCGTCGGCGGGGCCGGCTTCATGCTGGGGCCGTTCCTCGGCGCGATGATCGCGGTGCTGCTGCCGGAATGGCTGCGCGTCGCGGAGGGCTACTATCTGATGCTCTATGCGCTCGCTGTCATCGCGCTGTTGATCTACTCGCCGACCGGCATTCTCGGCATTCTCGATCGCTATCTCAGCTCACGGCGGACCCAGGCGGCCTCGGCGCTGCGCGCCGCTGCGCAATCCAAGCTGGAGGCCGCGCAATGACCGCAGTCCTCGACGTTCGCGACGTCAAGAAGAGCTTCGGCGGCATCACCGCCGTCGATGGCGTCAGCTTCGACGTTCAGGAGGGCGAGATCCTCGGCCTGATCGGCCCCAATGGCTGTGGCAAGTCGACCTTGTTCAACTGCATCCTCGGCCAGCTCGTGCCGAGCGCGGGCGAGGTGCGAGTCGACGGCAAGCTCGTCACCGGGCAGCGGCCGGCGGAGCTCAACCGGCTCGGCGTCAGCCGCACCTTCCAGCTGCTGCAAGTGTTCCCAAAACTCTCGGTGCGCGACAATCTGATCCTTGCGGGACAGGAGCATCGCGGCAGCATGCTGTCGCGCCTGTTCGGACCGTCGGACGCCGGCCTCACACCAACAGCTGACCAGATGATCGGCTTCTTCAAGCTGGAGCACCTCGCCAATGAGCCGGCCGGTGGCCTGTCCTATGGCCAGCAGAAGCTGCTCGATGCCGCCATGGCCTTCATGGGCGGTCCGCGCCTCGTGCTGCTCGACGAGCCCGCGGGCGGCGTCAATCCGACGATGCTCGGCGATCTCAAGGAGCGGCTGATTGCGATCAACCGCGAGCGCCGCGCCACCTTCGTCGTGATCGAGCACAATATGGAGTTCGTGATGTCGCTGTGCTCGCGCGTCATGGTGATGGCGGAAGGCAAGGTGCTGGCGATCGGCAAGCCCGACGAGATCAGGGCCAATCCGGCCGTGATCGAAGCCTATCTCGGACACTGACGGAGACGGCCGTGAGCGAACCCATTCTCGACGTCCAGAACCTCGTCGGCGGCTACGGCAAGATGACCATCCTCAACGGCACGACCTTCTCGGTGCCGAAGGGATCGATCACCACAGTGATCGGACCGAACGGCGCCGGCAAATCGACCGTGTTCAAGGCGATCTTCGGTCTCCTGAAGCTCCGTGACGGCAAGGTGGTCTTCAAGGGCCGCGACGTGACCGGCCTCAGCCAGCGCGCGCTGCTTGGCGCCGGCATCTGCTACATCCCGCAGGGTCGCAACATTTTTGGCGAGCTGTCGGTGCGTCATAACATCGAGCTCGGCGGCGTGGCGGCGCCCGCCACCATCGATCTTCCGGCCCGCGTCGAAGCGGCGCTCGACGTCTTTCCTGTGTTGCGCAAGAAGGCGGATCGGCAGGCCTCGACATTGTCGGGCGGCGAACAGAAGCAGCTCGAGATCGCGCGCGGGCTGCTGCTCGAGCCTCAGCTGGCGCTGATCGACGAACCTTCGATCGGCCTGTCACCGCTGATGGCGCAGCAGACGTTCGACATGCTGAAGCAGCTGCGCGACAAAGGCGTCTCCGTGCTCCTGATCGAGCAAAATGCGCGCTCGGCGTTGGAGATTTCCGACTACGGCATCGTGCTCGAGCTCGGCCGTACCCGGATCATCGACAAGGCGGACCGCGTGCTTGCCGATCCGCGCATCGGCCAGCTGTTCCTGGGCGGCGCGATGGAGGAGACCGCGGCATGAACCAGCGCTCGATTGCAACGGTCTCCATCTCAGGCGCGCTCGACGAGAAGCTCAAGGCGATCGCCGCCGCCGGCTTCGAGATGGTCGAGATCTTCGAGAATGATCTCGTCGCCTTCGGCATGCGCCCGCGCGAGATCGGGCAGATGTGCCGCGACCTTGGGCTTGCGATCTGCGCCTATCAGCCGTTCCGTGATTTCGAGGGCATGCCGGAGCCGCAGCGTGCGCGCAATTTCATCCGCGCCGAGCGCAAGTTCGACCTGATGCAGGAGCTCGGCACCGATCTGCTGCTGATCTGCAGCAGCGTCTCGCCACTCTCGCTCGGCGGCATCGACCGCGCGGCCGCCGATTTCCACGAGCTCGGTGAGCGCGCGGCCAGGCGCGGCCTGCGCGTCGGCTACGAGGCCTTGGCCTGGGGTCGTCACGTCCATGACTATCGCGATGCCTGGGAGATCGTGCGCCGCGCCGATCACAAGGCGATCGGCGTCATCCTGGACAGTTTTCACGCGCTAGCGCCATCGCTGCCGACCAATGCGATCCGCGCAATTCCCGCCGACAAGATCTTTCTGGTGCAGCTCGCGGATGCGCCGAAGCTCGAGCTCGACGTGCTGTCCTGGAGCCGGCATTTCCGCAGCTTCCCGGGCCAGGGCGATCTGCCGGTCGGAGAATTCATGGAGGCGATCGCCGCGACCGGCTATTCCGGACCGCTGTCGCTGGAGATTTTCAACGACCAGTTCCGTGCCGGCTCGGCGCCGCGCACGGCGCTCGACGGCATGCGCTCGCTGCTTCTGCTGCAGGATGATCTCGCTGGCAAACTGCCGGCCGCATCCGAGCCTCGGTTCGAACCGCGCGTGACGAGCCACGGCATCGGCTTCGTCGAGTTCGCCGTGAGCGCTGATAAGGCGGAGTCGCTGGCGACATTGTTTGGCCAGCTCGGCTTCCGCAAGACGGGGCAGCATCGCAGCAAGGCGGTGCAGCGCTGGTCACAGGGCGCAATCGAGCTCGTGATCAATTGCGAGCCGGCTAGCTTTGCGCATTCGCATTATGTCACGCATGGTGCCGGCGTCTGCGCGCTCGCGCTCGACGTCGACAGCGCCGATCGCGCCATGGCGCGGGCGCAGTCGCTGAAGACACGCACCTTCACGCAGCCGGTCGGCCCGGGGGAGCTGGAAATCCCGGCGATCCACGGCGTCGGCGGCAGCCTGCTGTATTTCCTCGACACTCGCGGCCGTCACTGGGACGTCGACTTCGAAGCCGTCGCTAGCGACAAGTCGACCGACCGTCTTCTGGCAGTGGATCACATCGCGCAGTCAATGCCACACGAGGAAATGTTGTCCTGGCTTTTGTTCTACGCGGGGATCATCGACTTCTCGCGTCTGCCGCAGATGGAGATCGCCGACCCCCGGGGCCTGGTGCAGAGCCAGGCGATCGTCAACGGCGATCGCAGCCTGCGCTTCATCCTCAACGGCTCCACGGCGACGCGCACGCTGTCGTCGCGCTTCATCTCGGAGTTCTTCGGTTCCGGCGTGCAGCACATCGCGTTTGCCTGCGACGACATCTTTGCAGCCGTCGCCGAGATGCGCGCCCGCGGCGCCGGCTTCCTGGACATTCCCGACAACTACTACGACGATCTCGAAGCCAAATACGATCTCGCGCCCGAGACGATCGCCGCGCTACGCGCCAACGAGATCCTGTACGACCGCGACGGCGACGCCGAGTTCTTCCAGGTCTACACCCACATCTTCGAGGAGCGCTTCTTCTTCGAGATCGTGCAGCGTCGCAACTACCAAGGCTTCGGCGCTCCGAACGCGTCGATCCGGCTGGCCGCGCAGGCGCGCGAGGTGCGACCGGACACGATGCCGCGGCTTTAGCTCACGGCTCCGGCCGGATGCCCGGCAGCCGGGCGATCTGCTCGGCGAGATAGTCGATCAGCAGGCGCACGCGTGCGATGCCGGCGCGCTCCGGCACGATCAGCATGTTGAGAGGCGTCGATGACAGACGGTGGTCGGGCAGGATGACCGTCAGCCTGCCCGTCGCAATGAGATCGTCGACCAGCCAGGCATGGCTCGCCCCGATGCCGCGGCCAGCCAGCACGGCCTCTCGAACCCCTAATCCGTGATTGGTGCGGAAGCAGCTTCTGAACGGCACCTCGTGACGCACGCCGTCCGGCCCCATCAGGACGAGTAACTCGCTGCCCGCGACATTGGTCATGCGGATGCCGTCGTGCCCGATCAGCTCCTGCGGCGTGCGTGGCGTGCCGCGCCTCGCCAGATAATCGGGGGAGGCGACCAGCAGGCGGTGCGAGTGGCCGAGCGACCGCAGCTTCAGCGAGCTGTCGGTGAGCGGCGCCAGACGCAGCGCGATGTCGACACCCTCGCGCACGAGGTCGATGCGCTCGTCGGTCAGATTGAGATCGATCGCGATGTCCGGATAGCGGTCCTGAAAGGCGAAGACGAGCCGCGTGATGTGGAGGATGCCGAACGCCGCCGTGCAGGAGATCCGGATCGTGCCAGCCGCGGCCCCACGCGCGCCACGCGCCTCGTCGCCGGCCTGCTCGATCAGGCGCAGGATCTGCACGCAGTTGGCGTAATAGCGGCTGCCTTCGTCGGTCAGGGTGACGCGCCGGGTGGTGCGGCTGAGCAGCGGGACGCCGATCGTGTCCTCCAGCTCCTGAAGGTGTCGCGAGACGGTGGACTGGCCGATCCCGAGCTCGCGCGCGACTGCTGACAGACTGCCGCGCTCCGCCACCCGGACGAAGCTGCGCATATTGACGAGACTGATGTCTGATTTATCCATAAATCGGCATGATATTATCAATATACCACATATAGCGGATGAGTGAGCAGACGTCTATGTCTTGGCGAGTTCCAAGGAGGATCCAGCCATGAACGTCCTGCTCGTTTTTGCCCACCCCGAACCCCGCTCTCTCAACGGCGCCCTGCGCGACGTCGCCGTCGCCGAACTCAAGGCCCAAGGCCATCAGGTGAAGGTCTCTGACCTCTACGCGATGGGCTGGAAGGCGGCCGCCGACCGCGCCGACTTCCCGCAGTTGCCGACAGATGCGCGTCTGAACGTCGCCGCCGCATCGGGCGAAGCCTTCAAGACGCACACGCTTACCGACGACGTTCGGGCCGAGCAGGACAAGCTGCTATGGGCCGACGCTGTGATCCTGCAGTTTCCGCTGTGGTGGTTCACGATGCCGGCCATCCTGAAGGGATGGGTCGACCGGGTCTACTCCTACGGCTTCACCTATGGCGTTGGCGAGCACAGCGACAAGCGCTGGGGCAATCGCTACGGCGAGGGCGTCTTTGCCGGCAAGCGTGCGATGCTGATCGTGACCACCGGCGGCTGGGAGGAGCACTATTCGGAGCGCGGCATCAACGGGCCGATCGACGACCTCCTGTTTCCGATCAACCACGGCATCCTGTTTTATCCCGGCTTCGACGTGCTGCCGGCCTTCGTCGCGCACAAGGCCAGCCGGATCGATGAGGCGGGTTTTGCTGACATCGCCGAGCGGCTGCGCGGGCGGATGCGGACGCTGTTCACGGATCAGCCGATCCCATACCGGCGGCAGAACCACGGCGACTATCTGATTCCGTCGATGCAGCTGCGGCCCGAGCTCGGTGATGCGGATGCGCGTGGCTTCGCGTTGCATGTGGATGCGACGCGATGATGCTAGCGGGCGCGGGAGACTTCAGCCCGCGCCCATCGCCACCGCGATATGGTAGGTCGCGAACGCTGCCGCGTAGGCGAGCGCGAACATGTAGACGAACGTCACGGCCATCCAGCGCCAGCTGCCGGTTTCGCGGCGGATGACGGCGAGCGTCGAGGCACATTGCGGGGCGAAGATGTACCAGGCGAGCAGCGCCAGCGCGGTGGCAAGGCTCCATTTGCTGGCCAGCACCTGACCGATCTGCTCGGCGGCTTCCTTGCCGCCTTCGATCGCATAGACCGTGCCGAGCGCCGCCACGGCGACCTCGCGGGCCGCCATGCCGGGCACCAGCGCCACCGCGATCTGCCAGTTGAAGCCGACAGGAGTCAGCAGCGGCGCGAGCGCTTGGCCGATCATCGCGGCCAGGCTGTAATTGATTGCCGGCTCCGTCGCGCCTTCCGGGGGCTGTGGAAACGAGGCCAGGAACCAGATCAGCACCATCATCGCGAAGATCGTGGTGCCGGCGCGCTGCAGGAACATCTTGGCGCGGGTGTAGATGCCGATCGCGATCCCGCGCAGCCTGGGCAGCTTGTAGTCCGGCAGCTCCAGCATGAAGGGCGCCGGCTGGTAGTCGCGCATCATGAAGAACTTGACCAGGAATGACACCAGCAGCGCGCTGACGATGCCCGCGGCGTAGAGCCCGAACATCACGAGGCCCTGCAGGTTGACTAGGCCCCACACCTTGGTCGGAGGAATGAAGGCCGAGATGATCAGCGTATAGACCGGGATCCGCGCCGAGCAGGTCATCAGCGGCGCGATCAGGATGGTCGTGAGGCGGTCGCGGCGATTGTCGATCACGCGCGTCGCCATGATGCCGGGAATGGCGCAGGCAAAGCTCGAGAGCAGCGGGATGAAGGCGCGGCCATGCAGCCCGGCGCCGCCCATGATGCGGTCCATCAGGAACGCCGCGCGCGCCATGTAGCCGAAATCTTCCAGCAGCAGAATGAACAGGAAGATGATGATGATCTGCGGCAGGAAGACGATGACGCTGCCGACGCCGGAAATCACGCCGTTCTGCAGGAAGCTCTGCAGCAGGCCCTCGGGCAGCTGATCATGCACGAGCCCGCCTAGCGCGTCGAACGCCGCCGACAGCAGCTGCATCAAAGGTTGGGCCCAGGCAAACACCGCCTGGAACATCACGAACAGGATCGCGAGCAGGATGAACAGGCCGCCGACCGGATGCAGCGCGACCGCGTCGATGCGGGCGGTCCAGGTGTCCGGGCGCTCGGGCAGGCTGACGGTCGCCGCGATGATGCGGTCGGCCTCGCGCTGGGTGGCGCGCAGCTCCGGCACGGTGAGGGGACGCCAGGTGTTGGCGCGATCGCCCGCGGCTGCATCGGCTTGTGACAACAGCTGGTCGGTCAGCTGCAGCAAATCATCGGTGCCGCCCTTGCGGACCGCGATCGAGGTCACGACCGGCACGCCCAGCGCTTGCGACAGGGCGGCGACGTCCACCGTGACGCCACGCCGCTTGGCGATGTCGAACATGTTGAGCACCAGCGCCAGCGGCCGCCCGGTGCTCTTTAGCTCGAGAAGAAGACGGATCGTCAACCTGAGATTGGTTGAGTCGGCAACGCACAGCACCAGGTCGGGCAAAACCTCGCCGGTCGCGCGTCCCAGGACGAAATCGCGGGTGATCTCCTCGTCCGGACTGCGACCGCGCAGCGAGTAGGTGCCGGGAAGGTCGACCAGCGAGACCTGGCGCCCTTGCGGCGTCACGAACGCGCCCTCTTTGCGCTCGACAGTGACGCCAGGATAGTTCGCGACCTTCTGACGGCTTCCCGTCAGCGCGTTGAATAGGGAGGTCTTGCCACTGTTGGGTGTCCCCACCAGGGCCAGATGCAGCAGAGGGCTTTCCATGACGACGCTTTCCGCGGCCTATGCCACGATGACGGCCATGGCCTCGCGCCGGCGGACCGCGACGGTGATGTTGTCGACACGGACGGCAATCGGGTCACGCCCGACGATGCCCTCATGCAGAATCTCGACCCGGGCGCCCTCGACGAAGCCCAGTTCGATCAGCCGGCTCTCCAGCTCGACATCCGGCAGGGACGATGTCGTGCCCCCAGCCGCAAGATGCTGAATGGTTCCGGTATAGCCTCGCCGGGCCAGACCAAGCGGCAGAGGCGGCCGTGTCTCGCAGATTTCGCTCATAGCCTGTATTTTCAATCGCGTGCCAAGAGGTCAAGCGCGGCATGTGCAATGCCGCGGCATCTTAGAGCGATTTTAAACAGACCGGGCCGGCCGCCCTCTGATCTGCCTCAAGGAGCCGCAGCGGAGGCCGCGTGCCGGCTGTCCACCGCCGCCTTGGGCTCGATCCCCGAAGAGGCCGAGGACGCCGCGGCACGGCTCTTGAAGTGATCGAGCACGAACAGACGGATCGCCGACGACAGATTGCCCTGCTGGCGATTGTTGTCGATTTCGCCGACCAGTTCGGACAGCGTCATGTTCCGGAGACCCGAAATCTCCTTCATGCCATTCCAGAAGGCTTCTTCGAGGCTGACGCTGGTCTTGTGACCTGCGACCACGATTGAACGTTTTACGACGGGCGACTTCATCACGCGTCCTCGCCATTGATACGATGTTGATCGAGTAATTCGTTCGCGCGCTTGTCGCGTTGTGCGTCAGTTGCGCGTTCGGACTTCGTCCTGCCAAAGCGAGCGCGGTTGCTTTCGGCGACCTTTGCTGCCTGATCGCGCTCTACGCGCTTTCTGAAACGCTTCAAATTGATGACGTCCCCCATGCTTGCTCCAATCATCTAAGGCATCGAACATCGTAGTGAGAGAACGTGCGCGTCGCGCAGATAGGCCTAGGCGTTCTCCAGACAATCACGTCGTCGCTCCCTGATAGTTCGATAGCCGTTCGCGTCGTTGCGAGCTGGTGTCGTACTCACCAAACGCAGCAGAACTTGTAGTCGAGACTAACCTTTAGGGGTTAACAGCGAGAATTGCATCACCCCCCGTAGTACTACGGGACTACCGTCACGCTCGTCCGGGGCGCGTCATCTTCTCGGGCTTCACGAGCATGTCGAACTCGTCGTCAGAGACGAAGCCGAGCCGCACCGCTTCCTCTTTCAACGTGGTGCCGCGCTGATGCGCTGTCTTCGCCACTTTTGCTGCGTTGTCGTAGCCGATCTTCGGCGCAAGCGCCGTAACCAGCATCAGAGAACGCTCCATCAGTTCACGAATCCGCGTCTCGTCGGCCTCAATGCCGACCACGCAATGTTCGCTGAATGAACGAGCGGCATCGCCTAGTAATTGTATGGACTGCATCATGCAATGTGTGAGTAATGGTTTATAGACGTTCAATTCGAAATGGCCCTGGCTGCCGGCCAGAGTAATTGCGGTGTGATTCCCAAACACTTGGCAGCATACCATAGTCAGTGCTTCGCACTGAGTCGGATTTACCTTGCCGGGCATGATCGAGGAGCCCGGCTCGTTTTCGGGCAGGATGAGTTCGCCGAGCCCCGAGCGTGGGCCCGATCCCAGCAGGCGGATGTCGTTGGCGATCTTGAACAGGCCGGTCGCGGCCGCATTGATCGCGCCGTGCGCATAGACATAGGCGTCATTCGACGCCAGCGCTTCGAACTTGTTCGCAGCGCTGGTGAAGGCAAGGCCCGTGATGTCGGCCACATGCCTGGCGAACAGGGCTGCGAATTTCGGGTCCGCATTGAGGCCGGTGCCGACAGCGGTGCCGCCTTGGGCCAGCGGCAACAGGTCGCGCGCGGCCGTCTCGATCCTCGTGATGGCGCTCTCGACCTGCGCGGCATAGCCGGAGAACTCCTGGCCGAGCGTGAGCGGGGTGGCATCCTGGGTGTGGGTGCGTCCGATCTTGACGATGTCCTTGAACGCCTCCTGCTTGGCGCGCAGCGCCGCGAGCAACTCCGACAAAGCCGGCACGAGATGGCCGGAAATTCCCCGCGCTGCGGCGATATGCATCGCCGTCGGGAACGAGTCGTTCGATGACTGGCTCATGTTGACGTGATCGTTCGGGTGCACGGGCTTCTTGGTCCCGCGCGCACCGCCCATCAGCTCGCTGGCGCGATTGGCGATCACCTCGTTGAGGTTCATGTTGGTCTGGGTGCCGGAGCCGGTCTGCCAGACGACGAGCGGAAAGTGGTCGTCGAGCTTGCCCTCGATGATCTCCTGGGCCGCCTGGATGATGGCGTCCGCCATCGCAGGCTCGAGCAGCCCGAGCTCGCGATTGGTGCGTGCAGCGGCGAGCTTCACCAGCGCGAGCGCGTGCACGAGCCCCAGGGGCATGCGGTCGTGGCCGATACGGAAGTTCTGCCGGCTGCGCTCGGTCTGCGCGCCCCAATAGCGGTCGGCGGCGACCTCGATCGGACCGAAGCTGTCGGTCTCGGTGCGCGTCGGCGCTGATGATGATGAACTGGCTGATTTTGTCATGAAGCATGCCCATAATTGGTGGTGAACCGGGTTTGACCGGTTCAAGCATGCTTCAATCTATGTGCTCGCGAGCCGTTCCGGACGCGGCGAATGCGCCTATTTCTTGCGGAAGCGGTCGAGACGGACGACTTCGGCGCCTTCGCTCGGGCTGGCCGGAGGCTCGGGCTTGTCGTCGCTCGACTCGGCTGCAGGCGCCGCCGGCAGCGGCGCAACGACCCCCACCGGGGCGGGGGCGGCGGGAAGCTTCGGGCTCGCCGGCGTTTCCGCGATCGCTTCCGACGGTTCGAACTGCAGCCCGAACTGGACCGACGGGTCGAAGAAGCTCTTGATGGCGTGGAAGGGGACCACGAGCCGCTCCGGGACGCCGCCGAACGACAGGCCGACCTCGAACCGATCCTCGGTCACCACCAGATCCCAGAACTGGTGTTGCAGGATGATCGTCATTTCCTCGGGATACTGCGCCAGCAGCCGTGGCGACAGCTTCACGCCGTCGGCCTTGGAGAGGAAGGTGATGAAGAAATGATGCTCACCGGGGAGGCCGTGGGCGGCGGCGTCGGTCAGCACCCGGCGCAAAACCCCGCGCAGCGCGTCGCGCGCCAGCACATCGTATCGAATATGATCGGTCGCCATGATCGGTCCTGGTTCGTGTGGGCCGCGCTCCGCCCGCGTCGGATCGCCGCGCCGTGACGGCAGCAGCATTCCCGACTCGTATCCGGCGCATCGTACCCCGCCTTGTCGCGGAGGTCAGCAGCGAAGCCGGCCCGCGGCAACATATGGGAACGGGTAGAAGCCGTCGGAAGCCGGGTCAATGGAGGAATGAACGGGAAGAGGGGATATCACAAAGTCGGGGAGAAACGGCAGATCTGAGCCGTTCGCGCTCACAAGCAGAAAAAGAGGGCAAAGGTAAAGTGGAGGCTTCTGTTGCCAGGTGCCTCCGAACCCCGCCTAACGGAGCTTAACCCGTTAGGACTTTAAGGTGGTCTTTCAAACTGCGTTACGCAGCCTGAGCAACCGGAGCAAAGTTGTCGTTGGCAACTATTGCAGTAGCCCGATAACGGCGGAACAATACCGGGAAAAAGCTCGCCCTTTACGCCCTCGTCGATCCTATTTCGCCCCCGCCAAAACCCGTCTCAGTCACTTGCTTATCGGGTCGGGCTTTGGTGGAGGCGCCGGGTACCGCCCCCGGGTCCGAATGGTTTATTTCGACGGCGATTTATTTCCATAGCCGGCAAGCCGGCACGCTCAATATAGGCTGGCGGCAGCCCGCTGCACAGGGTCGAAAAGGCGCAGTCCTCGACAAAAATGTGGGTCGTTGCGGGGAACCTTTCGATCGCGCTTGGCAGCCCGAATTTTGTGCTCCTAGATGGCTGGATGCCCTCCGATCCCGCGGTCTCAGCCTCCCCTGCCGACATCCTCAAAGAGCCGCCCAGCCTCCGTACCCTGTTCTTCGCATTCGCAAAAATGTCGCTCTCGGGATTCGGGGGCGTGCTGGTGTTCGCGCGGCGGGCGATCGTCGACGAGCACCGCTGGATGACGGCGGAGGAGTTCAACGAGACCTTCGCGCTCTGCCATTTCCTGCCCGGGCCAAACATCGTCAATCTCGCCATGGTGTTCGGCGCGCGCTTGCGCGGGATCGCGGGTGGCCTTGCGGCCTTCGCCGGCCTGCTCGTACCGCCGATGCTGTTGATCACGACGCTCGGAGCCATCTACGGGCACTTCGGACAGGCCGAGGCGCTGCGCCAAGGGCTTGCGGGCGTGTCCTGCGTGGCCGTCGGTCTGCTGGCGTCGGTGGTGTTCCGGATGCTCACGCCGCTGCTGAAGAAGAGCGACATCGTGGGCCTCTTCGTCATGGGCGCCGTCTTCATCGCCATCGGGCTGGCGCGGCTGCCGCTGCAGGAGGTGCTGCTGGTGGCCGTGCCGCTCAGCCTCGCCATCACCTATGCCCGGACGAGGTGGGCGCGATGAGCGGGGACGATAATCCGCTCGCCCAGTTGTTCTGGACATTTGCGCTGATCTCGCTGTTCGCGGTCGGCGGCGCCGTGGCGGCGATCCCCGAATTGCACCGCGTCGCGGTCGATGTCCGGCACTGGATGACCGACAAGCAGTTCGCCGATGTCTTCGCGCTCTCCCAATTGTCGCCGGGCCCGAATGTCCTGATCGTGACCTTGATCGGCTATTCTGTCGCAGGCGTCGCGGGCGCGGCGGTTGCGACCATCGCGATGTGCGGTCCAACGGCCGTTCTCTCTTATGTCGTCAGCCGCTGGCTGTTGAATGCGCGCGGCGCGCGCTGGCCTGCTCTGGTGCAATCGGCCTTGGTGCCGCTGTCGATCGGCTTGATGGCCGCCAGCGCCTGGATCCTCGGTCTCGCCTCCGATCAGACATGGCGCGCATTCGCGCTGACCGTCATCGCCGCTGTCGTCGCATCGACGACGCGCCTTAATCCGCTTTGGCTGTTGGCCGCAGGCGGCTGCCTTGGTTTCGCTGGCCTTCTCTAGGGAAAGCCGCTAGCAAAACAGTTGCGGGTCCGGTTGCGTCGGATCGCCGAACGAAAACAGTGCCGGCCATCAAGGCCGATCGGGGGAGGGCGAGGACATGGCCGAGACCACGGGCCAGTTGTCAGGCGGAGTGGCAGACGAGCCGGGTGCGCGCAGCATCACCGGCGCGTCCATCATTCTGGCGCTGGCCTTCGCGCCGCAACTCATCGAACTGCTGATCGCATTGGTAGGACTTATCGCGCCGCTCTCCGGACGCGGTCCGCTCCAGGTCATCGGCGCACACGCGTCGGCCCTGTCAGTCGCGCTTCCGAGCCTGGCGCAGCAATATGCCGCAGGCAGCAAGGCCTCGCTCTCGTCCGACGTCTTGCTGGCGCTCATCTACACCTATCCGCTGATCGCAGTCGCAGTGTTCACGTTCATGGTGCGCCCGCGCGGCCCGCAGGATTATTTCGGCGGCATCGTGCTGATGGCGATCGCGCTGTTCGCGTTGTGGGCCTCCAGCGATCTGCAGGGCATGCGCGGCTTCTCGTTCGGGGCCGGAACTGCGCCGCGGATGTTCGGCCTGCTCCTGCTCGGGCTCGGAGCTGCCATCGCCGTCATCGGCGTCGTCAATTCAGGGGCTCAGCTTGCGACCTATCACTGGCGCGGACCTCTGTTCGTGTCGCTTGCGATCTTGACCTTCGCCGTCTCCATCCGTCCGCTCGGGCTTCTGATCACCGGGCTTGCGAGCTTCCTGATCGCGGCGATCGGCAGTCCGGAAACGCGCTGGCGCGAGGCTGTGATCGTGGGCGTCTGCCTGACCGCCGGCTGCGCGCTGCTGTTCCCGTATGTGCTCGGGCTCGCCATGCCGCTGTGGCCGCGTTTCCTTTTGCAGTGAGGGCGTGATGGATCTGTTTGCAAATCTCGCTCACGGCTTTGGCGTCGCGCTGTCGCCGATCAATCTCCTGATGTGCCTGATCGGCGCGCTGGTCGGCACCCTTGTCGGCGTCCTGCCGGGCATCGGCACCATCGCCACCGTGGCGATGCTGCTGCCGATCACCTTCGGCCTGCAGCCGGTCGGCGCGCTGATCATGCTGGCCGGCATCTACTACGGCGCCCAGTATGGTGGCTCGACCACGTCGATCCTGGTCAACATCCCCGGCGAGGCGACATCCGTCGTCACCGCGCTCGACGGCTTCCAGATGGCCAAGCAGGGCCGTGCCGGCCCGGCGCTGGCGATCGCCGCCATCGGCTCGTTCTTCGCCGGCTGCGTCGCCACCGTGCTGATCGCGATCCTCGGCGCGCCGCTGACCAAGCTGGCGCTGGCGTTCGGCCCGGCCGAATATTTCTCGTTGATGGTGCTCGGCCTGATCTTCGCGGTCGTGCTGGCGAAGGGCTCGGTGCTGAAGGCGATCGCGATGATCGTGCTCGGCCTGCTGCTGTCGATGGTCGGCTCTGATATCGAGACTGGCGTGTCGCGGATGGCGTTCAACATTCCCGAACTCGCCGACGGACTCGGCTTCGCCACCGTCGCGATGGGTGTGTTCGGCTTCGCCGAGATCATCCGCAATCTCGATGCCGGCGCGGAGATGGACCGCGACCTCGTGCAGAAGAAGATCACCGGCCTGATGCCGACGCGGAAGGATCTCAGCGATTCCACGCCGGCGATCCTGCGCGGCACCGTGCTCGGCTCGATCCTCGGTATCCTGCCGGGCGGCGGCGCCGTCATCGCGTCGTTCGCGGCCTATACGCTGGAGAAGAAGCTCGCGCGCGATCCGTCCCGGTTCGGCCGGGGCGCGATCGAGGGCGTGGCGGCGCCGGAGAGCGCCAACAACGCGGCCGCCCAGACCTCCTTCATTCCGCTGCTCACGCTCGGCATCCCGCCGAATGCGGTCATGGCGCTGATGGTCGGCGCCATGACCATCCACGGCATCGTACCGGGCCCGCAGGTGATGCAGAAGCAGCCCGATCTGGTCTGGGGCATGATCGCCTCGATGTGGATCGGCAATCTCATGCTGATCATCATCAACCTGCCGCTGGTCGGCATCTGGGTGCGGCTGCTCCGCGTGCCCTACCGGCTGATGTTCCCGTCGATCGTGATCTTCTGTGCGATCGGCATCTACTCGGTCAACAATGCGCCTGTCGACGTCATCCTGGCCGGCGCGTTCGGTCTCGTCGGCTATTGGCTGATCAAGCACGATTTCGAGCCGGCGCCGCTGCTGCTCGGCATGGTGCTGGGGCCGCTGATGGAAGAGAACCTGCGCCGGGCGCTGCTGATCTCGCGTGGGGACTGGTCGGTGTTCCTGACGCGGCCGCTGTCGGCCGTGCTGCTCGCGATCGCCGCGGGGCTGCTCGTGCTGGCGGTCCTACCGACGCTGCGCCGCAAGCGCGACGAGGTGTTCGTCGAGAGCGAGGGGTGACCTGCGTCGGCGCGCCGCAGGCGGAAGTCGAATCGACCTCGGACAAGGCGCTGTGATGTAGCTATCACAGCGAAAAGGCCTGCATCGGAGCGGGCCCCGAGGGAGGATGGATTCGATGAGCTGGTGCAGTCGTGCACGTTCGTTTCGTTGGCTGGCGGCCGTCGCCGGCATCGTTGGGCTCGGTGTGTCGACGACACAAGCCACGGCACAGAACTATCCGACGCGCAGCATCACGATGATCGTCCCGTTCGCCGCCGGCGGTCCGACCGACGTCATCGCGCGCATCGTCACCGCGCACATGGCACAGACCCTAGGGCAAAGTATCGTCATCGAGAACGTCGTCGGCGCCGGCGGCACCACCGCCACGACGCGCGCGGCCCGCGCCGCCAATGACGGCTACACGCTGATCATCGGCCACATGGGCACCCATGCCGCCGCGGTGCCGCTCTATCCCAAGCTCGCCTATCATCCGGAGCGGGATTTCGAGCCGGTCGCGCTGCTCGCGGGCACGCCGATCCTGATCCTGGCGCGCAAGGATCTTGCGCCGAAGGATACCAAGGAGTTCGTCGACTACATCAAGGCCAACAGCGAGAAGGTCAACGCCGCCCATGCCGGCGTCGGCTCTGTCTCGCATGTCTCGTGCGAACTCCTGAACTCGATCCTCGACGTCAAGCCGGTCGGCGTGCCGTTCAACGGCACTGGCCCCGCGATGAACGCGCTGGTCGCCGGCCAGGTCGACTACATGTGCGACCAGATCGTCAACGCGGTGCCGCAGATCAATGCCGGCACCATCAAGGCCTATGCGATCGCGACGCCCGAGCGCAATCCGGCGCTGCCGAACGTCCCGACCACCACGGAGGCGGGCTTGCCGAAGTTCCAGGCCCAGGCCTGGAACGCGATCTTTGCGCCGAAGGGCACGCCGCCTGAGATCGTCGCCAAGCTCAACGCCGCCGCCGGCAAGGCTCTCGAGGACGAAGGCGTCCGCAAGCGCCTTCTCGAGCTCGGCAGCGTCATCCCAGCGCCGGCAGACCGGACGCCGGAGGCTCTCGGGGCGCTGGTGAAGGGTGAAGTCGCCAAATGGAGCGCTGTGCTGAAGCCGGCGAGCTAGCGTCAAGGCAGATGACCAGGGCAGGGGGGGGACCGCAGGGTTCCGCCCCCTTGTCAACTGTGGCCCGGCGACCGACATTTTTCAGGGTATAATCGGCGACCAGGCCGAGTCGAGGCTAGGGCTCGGCGACCCCTGTCGTTAAATTCGCCGCCTTCTGCGAAAGGCCGCCAGCGCGCACCATGCACCAGTATCACGACCTGCTCGAACGCATCCTGTCCGACGGCGCGGAGAAGCACGACCGTACCGGCACCGGCACCTATTCCGTGTTCGGCCACCAGATGCGCTTCAACCTCGCCGCCGGCTTCCCCATGGTCACCACCAAGCGGCTGCCGCTGAAGGCGATCGTGCATGAGCTGTTGTGGTTCCTGAAGGGCGACACCAACATCAAATATCTGCACGACCACGGCGTCACCATCTGGGACGAGTGGGCCGACGCCAATGGCGATCTCGGACCGGTCTATGGCTATCAGTGGCGCTCCTGGCCGACGCCGGACGGCGGCCACATCGACCAGATCAGCGACGTCGTCGAGATGATCAAGCGCAATCCGGACTCGCGCCGGCTGATCGTCACGGCATGGAATCCGGCCGACGTCGAGAAGATGGCGCTGCCGCCGTGCCATTGCCTGTTCCAGTTCTACGTGGCGAACGGCAAGCTGTCGTGCCAGCTCTATCAGCGCTCGGCGGACGTCTTCCTCGGCGTGCCCTTCAACATCGCCTCCTATGCGCTGTTGACGATGATGGTCGCGCAGGTCACTGGCCTGAAGCTCGGCGACTTCGTGCACTCGTTCGGCGACGTGCATCTCTATTCGAATCACGTCGAGCAGGCCCGTCTGCAGCTGACCCGCGAGCCCCGGCCGCTGCCGACCATGACGCTCAATCCCGACGTGAAGGACATCTTCGCCTTCCGCTACGAGGATTTCGCACTCGCCGGCTACGATCCGCATCCGCACATCAAGGCCGAGGTCGCGGTCTGACGCATGCCTCTGTCGATCCGTCCTGCCAGGCCTGATGACATCGGCACCGTTCTGGCGCTGATCCGCGAGCTCGCCGACTACGAGAAGCTCGCGCATGAGGTCGTGGCCACCGAGGCCGACATCGCCGGGGCGCTGTTCTGCGAGCATCCGAAGCTATTCTGCGATCTCGCGGAATGGAACGGTGCCGTCGCGGGCTTTGCGGTTTGGTTCGTCAACTTCTCGACCTTCGCCGGCAAACCCGGCGTCTATCTCGAGGACCTGTTCGTGCGGCCGGTGTTCCGCCGCAACGGCATCGGCCAGGCGCTGCTCGGCCATCTCGCGCGGACCTGCGTGGAGCGCGACTACGCGCGGCTGCAATGGTCGGTGCTCGACTGGAATGCGCCGTCGATCACGTTCTACAAATCGCTCGGCGCCGAACTGATGGACGGCTGGACGCTGTGCAAGGTCACGGGCCCCGCGCTGGCGCAGCTTGCGGAGAAGGCGCCGTGATCGAGATCGTGTTCGTCGTCGCCATGGCCGAGAACCGCGTCATCGGCGCTGATGGCGCGATCCCGTGGCGGCAGAAGAGCGACATGCGGCGCTTCAAGGCGATGACGATGGCGCGGCCGATCGTGATGGGCCGCAAGACCTTCATGTCGTTTCCGCGCCAGCCGTTGCCGGGCCGGACCAACATCGTGATCACCCGCGATACCGCGTTCCGCGCTGAGGGAGCGATCGTGACCCACGGGGTGGACGAGGCTCTCAGCATCGCGCGCGGTGATGCACTGCGGCGTTCAGCCGCGGAGATTGCGATCGTCGGCGGCGCCGAGATCTACGCGGCCACCATGCCGGTTGCCGACCGGCTCGAGATCACCGAGGTCCACGCGCGTCCCGCGGGGGACACGCTGTTTCCGGCGATCGATCTCGCCCAATGGGCCGAGGTGGCGCGTGAGCGTCACGCTTCGGGGCCGGACGACCAGGCCGAATTCTCCTATGTGACCTATCGCCGGAGACGCTGATCGTGCGAGGCTGCGAATGGCGCGGCTGCCGTTTCAAGACCATCCGTTAATGATGACATCGCGTTGTCTGGCCGCGTGGCGGTTTCGGGGCCGCGGCAAACGGGCGCTTCCGGCCCTGTTTACATTGACAAAACCTGGTTCGGGCTTAGCTGGAGCGCTACGTTGTAAGGGGCGGGGCCGTCCCTTATAACCCGGCCGCCGTCGGGGGCCGGCGTTGGTGCAGTATCAGCCTCGCGGAGGAGATCGATCGATGGCGTGGAAGAATCAGGGCGGAGGCCCGTGGGGCCCGGGTCCGAAGGGGCCCTGGGGCTCGGGACCGCAACCGGTCGGTCCAAGGCCGCCCGACCTTGAAGATCTTCTGCGGCGCGGTCAGGACCGGCTGCAGCAATTCGTGCCGGGCGGCGGCTTCGGCACCGCCGGCGTCCTCCTGGTCGTACTCGGCGCCATCATCATCTGGCTCGCCTCCGGCATCTACCGCGTGCAGTCCGAGGAGCTCGGCGTCGTCCTGCGCTTCGGCAAGTATGTCCGCGATGAGCAGCCGGGCCTGCGCTATCATTTGCCTTACCCGATCGAGACCGTGCTGCTGCCGAAGGCGCTGCGCGTCAACTCGATCTCCATCGGCATCACCGCCAATGACGATCCCGGCCGGCGTAGCCGCGGCGGTCGCGACGTACCCGAGGAGAGCCTGATGCTGACCGGCGACGAGAACATCGTCGACGTCGACGTCACCGTGCTCTGGCGCATCAAGCCGAAGGGCGCCGCCGACTTCCTGTTCAACATCCAGAACCCCGAAGGCACCGTGAAGGCGGTGGCCGAGAGCGCAATGCGCGAGGTGATCGGCCGTTCGAACATCCAGCCGATCCTGACCGGCGCCCGCACCGTGATCGAGCAGAACGTGCAGGAGCTGATGCAGAAGACGCTCGATAATTACGGCTCGGGCATCCAGATCACGCAGGTGCAGATGCAGAAGGTCGATCCGCCGTCGCAGGTGATCGAGGCCTTCCGCGACGTCCAGGCGGCCCGCGCCGACCTCGAGCGTCTGCAGAACGAAGCCCAGACCTACGCCAACAAGGTCGTGCCTGACGCGCGCGGCCGCGCCGCGCAGATCCTGCAGGTCGCCGAAGGCTACAAGGAGCAGGCGATCGCCGAGGCCAAGGGCCAGAGCGCGCGCTTCCTGAAGGTCTATGACGAGTACAAGAAGGCGCCCGACGTGACCCGCGAACGCATCTATCTCGAGACCATGGAGCGCGTGCTCGGTGGCTCCGAGAAGCTCGTGCTCGACAGCGGCGCCTCCGGCGGCCCCGTTCCGCTGCTGCCGCTCGGCGATCTTGCGCCGCGCCGCCAGGCGCCGGCCGCTGCACAGGGAGGCGTCCGATGAGGTCCCCCGTCGCAGGTATCGTCGCCCTCGTCGCCGTGCTCGTCATCGTCGTTGTCGGCTACAGCTCGCTGTTCACCGTGAGCCAGACCGAGCAGGCGCTGGTGGTGCGTTTCGGCAAGCCGGTCGACGTCGTCACCCAGCCCGGCCTGAACTTCAAGGCACCGTTCATCGACAACGTGATCTCGATCGACAAGCGCATCCTCGACCTCGAGAACCCCTCGCAGGAGGTGATCGCGTTCGACCAGAAGCGGCTCGTGGTCGACGCCTTCGCGCGCTACAAGATCAAGAACGCGCTGCAGTTCTACCAGAGCGTCGGCTCGATCCAGACCGCCAACGTCCAACTCGGCACCTTGCTGAACGCCGCGCTGCGCCGCGTGCTCGGCGAGGTCACCTTCACGCAAGTCGTTCGCGACGAGCGCGAGGCCTTGATGCGCAAGATCCGCGATCAGCTCGACAAGGAGGCCGACGCCTACGGCATCCAGGTGGTCGACGTCCGCATCCGTCGCGCCGACCTGCCGGAGGCCAACAGCCAGGCCGTGTACAAGCGCATGATGACCGAGCGGCAACGCGAGGCCGAGGAGTTCCGGGCGCTCGGCGGCCAGAAGGCACAGGAGATCCGGTCCAAGGCCGATCGCGAAGCCACCGTGATCGTCGCCGAGGCCAACTCGCAGGCCGAGCAGACCCGCGGCGCCGGTGACGCCGAGCGCAACCGGCTGTTCGCCGAGGCCTATGGCAAGGATCGCGACTTCTTCGCCTTCTATCGCTCAATGACGGCGTATGAGAACGGCCTGAAGTCCGGCGACACCCGCTTCCTGCTGCGGCCGGATTCGGAGTTCTTCCGCTACTTCGCCAACCCCTCGGGGAAGGCGGGTACGGAGACGCCGTCGTCGACAGCCAGCACCGCGGCAGCCAACGCCACGGCGGCTGCGGCGCAGGCTCCCAAGCCGTGATGCCGCTGACCCGGTTGATCCCGGCGAATAAGAGTTGACATGGACGGGGCGAAGCCGTTGCTTCGCCCCGTCTGATATCAAGAAGGTCGAACGGGAGGTCCGGGTCCGATGAGGTCCATTGCGTTTTCCGATTTCCTCATCGGATTAGGTATCCTGTTCGTGCTCGAAGGCCTGATGTTTGCGGCCAGCCCGGACTGGATGCGCCGGGCGATGAAGACCGCCATGGCCACGCCCGACAATGTGCTGCGCGCCGTCGGCATCGGCTCGGCGGTGGCCGGCCTCGTCCTCATCTGGGTCATCCGGCGACCGATCTGAACGGGGCGGACGGCCCGACGCGCCGCCCCGCCGATCCCAGGAACGAAGGCCGCGTCCGGTCATTGCCTTCGCCGCCCGGCCAACGCCATTGTGAGGCGATGGCTGCGCCATTTTGCCGTATTAGGTCGCCTTCAATGATGAATCTGGCGGTCCGGTCCGGCGTGCTTGCGTCGCCGCCCGGTTCCGGCGCACTGTAACGATTGATTTTGCCGACTTTTCTGGAGATCCGCCCGATGACCGCAACGCTTGCTTTCCGCCGTCGCCTGCGCCCCGTCCTGGCTGCGGCTGTCCTCGCCGCCGGCTGGGCGCTGGCGCCGTTGCCGGCCTTGGCGCGCGGCCCGGAGGGCATCGCCGACGTCGCCGAGAAGGTCATCGACGCCGTGGTCAACATCTCGACCTCGCAGACCGTCGAGGCCAAGGGCGGCGGCTCCTCCGAGGGCCGCAATGCCAATCCGCAGGTGCCCCCGGGCTCGCCGTTCGAGGAATTCTTCGACGACTTCTTCAAGAACCGCCGCGGCGTTCCGGGCGGCCGTGGCGGCGCCGACAACTCGCCCCGCCGCACCAACTCGCTCGGCTCCGGCTTCATCGTCGACGAGTCCGGCATCGTGGTCACAAACAACCATGTCATCGCCGATGCCGACGAGATCAACGTCATCATGAACGACGGCACCAAGATCAAGGCCGAGCTGGTCGGCGTCGACAAGAAGACCGACCTCGCGGTGCTCAAGTTCAAGCCGCCGCGGCAGCTCACCGTGGTCAAGTTCGGCGATTCCGACAAGCTCAGGCTCGGCGACTGGGTGGTCGCGATCGGCAACCCGTTCAGCCTCGGCGGCACCGTCACCGCCGGCATCGTCTCGGCCAAGAACCGCGACATCTCGTCCGGGCCCTATGACAGCTACATCCAGACCGACGCCGCCATCAACCGCGGCAATTCGGGCGGCCCGCTGTTCAACCTCGATGGCGAGGTCATCGGAGTCAACACCTTGATCATCTCGCCGTCCGGCGGCTCGATCGGCATCGGCTTCGCCGTGCCGTCGAAGACGGTGGCCGGCGTCGTCGATCAGCTGCGTCAGTTCGGCGAGCTGCGCCGCGGCTGGCTCGGCGTGCGCATCCAGGGCGTCACCGACGAGATCGCCGAGAGCCTCAACATCAAGCCGGCCCGCGGCGCGCTGGTCGCCGGCGTCGACGACAAGGGTCCTGCGAAGCCGGCCGGCATCGAGCCGGGCGACGTCGTCGTCAAGTTCGACGGCCGCGACATCAAGGAGCCGAAGGACCTGTCGCGCATCGTCGCCGACACGGCGGTCGGCAAGGAGGTCGACGTCATCGTGATCCGCAAGGGCCAGGAGCAGACGCTCAAGGTCAAGCTCGGCCGGCTCGAAGACAATGAGAAGGTCCAGCAGGCGGCGATCAAGAAGGACGAGCCGGCCGAGAAGCCGGTGACCCAGAAGGCGCTCGGGCTCGATCTCGCCGCGCTCTCGAAGGACCTGCGCACGCGCTACAAGATCAAGGACAGCGTCAAGGGCGTCGTCGTCACCGGCGTCGACCAGTCCTCCGACGCCGCCGAGAAGCGCCTGTCCGCCGGCGACGTCATCGTCGAGGTCGCGCAGGAGGCGGTCACCTCCGGCAACGACATCAAGAAGCGCGTCGACCAGTTGAAGAAGGACGGCAAGAAGTCGGTCCTGCTGCTGGTGTCCAACGCCGACGGCGAGCTGCGGTTCGTGGCGCTGAGCTTGCAGTAAGGGCGCAGGCGTTCGTTCCGGGCACAGCTGTGTAGGGTGGGCAAAGGCGCGCCCGCGTCTACGCGTGTTGTCTCGATCTCTCACGCGCCGTGCCCACCATTGCCTTCCGCATTTGCGGATCGACGGTGGGCACGCGACCGCCCTGCGGGCGTCCGCTTTGCCCACCCTACGGCAGCTCCGCACTGCGCCGTCGTCCCGGCCTTGAGCCGGGTCCCATACCCCCAGGGAGCGGTTTGGGGCAGGCTGGTCATTGGCATTTGGCCCGTCACATCCGCCGCGGCGTATGGGTCCCGGATCGGCGCCGTGCCGCGCTCCGCGCGTCGCGGCTTGTCCGGGACGACGATTGAGGAAACATCCGATTCACATCTCAAACAGCGCAGGTGAAGTTATCAGTTGGACGACACGAGATCGCATTCTCGCGGCGGATATCGCCCGAGGTCTGCGATCACTCGTCCCTCGCAAAATGCAGAGGGCGCAGGGAATGCCGGGTGAAGGCCTCACCCATGGCCCGCCTGCAGCAAGAAAAGCAGGCGGCAGTCACCACAGGTGCAGCCGGTCACCGGCATTCCCTGCGCGATGGTTTCACGCTTATACGCAGTCTCCCTGGTGCGCCGGCTTGTTGGCCACCATGCCGCGACAATGCTCGCGCATTGCGCGGGTGATACCAGCATCGGGGTATCAGGACGCTGCGACTTCACGTCCGCAGCCAAACCGTTCGTCGGCGCATCCGTCAGGACACGCTGCGGCTCGATCGCGGCCATCGCATCCCCGCCTCGCGTGTCGTGACGATCGCGCGCAACGCCCCTCTGCTCGAGGCGGGATGACGGTAAACAATCATGTATTCCGAAAAATAGCAAGTCGTTTTTATTTATCGGAACGTCGACAATCGCAAAAATTCCCGCGATCCGTCACCGAGAACGGTTCACGCCAGCTGTGCGAGATCAGGCCAGTGCACGCGCAGAATGGTCTTGCCGCCAGCCGCGGGAATCTCGGACCGGCTGGTTTCGACGACCCGGCCGCCGAGCCTTATGTAGAAGCGAAGACCGGCGGTGTTTGCCTCGAACACCCAGAGATGCAGGCCGGATGCCGCGCCGCTCGCCGCCAACTGGGCCGCCGCATCGCGGAGCAGCCGCGCGCCGAGGCCTGAGCCGCGCCCGTCCGGGGACACATGGAGATTGTCGACCAGGCTTCCCCACACCGGATCGGCATCGCGATAGCAGCAGACGAAACCGCGCAACGGCCCTTCCGGATCGCAGGCGACGGTGACGAGCTGATCAGCGGCGGGTGCACTTAGCCGCTGCGTCCACACGTTCAGCCGGTCGGCCTCGATGGCGCCGCCGAGAAACTCCGGCGCGAGAATGTTGGCATAGGCATCGCGCCAACTCGCCGCGTGGAGTGCAGCGATGGCGGGAGCGTCTTCGTTGATGGCGGCACGGATGATGATGTCGTCCGGCATTTTCGTCGTGCTCGGCCTCACCCTTTGCCGGGGAGGAAGCGCGGCCTCGCTCTGCGAGGCGCGCGCTGCCAATCTGACGCCTGGATTAGTTGCGAACGCTGCCGACCGTGATCGGAGCAACGAGCGCGGCGCTGCGGCGGTGGTGGGCGAGAACGGCGAGCTGGTGCGGCGAAGCCGAGCTGTCGGCGTTGATCGCAACGGTCTGCTCGGCAGCCGACGACGCGCCGACGACGGTGAGCTGATGCGGGGTCGCCGGCAGCGCGCCGACGGCGTAGCTCGGCAGCTCGCCGGCCGTGGCCGCGCCGGTCAGCAGCGCCAGGGCAACGAGGGAGCCGGGAATGATGTGCTTGATGGTCATGGGAGGAGTCCTTCTGTGACGATGATCGATCGCATCACGTGCAACCGTTTTCGTTTCCTTGGACGCTCCCTAGCGTTGTGAGTGTTATATGCGCTGCAACATGATTTGACAATTCATCGATTGGTGATGCGGTTAAAAAGCAGCGATTTACCTGCTGTGATGCGGGATGCGAATGATCCGATTTGTGATCCGGAATGAGATTGGAATGGAGTTGCGCGGGGGCGGGTGCGATTGAAACAAATGCTTAGGCGGCGTGGCCTGACGCGCAGGAGGGAGTGGCAATACTTGTCGAATCTCGCTCGCACTTGCGATTGAGGCACGAGGTGCGATTGCGATCGTCCGGCATTCGTAAAGTTTTAGCTAAACGTCACAGAGCGGCCCAGGGCGATTCATCGTTCGAAGTCGTGTGACGTAACTCGGTGCGCCGACTTGAGATGGTGTGCACTCCGTCGTCATTGCGAGGAGCGAAGCGACGAAGCAATCCAGAGTCTCGCGCGTTGCCTTGGATTGCTTCGCTCGCAATGACGAGGGGGCTGCTCCTGACTGCGCCCTCTCCCCTTGCGGGAGAGGGCATGTAGGACCGGTCAGCAAACTCGGTCGGGTGAGGGGTATCTCTCCGCGAGTCGCGCTCGCGGAGAGATACCCCTCACCCGAGCGAACGTGTGGACGGGTCGGCGATGCCCTCTCCCGCAAGGGGAGGGCGCTGTATCTCGCAGCGGAAAGAAAAGAAGTCCGAGTATCGCAGCGACGGCTACGGCCCCGTCAATCCACGAACTGATCGCGGGTGTAGCCCTGGGCGTAGAGCAGAGCGGTGAGGTCGCCGTGGTCGATTCGGGCTGACGCTGCGGCGGAGACGGCGGGCTTGGCGTGATAGGCGACGCCGAGGCCGGCGGCTTCGATCATGCCGAGGTCGTTGGCGCCGTCGCCGACGGCCAGCGTGTCGATCTCGTCGAGATCGAACGACTCGCGCAGCTCGACCAAAGTGGCGAGCTTGGCGTCGCGGCCGATGATCGGCTCGCGGACCTCGCCGGTGAGCTTGCCGGCGTCGATGACGAGTTCGTTGGCGCGGTTCTCCTGGAAGCCGATCTTGGCTGCGACGGCATTGGTGAACAAGGTGAAGCCGCCGGAGATCAGGCAGGTGTAGGCGCCGTGGGCGCGCATGGTCATGACCAGCTGGCGGCCGCCCGGCGTCAGCTTGATGCGCTTGGCGAGCACCTCGTCGACGACGCTGACCGGCAGGTCCTTCAGCAGCGCGACGCGCTCGCGCAAGGCCGGTTCGAAGGCGATCTCGCCGCGCATCGCGCGCTCGGTGATGGCGGCGACCTTCGGCTTCAGCCCGGCAAAATCGGCCAGCTCGTCGATGCATTCCTGACCGATCATGGTCGAGTCCATGTCCGCCAGAAAAAGCTTCTTGCGCCTGACCGCCTCAGGCTGCACCACGATGTCGATCGGCATGTCGCCGCGCAGATCGCGCAGCCGCGCCTCGAGCTTGTGGATCTCGCCGTCATGCGAGAACGGGATGTCGATCGCGACCTCGTCGAACAGCCAGCGCGGCGTGCCCGGCTGTGGCAGCACGGCCAGGAAGGCCTCCACGATGGTGGTATCAAGCGCGGGATCGGCGGGATTGCAGATGAAGGTGGCGACGAGAGACATCAGGTGACTTCGCTAAGCGACAACAAAGCGGTGCTTATCGCAGGGCCGACCGCCAGCGGCAAGTCGGCGCTGGCCATGGAACTTGCGCAAAAAGCGGGCGGGATGGTCATTAATACCGATTCCATGCAGGTCTATCGCGATCTCCGGGTGCTGACGGCGCGGCCGACGGCCGAGGAAGAAGCTGCCGTGCCGCACCGGCTTTATGGGCATGTCGATGCCGCCGTGAACTACTCGGCCGGCCATTTTGTCCGTGATGCCACCGAGGTGCTTGAAGAGGTCAGGCGCGACGGGCGGCTGCCGATCTTCATCGGCGGCACCGGGCTGTACTTCAAGGCGCTGACGCGGGGGCTCTCGGCGGTGCCACCGGTGCCGGACGAGGTGCGAGACGCCGTGCGCGACAGGCTCGAGCGCGATGGTGTCGAGGCGCTGCATGCCGAGCTGGCGCAGCGCGATCCGGCGGCGGGTGCGCGGCTGAACGTTCGCGACCGTACCCGGGTGGCCCGGGCGCTGGAGGTGATCGAGGCCACCGGTCGGCCATTGGCTGACTGGCACGCGGAGACGACGGCACCGCTGCTGTCGGAGGGGAGCTACCAGGGTGTGTTCATCGCTCCGGAGCGCGAGGCGCTGTATGCGCGGATCGATGCGCGGTTCGAGGTGATGCTGGCGGCCGGTGCGCTGGCGGAGGTCGAACGGCTCGCCGCCCGCGGCCTCGATCCGCTGCTGCCCGCGATGAAGGCGCACGGCGTGCCGGCGATGATCCGCTATTTCAGGGGCGAGATCACGCGCGAAGAGGCGGCCACCATCGGCAAGGCCGACACGAGGCATTACGCCAAGCGGCAGTTCACCTGGTTTCGGCACCAGCTCCCGGAGTTCGAATGGATGAGCCCGGAGGCGGCGAGGGCTTGGGTGGCAGGCTGACAACCAGACGACAAAGCGGAGGACGAGATGGGAGATATTCTGATCCGCGACTTGGACGAGGGCATCGAGGAATTGCTGCGGCGCAGGCTCGACGGCTTGGCCGCAGCCTCGACCAGTACCTGTTGGACCTCGTCGAAGAGCTTGCGCGCGAGGAACAGGCCGCGCTCGACGACATCGTGCCGTTTGGGACATGGCTGTACACGATCACCAGACCCGGTGTGGACATCGAAGCAGCCCTGGAGTGGATCCGGGGCGGGCCCCCAACCTCCGATCAGTGATCCAGACGTTGACGACGGCAGGCGCCGCGAGCTCAGTCTCACCCTCCCCTGGAGGGGGAGGGTCGATCGCGCGCGAAGCGGGCGAGCGGGGTGGGGGTGGGCCGCGGACACCGGTGCAGATGGAGAGATCACCCCACCCCGGCTCATACGCGCTTCGCGCCTATGAGCCGACCCTCCCCCTCCAGGGGAGGGTGGCGGCGGGGCCGACATCCAACCTGGAGGCGAACCCGTCGTTGGGAATGCCACGGCTGCGTAATTACCGCTCGCCGAACCGCAAATTCCGCGCTACCTTGACAAAATCGCGCTGACGAGCCTCGCTTTGCCTTGACATCAAGGTCACCATGGTTATGTTCGCGCAACCTTTGGGAAGCCAACTCGCCGTCATGCGCAATTTTATTGCCATTCTCCTTATCGTAGTCGTACCCAGGCGCATCGCCGGGGATGGCTAGCGGCCATCCAAAATCCGAGCGGTGCGCAGGGCCTTCCAGGGCCCTTTTTTATTGCCCGGAAGCCACCACCGATCCTGAACCAAGCGACTTAAAGCCAGACCGAACCGACCGACCAAACGACCACCCGCTTTCGAGAAGCGATCCGGAGCCTGCCATGACCGACAAGAGCCACGATCCGAACCAGATGACCGGCGCCGCGATGATCGTGCGCGCGCTCATCGACCACGGCGTGCAGCACATCTTCGGCTATCCCGGCGGCGCGGTGCTTCCGATCTATGACGAGATCTTCCAGCAGAGCGAGGTCGAGCACATCCTGGTCCGTCACGAGCAGGGCGCCGGCCACGCCGCCGAGGGCTATGCGCGCTCGACCGGCAAGCCGGGCGTCGTGCTGGTGACCTCGGGCCCCGGCGCCACCAACATGGTGACGCCACTGGCGGACGCGATGATGGATTCGATCCCGCTGGTCTGCATCACCGGCCAGGTGCCGACGCATCTGATCGGCAACGACGCGTTCCAGGAGTGCGACACCGTCGGCATCACCCGGCCCTGCACCAAGCACAATTGGCTGGTCCGCAACGTCAACGATCTGGCCAAGGTGCTGCACGAGGCGTTCTATGTCGCCACGTCGGGCCGGCCGGGTCCGGTCGTCGTCGACGTGCCGAAGGACGTGCAGTTCGCGACCGGCACCTATCATCCGCCGCGCAAGTCCGACGTCCACATCTCCTACGCGCCGCGCGTCAAGGGCGACGCGATGCAGATCCGCAAAGCCGTCGCCCTCTTGGCCTCCGCCAAGCGGCCGGTGATCTATTCCGGTGGTGGCGTCATCAATTCGGGCACCGAGGCCTCGCGGCTGCTGCGCGAACTGGTCGAGGTCACCGGCTTTCCGATCACCTCGACCCTGATGGGGCTGGGCGCCTATCCGGCGTCGGGTCCCAACTGGCTGGGCATGCTCGGCATGCACGGCACCTACGAGGCCAACATGACGATGCATGATTGCGACGTCATGCTGTGCGTCGGCGCGCGCTTCGACGACCGCATCACCGGCCGCACCGACGCGTTCTCGCCGAACTCGAAGAAGATCCACATCGACATCGATCCGTCCTCGATCAACAAGAACATCCGTGTCGACGTGCCGATCATCGGCGATTGCGGCGACGTGCTCGCCGACATCCTGCAGGTGTTCAAGGCCGAGGCGAAAAAGCCGGACATCAAGTCGTGGTGGCAGGAGATCGCCGTCTGGCGCGCGCGCAACTCGCTCGCCTACAAGCCGAACCGCGACGTGATCATGCCGCAATATGCGATCCAGCGGCTGTTCGAGCTGACGCGCGGCCGCGACACCTACATCACCACCGAGGTCGGCCAGCACCAGATGTGGGCGGCGCAGTTCTACGGCTTCGAGGAGCCGCACCGCTGGATGACCTCGGGCGGCCTCGGCACCATGGGCTACGGCCTGCCGGCGGCGATCGGCGTGCAGGTGGCGCATCCCGACAGCCTGGTCATCGACATCGGCGGCGACGCCTCGGTGCAGATGACGATGCAGGAGATGTCGACGGCCGTGCAGTACGAGCTGCCGGTCAAGATCTTCATCCTCAACAACCAGTACATGGGCATGGTGCGGCAATGGCAGCAGCTGCTGCACGGCAACCGCCTGTCGCATTCCTACTCGGAGGCGCTGCCGGACTTCGTCAAGCTGGCGGAGGCCTATGGCGGCGTGGGCCTGCAGGTGAGCAAGCCGGGCGATCTCGACGGCGCGATCAAGGAGATGATCTCGGTCAAGAAGCCGGTGCTGTTCGACTGCCGCGTCGCGGCGCTCGAAAACTGCTTCCCGATGATCCCGTCGGGCAAGGCGCATAACGAGATGATCCTGCCGGCCGAGGCGAGCGATCCGGCCGCCGCGTTCGCGGGCGGCAAGGCGCTGGTGTGAGTTGACAGGGTGATGGTGCGGTGATGGCACGCGCGTCCGGCAGTCTCGCTCTTCACCTCTCCCCGCGTGCGGGGGCGCGACGAGCTTCGCTCGCGCTGAGAGGTCGGATTGCATCGAAAGATGCAATCCGGGTGAGGGGGGCTTTCCGTACGGTCGGTGGGTGTGGCTGCCCCTCACCCCAACCCTCTCCCCGTAAGAACGGGGAGAGGGAGCCCAGCTGCGTTCGTGGCTATCGGCGAACCACACATGAGCAGTCCCATGTTCACCCTCGCTGAGCTCGAAGCCGCTCACGCCATCGTCGGCACGGCGGTGCCGGCGACGGCGGCGCATGCGTGGCCGTTGCTGGCGCAGCGGTTGGGGACGCATGTCGTTGTCAAGCACGAGAACCATACGCCGGCTGGTGCCTTCAAGGTGCGCGGCGGTCTGGTCTATGTCGACAACCTCAAACGTACGCAGCCGGATGTGCGTGGGCTCATCACGGCGACGCGCGGCAATCATGGCCAGAGCGTCGCGTTCGCCGGCCGCCGCAACGGGCTGCCGGTGACGATCTATGTGCCATCAGGCAATTCGGTCGAGAAGAACCGGGCGATGGCGGCGTTCGGGGCCGAGCTGATCGAGCATGGCAGCGACTTCCAGGAATCGCGCGAGGAGGCGATCCGTCACGCCGCGCGCGACGGCCTGCACATGGTGCCGTCGTTCCATCCCGATCTCGTCCGCGGCGTTGCGACCTACGCGCTGGAGCTGCTGCGCTCAGCGCCTGATCTCGACGTGCTCTATGTCTCAGTCGGGCAGGGCTCCGGAATCTGCGGCTGCATCATGGCGCGCGATCTGCTGGGCTTGAAGACCGAGATCGTCGGCGTGCAGTCGACCGGCGCGCCGTCCTACGCGCTGTCGTTCGCGGCGCGCACGGTCGTCACGACGAACAGCGCCGACACCCATGCCGACGGGCTCGCGACGCGTAGCCCGGATGCGGATGCGCTCGCAATCATCCTGAAAGGCGCCTCGCGCATCGTTCAGGTCAGCGACGCCGAAATTGCCGACGCCGTCCGCTTCTTCTGGACCGATACCCACAATCTCGCCGAAGGCGCCGGCGCGGCGTCGCTCGCGGCCGCGCTGCAGGAGAAGCAAAAGCTCGCCGGCAAGCGCGTCGGCTTGGTGCTGACCGGCGGCAACATCGATCTCGACCTGTTCAGGCGCTGGGTGATGCCGGCCGCCGCTGACGAAATGGCAGGGGTGTCTTGATGGGCACGCCGCACACCACACACACCGCCGTCATGCCCGGGCTTGACCGCCTGCGCGGCCGAAGCCGCTTCGGCGCGGCGAAGGCCCGGGCATCCACGAGCCGCGCGCGCCGATCGACGTGGATGGCCGGGAGCGCAGACAAGTTTACGCAGTCTGCGCAAGGCAGACTGCTATGCCCGGCCATGACGGATGAAATCCGATGGGGATACCAATGAACCAGCCAGCCTCCGCCTATTTCATCGAAGAGCGCCACGATCCAAACGAGACCCACACGCTCTCCGTCCTCGTGCAGAACGAGCCCGGCGTCCTCGCGCGCGTGATCGGCCTGTTCTCTGGGCGCGGCTACAACATCGAGAGTCTCACCGTCTCCGAGACCGAGAGCCAGAAACATCTCTCGCGCATCACCATTGTGACCACGGGCACGCCGATGGTGATCCAGCAGATCAAGCATCAGCTCGACCGCATGGTGCCGGTTTATCGCGTCGTCGACATGACGCTGACGAAGCGCGCGATCGAGCGCGAGCTGGCAATGATCAAGGTGCGCGGCACAGGCGAGCCCAGGGTCGAGGCGCTGCGGCTGGCGGATGCGTTCCGCGCCCGGGTGATCGACGCCACCACCGAGAGCTTTGTGTTCGAGATCACAGGCAACACCGACAAGATCAGTCAGTTTATCGATCTGATGCGCCCGCTCGGCCTGGTCGAAGTCGCCAGGACCGGCATTGCGGCGATCGGGCGGGGACCGGAGGGGATGTGAGCCATGCTGGCGCGCGACTGGTACTACAACGAACGCAACCGGATCGGGCTCGATCATGCCGTGGCCTCGATCTACGGCGCAGGTGATGATGCCGACGAGCGCGCGCGCGCCGCGTTGAAGATGCTCGGCGTCAAGCCGGGCTGGCGGGTGGCCGACATCGGCTGCGGCAACGGCGTGCTGGCGACGGAAGCCGCATTGATGGGCGCCGTGGTCGACGCCATCGACATCTCGCCGGCGATGCTGGCGCTGACCAGGATCTACACGAGGGATCGCCGTACGGCGGTGCGGATGCATTCGGCGGGCCTGCTGTCGTTCGCCTATGAGCCCAACTCCTATGATCTCATCGCCAGCGAGTTCACGCTGCATCATCTGCCGGACTTCTGGAAGGCGGTGGCGCTGGCGCGGATCTTCGCGGCGCTGAAGCCGGGCGCGCAATTCTTCCTGCGCGACATCGTCTATGTCTCCATGCCCGACGGCGCCGAGCGTTCGGTCGAGCAATGGGCCGATTTCAACATCAAGAACCACGACCTCGCCCGCGACAGCGTCATCACCCACATGCGCGACGAGAACTCGACCTTCGCCTGGGTGATGGAGCGCATGCTCGCCGAGGTCGGCTTCGTGACAGTGTCCGCCGACTACCACGCCCCGATGCACGCCACCTACGTGCTGCAGAAGCCGGCGGGGCAGGGCTGAAACGAGCGTGTTGATGCTGGTGCGAAACGGTGAGGTGGCCCCGCTGCCACCCTCCCCTGGAGGGGGAGGGTCGATCGCGCATGCAATGCGCGATCGGGGTGGGGTGGGCCACACACACAGGTCTCGCATGGAGACATCACCCCACCCCGCTTCACATCGCGGCTTCGCGCGATGTGAAGCGACCCTCCCCCTCCAGGGGAGGGTGAAGAGTGCCCGTAACGCGGGAGCATCGTAGATGTCCCAGCAGCTCCTCATCGCCTTCGTCACCTTCGCCTTCGTGATGTCGTTCACCCCCGGGCCGAACAACATCATGCTGCTGTCGTCCGGCGTCACCTACGGCTTCCGCCGCACGGTGCCGCACATGATGGGCGTGAGCTTTGGCTTCGCCTTCATGGTGGGCGCCGTCGGTGTCGGCCTCGCCACCGTGTTCATCACCTATCCGGTGCTGCAGGAGGTGCTGAAATATCTCGGCGCCGCCTATCTGATCTATCTTGCGATCGCGATCGCGTTCTCCGGATCGACCAAGCCGGAGGAGGCCACGCTGCGCGGCCCGATGACGTTCTGGGGTGCCGCGCTGTTTCAGTGGGTCAACGCCAAGGGGTGGGTGATGGTGATCAGCACCATCACCGCCTATGCCGCGATCGCGCGCTTTCCCGCCAATGTTGCGCTGCAGGTCGCGATCAGCTTCGTGATGGCGATCGGCTCGACCGTGACCTGGACCCTGTTCGGCACCGCGCTGCGGCCGCTGCTCAGCTCGGAGCGCGCCGTGCGCGGCTTCAACATCGTGATGGCGGTGCTGCTGCTGGCCTCGCTCTATCCCGTGTTCATGGACGCATGAGGGACGCCGCCGCCATGCGAGATCGGGGTTTCCATCCGCCCCCAAAATGCTCTAGACACGGGCCGGATTTTGTCCGGGCGCAGCCGCCCGTGCCTCACCCAAGCGTCTGACTTTTCAGCCAATTCCGGCATTTCTCAAGAGGAAACGACAATGCGTGTCTACTACGATCGCGACGCCGATCTGAACCTGATCAAGGGCAAGAAGGTGGTCATCGTCGGCTACGGCAGCCAGGGCCATGCCCATGCGCTGAACCTGAAGGATTCCGGCGTCAAGGACGTCGCGATCGCGCTGCGCAAGGGCTCGGCCTCGGCCAAGAAGGCCGAAGGCGCCGGCTTCAAGGTGATGGAAGTCGCCGAGGCCGCCAAGTGGGCCGACCTCGTGATGATGCTGACCCCGGACGAGCTGCAGGGCGACATCTACCGCGAGCACCTGCACGACAACATGAAGCAGGGCGCCGCGCTGGTGTTCGCGCACGGCCTCAACGTCCATTTCAACCTGCTCGACCCGCGCGCCGATCTCGACGTGCTGATGATCGCGCCGAAGGGCCCCGGCCACACCGTCCGCTCCGAGTACCAGCGCGGCGGCGGCGTGCCCTGCCTGATCGCGATCGCCAAGGATTCCTCGGGCAATGCCCATGACCTCGGCCTGTCCTACGCCTCGGCGATCGGCGGCGGCCGCGCCGGCATCATCGAGACCACGTTCAAGGAAGAGTGCGAGACCGACCTGTTCGGCGAGCAGGCGGTGCTGTGCGGCGGTCTGGTCGAGCTGATCAAGGCCGGCTACGAGACGCTGACGGAGGCCGGCTATGCTCCGGAGATGGCCTATTTCGAGTGCCTCCACGAGGTGAAGCTGATCGTCGACCTGATCTATGAAGGCGGCATCGCCAACATGAACTACTCGATCTCCAACACGGCCGAATATGGCGAGTACGTCACCGGCCCGCGCATCATCACCCCCGAGACCAAGGCGGAGATGAAGCGCGTGCTCGACGACATCCAGTCCGGCCGCTTCGCGCGCGACTGGATGCTGGAGAACAAGGTCAACCAGTCCTCGTTCAAGGCCACCCGCGCCCGTCTCGCCCAGCACCCGATCGAGGAAGTCGGCGCCCGCCTGCGCGACATGATGCCCTGGATCAAGAAGGGCGCGCTGGTCGACAAGAGCAAGAACTGATTGGCTTGATCGATGGCTGGGACCGCGGCATCGCGGTCTTGGCCATCAGCGCAATCGAGAGCCTCCGTCTTCGTCGGGCGGAGGCTTTTTTGTGATCGCACTGAGTTGGCCAAGCTGCCTGCGACAACAAAGACCGTCATCCCGGCCAACGCCGGGATCCATAACCACCGGCCTTGGTGGTTGAAAAGACTGGCTACTCAGAGGTCTCTCCGCCAACCCGCAGCGCGCGGTATGGCCCCGGCGTTCGCCGGGACGACGGCGGAGGCTGAGGCGTGAGCGGGGGCTGGGCCGCTGGGAAGGCTGAGACGCATGCCGAGCCCGAGAGGCTCAAACAGGCTGAGGTGCGGCGGAGGATAACGCCCTTATTCACGCACGGACCGCGCCCGACCCTCTCACTTCTCGACCTTGTTGTGCACCATCCAGAACCGCAGGGTGCGCTGGGCGGTGTCCAGGGACAGGCGGCCATAGTCGCGTTCGGCGAGCTTGAGGGTGTCGCTGTCGATGGCATGCTTGATCGGGCGGTGGGTCAGGATCTTCGCCACCACCGACCAGGTCATCCCCGCCGCGCGGCAGGGGATCAGGACGATGTCGGTGCGCGGGCCCTCCAGCACCTTGGCCATCATCTCGGTCGGCACGTTGTTGAGCAGGCCGAGAGCGGCGGCGACCTCGCCGAAACGGCGGGTCTCGGCGAAGAAGCCGATGGCGGAATCGTTCAGCTCGTTCAGCCCCTTCATCCGCTTGACGGCCTCCTCAGCCAGCGAGAAGTCGCGGCCGATCAGGCCGCCATCGCTGCGCGCGACGTCGGCAATCGCCTTGATGACCTTCTTGATCTCCTGCTGCAGCGCCGGCGGCGCCGAGGCCAACAGCTTGGTGCGCACGGAATCGGTGGCGCGGCGCAGGAGGTCGCGCAGATGCTTGTTGGGTAGGTCGACGCGCAGGCCGATGATCTCGGTCAGCTCGTCGTCGTCCTCGGCATGCGCCATCATCCCGGAATAGCCGGTCTCGGAGAACCGCGCGGTCTGGTTGTTGGCGAGCTTGCGGATCACGCGGATCTCACCGCGGTCGACGATGATGTCGGTGACGGCCTCGGTCAGATGCGGGCGGCTCGAGATCGCCATCAGGTGGTCCTGGCCCTTGGTCGCGGCGACCTCGACCAGCGTGTGCTCGGTCAGCCGGGTCGAGTGCATCAGGACGTCCTTGGCGACCGAGATCTCGTCGTCGCGGGCGAGCTGCTGGATCACGTCGACGGGGGCGTAGTCGACCGGCGCGAGATGCTTGCTGAGCTCGGCGCGCGCCCGGGTCTCGACGCGGGAGACCAGCATGCAGAGCACGTTGTCGAACACCTTAATCTGCTCCTCGCTGAGGCGTTCGCCGTCATGCAGGAACAGGTTGGTGACCTGGCGCAGGGTGTGGACGCGCTTCTCGGACGAGCCGCTGCGGACCGCGTCCTCGAGCTCGGTGATGATCGAGTTTTCTGAAGCTGGAAGCTGTTCTGGCTGATGCACGTTGGCGCTCGTCTGGTCCGGGTGTCCGGGAGCGCGGCGATACGGTCTGGTCCGCAGGAGCTCTCGGCGGCACCATTTTTCGAGACGGGCGATAACAATGTGTTAGGGAGGCGGGACGTAGTACACCGGGGAAACACGGATACGGAAAATTAACGCGAAGCTTGTACCGCTCAGGGCGGAGTGCCTCCGGCCTGTGCCGGTGGTGCTGAGCTGCTCGACCGATCGCGCGGAGTGACGCGGTTCGGGAGGGCTGGTGAGGGTACGAAAGGTTAATGATCTCATAAGGTCATCCGCCTTCCTTCATCCAGTTTGCTCGCCTCCGGCGATCTCACGTCAGCTGTGATCTCCTCAAGCATCGAATTTTAAATCACATTCTTAGCGCGGCTCGTTTGAGCGTGATCGCGCCCGACGGCATGCGCTCCGGGTTCCCCAAGGACGACGAGGGCGGGCCTGCCACGGCCGGTGAAAACAGCGCCAGCATGATGCCGCATCCCGTGCGATAATCGCCGCGCAAATCTTTGAGGTCGCCATGAAATCCGTCGTCATCACCGGAGCCTCCACCGGCATCGGCTATGCCTGCTCCAAGCTCCTGCTCACACGCGGCTTCCGCGTGTTCGGCAGCGTTCGCAAGCCTGACGATGCCGAGCGGCTGCGCCGCGAGCTCGGCACGAGCTTCACGCCGCTGCTGTTCGATGTGACCGATGAGGCGGCGGTGAAGGCGGCGGCTCAGGAGGTGAGGGCGGCGCTCGATGGCGAGGCGCTCGCGGGCCTCGTCAACAATGCCGGCATCGCCGTCGCCGGTCCGGTGACGGAGCTGCCCATCGCGCAGTTTCGTCACCAGATGGAGGTCAACGTCATCGGCCCGGTCATCGCCACCCAGGCCTTCGCGCCGCTGCTCGGGGCCGACCCGGCGATGCGCGGAGAGCGCGGGCGGATCGTGATGATCAGCTCGGTGGCGGGCCGCAACGGCAATCCGCTGCTGGCGCCATATTCCACCTCCAAGCATGCGGTCGAGGGGCTGTCGGAAAGCCTGCGCCGCGAGCTGATGCTGTTCGGCATCGACGTCATCATCGTCGCGCCCGGCGCGGTGAAGACGCCGATCTGGGCCAAGGCGGAGGAGGTCGACCTGACGCCCTATCAGACGTCGCCATTCTTCCCGGCGCTGCAGAAGATCCGCGGCTTCATGCTGCATCTGGCCAAGACCGGGCTGCCGGCCGAGACCATCGCCGAGCGGGTCGTGGCGGCGCTGACGGCGCCGGCGCCGAAGGTGCGTGACGAGATCGCGCCGGATCCGTTGCGGCAGTGGATCGGGCGCGCGCTTCCCAAGCGGATGGTCGATCGCATCATCGCCAAGCGGCTCGGCCTTTTGCCGGTGATCAAGCCCTGATGCCGGTTGTGACCACGACGGGCAAGACCCAGGCCGAGCTCACGCGTCTGGTCGAGGACGCGATCCGTCAGCAGCCGGGATGCGAGACCGCGCGCGTGCCCGCCGTCCACGCGCTCGAGGTACGCAGCGGCCGCAACTGGGAGATCCCGCACGTCATCCTCGGCGACAGCCTGATCAGCGACGTCGACCGCGCGGTGATGAGCGTGCAACGCCGTCTGGGGCGGGAATTTCATCTGACGGACGGTGACGCGGCGGATGCGGTATCGAACTCGGCCGACGCACCATACCCGGCAACGGATCAGTCCTGACGGCTTGCATCGCGATCGCGCGAATCGAGCGCCGCCACCCGCATCGTCGGGTGTGGGAAACCGGCGACACTGCCGGCAAGTCACGATCGTCGCGCAGCCTCGATAGCGGCGCCGGAAGACGTGTAAGCCGCGGAATTGACTCGCCTATCGGATCGGCTGCAGGCGCGATCGCCCGGTTGTGCCGGATTTGCGTGTCGTATTTTACCCATGATTGGTTTTTTCGATGCAGCTTTCCGCGGGGGCATTGGAATGTTCGATCATCATTTCCTGGGCGGGCTAGCTCACGACCAGATTGCGCTGCTGTTCATGGCCGCCGCGGCGAAGGCGCCGCGTCGGTCCGCCGTGCGCATGTCAACACGGGTTGCCGGCATCAGCGCCGCCATTCTCGCCATCGCGACCATCGTGATGGCCTGCTACATCGCCCATATGGAATTGACCGGGCTGCGGGCCACCGGCCAGGTGATCGCGATCAGGGTCGACGCCGCTGGCCCCGATCGGGAGCCGACCTATTATCCGGTGATCGAGTTCGCCGCCGCGTCCGGTGCGCTGCTGCGCTTCGAGGATTTCGGCGGCGGCTCGCCGCGCTATCGGGTCGGCGATCCCGTCCCGGTGCTGTATCGCGGTGACGAGGCATCGTTGTTTGCGATCGTCGATCGGGATCGCAGCTCGAATCTGCTGCTTCCTTTGCTGCCGCTCTGCGGAGCGCTGTGGTTCGGCTGGCCCTTCGTGCGGCGCATCCGGCTCCGTCTGCCGGCCATGGCTTCTGGCGGCACGGCCTCTCTGGCCGTGCCGAGTGCGATGCGGTCGCGGCGGCGAATGATGAACGTTTGACAACGGCGCGCCGCCGCAGGCGTCGCTCGCAACGCGAGACAAGCCTTCGGCACTCCGGGCAAATCCGGGCTGTTGTTATTTGTGACGATTTCATTACGGTCGCATGACAGGATCTGATGTCCTTGATCTGCCGGCATGCGCCGGCGAGGGGCGCCTCCTGATCGACCGCCTGATGTCACTGACGCCGAACCACGAACCGATCACGACGCTCACCGCGGGCAGCGCCACTCGCTCAGCCGCGGTGCGGTTCTCCGCCGTCGCGGCGCCGCATGTGGCCGCGCTCGCCCTGATGCTGCACACCGAGACCGATTTCGGCTCTCGGCTCGGCTTCCTGCTGGCCTGGGGCATCCTGAACGGCTTCTGGCTGGTGCTGCTGCGGCGGCCGGCGGTGTCGGGCGCGCTGGCGCTGACCATGGTCGTGGTGCTGGTGCTGCTGTCCCAGCTCAAGCATGCCGTGGTCCAGATGACCGCGAACTTCGTCGACGTGATGCTGATCGACCATGACAGCGCGGCGTTCCTGTTCACGATCTTCCCGAACCTGAAGCTGTCGGTGCTGGTGGCGGCGGCGGTCGTATTGCCCTTGATGGGTCTGTTATGGTGGGCCGATCCGTTTCGCGTGGCGCGGCTGCCCGCGCTCGCGGGCAAGCTCGCCTGCCTCGCGGCGCTGACGCTGTATTCGCTCAACTGGCGCGACGAGGCGTGGCGCGGCTATTACGACGACGGCTATCTCTCGAAATTCGCGCGCTCCGGCGTCACCGCCGTGTCGGACTTCCTCGCCAACGGCTTCATGGAGTCCGATGCGACGGCCGACCGCAAGCTGGCGGCCTTCGTCCCGGATTCCTGCCATCCCGCCGGACGGCGGCCGAACATCGTGCTGATCCATGACGAGTCGAGCTTCGACATCCGCTCGGCTGATGGCATCAAGGTGCCGGACGGCTATGGCAGCCACTTCAAGTCGTTCGACGGCAAGGCGCGGCAGTTCATGGCCGAGAGCAATGGCGGGCCGAGCTGGTTCACCGAGTACAACGTGCTCGCCGGTCTGTCGTCGCGCTCGTTCGGCCGCTTCGCCTATTTCGTGACGCGGATCGCGTCGGGGCGCGTCGAGCGCGGCCTGCCGCTGGCGCTGCGCAATTGCGGCTACGACACCGTGTCGCTGTATCCCGCGCATGGCGCCTTCATGAGCGCGCGCAGCTTCCAGACCACGGTCGGCGTCGACCGCTTCCTGGACGCGCGCGATCTCGGCGCCAAGGGTGTCGAGCCCGACGGCTTCTTCTACGACGCCGCGCTCGATTTGATGCAGCAGCGGCAGCGCAACAAGCCGCTGTTCATGTTCGTCTATCTCGCCGCCAATCATTTCCCCTGGGAGACGACGTTCCGGCCCGACCTGACGCCGTCCTGGCGTGCGCCGGGCAATGGGCCTGCGATCGACGAATATCTGCGCCGCCAAGCGATGAGCGCGTCGGACTATCAGCGCTTCCTCGCCAATCTGAAGAAGCGCTTCGGCGACCAGCCGTTCCTGATCGTGCGCTACGGCGATCACCAGCCGGAGTTCTCGCCGCACATCCTGGATCCCAAGCTCGACGAGGCGGGCATCGGCGAGAAGCTCGAGAGCTACGATCCGCGCTATTATGCAACCTATTATGCCGTTGACGCCGTCAATTTCGAACCGCGCCAGAGCAGCGTCGTGATGGATAGGATCGACGCCGCCTACCTGCCGCTGGTCACGTTGGAAGCCGCCGGCATTCCGCTCGACCCGTCCTTCGCCGAGCAGAAGGACATCATGCTCCGCTGCAAGGGCGTATTCTACGCCTGCGGCGACGGCGCCGAGGCGCGCCGCTTCAACCGTATGCTGATCGACGCCGAGCTGATCCGCGGGCTTTAGGGGTCTGCAGAGAAAATCTCAGGTCTGCTCAAGACGACTTTTTCCCCGTTTCTTTGTAGACGTCAACGACGTCACTCTTAAGCCGAGATGGAGTCGTTTTTGATTTTTTGGCGGTCGATGCTTTAGCCTTTGTGGGTGCAGGCGACGGCAATGCGGAGCCATCGGCTAAGGCGTTGAGGTGGTCTCGACGCCAGCCTGCGCTGCTCTTTTTCAACTCCGGGTGATGTTTGTCGAGCCGGGTGACAACGCTCTTGACTTCAGCGTCCTTCAGTCCCTCAAGGATCAAACCGAATTGGGATGTACCCAGTGCTTCTCGGACGTCGCGCAGCACGTCAAGTCCGATCGATTTGTGCTTAAGGCACTTGACGAGAAGCGCTCTAGCTTGCTTGTCGACATCAGCTCGGATCGGGGCAAAAAGATTCGCGTGTTTGCCGACCTGCTCGAATACTTCAAAGCCGTTAAGCGCGATTGGCATCGAGAGCATCTCCTATCTCTCGGACCAAGTCCGACAATAGCGGAGCAAGGGCCGATCCCCATTTTTGGGTGAAGCTTGGAAATCTATCAATTTGGCTGAGCGCATTTGCGATCGAAACCGCTTCGGGTATCTCCGTCTCGAAGACATGGAAAGCAGGCTTCGTTGCCGTTGCTTCGTTACGAAGCAACTCTGCTGTTTGCGCGTGAATTTTGACCTGTCTACGGCGGGTGATGAGGACGTGAGGTTTTCGAGGAGTCCTTCTTGCACCCTCTAGACCCCGATCGGAGAGGGCCGCGCAGAACGTCTGCAGGCCGAAGGTCGATAGAAAGTCCGCAATGGTCGGGACAATCACGAGATCGGCAAGTCTAATGCTGACCTCCGTAAGAACCGAGATGCCCGGAGCGCAGTCGATTAGGATGAAATCAAAGGCTTTCTTTTGCTTTAGCAGCTGGGCGTTCACGACACCTGAGAGGCCTCTGACGATCTCTGACCAACTCATTCTACGCTGCGTCAGGTCGTGAATGATCCGTTGTTCAAAATGCCTGAGATTCGGACTAGATGGCAGCAGCGAGATTGGGAGCTGCTGATTGAGGTGCGTGACGTTACTCACGTTGTTGCGAATACATTCGTTGAATGCCAGTTTTTTGTCGCCAAGTAGGTTGTTTTCGAGGAACCCTTCGATGGTTGCCTTTCGCGCGATCAAGGTGGCCAGCAAGGAATCACCAGCGAGGCATATCGATGCGTTCGCCTGGGGATCGAGGTCGATGACGAGAGTCCGATTTCCGGAGGCAGCCAGGGCTTCAGCTAGGGATACGACTGTTGTCGTTTTTCCAACGCCACCTTTCATATTGGCTACGGCGATGACTCTCGCGTTCATGCTTAGGGAGCCTCAAGTGCAGTCCGCAGTAGTTTCACCTCGCGAAGATCCAATCGCTGCTCAAGGAAGCCGTCGACCGCGGCCTGAGGCGTCGACTTTCGTACCGGATCGAGAATGGTTTCGAATTTCTCGTCGTCTTTAGGGTCGTGAATTCGGATCAGCCCGACGCCATGCTGGCTGCACTGCGCGGTGATCTCCTGCAACCGGGCTTGAGCCGCGGAGTCTCTGGGCAAGTGCCAAACAAGATAGCCAAAATGGGTGAACCGTGTCTGAGCTAGGGCTTCGTAGACGGCAAGATCGGTTGCTCCAAACTCTGCCTTGAGTTCAAACGAATAAACGTCGAGCTGGGCGCCCGGCATGATACGAAACCTCATAGCCGTTGCGAGAATGAAGTCAGGCCGTGCCCAGCGGCCTAGTGGCGGGCCGATCCGCGAGGTGTCTTTCACGAGACACACGCCATGCTTGGGGATATCCAACTCGTTCTGAAACGGTCCCGTCAGGTATCGTTCCAGATGCGGCATGAGTTGAATCTCAGATAGTGCATCGCTGGGTTCCGCCCGTGGAGCGCGCCCGCTCTCGTCTTTCGCGAGGAATACTTGGCCACCTTGACCACGGAGTCTACCAATCTGTCCTGCCTCGGACAGGAGATCCCGAGCTTTCTCATAGAGATCGTCTGGTATTGTCTGAGCAAAGTCACGCGACAACATAACGCGCAAAACCCGATTGAGCACAGGTGTGCCATCAGGAGGCAATAGTGCTTTTAGGCGGTCTGCAACCGCCCGAGCGGAAAGCGCAGGCATTCACCATGTCCCAACCAGCCGCAACCTTAAAGAGAACTCTCAATACCTGCAAGATTTACTGTGGCTGGACGGGGCTCAGGTGACTTCTGCATACTGGGCCCGCTGGCAATAGCAGCGACTTTACCTGGAGGCCGCCGGCATTCCGCTCGATCCGTCCTTTGCCGAGCAGAAGGACATCATGCTCCGCTGCAAGGGCGTGTTCTACGCCTGCGGCGACGGCGCAGAGGCGCGCCGCTTCAACCGCATGCTGATCGACGCCGAGCTGATCCGCGGGCTTTAGGGGTCTGCAGCGAGACAGATTGAGGTCTGCTCCAGAAGGCGCCTTTCCGGTTCCGTCCTCCGTCCGGAGGATGACAGTCGCGACGCCAATGCCTAGCTCATCTGCATCCGCAACATGGGAGGTTGATATGACGTCGTCCGTCAAGGAGATGCTGGCCGCGGCCAATGCCGCGGTGCCGAAGATCACGCCGGCCGAGGCGAAGGCGATGATCGCCAAGGGCAACACGCTGGTGCTCGACGTGCGCGATGCGCCGGAGATCGAGAAGAGCGGCAAAATCGAAGGCGCCCACCACGTCTCGCGCGGCATGCTCGAATTCCGCGCCGATCCGGACTCGCCGTATCACGACAAGGCCTTTGCCAAGGACAAGACCATCATCCTGTATTGCGCCTCCGGCGGCCGCTCGGCGCTGTCGGGCAAGACGCTCAAGGATCTCGGCTACGACAAGGTGTTCAATGTCGGCGCGTTCAAGGACTGGGCCGAAAGCGGCGGCCCGGTCGACAAACCGATCGAGGCGGGGATGTAGCTTGCGTGCATGGGGCAGGCGAAAGCCTGCTCCATGCCCCGCCGTCATTCGGGCTCGCGGAAGGCGAGACCCGTGGACGGGCATGACAGCGGAGCTTGGACCATAGCCGTCATCGCGAGCGTAGCGAAGCGATCCAGGGGCGACACAGATGATGTGCATTTTAGCCCCTGGATTGCTTCGCTACGCTCGCAATGACGGTGGTGAACAGTGTCGCCCCACCACGGTGTCATCGCCCGGCTTGACCGGGCGATCCAGTACGCCGAAACCTTGGTGAGTCCTCCGAGAGCTCGCGGCGTACTGGATGCCCGCCTGCGCGGGCATGACGCCGGAGTTTGAATTATGACAGTCAGCGCGAGCTTCGGCGGACACGTCGCTGCGTTCCCCATGACGCGCTCAGGCAGCGGGCCTCACTTCGAAATCTTGCTCCACAGCCAGCGCGCGACCGCCTGTGGCGACGACTCCGCGTCGCTTCCGGAAGCGCGCAGATTTGCTTGCTGCATCGTCGCGATGTCGATGCGGCCGAGCAGGGGGCGCAAGGCATCCTGCAATGCGCGGTCATCAGTGCGCTTCGGCGACAGCAGCAGGATCGCGTCGTAAGGCGGGATCGCATGCTTGGGATCGTCGAGCACGACGAGATCGTATTTCGCGATCAGCCCGTCGCTGGTGTAGCCGGCGATGATGTCCACCTCGCCCGAGGCGACGGCGGCGTACATGAAGTCCGGCTGCATCTGGCGCTGGGCGCGGAAGGCGAGGCCATAGGCGTCGCGCAAGGCGGCCCATTCCGGCCGGGAGAAGAACTCGTAGTCGCCGGCGATCGACATGCCGGATGTATGCCGCGCGAGATCCTCGATCGCGCGGATGCCGAGCGCCTCGGCCTTCTTGCGCGGCATCACCAGCGCATAGGCGTTCTCGAAGCCGAGCTCGCCGAGCAGGGTGACCTTGTCCTTGGCGAGATCCTGCTTCAAGGCGGCGAGCAGCGCCTCGCGCGGCAACTGCTCCTTGTGATGAAACTGGTTGGCCCACAGCGTGCCGGAGTAATCGACATAGGCATCGATGTCGCCGTTCCTCAGCGCCTCATAGATCACGCTGGAGCCGAGCCCCGCGCGCGACGTGGCCGTGAGACCCGCGGCCTGCAGCCGCTCGCTGATCAGCGCCGACAGCACATATTGCTCGGTGAAGGTCTTTGCGCCGATCACGTAGCGCGCGGAGGTGCCGGCGAGCGAGGGCAGAAGGCTTGCCGCGACCATCAGCGCGATCGTCGCCGTGCCGAGTCCCACGCGCGCGCGGCTGCGCGTGCGCAGCCCGTTCTCGATCAGCGCCAGCAACTGATCGACCACGAGCGCCAGCACCGCGGCCGCGACGCAACCGAATACGACCAGCACCCAGTTCTGCGTCTGCAATCCGGCAAAGATGTAGTTGCCGAGCGAGGTCTGGCCGATCGGCGTCGACAGGGTGGCGGTGCCGATCACCCAGACCGCGGCAGTGCGGATGCCGGCCATGATGACCGGCAGCGCCAGCGGCAGCTCGACCATGGTCAGCGCTTGGCGTTCGGTCATGCCGACGCCCTTGGCGGCCTCGATCAGGCCGGCGTCGACGCCATCAAGTCCGGTGATGGTGTTGCGCAGCACCGGCAGCATCGAATACAGCGCCAGGGCCAGCACCGCCGGCAGGAAGCCGAACGCCGAGAACGACAGGCCGAACCAGCGCAGGCTCAGTGCGGCGAGCGCCAGCAGCAGCGGATAGAACAATGCGAGCAGCGCCAGGCCGGGCACGGTCTGCACCACGCTGGCGAGGCCGAGCAGCAGATTGCGCAGCGACGGTTTGTTGCGCGCGAGCAGCGCCAAAGGAAAGCTGATCACGAGGCCGAGCGCCAGCGCGGCGATGCTGACGCGCAGATGACTGCCGAGATAGTCGGCGAGATGCGACAGCGCCTCGGCCAAGCGCGGATCGGACAGCAGGCTCATGCGGCGCCGCCTTCGGGCAGCAGCGCTGCGAGCCGTGCGGCTTGGCGCCGCGGCGTCGACATCAGCTCCGTCACATAGGGCTCGCGGCTGGCTGCGAGCTCCGCGGCCGTGCCGACCTCGATTAGGCGGCCCGTCCGCATCACCGCAATGCGATCAGCCAAGAGCAGGGCTTCGGTGATGTCGTGGGTGATCATCAGCGTGGTCAGTCCGAGCTTCTCGTGCAGCGCGCAATAATCGTGACCGAGCGCATCGCGCGTCAGCGGATCGAGCGCGCCGAACGGCTCGTCCATCAGCACGATGCGGGGCTTGGCGGCGAGCGCGCGGGCGACGCCGACGCGCTGGCGCTGGCCGCCTGAGAGCTCGTCGGGCATGCGGTCGCGGTAGGCCTTGCGATCGAGCTGCACGAGGTCGAGCAGCTCGTCGACGCGGGCGGCGATGTCGTTGGCCGGCGTGCCCAGCAGCTTCGGGGTGATGCCGATGTTGGACGCAACCGTCATGTGTGGAAACAGCGCGCCGTTCTGGAACACATTGCCGATCCGCCGTCGCAGGGCGACCGGCTCGAGGCCGCCGATGTCCTCGCCGCCGATGCGGATCGCACCGCCGTCCAGCGCGATCAGGCGGTTGGTCAGCCGCAGCAGCGTGGTCTTGCCCGAGCCGGAGCCGCCGACGATCGCCAGGAACTCGCCCTCGGCGATGTCGAGCGAGACGTCGTCCACCGCGACCACCGGACCGGGGAAAGTCTTGCGGACACGATCATAGGTGATGAGGGGCGTGCGCGGCATGCGGCCTTTCGGGGGCGAGGGGCCTCGGCCCCAGACCTAGCACGTCCGAGGGCTGCGTTGAACTTCACGGCGCAAGCGGCTAAGCCGTCCGGGCCATTTTCGGGGAGGAACTTGGACGTGACGCAGTCAACGGCCGCCGCGGTCTCGCTTGAGGGGACGACGGTCGCATTCCGTCTTGCTGGCGGGCGCACCTATACCGCCGTCGAGACGGCGCAGCTGAGCGTTGAAGACGGCGAGTTCGTCGCCATCGTCGGGCCGACCGGCTGCGGCAAGTCCACTTTGTTGAACGTCGCCGCGGGACTGCTGAAGCCCGCGGCCGGCCACGTGCGCATCTTCGGCAAGCCGCTGGCGGGCCTCAATCGCGAGGCCGGCTACCTGTTCCAGGCGGATGCGCTGTTTCCCTGGAAGACGGCGCTGGAGAACGTCGCGATCGGCCTCGAGGTTGCGGGCACGTCCTCGACCGAAGCTTCCGCCAAGGCGCAGCAATGGCTGACGTCGGTCGGCCTCGGCGCGTTCGGCAACCGCTATCCGCACATGCTGTCGGGCGGCCAGCGCAAGCGCGTCGGCCTCGCCCAGGTGCTGATCCGCAATCCCCGCATCATCCTGATGGACGAGCCGTTCGGCCCGCTCGACGCGCAGACGCGGCAGATCATGGGCAATCTGCTGCTCGACCTCTGGAACGCCGACCGCAAGGCCGTGCTGTTCGTCACCCATGACCTGGAAGAGGCGATCGCGCTCGCCGACCGCGTCGTCATCATGTCGGCCGGTCCGGCCTCGCGCATCATCGGCGACTGGCGCGTGACCCTGCCGCGCCCGCGCGACATCTTCGAGGTGCGCATGAAGCACGAGTTCCACGAGCTGCATCGCGAGATCTGGCAGACGCTGAAGGCCGAGGTCGAGAAGACCTACAAGCAGGCGGAGGCGGTGTGATGTCGCGTTCGAGACTGGCTATCTGCCAAGGGCTCAGCTCAGACTCCCCTCCCCCTTGCGGGGAGGGGTGGGGGGTGGAGGTCCCAGGAAAGATTCTCGCTCGTGGCACCCCCACCCCCGACCCCTCCCCGCAAGGGGGAGGGGGGCCCAGCAGTGCGCGACGCTGCGATCTCGCGTCCCTCATGCAGATGGAAGCAGTATGATGTCGCGTGTCACCCTGCTCGCGCTGCAATTGCTCGTCGCGATCGTCGCGATCGCGTTGTGGCAGTTCTTCGCCACCGTGCCGGTGTTCGGCCGCATCCTGCTGCCGCCGTTCTTCTTCTCCAACCCGGTCGACGTGTTCAGTCAGGTCGTCAAATGGTTCGCGACCGGCGCGATCTGGAAGCATCTCGCGATCACCCTGTGGGAATCGATCCTCGCTTTCGCGATCGGCTCCCTCGGCGGCGTGCTGGTCGGCTTCTGGTTCGCGCGCAAGCCGCTGGTCGCTGCGGTGTTCGATCCCTACGTCAAGATGGCCAACGCGCTGCCGCGCGTGGTGCTGGCGCCGATCTTCACGCTGTGGCTGGGCCTCGGGATCTGGTCCAAGGTCGCGCTCGGCGTCACGCTGGTGTTCTTCATCGTGTTCTTCAACGTCTATCAGGGCGTGAAGGAGGTCTCGACGGTGGTGCGCGACAACGCGCGCATGCTGGGCATGAGCGAGCGGCAGCTGATGCGCCATGTGTATTGGCCATCGGCGCTGTCGTGGATGTTCTCCTCGCTGCATACCTCGGTCGGCTTCGCCGTGGTCGGCGCCGTGGTCGGCGAATATCTCGGCTCGGCCGCGGGCCTCGGCTATTTGATCCAGCAAGCCGAGGGCGTGTTCGACGTCGCCGGCGTGTTCGCCGGCATGTTCGTGCTGTCGGCCTTCGTCATCCTGATCGACATCTGCGTGACGCTGGTGGAACGCCGGCTGCTGGTGTGGCGGCCCGATGCGGCGGATGGGCGATGAGGGCAGTGCTCTCACGCCACCCTCCGCTGTCGTCCCCGCGAACGCGGGGACCCATAACCCCAGGGAGTGGTTTGGGGCAGGCGGGAGGACCAGTCTTTTCTCACCGCGAGATCACGCGGTATGGGTCCCTGCGTTCGCAGGGACGACAGCGGAGGATCTGGCCGCCTTCTCAACTCCACCGCACAGGCCTAGTCTGATCGACAACACGAACGGAGGAAACAACATGAACAAGATCATCGGCCGGGTCACCGGCGCGCTGCTGGCGCTGACGCTCAGCACGGGGATCGCCTCGGCAGCGAGCAAGGTCACGATTGCAGTCGGCGGCGGCGCCTGCCTGTGCTATCTCCCGACGGTCCTCGCCAAGCAGCTCGGCGAATATGAGAAGGCCGGGCTCGACGTCGAGCTGGTCGATCTCAAGGGCGGCTCGGATGCGTTGAAGGCCGTGCTCGGCGGCAGCGCCGATGTCGTCTCCGGCTATTTCGATCATTGTGTCAATCTCGCCGCCAAGAAGCAGGAGATGCAGTCGTTCGTCGTCTACGACCGCTATCCCGGCCTCGTGCTGGTGGTCGCGCCGTCGCACAACAAGGAGATCAACTCCATCAAGGATCTCGCCGGCAAGAAGGTCGGCGTCAGCGCGCCGGGCTCCTCGACCGACTTCTTCCTGAAGTACATGCTGAAGAAGAACGGCCTCGATCCCGCAGGCACTGCCGTGATCGGTGTCGGCCTCGGCGCCACCGCGGTGGCGGCCATGCAGCAGGGCCAGATCGACGCGGCCGTGATGCTCGATCCCTCGGTGACCGTGCTGCAGGGCGCCTATCCGGACCTCAAGATCCTCTCTGATACCCGCACCCAGCACGACACGCTCGAGGTGTTTGGCGGCGAATATCCGGGCGGCGCGCTGTATTCGACGGTGGCCTGGATCGCCGGCCACGAGAAGGAGACGCAGGCGCTCACCAATGCGATCGTCGCGACGCTCGGCTGGATCCATGCGCATACGCCGGAGGAGATCATGGCCAAGATGCCGGAGGAGCTCGTCGGCAAGGACAAGGCGCTGTATCTCGCCGCGCTGAAGAACACGATCCCGATGTATTCGCAGACCGGCAAGATGGACCCGAAGGGCGCGGACGCCGTGCTCGCCGTGTTCTCGACCGGCTCGCCTGAGGTCGCCAAGGCCAATATCGACGTCAGCAAGACCTTCACCAACAAGTTCGTCGAGCAGGCGAAGGCTGCGAAATAACGGGATGACCGACGTCGTCATCCATCGCGTCACCACGCTCGACCTCAAGGTCGAGCCGTTCGAGTGGCCGTTCGCACGAGAGCGCCGCGACGACATCGCGGCGCATTTCGCCGAGCGCCAGCGCGAGAAGCCCGGCCTGTGGAACGGCCGCATCCTGCTCGGGCGTGAGGCCCGCTTCGATCACGGGCAGTTCTCGGCCAGCTATTTCGAGACGGATTTCGCCAGCCTGCTGGCGTGGCGCGACTGGGGCTTTCCGGACCGCACCGCCTTCAACGGCTTCGGCATGGGCGCGATACGCTCCAGCGACGGCGCGTTCGTACTCGGCGAGATGGGCGCGCACACCGCCAATGCCGGCCGGCTGTATTTCCCGGCGGGCACCCCGGATCTCGACGACGTCGACGGCAGCACGCTCGATCTGGCGTCCAACGTCGCGCGTGAGGTCGAGGAGGAGACCGGGCTGACCCCGGCGGACTATCAGGCATCCGCGCATTGGGACTGCGTCGTGACCGGCGCGTCGGTCGCCTTGATGCGCGTGCTCGACGTGGCCGAGACCGGCGAGGTCCTGCAGCGTCGCATCGAAGCCAATCTCGCCGCGCAGGATGAGCCGGAACTCGCAGGCGTCCGGCTGGTTCGGAGCAGGGACGATCTGACGGCAGCGATGCCGCGCTTCGTCACCGCCTTTCTCGAAACCCAGTTCAGCGCCGGAGCGCCTTCCGCATGAGCAAGAAAGCCCGCTCGCTTGCCACCGAGCTCGATCCCTACATCTCGCCGTTCCGGATCGACGGCGGGCACAAGTTTCATCTCAAGTCGCACAAGACCAAGGTGAAGGGCGGGCTCGACAAGGAGCAGGGCGAGGCGATCATCGAGGAGAACCGCAAGCGGCTCGCCGACTTCCAGGAGAAGCTCTACGCGCAGGACCGCTGGTCGGTGCTGGTGCTGCTACAGGGCATGGACGCCTCGGGCAAGGACAGCGCGATCAAGAGCATCTTCGAGGGCGTCAATCCGCAGGGCTGCGAGGTGACCTCGTTCAAGCAGCCGACCTCGAAGGAGCTCGACCACGACTTCATGTGGCGGACCTGCATCGCGCTGCCCGAGCGCGGCCGCATCGGTATCTTCAACCGTTCTTACTACGAGGAATGCCTCGTCACGCGCGTGCATCCGGAGGTGCTGAAAGCCGAGAAGCTGCCGCCAAGGCTCGTCACCAAGAACATCTGGCGCGAGCGCTTCGAGGACATTTCCGCCTTCGAGCGCTATCTCTCGCGCAACGGCACGGTGATCCTGAAGTTCTTCCTCAACATCTCCAAGGAGGAGCAGCGCGAGCGCTTTCTCGACCGGCTCGAGGAGCCGGCGAAGAACTGGAAGTTCTCGATGGGCGACGTCACCGAGCGCGCCAAGTGGCAGCGCTACCAGGCGGTCTATCAGGACATCGTGCGCCACACCTCGACGCCTTACGCGCCGTGGCACGTGGTGCCGGCCGACCACAAATGGTTCGCCCGCGTCGTCATCGGCTCGACCATCGTCGCCGCGCTCGAAAGCCTCGACCTGCACTTTCCGCGCGTCGATCCTGCCTCGCTCGCCGAGTTCAAGGCGGTGCGCAAGGCGCTGGAGAGCGAGGGCAAGGGCGGGAAGAAGGGCTGAGGACGCTCAGCGCCAGCCGCATCGTTCATTATTCGGCGGCGCCGCCCAGCTCGTCATGCCCGGGCTCGACCCGAGCATCCATCTGCTCAATGAAAGCCGTCCAAGAAGCTGGATGGCCGGGTCAAGCCCGGCCATGACGAAGCAGTGAGCTGGGTGCTCGCTTGCCCTCATCATTGAACGAGAGGGAGGATTGACGGCCAGTCCGCACGCGCCGATCCGGCTATCTCGCCTCACGCTGCGCCCGCCCGTCGCGTGTCGTTCACCTGCAGGAAGCGCTGCTCGAATTCCGCGGCCGGCATCGGCTTGCCGAAATGATAGCCCTGGCCCTGCTCGCAGCCGAGCCGGAGCAGGAAGTCGGCGGTGGCCTGGTTCTCGATGCCCTCGGCGATGACGGACAGCCCGAGCTGCTTGCTGAGGCTGACCGTCGAGCCGACGATCGCGGCGTCGTCGGTCTGGGTCAGCACGTCGCGGACGAAGGAGCGATCAATCTTGAGGCCGTCGAGCGGGAACTTCTTGAGATAGCTGAGGCTCGCATAGCCGGTACCGAAATCGTCGAACACCAGGCTGACGCCGAGGGCCTGCAGGCGGTTGAAGGTCTGCAGCACGCCGGGCTCGTCATGCAGCAGGATGTCCTCGGTGACTTCGAGCTCGAGCAGGCCGGGCGACAGCCCGGTCACGGTGAGCAGCTTGCTGACGAAGGCGGCGAGGTCGCCCGACTGAAACTGTGACGGCGACAGGTTGACGCCGACGCGGATCTCCTGGCCGGCGAGCTGCCACTCCCGTGCCTGCCGGCACGCCGTCGCCATCACCCAGGTCGCAACGGCTTCCGACAGCGGCGAAGTATTGACGACCGGGATGAAGTCGCCTGGAGGTACGAGGCCGCGGGTCGGATGCCGCCAGCGGATCAATGCCTCGGCGCCGATCACGCGCCCGCTCAGCAGATCCACCTGGGGCTGGTAGAACAGCTCGAACTCGCGCCGCTCGACCGCGAGCGCAAGCTCGGCCTCGAGCGTCAGCCGCTGCTCGAGCTGCTGGCGGATCGCGCTCTCGAAGATCACGTGACTGCCGCGCACGTCGGTCTTGGCGCGGCACAGCGCAAGATGGGCGTTGCTGAGCAGCTCGTCCGCCGTCTGGCCGCCCTCGGGGTGAACCGCAACGCCAAGGCTGACCTTGACGCGCTGCTGGCGGCCCGCGGCGTCCAGCGGCGCATCGAACAGGCGCGCGAGATGCTCTGCGAGCTCGGCCACGGTGCCGCCGATGGCGGAGCAGGGAATCGCGACGGCAAATTCGTCGCCGCTGAGACGGGCGACGCGGCCCATCCTGCCGATCTCGGCGCGGAGCCGCTCGGCCGCCGCACGCAACACGCTGTCGCCGAAACTGTGGCCCAGCATGTCGTTGATGTGCTGGAAGGCATCGAGGCCGATCACCAGCAGCACCACCTGATCAGCGGCGCCATCCGCCGTCTCGATCATGGCCGCGAGTTCGGTCTGCAGCGTGTTGCGGTTGATCAGCGCGGTCAGCGTGTCGTGCTCTGCGAGATAACGAATACGTTCCGCCTCGCGCTTGCGCAGCGAGATGTCGCGCAGGATCACGCCATATTGCAGGCCGTCGGCGCCCTGCCAGGCCGAGACGCTCGCTTCGACCGGAAACACCTCGCCGTCCTTGCGGCGGCCGTCGAATTCGACGCTGGCTCCGCCGGGCAGCAGCGTGGCCGGCAGCGCCGCCTCTTCCTGCGGGAAGAGATCACGGGCCGCGCCGTCGCCCTCGGCGCGCAGTCGCGCGAAAGGCTGGCCGATGATCTCGTCGGCGCCGTAGCCGAAGATCGCGACCGCGCCGGGATTCCACACCGTGATCCGCTGGTGCTGGTCGGTGCAGACCAGGCCGTCGCCGATCGACATCGCAATCCGCTCGAAGCGGCTTTCGGCGACATGCCGCAGCAGGCCGCGGAAGTCGATCTCGTCGAGCGCGGTGGCGGTGAGATAGGCGACCAGCGCGATCTGCAGCAACGACGTGTCGAGCACCAGCGCGTAGCGGTCGTGCAGCACCAGCGCGATCGCCTCGATGCCGACGCCGATCAGCACGATCAGCAGGCCGCGCCTTGCCGCGGACAGCCGCCGCCAGCTTGCCAGCATGACCGCCACGATCAGCAGCAGGGCGGCGACGGTCGCGACCGTCGTGGTCTTGAGCAGAGTGCGATGCTGAAGGATCGATTCCGCCGCCAGGGCCTGCAGCACGACGCCGGGAAGGACGCGTCCGTTCGGCACGCTGTAGTAATCGCCGAGCTCGATCGCGGTCGCGCCGACGATCACGCGCTTGCCCTTGATCGCGGCCAGCGCATCTGCGTTGCCGCGCAGGACATCGACATACGAGACTTTCGGCAGTGAAGACGGATCGATGCCGTAGTCGATCAGGAATGAGCTGTCCTTGACCGCGTTGCTCCCGGCCAGGAATGCTCCGAAGGATTGCACGAATGTCCTGTCGTGACCGTATTCGCAGTATTCGCCGAACGCGTAGCTCCTGACCCGGCCGTCGCGGGCCACCTCCACGTTCACGAGTGCGGACCACGCCAGCTGCTCGAACTGCGGCAATGGCCGGTTGATGTGAATGGCCGTGCCCTGCTGCGTCGCATTGAGCTGCCTGAAGGCGGGCAGCACGACCGCGCCCTTTGCATGCTGCAGGGCGTCCTGGAAGGCCCGGTCGCCCGCCGCGTCCGAGGGCGAGCTGAAGTCGACATCGAAGGCGACATCGCGAACGCCGGCGCGCTGCAGCTGGTCGAGCAGACGTGCATGGGTGGAGCGTGGCCACGGCCAGACGCCGAGCGCCTCGATCGAGCCGGGGTCGATCGTCACGATCGCGATCTCGCCGCTCGCGGGATGCTTGTTCAGCCGAAAGCGCAGATCGACGAGCGCGTCGCCGAGCAGCTCGTAGCAGCCGGACAGGCCGACCGTGAGCAGCGCAACGACGACCAGAATATGCGGCATGAACCGCCTGAACATGCCCCCTCCCGCCTGTTCGCGGACGGGCTTTTCGTCCCGTGTCCGCGATCCCGGATTCATTCCCGTGTCCCCAACTCCGCGGCGATGATCCGCCGCACCAGCTTCGCTCGCATCGTGACGATCGCGTCCCGTGGCCTGGGACGCATCGCCTCAGTTCCTGCCGTGGCCGGAGGCGTGGTCGCGGCCGCCATGGTCATCGCCATTGCCGCTGTTTCCCCGGCCGTTAGTGCCACCATTGCCGCTGTTGCCGGCATTGCCGTTCCCGTTGTTACCGGCATTCCCATTGTTACCGGCGTTGCCGCTGTTGCCGCTGTTGCCGCCATTGCCGTTGCCGCCGGCAAGGCTGGACGCAGCGATGCCGTTCGCATTGGCGCCGCTCGCTGATCCGCTCGGTGAGCCGATCGCGGCGGCGACGGCGGCGGCAATCGAGGAGTCGCCGGTGGCGCCGCTTCCGATCGCCGCATTGCCGGTGGAATTGCCGCTATTGCCTCTCGCATCGGTCCAGGAGGTGCTTCGTCCTGCGCCGTTGGCCGTTGTATTTGCGCCGTGCGCGAGGCCGCGCGTTGCCTTGTGGATGTTGAGATTGACCTCGCCGATCGAGCTCGAGATCCGCACCACATTCGGCCGCGCGGCAACCGACGTCGTTGCGGAACGCTGCGACGGCAGCGCCGATGCGCCGGAGCGGATCGGAGAGACATTGGTGTTGAGCGCGTGGATCACGCTGCCCTTCGCCTCGCGGGGCGCATGCAGGCCGTCGCGCGGCACCGGAACCCGATCGAGCGTCGGCGTGCGCGGACGGCCCTGTTCGATCGGCATGAACGTGCCGCTGCCGGACAGGTTGAGGCCGGACCGGCCGCTGGCAAAGGTGGTGGCGGCCTGGCCGGGCAGCACCTGGGCGATCTGTCCGCTCTTGAAATCCGAGACCTGCACCTGGCCACGGCTGACCTCGACCTTGGCGGTGCGGCCTGAGATCGTGACGCTGAACTGGGTGCCCTTCACGACGGCGGCGAGATAGGGCGTCTCGACCTCGAAATGCTGCACGTTGCGCTTCTCGACATCGAGCAGGATCGAGCCCGCGCGCTGCAGGATCGTGGTCGCCATGCCGTCCTTGGCGGCGGCGGGGAGGCCGACCTCGGAGTTCGGCGCGATCATCATGGTCTCGGCGCCGCGCGTCAGGCGCACGCGTCCGTTCGGACCGGTGCGGATGGTGTCGCCCGGCTTGAGGGCGTCGTCGCGGCCGAGCGAAACCTGCGCCGCCCCCTGCGTGGCGACCCAGACCTCTCCGGATGATTTGCTCACCAGCCACGGCTCGCCGTCGGCGGCGAAAGCAACCGGCGTCGCGCCGAAAAGGCACGCGGCGATCAGTCCCGATCTCAGGAGGCGCTTGGATGACATGGCACGAACTCGCGTCGTTGGCAGCCTTTGAAACTAATCCAAATGTTTCAAGAGACCCTTAGGAGTTGCACCGGTGTTTCCTTCACGCGTTTACGCTTCATTGACCTTAACAAATTAAGAACGAACCATGGGTCGCCGTGGTGTCAGAAGCGTTGGGAGGTCTGCGGAGCGGCGCGCCGAGGCGATCGCGCCGTGCGGCTTGCGGCTGCCCGGAGGGGCCGCGGCGGCTGGGGTTTCGCTGCTCGCAGCCCTGTTCACGAGCGGCGTCCATGCGCAGCAGGTCGGCCAGCCGAGCTTCGATCCGCGTCAGACCGAGAAGTACTTCGACGAGCAGTCGCGTTCGCCGCAGCCGGCGCCGCCGCGCCCGCGCGCGCCTCAGTTCAGCACGCAGGGCGGGGGCGATCATAAGCCTCTGTTCACCATGCGCGGCGTCATCCTGACGGGAACCTCGGCCCTCTCAGCCGACCAACTCGCCGCGACCTATCAGCCTTACATCGGCAAGCCGGTCTCGCAGGCCGACCTCGCCGCGATCGCATCAGCAATCAGCGATCAGTACCGCGCCGCCGGGTTCCATCTCAGCCGGGCGATCATTCCGCCGCAGGACATCAGCAACGGCCGGGTGCGGATCCAGGTCATCGAAGGCAGCATCACCGAGGTGACGCTGAAGGGCGAGGGCGCGGAAGAATTCGGCATCCGGCCGATGCTCGGCCCGGTGCTCGCCGAGCAGCCGTCGCGCCTCGCGACGCTGGAGCGCCAGCTGCTGCTGATCAACAGCCGCGGCGGCGTGCGCCTGGTTGATTCCGCGCTGGAGGAGATCGGTGGCTCCACCGGCCGCTTCCGCCTCGTGCTCGAACTCAAGACCTGGCACGTCTACGGCTCTACGGGCTTAGACAATCTTGGCTCGTCGACCGTCGGTCCCTGGCAGAGCTACGCCACGGCGGCGTTCAACTCCTATCTGTTGCCGGGCGACACGCTTACCGCCAACCTGTCGACCACCCCCGGCGATCCGCGCCAGCTCGTGTTCGGACGCTTGTCCTACGACGTGCCGGTCGGCACCGACGGCGTCCATGTCGGCGCGTCGGCGCTGTACAGCGAGGTGCGGCCGGGCGACATCAGGCGGCGCTTCAACGACAACACCGTCACCGAGACGGTCGAGCTGCGCGGCGGCTTCGCGCCGATCCAGTCACAGTCCGCCTCGTTGAACCTGACGGTCGCCGCGGCCTTCAGCGATGTCACCGAGCGCGACGTGTTCGGCATCTGGTATCGCGACCGCATCCGGACGCTGACCTTCACCGGGGATTATCGCTGGAAGGATGAGCTCGGCGGCGACAGCTATCTGACCCTGGCGTACCGGCAGGGGCTCAATGCCTTCGGGGCGACACCGGCCGGCGATGTCATGGCCTCGCGCCCCGACGCGTCGCCGAGCTTCGCGGTGGTCAACGGCTGGTTCACGCGCTACCAGACACTGTCCGATGCGTGGTCGCTGAAGATCGCCGCTGCCGGCCAGCTCGCATCGGGCCCGTTGTACAATTCGCAGCAATTCTATCTCGGCGGCCTGTCCTACGGCCGCGGCTATGGTAGCGCCGAGCTCAGCGGCGACAATGCCGTTGCCGGCACGTTCGAGGTCCGCTTCGAGCAGAAGCCGGACTGGACCTATCTGAAGAGCTATCAGCTCTACAGCTTCTTCGATGCTGGGCTGGCCTGGAATGACGGCTTCCGTCCCTCGGACGGCGTGGCGCTGACCTCGGCAGGCGGCGGCGTGCGCTTCACCTTCCCCAACGATTGGCGCGCCGATCTCGGCGTCGCCGTCCCGCTCGGCTACCGCGCCCCCGACAACACGCCGCGCAGCGCGCGCTTCCTGCTGTCGCTGTCGAGCGTGCTCAAGCTGTGCCCGCAGCGCGGGCAGGGGCCTTGCATCTGATAATTTGTGGGGGGCTGCGGCAGCAATGTCCGCTTCCTCCAACAGCTGGTGGCCATTCACCTGGATCAGGGCTCCGAAAGCGGCCGCTGAGCGGCCTCTCTCGAGGTCAGCCGTCCGACTTCTCTACGTCAGGTGCCTGGAGGCTGGTGTCGGGCGCCTGCTCCCTTTTGGCCGTCAAGTCGGCCGCCTTGTCGAGCAGGGCAAGGGCAACGTCCGGGTCGGTCGTCGCCTTCGCGAACTTGAAAAGGGTGGTGGCCTGGTCCGCCAAATACTTCTTCCCAACCATGTTGCCTGGTCCCCAAATACCACTCGATATCCATACGCCGGAACCAGGATTCCGTTCCGTTGGTCAACAGCGACCTTCCGGGCGGCCCGGCATTTTTACTTCGGGTTCCCGAGAGGCGGGTTAAATCAGAGGCTGCAAATGGTCTCGGATTGGGTTTCGGATTGTATTGTCGTTGTCTATTTTCCTACCGTCGCCCACACTTGTATGTCCTCGCCAATCAGCAAGCAGCAGTGCAACGAAGTGGCGCAGGGCGCCCTGGTCGGCTCATTGACATACAGCGATACGATCTCATTCCAGCTGCGGCCCGATGGGAGCCTCAGGATGAGGCGGGCTCCGTTGTATCGGCCATCCAGACGCGAGCGGCAGCGCTGAAGAGATCGCCAGTGCGATCTGGTGGGATCGCACGGGTTTGCCAGATGGAAAGTGAATATTTCTGCCAGGGGCCAAAAGCGGGTTTGCCTCCCACAATTGCCGACAATCGGCTGCACCCCGAAAGCACACATCGCGAGTGCCGAGCGGAAGGTCCGAGATGTGCCGAATGAGAACCCGATTACAGGGAGGTCAACAACCTCCGCGCCATCGAGAACAGGCCTATCGACCAGCAGACCGGGCATCCTCGAAAGGCGATCAATGATACGAGCCCCAGAGCGACGGAGCCTAGGACTGCAGGCCAACCTGCGCCTGTCCCGACCCACACCGCCGTTGAGAGGGAGACAATTCCGACAAGACCTCGGATGAGGTGCTCGGTGAACGAACTGCTGGCGAACATTTTTAATCCTCAGCGCATCATATATTCGCGCACGAGCGCTCGGCCGCGATGCAGTCGGGCCTTCACGGTTTCCCGGGTCAGCTCCAGCGATTGCGCGATTTCGCCAATCGTCATTTCGTCCACATCCCGCAAGATGAGCACCTGCCGGTAGTGGCTCGGCAGCGATTGGATCGCGGCAGCTATATCGATGCGAAGTTCCGATTCTGGTTTCTTCGCAAGTTGCAGGTCGTTTTCCAAGGAAGAGACGTCATCGGGAATGCCGATATGCTGCTTTGCCAATCTCAAGCAGGTTCGATGAACGATCTGAAAGAGCCAGATGGAAAAGGCTCCGGCTCGTTGGAGACGACCAATGCGCCGGTACACGATCCATAACGTTTCCTGAACCGCGTCTTCCACATCGCTTGTCGTGCGGCAGGTTCTTCGCGCGTACCGGCGTATGTCGGGCTGCGATATTTTGAGCAGCGTCAGGATGGCGTCGGCGTCCCCGCCGATTGCCGCCTCCATCGTGCCCGGCGATAAGAGACGAGTGCTCATGGTTCAGCGCGCAGCTTTCGGCCCGCGAGGGCGCAAGCCGGGCAGTATCCAAAAACGCCCGTCAGCGCGGTCATGACTCCGACACCGGCGATCAGGTATGCGACGGGCATACCTTTAAGTCCGAGCAGCCCACAAGCGATCATTATTGCCCCGGCTAAGAGCCGGACCCAACTTTCCCATCCAGCCACGTTCTTCCTGTAAAGCATCGTCACCTCCTGCCTTAGTCGCGTCGTTTCTGACGCTCCGGAGACATAGAGGCTTGAAAGCCGAGAAACGGTTCGCGGCTCCGGAAAAAAATCTGAGTCAGGCTGGTCCAGAAGCTGGCGGTCGGCGGGCGGCGTGAAAAGGTCTGCTCCGTGTCTATAGCTGCCTTCTGGTAGCCGATGGCTTGCTTCCGGTTGAGCCTCGGAAGCGGACCTTGCCGGGGGGCGATCAGAGGTCCGGTATGGGCCACAAGGAGACATTGCCAACTCGGCCGCACCTGTGGCTTTCTCAATTCGCTATAGCTCAAGTCGGCCCCTTTGCTAGAGGCAAGACATGCCAGGACCATCTACAAGAGACGTGCATCATCTGCCTGACATCGTCTCATTGAAGCGGCTGCTTCAATCAGTCGCGATGCTTGATGCAATCATCTGCCCTGACTGGGAGTACCGTTACTACTCTTTCAACGCCAATTGGGCCGCGGGAGAAATGATGGGCTCAATGCGGAATGGCCAAGGCGACGAATTTTTCGTATTGTTCAATTCTCATGGTGCATTCATCAAAGGCTTTGATCACGGGTCGGTCGTAGCGTCCCTAAGATTACCAGGTCAGCAGTTCTATCGCGATCTGCCTGGCCAGTTCGCATCTTGTTGCAGTGAGCCTGCGTTTTCGCCGGAGTTTGTCACATTTTGCATGTGGCGCCTTCTTGAGTCGCCTGCTTGGTCCAGTGCAGCAACTGAGCTAGCATCATCCGGAGACAGCGATGGCTCGGCGCGTCTGCTTTCAATACTTGATCGTTCGCCTGAAACGTACCGGCGATGGGCGTCTGAATACTACGAAAGAGACGTGCCTTCACAAGCCGTGATCGCGGTGTACGAGCATCGTGTGCTGACGGATGAAATCGTTGCTGCTATCAATCCAACAATCGATCCAGCTTCACTCGGTGAGGATATCGCTCAGATCGGCTATTCAACTTGAACAAATCCGCATCGATGAGATCGGTGTCCGCTCGGGGTCAAAAGCTGCCTTCCGGCAGTCCGATGACCTGCTTCCGGTTGAAGCCCGAATGCGGACATCCACGGTGCCCGGCATTGTGTTCGCTAGTCGTCCTGCGGTTGACAGCAGATGCGGCGAGACCCTCGCACGGCGCCGCGCACCGGCCTCTTCGCCGCTTGAGATAAACGAGACCTCGCCCGGTGCTCGGGCCGATCTCGTGAACGAGACCTAGACCGGCTTGCCCGAGCCGTGGAACAGCCGGCCCTTCTCCGTGATCAGCACGATGGCGAGCGCGGTCGCGGTGCAGGCGAGGAAGCCGGTGGCGAAGGGCAGCGGCGTGCCGTCGAAGGCTTGGCCCACGACGGCGCCCGCGGCCATGCCGAGCAGGGTGGTGATCGAGCCGTACAGCGAGGAGGCCGTGCCGGCATTGGCGCGCTGCGGCTCCATTGCGAGCGCGGTAAAGTTCGCGAACATCAGGCCGAACGAGAACATCATCCCGGCCGACAAGGTCATGAACAGCCACAGCGGCAACATGCCGAGCATGGCGGCGCTGAAGCAGACCAGCGCGATGACGACGCTGCCGACCAGCGCGCCGTGCGAGATCATGCGCATGCCGAGCCGGCCGACCAAGCGGGCATTGAGGAAGCCGGCGACCGCGATGGTCACCGCGATGGCGGCGAAGGCCAGCGGGAAATAGTGGCCGAGCCCGTAGAAGCCGGTGAACAGCTGCTGCGATGACAGCACGTAGCCGAGCACGGCGCCGAAGATGCCGCTGGCGGCCAGCGCGTAGCCGAGCGTCTGCCGGTTGGTCAGCGTGGCGCGGAACGCAGCGCTGATCGACGCGACGGAGAACGGCTTGCGCTCATTCTCCGGCAGCGTCTCGGGCAGGCGGGCCATCGTCCACAACAGCGCGATGATGCCGTAGACGGTCAGCACGACGAAGATGCCGCGCCATTGCGTCAGCAGCATCACCGCCTGGCCGAAGGCCGGCGCGATCACGGGGATGGCGATGAACACCATCATCGCCAGCGACACCACGCTCGCCATGCGGCGGCCGGCATAGCAGTCGCGCACGATCGAGGTCGCGATCACGCGCGTGGCGGCCGTGCCGAGCCCTTCCAGCGCGCGCGCCAGCAGCAGTGTCTCGAACGACGGCGCGGCGATCGCGAGCAGGCTGGCGATGACGTACAGCACCATGCCGCCGAGCAGCACCGGGCGGCGGCCGAAACTGTCGGACAAGGGACCGATCGCGAACTGGCCGAGGCCGAAGCCGATGATGAAGGCCGACAGCACCATCTGCACCCGGTTGGCCGAGCCGATGTGGAAGGCAGAGCCGATCTCCGGAAGCGCCGGCAGCATCATGTCCATGGCCAGCGGATTCAGCGCCATGATCGCGGCGATGACGACCACGAACTCCGTGAAGGCCATCGGCCGGTGGCGGACGATCTCGATGGTGTCGGCACTGGTATCAGCCAAGGCGCGGGCCTTCCGTCATATGTCTGGGGCAGCGGGGGTGATGCTCATCTGTATCTCACTTGCTGCGGCGCACAAGACGTGTTTCGGAATGGCTGGTCAGCGGGGTTTCGCGGCCGCGCTGGCGGGATTGTGACCGGGTGTGAGCCGGTGAAAATTGCGCCAGTCCGGTCGTGATGGTAACGCGCGTGTGATCATCCCCGTGGGTTCGGCGCGCATGAAGACCTACAAGATCGTCGTCTATGTCCCCACCGCCGACGCTGATGCCCTGCGCAGCGCGATGGGCGAGGCCGGGGCCGGGCGGATCGGCAACTATGATTACTGTTCGTTTACCGTGACGGGCACCGGCCGTTTCCGGCCGCTCGTCGGCGCAAATCCGACCATCGGCGCCGTCGGCCGGTTGGAAGCGGTTGCTGAGGACCGCATCGAGACTGTCTGCGCCGAGGAGCGGCTGAAACCCGTGCTGAAAGCGATCCGCGCCGCGCATCCCTATGAGGAGCCGGCGATCGACGTCTATCCGATCGAAATGGTGGACTAGCATGCGGGCATTTGGATCCGTTCGCGCGGCACTCGCGGCCGCAATCATCGCGCTGTCCTCTCAGGCCACCATGGCGCAGGACGCCGCGCCGGCCGAGCAGATCTCGGCGTTCCGCCTCCAGCACGGCGAGGGCCGCGTCACGCGCGATGCCGTGCTCGACCGCATCGCCATGGAGCAGGCGCGGGCGATGGCCGAGAAGGACGATCTCAGCCACGAGGTGCTCGGCCCCTTCACGCGCCGTGTCGCGCCGTCGAAGGCCGGCCGCGCCGCCGAGAACATCGCCTATGGCTACGACAATTTCGACAAGACGCTCGGCCAGTGGATCAACTCCGCCGGCCATCGCAAGAACCTGTTGCTGCCCAAGGCCACCAAGGTCGGCATCGCCAGCGCGCGCAACGCCAGCGGCAAGCGTACCTATTGGGCGATGGTGATCGCCGGCGACTACGACGCCGACAAGCCCAAGGGCAGTCCGAAGAGCAAGGGCAAGGCCGCCGTGGCGCAGACCGCTGCCAAACCGGATAAGGGCGACGCCAAGCCCGCGACGCGCTGGGGCGCCAAGCCTCCCGCCTCGAAGGACTGCCATCTCAACATCAAGGTGATCGGGCTGTGCATCTGAGTAGCGCCGTTCTGGAGCAGTCTGATGAGGCCTGGCGAAAATCCGACGAGAGCGCATGCGTTGGACGCCGACGGGCTTTCCATCGTCATTGTAGCTGAGCAGAGCTTCTTCGGTCGCTGTTTGTAAGTCGAGGTCGCTGAAGGCCGAGCTCGCACCGAGACGAAGCTGGAACTTTCCGGTTCTGAGTGATCGTTGTTGCATTGCAGGAGTTCTGTCGTCGCGATGATTGTGCGACCTGTGTCGACCGTCGTCATGCTGTTCCTTTGAGAGAACTCCCAATAGGCGGCTCGCTTCTCGAAGACGCAAGAACTCGCTCGTGCATGAAACCAGCGAACGCGGTGGTGCCCGAACGTCATCATTCGAAATGATGATACGCTCGGCCAACTACATCCCTTGCATCATGTCGCCGGATGCGCTGATACTCGATGGACCGAGCTTGTGATTGCTTTTCGCCTGCGACCTATCTCTGACCCATCTTATTGCTCGAGACTGCTCACGTCTTTTTCCGGCGTCAGGCCGGTTCATTGATTGATCAAAAAGAAAAACAATTCGGTGTGCTGAATAATGACCGAGATTGATCATGAGAAACTGAACCGGCTTTCGCGGGCGCGAAAGCCCGATCGGTCGCTTCAGCCAGCCATCACGGGGGCTGCGGTTCCTGGTGAGCGCGAGAGAGATCTCGCCCGGTTGCAGGAGCTGAAGCAGAGGCGTCATCCCATCAAGCGCTCGACGCCATCCCATGAACGCGAGAAGGCTCGCCACAACCGTCTGAAGACAGGGCGCCGCAGCACGTGAGCTGCTGGCCCGGATGAATTCCGCCGGCGAGACATCGCCGTCTCGCAGACGTGCTGCTTCCCCACACTCTCCTATGCTTGCTGGCCCCCAATCCGAGGACATGATTGCAAAATGGTGATCACTCTGAACGACAAGGCGATTCACGACGCGTTCAACGGGCCATTCCAAGCCTATCGTGACGAGCCATGGGCGGTTGATTGGAGAAAGAGCTATGTCGCGCAAGTCGAACTGGTCAGACGCGCCGAGCGGGCGCAATGGCTGGATCCGGCCTTTCAGCGCAAACTCTGGGACGATAATCCGGTCGCCAATATTGGCCCGGGCAGGACCGTCAACGTCGAGCAGGCCTATACCGACGTCGGGCTGTCCAGCAGGCTCCTGCAGATCCGCGACACCTCGATGGAGGGCGATCTCTCTACGCGGGGGCGGAGACTGCAAGAGGCGTATGATGAGATCCTCGGAAAGGTCTATCAAGTCCACACCAAGCGCAGGCCGATGGCTCGTCTGGTTCGGCTGATGGCTGCAATGTTTCCCAGAGACATGACCTGTCTCATGGATGGGCCGCGGGTGTGGGCGACGCAGCGCCTGATCGGCGCGCCCCGTCTCGCCGGAGACTTCATCGCTCAGCATGCCGCCATTCGGCAGCGAATCAGAGATGCCGTCGGCGACGGGTCCAATGTCGCCGACGAGGTCGACCAGTCGATCTTTGCCTGGTTCCTGTGGAGCGAGATCGTCAATCGGCCGGACGAAGGCGCTGTGACCGTCGAAGCGAAGCAGGCGGCTTCCAGCGACATTCCCTCCCTTTCCTTGCTGCCGCCCAACGCGCAGCGCCGCAGCCTGGCCTGCATGACTGGCAACGTCAGCGTGCTCGTGGCCGTCGTCCGCGAAGCCGAGAACGGCATCACGCGAGAGGACCTGATCAACGTCATTCTGTCGGAGGCGCCTCAGATCAACGCCAAAAGCGCGGCCATTGTCATCTCCCAGGCAACGGGAGGCCTTGGGCTCATTCATCTCGTCGATGGAGCTTTTCGGCCGACCCAGCGCGGCCTTGAGCTACTCTTTGCAACGGAGCCGGAAGAGGTTCTGAGGGCGCCGCTGATCGGCAGGGTGTTCGGCATGGGACAACTCCTGCTGCGTCTTTCGAAACGTCCTGAAGGCATCGGACAGATGGATGCAGCCCGATGGCTGCAAACGCTTGTTCCCACCTGGACGACGACGATGCCCGGCTCTCATATCATCGTCTGGGCCAAGGTGACGGGATTGGTCAGATCGGAGATCGTCCACGGCAGTCAACGCCTGTACCTGACCGATGATGGCCAAACTTACGTCTCGGCTCTTCCTGCGGATTTTGAAGAGCGATGGAAAATCGATGCCAAGGCGAATGAACTCAGCGTCGAGATTCCGGATGTCGTCCCTGACGAAGACAGATCGCGCAAATCCTATGATGCGAACACGATCATCGCCGATGGATGCTTTCTGGACCAAGCGAGCATCGAACGAGCGCTCAGGCTCCTGCAAACCAAGAAGAACCTGGTCTTGCAGGGGCCGCCGGGCACCGGAAAGACCTGGCTGGCCAAGCGTCTCGGCTACGCCCTGATTGGAGAAAAAGACGACTCGCGATTGATGGCCGTGCAGTTTCAGCCGTCACTGTCCTACGAGGATTTCGTACGCGGGTATCGCCCCGACGGGAGCAAAGGATTGGAACTAGTCGACGGCACTTTCCTCGATGCGATCGAGCAGGCGAAGCGGGAGCCCAAGAGACCCTACGTGCTGGTGATCGAAGAGATCAATCGCGGAAATCCGGCGCAGATTTTCGGCGAGTTGCTCACCTTGCTGGAGTGGGACAAGCGGAAAAAGGAGGAGGGTCTGCGGCTGGCTTACCCGCGGGGCCCGTTCGAGCAGGTCTACGTGCCGGAGAATCTGTACGTCATCGGAACGATGAACCTCGCCGATCGCTCGCTCGCGCTGGTCGATCTCGCGTTGCGCCGCCGCTTCGCCTTCCTGACGCTGGAGCCGAGCTTCGGCGCCGCCTGGCAGTCCTATTGCAAGTCGAAGGGGGCTCCGGATGAGCTACTGGAGAGAGTCCGGCTCGCGATGGCCGGGTTGAACCAGGCGATCACCCAGGATCTCGGGTCGCAGTTCAATGTCGGCCACAGTTTTCTAACCCCTCCGAACACCTTGGCAAACTCGTCTCCGGCCGAATGGAAGGAGTGGGTTCGCGACGTGATCGGGACCGAGATCAAGCCGTTGCTGCTGGAATATTGGTACGACGACAAGCGCAAGGCCGAAGACCATGTCAAGACGCTGGAAAGCTGCGTGTAGGAACGACTGCCGTGAGCGACGATATTTGGCGCAGCGAAGCAGGCATTCCGATACGCAATCTCTGGATGCTGCTCGTCTATGCCTCGGAGCTGGCCGATTTCCGCGATCAATGCCTCGTCGATACCGATGATGATCTCGAGCTCGTCGACATTCTCGGCCGATTGCTGGCGAAGGTGACGGAACGCCGGCTGCGATCGAACCTGTCTCGTGGCTATCGGCGCATCAGCGCGGTGATCCCACGCGTGAGAGGTCGCATCGATTGGTTCGCGACGCTCTCGAACAGCCATTTGGAGCGCGGGCGTCTGGCCTGCAGGTTTGAGGAGTTGTCGTTCGACATTCCGCGTAACCGCCTGGTCCGGTGCGCGCTCATCGTGATCGCCGGGCGCGTCAGGAATCAACACCTTGCAAGCAACTGTCTGCGCCTCAGCGATGACATCGGACGGCTTGGCGTGGCGGCCTCGCTCCCGAGCAAGCAGGACATCGCGGGAGATACGATCGCGGGCCATCAAACCGAGGACCGCCTTCTGGTGAACACGGCCCAGCTCGTCTTTGCAGGAGTTCTGCCGAGCGAGGTGTCCGGCGAGACGAGGTTGTCGAAGCTCGCGCGAGACGAGATTTTGCTGCGGAAGATCTTCGAGAGGGCGGTCGCCGGTTTCTACCGGCACGAACTGCATGCGTCGGATGGCTGGAAGGTTCGCGTGCAACGACACCAGGACTGGCCGCTCGAGCCGAACTCGTCGGGTGACGTGACGCTCCTGCCGGGCATGAGGCCGGACATCATCCTTCGCCAGGGAAATCACCACCGGATCGTTCTTGATACGAAATTCACCAACATTCTCACGAGGGGAATGTCCGCGGCAGAGAAGTTCAAGAGCGCGAACATCTACCAGATCTATGCCTATCTTCGTTCCCAGGCTGAGCGCGGATCGCTCTATGCCAAGACGGAGGGGATCTTGCTCTATCCGTCCGTCGATGAGGAGATCGACGAAGCGTTTCATATTCAGGGGCACATTATCCGCTTTGTCACGGTGAACCTGGCTTTGAAACCGACCGAGATCATGAAGCGGCTTTACGAGATTCCTCATCGGCATGTCGGGGCGTCACGACAGCAGGAACTGGCTTGATCTCGCTCCTCGCGAGAATCGCCGTTCCCTTTGGACCGTGAATTCCTGCGAACAGACCACCGCACAGACCCTGGTTAAAGTTCTTCAGCGCGGCTGCTTCTTCAGATGCAGGTAGCCGGGGTCGAACTCGCCGATCGCGCAGAGTCGCGGCCAATTGTGCACCGTCAGCGTGCCGCTGCGGAAGTCGGCGGCGCGGCTGGCGCGTAGTTCGACGAGGGTGCGGTTGACGGTGGCGATCGCCATGCCCAGGGCTTCGCCGAGCTGCATCAGGCTGAGCGGCAGATGCAGCTGATCGTCATGCACGTGGCCCAGCGCACGGGCGCGATAGAACAGCTCGCAGAACAGATGCGCCATGCGCGCCGGCTTGGACCGCGCGCTGTTGTTGGTGATGGCCTCGCGGAAGATCGAGGCATCGATCAGGGTCTCGCGCCAGATCGCAAAGCCGAGCGCCGGCCGCCGGGTGATGGCCCGGGTCAGCTCCTTATGCAGGATGCCCGCGACCAGCGCCGGGCCGATCGCGCACACCGCATGATCCATCCGGTCGAGAAACAGCGCCTGCGCATCGGGCCAGTCGCCGGCCATGTGAAACGAGAGATACTGGCGGCCGCCGCCTCGGAGCAAATGATAGCGCGCCACCCATCCTGAGATCACGACCACCGAGCGGTCCGGCTCGTCGCCCTGGCGGATGAGGTCCTCCTGGTCGGCCAGCTCGCGGGGCGAAAAGCCGAAATCCTTGATCTCGGCGATGTCGTCGCCCGACAGCCTTGAATGGTCCTTGAGCTTGTTGACGACGATCTTGTCGGCATCGATCTTGTCGGCATCCATGGGAAGTCACGCCCGTTGATCTCTGGACGTATCAAATGAGACGACGCGCGCGATGGTTCCTGCTAAAGTGGCATGGTATCAGGGGATGCGGATGGAGTTGCCGGTCGCCGCATCGGGAGAACAGCCGTGCCCCACATCGCGTTCCTCTACCGGCTTCGCCGATTGTTCGGCGGCAACGAGCCGCATCTCGAGACGATTGCCGCCGCGCTGAGCGACGGCCGGCTGAAGCAGCCGGCGCATCCGATGTCCGATCAGGAGCTGTCGCGCGCGATCCGCGAATTCCAGAGGCTGCCGCCATCCGAGTCGAGCTTGAAGAAGCTTGCCGAGCGGCTCGGCGGCGCGGAGCCGGGCTGACGCACGGCGCTTCCCCCGGGGGAACCCGGCTTGGCAAGTCCTTGCGAGTCGCGCATCACTAGGGGATGCTCGATTTTCTCGCCCGTCATTGGGTTGCCGGCGCGGTGTTCATGGCCGCCGCGCTGCTGGCGCTGGTGCCGCTGCTCGCGGCCGACTGGCCGCTGGCGCTGCTGCTGATCTTCCTGCATTCGCCGGGCTACATGATCCATCAGGTCGAGGAGCACACCGGCGACCGCTTCCGCCGCTTCGTCAACACCGTCATGTTCGGCGGCCGCGAGGCGCTGACCACCGGCGACGTGCTCTGGGTCAATTGCGGCGCCGTCTGGGGCATCGATCTCGCCGCACTCTATGTGGCGTGGATCGCGGGACCCGCCTGGGCGCTGGTCGCGCCCTATCTGATGCTGGTCAACTCGCTCGGCCATATCGGGCCGGCGCTGCGCTTCCGCAGCTACAATCCCGGCCTCGTCACCGGGATCGTCCTGTTCATTCCGCTCGGCCTGGTGACCGTGCTGACCATTCCCGCCACGATGGCGCAGCACGCGCTCGGCTTCGGCCTGTCGCTGCTGCTCCACATCATCATCGCGGTCAATGCCATTCGGCGCGCGTCGCACGCCGCGGTCGCCTGAGCGCGCCGCCTATTCGCCCGGCACGAGATGCACGGTCGTCAGCGGCGGCATCGGCCGCCGCAGCCTGCGCCGGGAAACATAGAGCAGCACGCCGGTCACGGCGAACAGCGGCATCAGCGCGGCGGCGAGCATGAACACGAGCTGGCCCGGCCAGCCCAGGATGCTGCCGCGATGGATGTCGAGGACGCGCGCGAGCACGCGCTCGCCGGTCGTCTTGTCGGCATAGCGTTCGGCGGAGATCAGCCGGCCGGTCGCGGCGTCGATGCGGAATTCGTCGCGGCGGCCGTCATTCTGCTCGCTCGGCCAGGTGCGCACGCGCACCGCCGTCGCGGCGCCGGCGGGCAAGGTCAGCTGCATTACCGCGAAGCGATCGCCGGCCTGCTCGCGCAGCGTCGCCCAGACGAGATCGAGCGCGATGGGCTTGGCCTCGGCCGCAGAATTAGCGCCGCCGCCGCGCGCGGCCTTGCCGGGCATTTGCGTCTGCGAGGCCGGCGCCAGCAGCCATGTCAGCCCGTCCTTGTACCAGGCATAGGAGTAGGTCAGGCCGGTCAGCGCGATCACGAGATACACCGGCAGCACCCAGGTGCCGATGACGCTGTGCAGCGAGCGATGCAGGCCGCGGCCGCGCAAGGCCAGCTGCGGCTTCAGCCACAGCGACGCGCTGGTTGCGCGCTTGGGCCAGCGCAGCACGATCCCGGTAATCAGCAGCACGACCAGGCCGAGCACGGCGGCGCCGGTGATCTGCCGGCCCGCGCCGTTGCCGTCGCCCGGCAGCAGCAGCCAGCGATGCAAGTGACGTACGGTGGTGAAGAAGCTCTCGCCGCTGGGCTCGCCGAGCACGCGGCCGTCATAGGGATCGACCAGCAGCGAGGCGGGATGGCCGCCATCATCCTTGCGTGCGAAGCGGACGCGCGCGGCCGCTGATGGATCGCGCGCCAGCGTGATCGCGGAGACCTTGCCGAGCGCGGGATCGGCCTGCAGCCGTGCAACGAGCTCGGACGGCGTCAGCGGCGCCTCGGTGCGCGGAGCGACGTGCGCGAGCGAGCTGTTGAGAGCGGCCTGGATCTCGTCCTCGAAGCCCATGATGGCGCCGGTGAGGCCCATCATCGAGAGGATCAGCGCGGCTGCGAGGCCGAGGATGGAGTGGATCTGCAGCAGGGCTGGCTTGATGCGGATGGGCGTCACGCGGGGTCCTCTCTCGACTAGAACTTCACCGTCGCCGACAGCGACACGCGCCTCGCATCGCCGACCGCGACGTTCAGCACGCTGTTGGCGGAGGGGTAGTAGACGTTGTCGAACAGGTTCTTGACGTTGAGCTGGTAGATCACCGGCAGGTTCTGGTGCCTCGTCTCGTAGCTCGCGAACATGTCGGCCACGACGTAGGACGGCAGCACGAAGCTGTTGGCCGCGTCGCCGGCGCGGTCGCCGACATAGCGCGCGCCGCTGCCGACCCTGAGCTGGCCGGGCAGCGCCGTGCCGAAATCATAGACGAGATAGAGCGAGGCGGTGTTGAGTGCGACGTTCTGCAGCCGGTTGCCGCGATAGACCGGGTCATCGGTGACCCTGGCGTCGGTGTAGCCGTAACTGCCGATCATGCCCCAATGCTCGGCGAGCTTGCCGGTGACGTCGACCTCGGCGCCACGCGAGCGCACCTTGCCGGCGGTGGTGTATTCGAGCACGCCGTTGCCGTTGAGCTGCGACACCAGCACGTTCTGCTTGTCGATGTCGTAGACCGCGACGGTGCCGGACAGCCGCTTGTCGAGATCGAACTTGAAGCCGGTCTCCCAGGAGGTGCCTTGCTCCGGCGCGATGTTGGAGCCGAGCACGACGCCGCCGGTCAGCGGAGCGATAGTCGAATTGGGCTTCAGACTTTTCGTGTAGCTCGCGTAGAGCGAGAATTGCTCGTTGAGCTTGAGAATCGCGCCGCCGAGCGGCAGCACGGTGTCGGCGGCGACGTTGGTGTTGGCCTTGAACGGCCGGCCGCGGCCGGCGAGCTGCTCATAGTCCATGTAGCGGACGCCGCCGACGAAGGAGAGCTTGTCGGTGAGGTGCAGCGTGTCCTGCAGGAACAGCGAATATTGACCGAGCTTGTCGGTCTGGTCGCTGTCGCTGGCCGAGACCGTCGAGCCCGGCTGCAGCAGGCCATAGACCGGATTGTAGACGTTGAACGGGGTCGAGGCAGGCACAGTGAAGCGGAGGAGATCCTGGCGATAGATCGTGCGATATTGCGCATCTCCACCGAACAACACCTCGTTGCGCAGGCCGCCGATCCAGAAGCCGCCCTGCATATAGGACGTGCCGTAGCTGACCCGGCTGAGCGAGCCGAACGTGCCGTCATTGCTGCGGCCCTCGATGCCGGTTTTTGGATCGATCGACGTGACGCGCAGCTGATAGGCGCTGAAGCTCTCGGTGTTGTAGCTGTAGGCCGCATTGAGCTTCCAGTCCTCGTTGAGCTTCTGCTCGACCGAGGCCTGCACCAGGTCGGATTGGCCCCACATGTTGTTGAAGGGCTCGTCGAGCCGCCGCGTCGCGGGGATCGCCAGCGGCGCGCCGTTGACGAAGGCGGTGCCTCGATCGAACGGGGTGATGAATTCGCGGTGCTCGTAGTTGAGCTGCACGGTGGTCGTGTCGCCGTACCAGGCCAGCGACGGCGCCACCAGCATCTCGCGATGGCGGCCGAAATTGCGCCAGTAATCCTCGCTGACGCCGTAGCCGATGAAGCGATAGGCGAGGCCGCTATCGCCGATCGGCCCGGTGATGTCGAGCGTGCCGTCGGCCCCCGTCCTGTTGTTGGCATAGGCCGAGCCGAGCAGCGTCACCGAGCCGTGCTGGTAGAGCTCTGGCCGCTTGCTGATGGTGTTGACGATGCCGCCGGGATCCATGATGCCGTACATCAGCGACGCCGGGCCCTTCAGAACCTCGACGCTCTCCACCGCGGCATTGAGGCTGCGGCCCTGCACCAGCGGCAGGCCGTTGCGCATGATCGAGCCGTCGCGATTGTCGCCGAAGCCGCGGCGCATCACCGCATCCTGTGTGCCGGCGAGCGTATTGGCCTGGGTGACGCCGCTGATATTGGCGAGCGCATCGTCGATGTTGCGCGGCAGCTGATCCCTGATCACCTGCTCGGGCACGATGTTGACGGATTGCGCGCTGTTGAGCGGCGAGGCGCCGGTGCGCAGGGTGGTTGCGCTCGGCATTGCCCGGTAGTTGAGCTTTGCGGCGTTGAGCACCACGGCTTCCGCAGCGGCGCGTTCCGCGCGGGTCGGCATTGGCGGTGGGGGCGTGCTACGTCTTTGCTGCGTGACGCGAGCCTGGCGCTGCTGCATGCCCGTGGCGGTCGCGGGCTTGCGCTTTTGCGCCGGCGCATCCACCGTCACCGGCGGCAGCGAGGCCTGGGCATGTCCAGGAGAGGGGGAGCACACCAGTTCTGCGGTCAGCGCACTCGCAATCGCAATCGCGCCGCTGATGCCGGTACGAGCGCGAGCCTCGCGCCGGCCGTCACACTTCGTCATCGTTCACTGCACTTTCAAGTCACGCCCTTCGATGGAACGGGCCGCTTGAGGTGAGGTCTAGCAATGCGATGCAGCAAAGAACACGGCGCGCAGGCTTGAATAGCTCTAAGTCGTCGGGTGTTTCGTTGTTGGAATTGGTTCGAAGCTGTGCCGTGCGCGGCGTCTTTGCGGCATCGCGCGGATCGTGATCAGGGCGCGCTGCAAGAGCGAGCACGCTGCCCGCGCGACGCGCAAACGACAGCGCTCCATCCGGTTTGCCGGTGAAGCGCTGTTCGTTTCATTTTCTGGAACTAATTGCGTCGGATCAACGCTTCGGCGTGACCGTGCCGGAATGCGGGCTCATCGTGCCCATGCTGCCGTTGTCGGTGCCGTCGCTCATCCCGGTGCCACCACCGGTGCGGCCGCCGGTCGCACTTGTGTCGGTACCCGAGGGCGTGCGGCCCATATTCGCGCCGGTGGTGCCGGTATCAGTCGAATGCCCCATGCCGGGGCTGGTCGCGGTGCCCGAGCCGCCGGTGCCGGTGTTGGCGCCGGCGCCGCTGCTGCTCTGGGCGAGAGCGAGCGAACTCGTGAGCGCAAACGCGGCAGCGAGCGCCAGGGTGGTCGTGGTCTTCATGGCAGGTCCTTTTTTCTGCGTGCGAGCGGAGCTAACGAGAGCGCGTTGCCGCCGTTCCCCTGCGCTTCGCGCGCAGCGCCGTCTGAGTTGCTCGCAGTCGCGGCTCAGCCGCGGCCGCGATTGTCGTTGTGATCCTGGAACTGCTCGGTCTCGACCCAGCGGCCGTCCTGGCCACGCTCGCGCGAGCTCTCGGTTTTGTCGCGGTTCGACAACACCATGTTCTCGCCGACCAGATCCTCCTGCAGATCGGTCATCGCGCCGGAGCCGTCGCCCTTGGCCTTGATGCGGGGCGCCGGCGCGCCGTCGGCGTTGCTCGGCTTGGCGTCGAACACGCGCGAGCGGTCCTGGTCGCGCTCGATCTCGCGCGCCAGCTGATCGGAGTCCGGATTGTCAGGCTTGCGCTCGAGCATGCGCAGCTGCTGCTCATGGGTCTTGCGGCCCTGCAACTCCTTATGTCGCGGCGGCTGGTCGCGGTCATGTTGCGGCGGCCCACGGCGGCGGTCCATCACCTCGGCCTTGTCGATGCCGCCTTGCGCGTTCGTATCGTTCTCGACATCGCCTTCAATGGTGTTGGCGCCTTCAAGCTCCTCGAGATCATCCAGGCTCGCTTGCGCCATCGTCACGCCCTTGGAGCCGCCGATCAGCGGATTGCGCACGAGATCGACATTGGTCGGGCGCGGCATCTTCGGATGCTTGTTGCTCATCGATGGCCCTTTCCATGCGCCGGGTGGGTGTTGCCGCCTTTGGATTCGGATTCGTGCGTATGATGCGAATCCTGCTCGCCGCCGCCCGAGGAGACACGGCTGTGGCGGCGTTGCGGATCGTCGGCCGGTGGCTTGTTGATGTGAAGAGGCTCCTTGGCATTCTCGTGCGAGGCGCCCGGTCCGCCCTGGCGGATGCTCGCTTTGGTCTTGGTCGAGGTCGACATCCAATCCTCCGCTCAGCGGTCCTGCTGATAGCCCTGGTTGGTGGTGTTCTGCTTGATGTTGCCGGTGCGGCCCTGCTGATCGGCATTGCCGGTCACGGCGCTGCGCGGCTTCGACGCTTCATGCGCATTGCCGGATTTCGCATCGCCGGTGCCCATCGGGCTCTGGTTCTCGGGAGGAACGGGGGGCGGCTTCGTCATGGCCTGCTCCTTGTGATGATAGGAGCTGGACCAACGTGCCCGCCGCAACGAGGTTCTAATCAGGTCGCGTGATCGCTCGTTCGTGAGCGAGGACCCCTATGTGCGAGTTCCGCACGCTTGGGGAACGCCCGTAGTTCCCGCACCGAGCTAACAACCTCGCGATCATGATGTGGCAAAGCCTACTGCGCCGCGGCGAGCTCCAGCTCCGCTGGCTTGCCGGGTGCGATCAGCGGAATGTCGAGCGCGATACGTGTGCCCTGCTGCGGCGCGCTGTCCAGCTCGATGCGGCCGCCGAGCGTGGACGCCACGAGGTTGAAAGCGATGTGCAGGCCGAGGCCGGCATTGCCCTTCTCGCGGCGTGTGGTGAAGAACGGATCGAATACCCGCTCGCGCACCTGCGCGCTCATGCCCACGCCCTGATCGGCGCAGACGATGCGCAAGGAGTCGTCGCCGGGCAGCGTGACCTCGACGGCGAAGACGCCGCTGAGATCCCCCGGATAAGCGTGCGTCGCCGCATTGAAGGCGAGGATGCTGATGACCTGTCCGAGTGCGCCCGGATAGCTGGTGATCGCGATGCCCTCCGGACAGGAGAGCGCGACAGTGAGGCCTTGCCGCGCTAGCAGCGGGCGCAGCTTGGCGAGGTGATCCATCATCCAGCCCTGCAGCTCGAACGTGTGCAGCGCCTCGTCGGCCTGGTCGACGGCGACCTGCTTGAAGCTGTGCACCATCTCGGATGCGCGGTGCAGGCTCTGCGTCGTCAGGGTCAGCCCGTGCTGCAGCCGTGCGACGCCGCGCGCCAGATCCGAGCGCCGCACCGGACCGCCGCCAAGCATGCGTGCGATCGCCTCGACGTCGTCCTCCATCGCGGTCGATGTCGTCAGCGCCAGCCCGAGCGGCGTCGAGACCTCATGACCGACGCCGGCGACGAGCTGGCCGAGCGAGGCCAGCTTCTCGGCCTGCACGAGGTGGGCCTGCGTGGCATGCAGGTCGCGCAGCGAGGTCTCGGAACGCTCCTTCTCCCGCTGCAGCGCCTCGGCGGTGCGGAACTGCTTGCGCGCCTGATACTCCCGCGCGCCGACGGCGTAGAGGGAGAGCAGGCAGGCATTGCCGACCAGCGAATGATCGATGAAGCGCAGTCCCGGCGGCAGCGGCTCCGTCGCAAGACTCTCGGCGACCGCCAGCGCGCTCCAGCTCGCCGCGCAGAAGATCGCATAGGAGCCGACGCGCAGCGGCAGCATCGTCGAGACGAACAGGATGACGATGATCATGCCCGCCGCGGAGTAGGTGAAGCCGGAGGGAAGCACCCAGTAGATCGTCGGCAGCACGCAGCCGGGAATGACGCAATAGGCCAGGTGAATCGGCTCCGCCCATCTGCGCGCCGGGGTCGACAGCAGCGCCGTCAGCGGCAGCAGCACGAACAACGCGGTGCCGCCGCGAATCCTGAGCGTCGTCGGCACGATCTCGGGATACAGCACCCAGTCCCACAGCGTGTAGCCGGCAAAAGTGAAGGCGCCGAGCAGCATCGCGATCTGCGTCCAGCCGGTGCTGCCGTGGACGTAACGGTCCACGAAACGCCGCTCCTCCACGCAGTCCTCGAAACGCAGCCCCAACCGCACCAGCAATCCCGACATTATGCCACCGCAATCGAAAAACGATCCCCCGCCGCAGCATGAGCCGGCGGGAGGGCAGACATACACGAGATGAGTTGGTTGAGAAAACGACGGGAGATCGCATGTGCCGCTTACGGCACGTAGAGCGTTATTAGAACGGTTCCAAGTCTCGCCGCGTGGCATGTCTCGGCATCGAGGCCGAGCGGCTGCAGCATCGGGCGCGGCCGCCATCAGCAGCCGCGCAGCGCAGATCGAGAACTCACGGCGCTACATGACCCTCGACGGCGACGTCCTTGCCGTAGCGGCCCTTGGTTCGGAACGTCACCTTGTCGCCATCGAAGCTGAGCCGCCAGTTGCGCTCCTCGCCTTGGCCGATGAACTGCGCGTCGATCACGAAGGTCGTGGCGTCGATCCAGCTGCCCTTCATGGCCCGGTAGCTGAAGGGCTTCCAGGGATGCGGCGGCGTGGTTTTGCGATAGAGGCCGTCGAGGCCGATCGGGCTCTGCAGGTGCACCGTGGCCCCGGCGCGGTCCCGCGACGGGATGTCCCAGGTGACCTGCGGCTCGGGTCCGGTGAGGTCCAGCTTGATGTTGTTGACGCCGAGCGGGCCGGGCGGGAAGCTGTAGGTCTTGCCCGAGATGGACGCCGCGATCTCCGGCACGGTTCCGACCGGGCCTTGCGTTTCCGTTCCGACCTCGCGGACGGCAGCAGCCAGCGCGGCCGCAGCCTCGGGCGCCGGCGGCAGGGCGCTGTCGGACGTTGCAGTCGCCGCGATGGTGTTGGCGAGTTTCCGGAATGGACAGAACTCGCGGGCAGTCATCACCGCCACGATGTCACGGTCGGGCAGCACCATGATGACCTGGCAGTGATAGCCCACCGCCATGAACACGTGCTTATCTGGCAGAGCCCAGAACTGATCGGCGTAGGAGAGCCCCGGATCGAACTTCGCATTCATGCTGACGGTGGCGTGGTTGACGGCCTCGATCCAGCCGGGCGGCAGCAATTGCTGCTCGCCCCAGCGGCCGCGCCGCAGATAGAGGTAGCCGATCTTGGCCATGTCGCGCGGCTTCAGCGCCAGCCCGAAGCCCCCGGCGGAAATTCCCTTGGAATCCTTGAACCAGGGGTGCTCGGTGATCCCCAGCGGCCCGAACAGCCTCTCCTTGGCAAAATCCTCCGCGCTCTTGCCGGTGAGCTTGGTGACGATCGCCGAGAGCAGATGCGAGTTGCCGCTGTTGTAGTAGAACGTCTCGCCGGGCGCATGCGCCATGGGACGGTCGAGAACGTACTGCACCCAATCCGGGCTTCGGCCCATCTCGTAGAGCGATGTCTCGGCACCGCCATCATAGCCTTCGTCCCAGTCGAACCCGGAGGTCATGTTGAGCAGATGCTGCACCGTGAGCGCCTGCTTGCGCGCGTCGACGTTCTCGATCTTGAGGTCCTTGAAGAAGTCGAGCACCGGATGATCGAGGCTGTCGAGTACGCCGTCCTTGAGCAGCATCGCGATCAACGTCGAGACCACCGCCTTGGTCGACGAATTGATGATGTGCGGCTCGTCGGCATTGTAGGGCGCGTAGGACGCATCGAGCACGATCTTGCCATGGCGCGTGATCAGCAGGCTATCGAACCGCATCGCCTTGCCCATCGCGACGAGCTTCGCCAGCGCCGCGGAATCCATCCCTTCGTCCTCGGGCGTGGCGGTCGACCAGTCGGGTTGAGGGAAGCGGGCGAGACCGGTGTCCTCGGCCAACGCTGCGCCGGTGAACAGCGGCGCCACCAGCAGCGCCGAGAGCAACCAGAGGCCAGTCTTGAGACGCGCCATGTCGAATGTCTCCGATGAGCGACATTGACGGTACGACATCAAAAGACTGTAAGCGACCAAAGATTGTGTGAAGCGCGGCGCGCACGCCGCAAAAGCGGCATTTTGCCGGCGCAGATTGTCCTGATCGAATTCAAAAAGGAATGCTGGCGGGCATGTCTCGATCTGGGCGGCTGCTCGCTTTCAATGTCAGGGTGTTCCTCGCGCTCTTGCTCACCGCCTCCGCGCTGCCGGCGCTTGCCGACGGCGAGCGTGTGATTGCGGTGCCCGATGCCCGTGCCATGACATCGGACGTCGGCGATGATGCCGCGCGCCTCACGGCCCAACTGCGACAACGGCTTCAAGCGGTGCCGTCGCTGCGCATCGTCGACGGTCCACCGATCCTGTCTGCAAATGTTGACCGCGTTCCGGACTTTCGAACGGGCTCCGAAATGCATGTCGACCTCATGCTGTTGGCCTTTGCATCGCGGACTGCGGACGGCCGGCGCCAGTTTTCGCTGAGGCTCTGGGATACAGAAAAGCACACGCAGGTGATGGGGCAGACGTTTGTCTACGATGTCGGTCAGCAACCCGAAGCCGAGATCGCAGAGAAGACCGCGAATGAGCTGGCTGCGGTTCTGCAATAATGGGACGCGGATCTGCGTTGGACGGACTCTCACTCCGTCCAATGCGCCCGCAGCGCTGCCGCGATGCTCTGCGGCCGCTCGACGATGCTCCAATGACCGGCATCCTGCTCGACACCGCAATCCATCAAAGATTGTCTGATGGAAGACGCGCACGTCGGAACAGCGGCGTGTTGCTTGTTCTAGACAGCGCTCATACGCTGGGCGGTTTATAGTGTGTCCGGCCATCTCTGTGCGGCGTGTATGACCGTCAGAACCTCGATGCTTCCGGGTGTCACGCGATAGGCGACAATGTATGGAATGTCTGTGAGCACGAGTTCGCGCGTGCCGCTGATGCGCCCTGGCCGTCCCTTTGCGGGATGCTCGGCAAGGGAGTCGACGCCAACAACGATGCGTGCCACGACGCGCGCGGCTGCGGCGGGATTGTTCTCGGCGATGTACGCGCCGATCTGATCGAGGCGATTGAGCGCCCGTCTGGTCCAACGAAGGCGGCGCCGGCTCATCCCTGACTGGCAGGCTTAACGTACTTGGCGATCACCTGTGTCAATTCTGCGGTGCTGGCGAAGTCTCCGCGGTCCGCTTCGGCTAGCCCCGCCTCAATCTCAGCAAGCTGCCAGGCTTCCCGCTCGACGAAATCCTCGATCGCTCGCGCAACAACTTCGGAGGGGGGGCGGTCGAGTTTCTCCGCTAGCTCATCCAGTTTCGCGGCCGTCGCTTCCGACACGTGGACAGTGAAGGCGGTCATTGATCTTCCTTGAGGTTCTCAGCGATTGTGGGTGAACGGAAGCGGAGCGTCAACCGTTGCCGCGTGCGGTCTTCAGAGGGACTGGTCTCACCCCGCCCAATGCGCCCGCAGCGCTGCCGCGATGCTCTGCGGCCGCTCGACGATGCTCCAATGACCGGCATCCTGCTCGACATGCAGTCGCGCGCCATGCGCTTGCGCGAAGCGGCTGAGGGTGGCGAGCGTCACGAACGGATCCCGCGTGCCGGAGATGACAAGGCCACGTTGCGGCAACTGCGTGAGACGCGCGATCCAGTCACCGCCGAAGCGAAGCCCGTCGGCGGAGCGATACAGCTCGAGGATCGCCCGCCGCATCGGTGCCTGCCACGCCGCAGCTTCGTGCGCAGCCAGCTCCGGCGGCAGCCCGCTCTGCCGGAACATGCGCGCCATCGCAGCTTGCGAAGACACCGCCATGAAGATCTCGCCAAGCACAGGCGTGTTCCAGATCCGCGCAATGCGATGACCGCGATAGTCCGGATCGAGCGCGCCGCCGGCAACAGCCCAGGACCGCACCAACTCCGGCCGCAGCGAGGCCGCCCGCAGCACCAGCAGCGCCCCCCAATCATGCCCGACCAGATCGAGCGGCCCGAACGCGGCATGCTGTGCCTCCATCAGCGCGACCAGCCAGTCGGCGTAGGCGTCTTTGGTGCAGGCGAAGCCGGCAGGCGCCTCGCCGCAGAAGCCGGGCAGGCAGGGCAGGGCGACGGTCTCGCCGAGCGCAGCGATCAGCGGTCCCCAGATCGCGGGTGTATCGGGGACGCCGTGGAGGAAGATGTGGTTGGACATGGCGTCATCCCTATCACATCCGGAGGCTTCGCATTCGGCGAAATTTCTTCTTTCCTTTTTTCAGAAATCATGCTTTGATGCGCCATCCCGCCTCATCGAAGAGGGGCGTACGCGTCGTCACGATACGTGGAGTGCGGGGAGCGATGGCCGTGAGGCGACGGTGGACGACCGGCGCTTTGCGGACGGCGAAGTCGTGTGGTCCTGGCACCCCGAAGCTGGTGTCAAGCCGCTCGCGTTCATGACGAGCGCGGCTGTGACGGGGGCAATCAAGCCGGTCCCCGGGGAGAGCGCTAAGTAAGTCGTAAAGCCGTTGCGCAGGGGAGGCTGGGAGGTCCTGGCCGTACCTGTGGTTCCTGCCCCGTGCATCTCTTCACGCACGGGGGCCGCGGGTGTCGGCAGACGCCCGGCCTTCCCCTGCACCCTCGATTGGCGAGGGGCGATGTTGATGATCAGCCTGGGCACGATGGTGTCGCGGGAGCGGAGAGGTGTGTGCGAATGCGGTTTGAACAATCGATCAAAGCCCGAGGGGCGCCCAACTCGTGCGTCAAACACCGGCGTCATTGCGAGCGAAGCGAAGCAATCCAGGGCTGCACGCGTGACTCTGGATTGCTTCGCTTCGCTCGCAATGACGGGGAGAGAGCGGTGCTCCACCCACCGCTGTCATCGTCCGCGAAGGCGGACGATCCAGTATTCCAGAGGCAGTTGTGAGCGAGCCGAGGGGCCGCGGCGTACTGGATACCCCGCTTTCGCGGGGTATGACGGCGGAGAATGGGGCAGCGGATAGGGGCTGGCCGCGTGAGCGCAACGGCGGAAGAAGGCGGCGCGAGAGGGAAGGGTTCAGGGCACGATACGTCACCCCTCCTGACCCTTATTCGGCGTTGCGAGGCCCTCCCATTCCCGGTAAAAGCGCTGTCGAGGGCACCTCGGCAACACTCCGTCAATGGTTTTGCCGCACGATTTTCGTGTCTTCGCAAAGGGTTTGGCAATGCTGATTCGCAGCGCAGAGATCGAGGCCATCGCCGGGGCAGACGCCCGGTCGATCGCGCTCGCCTCGCTGTCCGCTCGCGGCCTGATTGGCGCGCTCGAGCTTCTGCTTCTTAGCTGCCCCTGAGGGCCGGCTGGGCGGGATGCGCCTGGGCACTCAGGGGGCTGCTTCGACACCGAACAACCCTTCAGCGCCCCATGTTCAGAGATCCTGACGGTCAGGCGCACCACCTTCAGACTTCGAGGAAAGCCAATGTCCAATCCCGTTCAGTCCGACAAGGACCGCGTCGTCATTTTCGACACCACCCTGCGTGACGGCGAGCAGTGCCCCGGCGCCACCATGACGTTCGAGGAGAAGCTCAACATCGCGGCCATGTTGGACGACATGGGCGTCGACATCATCGAGGCCGGCTTTCCGATCGCGTCTGACGGCGACTTCGAGGCCGTCAACGAGATCGCCAAGCGGTCGAAGAACGCGGTGATCTGCGGCCTGTCGCGCGCCGGCGCCAAGGACATCGATCGCTGCGCCGAGGCGATCCGCCCGGCCAAGCGCGGCCGCATCCACACCTTCCTGTCCACCTCGCCGGTGCACATGAAGTACAAGCTGCAGATGGATCCGCAGCAGGTCTACGAGCTGGTCGTCTCCTCGGTGACGCGCGCGCGCAACCACACCGATGACGTCGAGTGGTCGTCGGAGGACGGCACCCGCACCGAGTTCGACTTTCTGTGCCGCTGCGTCGAGGCCGCGATCAAGGCCGGCGCCACCACCATCAACATTCCGGACACCGTCGGCTATGCCGTGCCGGAGGAGTATTACGACCTGTTCAAGCGCGTCCGCGAGACGGTGCCGAACTCCGACAAGGCGGTGTTCTCCGTCCACTGCCACAACGATCTGGGCATGGCGGTCGCCAACTCGATGGCCGGCGTGCGCGCCGGTGCCCGTCAGATCGAATGCACCATCAACGGCATCGGCGAGCGCGCCGGCAACGCGGCGCTGGAAGAGGTCGTGATGGCGATGCGCGTGCGCAACGACAAGCTGCCGTTCTGGAACAAGATCGACACCACGCAGCTGACCCACGCCTCGAAGGTGGTGTCGGCGGCGACCTCGTTCCCGGTGCAGTACAACAAGGCCATCGTCGGCCGTAACGCCTTCGCGCATGAGAGCGGCATCCACCAGGACGGTATGCTGAAGAACGCGCAGACCTACGAGATCATGCTGCCGGAGACGGTCGGCGTGAAGCAGACCTCGCTGGTGATGGGCAAGCATTCCGGCCGCCACGCCTTCATCCACAAGCTGGAGGAGATGGGCCACAAGCTGTCGAGCAACCAGGTCGAGGACGCCTTCGTCCGCTTCAAGGCCTTGGCCGATCGCAAGAAGCAGATCTATGACGAGGACATCGAGGCGCTGATCGACGAGGGCATGGTGAGCGCCCATGACCGCATCAAGCTGCTGTCGTTGAGCGTGATCGCCGGCACCCGCGGCCCGCAGCGCGCCACCATGAAGCTCGACATCGATGGTGTGACGAAGATCGAGGAGAGCGAGGGCAACGGTCCGGTCGATGCCGTCTTCAACTGCATCAAGTCGCTGGTGCCGCACGAGGCCAAGCTGGAGCTGTACCAGGTCCACGCCGTCACGGAAGGCACCGACGCGCAGGCTGAGGTCTCGGTGCGGCTGTCGCAGGACGGCCGCTCGATGACGGCGCGTGCGGCGGATCCCGACACGCTGGTGGCGTCCGCGAAGGCCTATCTCGGCGCGCTGAACAAGCTGGTGATGAAGCGCCAGCGCGATGTCGCGCAGGGCGCCGGCGCGTCGGCGGCGGCGGGCTAACCTCACGACGTCCATTCCGGGGGCAGCCTCGACAGCGGCTGAACCCGGGATGACGAGCGATGGTGCGTTGCACCACGCGAATCCCGGCCGTGCTGCTAACGGTCAATGGCATTCCCGGCCGGCACCCGCTAACAATGTCCTTGGCATACAAAGCGGGGGCGTCATTGCAATGCCCCCCGAATTTCGGGAGGACACTTTGCAGCAGCTCAAGTTCCGTCATCTGATCGCCACCGCCGCCTCGCTCGCGGTGCTCGCGCTGGCCGGCCCGGCCCTGGCGGCCGATCCGATCGTGATCAAGTTCAGCCACGTCGTGGCCTCGAACACGCCGAAGGGCCTCGCCGCCGACAAGTTCAAGGAACTGGCCGAGAAGTACACCGACGGCAAGGTCAAGGTCGAAGTCTACCCGAACTCGCAGCTCTACAAGGACAAGGAAGAGCTCGAGGCGTTGCAGCTCGGCGCCGTGCAGATGCTGGCGCCGTCGAACTCCAAGTTCGGCCCGATCGGCATCAAGGAATTCGAGGTGTTCGATCTGCCCTACATCCTGCCGGATCTTGCCACCTTGCGGAAGGTCACGGATGGCCCGCTCGGCGCCAAGCTGTTGAAGCTGCTCGAGCCGAAGGGAATGATCGGCTTGGCCTACTGGGACAACGGCTTCAAGCAGATGAGCGCCAACAAGAAGCTCGTCGATCCCGCCGACTACAAGGGCCTCAAGTTCCGCATCCAGTCGTCGAAGGTGCTCGATGCGCAATTCCGCACGCTCGGCGCCATCCCGCAGGTGATGGCGTTCTCCGAAGTCTACCAGGCGCTGCAGACCGGCGTCGTCGACGGCCAGGAGAACACGCCCTCCAACATCTATACGCAGAAAATGCACGAGGTGCAGAAGTACATCACGCTCACCAACCACGGCTACATCGGCTATGTCGTGGTCGTGAACAAGAAGTTCTGGGACGGCCTGCCGCCCGACATCCGGGCTGCCTGCGACAAGGCGATGAAGGAAGCCACCGCCTATGGCAACAACCAGTCGGCCAAGGAGAACGACGACGCGCTGGAGGAGATCCGCAAGTCCGGCAAGTCCGAGCTCGTGAAGCTGACGCCCGCGCAGGACGAGGCGATGCGCAAGGCGATGATGCCGGTCTACAAGGACGTCGCGGGCCGCGTCGGTCAGCCCTTGATCGACGAGTTCCTGAAGGAGACGCGTGGCACGACGAACTGACCGAATGACGCGGGCAATGCGCGGGCGGGTGGCCCGCGTATTGCTACGTCACAGAATGGAAGACGGCGCATCCAAGCGCCGCGCATGATCTGATTGTGGGGGAGGGGACTTGAGCTTGCTGTTGCGCATCCTCGATCGACTCGAGGAAATCCTGATCGCATTCCTGATCGCGGCGGCGACCTCGATCATCTTCGTGGCCGTGCTGCACCGTTATCTGGTCGGCATCCCCTTGCTCTATCCGATCCTGTTCCCGATCGACCTGTCCTGGGCGCAGGAGCTGTGCATCTACATGTTCGTGTGGATGGCGAAGTTCGGCGCCGCCTATGGCGTGCGCACCGGCATCCATGTCGGGGTCGACGTCCTGGTCAATATGCTCCGGCCGTCGCTGCGCAAGGTGACGATCCTGTTCGGCCTGCTGTGCGGGGCGCTGTTCACCGCCATCATCGGCACGATGGGCGCCAAGTTCGTCTACGGCCTGTCGCAGACCGACCAGGTGACGCCCGACATGGAGCTGCCGAGCTGGCTGGTCTATCTCTGCATCCCGCTCGGCTCCTATCTGATGTGCTTCCGCTTCCTGCAGGTCGCCTGGCACTATCTCCGCCACGACGAGCTGCCGCATCATGACCACGCCTATGTCGAGGGCGTCGATGCCGCGGGCGTGGAGGCCATGCGATGAGCAGCCTCCTGATCTTCGGCCTGCTGATCTTCCTGATGCTGACGGGCATGCCGATCTCGATCGCGCTCGGCCTCACCGTGCTGTCCTTCGTCTTCTTCATGACGAACGTGCCGACCGAATCCGTCGCGCTGAAACTGTTCACGGGCATCGACAATTTCGAGATCATGGCGATCCCGTTCTTCATCCTCGCCGGCAACTTCCTGACCCATGGCGGCGTGGCAAGGCGGATGATCAATTTCGCGACCTCGATGGTCGGGCATTGGTATGGCGGCCTGGGGCTCGCCGGCGTCATGGCCTGCGCGCTGTTTGCCGCCGTGTCCGGCTCGTCGCCGGCGACGGTGATCGCGATCGGCTCGATCATGCTGCCGGCGATGGTCAAGCAGGGCTTTCCAAAACGCTTCGGCGCCGGTGTGATCACCACCTCGGGTGCGCTCGGCATCCTCATTCCGCCCTCGATCGTGATGGTGGTGTATTCGGTCGCGACCGGCGGCAGCATCGCGCTCGATCCGGCCGGGCACCGCGTCTCGTCGGCCTCGGTCGGGCAGCTGTTCATGGCCGGCGTCATCCCCGGCCTGATGCTGGCGAGCCTGCTCGGCTTCACCACCTTCTATCGCGCCTGGAAAAATGACTATCCGCGGCTGCCGCGCGCCAGCTGGGCGGAGCGCTTTACCGCGTTCCGCAAGTGCATCTGGGGCCTCTTGCTGATCGTGATCGTGCTCGGCGGCATCTACACCGGCAAGTTCACGCCGACCGAGGCCGCCGCCGTCAGCGCCGTCTATGCCTTCGTCATCGCGGTGTTCGTCTATCGCGACATGTCATGGAAGGACGTGCCGAAGGTGCTGCTCGGCTCGGCCAATATGAGCGCGATGATCCTCTACATCATCACCAACGCCGTGCTGTTCTCGTTCCTGATGGCCAACGAGAACATCCCGCAGCAGATCGCCAACTGGATGGCGTCCGCCGGCGTCAACTGGGCGGTGTTCCTGCTGGTCGTGAACATCCTGCTGCTGCTCGCCGGCAACGTCATGGAGGCGACCTCGATCGTGCTGATCATGGCGCCGATCCTGTTTCCCGTCGCGGTCAAGCTCGGCATTCATCCGGTGCATCTCGGCATCCTGATGGTGGTCAACATGGAGGTCGGCATGTGCCATCCCCCTGTCGGCCTCAACCTCTACGTCGCCTCGGGGATTGCCAAGATGGGCATCACCGAGCTGACCATCGCGGTCATGCCGTGGCTGCTGACGATGCTCGGCTTCCTGGCGCTCGTCACCTACGTCCCTGAAATCTCGCTCTGGTTGCCGCGGACGTTGGGAATGCTTTGGGGCGCGGCAACAGACTGAAACGCATTTGCAAAAAGAGAAAGGTATTTGAAGCAATTACATCTTCGTAAGGACGTACACTCTGTCCAAACTGTAAGTTGAAGGCGCGGGGCGGCAGGCTCATGCTGATCCAGCTTTCCAAGGAGGTTGGCATGAGAAAGTTCACCATCGCCGCTGTCGCCGTGCTCGCCATCGCCGGCTCGACCGCGGTCTACGCCCAGCGCGGCTGGATTCATGATCACATGCATCATGCGCGCATGAACCCGGAGGATCGCGCCGCGATGCTCGATGCGCGGATCGCTTCGGTCCATGCCGGCCTGAAGCTGAACGCGGACCAGGAGAAGCTCTGGCCGCCCGTCGAGGCCGCGGTGCGCGATCTCGTCAAGCTGCGCTTCGACCGCGCCAATGCGCGGATGAAGGCGGCCGATGACGCGCAGGACAAGGATGTCGATCCCGTCGCCCGTCTGCGCGATCGTGCCGATACCATGGCCGCGACGGCCGATGCGATGAAGAAGGTCGCCGACGCCGCCGACCCGCTCTACAAGACGCTCGACGAGGGCCAGAAGCGCCGGCTGTCGATGCTGACCCGGCCGATGGGCCGCATGATGGGACCGGACGGCCCGCGCCATCACCGCTGGATGGAGCGCGGCGAGGGCGACGGTCCGCGCTTCGGCGAGAACCGATTCGGCCCGGGTCCGATGGGCCACCCGCCGATGGATCGCATGGGCTGGTCCGACGAGGAGCGCGACTCCGGGCGGCTCTGAGGACCGGCTAACGATCCCTCTGATTCCGCTGGAATTTCCACTTGGGAAAAACCGCCGCCCGCCGGCGGTTTTTCTGCATCGAAAATGCCAAATAATCGTCAGGGATCGCTGGACATCCCGGAATCGCTTTGCTAAACGACCGGCTCTCGCGGGGGCTTTCTCCGGATGCAGATCCGGGCGCATAGCTCAGTTGGTAGAGCAGCTGACTCTTAATCAGCGGGTCCTAGGTTCGAGCCCTAGTGCGCCCACCAAGCCTCCCGAACACTCTCAAACATTGTTCTATCCGGCGAGCGCGCTGAGCGCGCGGCGAACCGTCTCGACCAGATCGAGCGCCACCGGCGACGGGCTGCGTTGCGGCGGAAACACCGCGGCGAACTCGAAATCGATTCGCGGCGTGAACGGGCGCGCCACGACGCCGCGGCCATCGAACTCGCGCGCGGTGAAGGGATCGCAGATCGCGACGCCGAGGCCCGACGACACCATTCCGCACATGATCTCCGACAGCGTCGTCTCGACGCGCAGCACCCGCTGGATATCGTCGCGATGGAAGACCTGATCGATCAGGTGCCGACTTGTCGAGCCTGCTGACAGCGAGATGAAGGTCTCGCCCTCGAAATCCCGGGGTACCAGCCGCTCCTTCGCGGCGAGTCGGTGAGCGGCCGGCAGCACCGCGACGCGCGGCAGCGCCGGCAGCTTCACGCTCGGCAGGCCGGCATGCGCGATCGGCACTTCGGCAAAGCCGACGTCGCATTGCGCGTTCAGCACCCAGTCGATCACGATCGGGGAGATCACGCCGAAAAAGGCGAGGTTCAGATTCGGCCGCTCCTGCAGGAAGCCGCCGGCGAGCCGCGGCAGATAGCCGTTCGACAACGCCGGCAGCGCCGCGATGCGCAGTGTGCCCGTACGGCGGCCGCGGATTTCCTCGGCGGCCGCGGTGATGCGGTCGAGACCCACGAAGGAGCGTTCGACCTCCATGTAGAGCGCGGTGGCGGCCGCTGTCGGCACGAGGCCGGTGCCGCGCCGCTCAAACAGCTCCATCTTGAGCAGCGCCTGGAAGTCGCGCAGCAGCCGGCTCACCGCCGGCTGGGTGACGGCCATCAGCTTGGCGGCTTCAGTGACGCTGCCGGTCAGCATCATCGCCCGGAAGGCTTCGACCTGCCGCGAATTGATCCGGGCCATGATGTCTCATCCATAATATTTCAGCATGGAGAGGGTGCCATTATTCATTGGACGATCAAAGACCCGGCTGCGATCTTTTTTGGCAGGGATGAGGACGGCTCGTTTTTTAGGCTGAAGGTGGCAGAGAGTCTGCCTGCCGGGGCCACGAGGTCGATCCGATCTCCTGGCGGTTTCAAAATACCGCATCGTACTCAGGGTAACGGGAGATCGGTCCAATGAAGCGCCTTCACCTTCTCGCCGCCGTCAGCATCGGCGTCCTCGCCTGCAGCACGCACGTCCAGGCTCAGCAGAAGACACTGTATGTCGCCGGCTATGGCGGCTCGTTCGAGAAGACCATCCGCGAGGAGGTGATCCCGCCCTTCGAGCAGGCCAACGGCGTCAAGGTTGAATACGTCGCCGGCAACTCCACCGACACGCTCGCCAAGCTGCAGGCGCAGAAGGGCAATCAGCAGATCGACGTCGCCATCCTCGACGACGGCCCGATGTATCAGGCGATCCAGCTCGGCTTCTGCGACAAGGTCACTGGCCTGCCCGGTGATCTCCTCGACATCGCGCATTTCAAGGACGACAAGGCGGTTGCCATCGGGCTCGTCGCCACCGGCCTGATGTACAACAAGAAGGTGTTCGCCGAGAAAGGCTGGGCTGCGCCGACGTCGTGGAATGACCTGAAGGATCCAAAATACAAGCAGCAGCTGGTGATCCCGCCGATCAACAATACCTACGGGCTCAACGCGCTCTTGATGCTGGCCAAGATGAACGGCGGCAGCGAGACAAATGTCGATGCCGGCTTCAAGATCTTCAAGTCCGACATCAATCCGAACGTGCTGGCTTACGAGCCCTCGCCGGGCAAGATGACCGAGCTGTTCCAGTCGGGGCAGGCCGTCATTGCGGTGTGGGGCTCGGGCCGCGTGCAGAGCTTCGCCAACACCGGTTTTCCCGTCGACTTCGTCTATCCGAAGGAAGGCGCCGTGAGCCTGCTGACGACGGCGTGCCCGATCGCCAAGCCCTCGGTGTCGCCGCTGGCCTCGAGCTTCATCAAGCTGCTGCTCGATCCGAAGATCCAGCTCACGATGCTGAAAGAATATGGCTACGGCCCGGTGGTGAAGTCGGTCGTCATCCCCGAGGGCGTCGGCGCGATGGCCCCGATCGGCGAGCGCGCCGCCAAGGTCTATGCGCCGGATTGGACCGTGGTGAACGAGAAGCGCGAGGAATGGACCAAGCGCTGGAATCGCGAAGTCGAGCGCTGAGCCCGAGTTTGTTGCACGCATTTGCGCCGCGATCGGTGCGCTCCCTTTCCCCGTCCTTCACGGGGAGAGGGTCGGGGTGAGGGGCAGCCGCGCGGGAAGTGTCCGCGGCGAGACCTGTACCCTCTCACCCGGATCGCATCTGACGATGCGATCCGACCTCTCCCCGCAAGCGGGGGCGAGGTTGCACCGGACGTGCTGTTAGACCAGAGATGATGTCCAACAGTGTGAGATCATCGTCCCAGCCAAACTACTTCCTTGTGTTGTTCGGAAACCATCGATGTCCTTCCTCGAGCTCGACCGCGTCGGCAAGTCCTTCGGCCCCAACACGGCCGTCGAAGAGTTCAGCCTGGCCGTGACCAAAGGCGAGTTCATCTCCTTCCTCGGGCCCTCCGGCTGCGGGAAGACGACGACCTTGCAGATGATCGCTGGCTTCCTCGACCCGTCGCACGGCACGATTGAACTCGAAGGCAAGGACCTCGTTGCGGTGCCGCCCGCGAAGCGCGGCCTCGGCATCGTGTTCCAGAGCTACGCGCTGTTTCCGCACATGACGGCGGCTGAGAACGTCGCCTTCGGCCTGGAGATGCGCAACGTCGCGCGCAACGAGCGCGAGGAGCGTGCGCGCGCGGCCCTCACGCTGGTCGGGCTCGCCGGCTACGAAGACCGTCATCCGCGCCGCATGTCCGGCGGCCAGCAGCAGCGCGTGGCGCTGGCGCGGGCGCTGGTGATCCGCCCGAGCGTGCTGCTGCTCGATGAGCCGCTGTCCAATCTCGATGCGCGGCTGCGCGAGGACATGCAGATCGAACTGCGCCAGATCCAGCGCAATCTGGGCACCACCACCATCCTCGTCACCCACGACCAGATCGAGGCGATGTCGCTGTCCGACCGCATCGTCGTCATGAGCAAGGGCCGGATCGAGCAGATCGGCACGCCGCAGGAGGTCTATGAGCAGCCGGCCTCGGCCTTCGTCGCGCAATTCCTCGGCAAGACCAACGAGTTTGCAGCACAGGTGGATCGCACGGCCGGACAAGGCAGGCTGCTTGCGGGCTCGTGGAGCGCCCCGGCACCGGCCGGCCTGTCGGGGCCGGTCACGCTCAGCGTGCGGCCCGAGCGCATCAGCTTCGGCGATGCCGGTCTCGCCGGCCGCATCACCAGCCGCATTTTCCAGGGCAATCACTGGCTGTTCCAGTGCGACACTGAATGTGGTCCTGCGATCGTCATCCGGCAGAATGACGGTCAGCCGCAGCCGGAGCAGGGCGCCGCGGTGCGTCTCAACTGGCAGTCCTCCGACATGAGCCTTCGCGCCGCGCGAGTTGCCGCATGAGCGCGACTGCCACCGCCGATACATCCGACGCGCGCGCCGGCCTCTCGCTGGCGCTGCCGGCCCTGATGCTGTTCATCGGCGTCGTCGTGATTCCGCTGGCGATGACGGTGATGCTGTCGTTCCATGATTGGGGGCAGTACAAGGGCATCGAGCCGGTCTTCATCCTCAAGAACTGGATGGAGATCATCGACGACCCCTATTATCTGGAAATGTTCTGGCGGACCTTCCGCGTCGCCGTGCTCGCGACTCTGATCACGGCGGTGTTCGGCGTGCCCGAGGCCTATATCCTCAACCGCATGCAGGGGCCGTGGAAGGGACTGTTGCTGCTGGTGATCATCGGCCCGCTGCTGATCTCGGTGGTCGCACGCACGCTCGGCTGGGCGCTCCTGTTCGGCGGCAATAACGGGCTCGCCAACAAGCTCTTGATGGCGCTTGGCCTGATCGATTCACCCGTCCGTTTCATGTTCACCGAGACCGGCATGATCATCGCGCTGGCGCATGCGATGATGCCGTTCATGGTGCTCGCGGTGTGGACCGCGTTGCAGCGGCTCGATCCGCAGGTCGAGAACGCCGCCTTGTCGCTCGGCGCCGGCTCGCTCACCGTCGTCCGCCGCATCGTGCTGCCGCAGATCATGCCGGGCGTGCTGTCGGGCGCGATCATCGTGTTCTCGCTGTCGGCGAGTGCCTTCGCGACGCCCGCGATCATCGGCGGCCGCCGGCTGAAGGTCGCGGCGACGCTCGCCTATGACGAGTTTCTCAACACGCTGAACTGGCCGCTCGGCGCAGCGGTTGCCGTGCTGCTGCTGATCGCGCTGGTCCTGATCGTGGTCGGCTCCAACGCGCTGATCGAGCGCCGCTACCAGGAGATGTTCCGATGAGCCGGAATGGTCCTGTCGCATTGATCTTCCACACGCTGTTCGTCGTGTTCATGGTGGCGCCGATCGTGGTCGTGTGCTGGGTCGCGTTCACGCCGGAAGGCTTCCTCTCGATCCCGATCACGCAGTTCTCGCTGCGCTGGTTCAGGGCGCTCGCCAACTATCCGGAATTCGTCCACGCCTTCGGCGTCAGCCTCTGGCTCGGCGCACTGTCGTCCTGCATCGCGCTGCTGTTTGCGGTGCCGGCCGCGCTGGCGCTCAGCCGCTATCGCTTTCGTGGCCGGGACGCGCTGTCGGCGCTGTTCCTCTCGCCGCTGATGATCCCGCATGTCGTGCTGGGCATCGCCTTCCTCCGCTTCTTCACCGCGGTCGGCATCGGCGGCACCTTCGTCGCGCTGGTGATCGCCCATGTCGTGGTCGTGTTTCCGTTTGCGCTGCGGCTGACGCTTGCGTCCGCCACGGGCATGGACCGTTCGGTGGAGATGGCCGCGATCTCGCTCGGGGCCGATGGCTGGACCATGTTCCGCCGCGTCACCTTGCCGGCGATCCTGCCCGGCATCGTCTCGGGCTGGATGCTCGCCTTCATCCAGTCGTTCGACGATCTGACCATGACGGTGTTCCTGGCGACGCCCGGCACCGAGACCTTGCCGGTGCGCATGTTCCTCTACATCCAGGACAACATCGATCCGCTGGTGACGTCGGTATCCGCCAGCGTCATCGCCATCACCATGACCGTCCTGATTCTGCTCGACCGCCTGTACGGGCTCGACCGCGTGCTGACCGCCAAGGGCGGCGACGGACGATAGGAGACCCTATGATGAAAGATTATGACGTCGCCGTCGTCGGCGGCGGCCTGCTCGGCTCCGCGATTGCCTGGGGACTGGGTCGGCTCGGCCAGCGCGTCGCCGTGCTCGACGAGGGCGACATCGCCAAGCGCGCCTCCCGCGCCAATTTCGCGCTGGTGTGGGTGCAGAGCAAGGGCCTGGGCATGCCGGCCTATACCGGCTGGACCGTGCGCGGCTCGAAGGCGTGGCCGAAGCTGGCCGAAGAACTCAAGGCGCAGACCGGGCTCGATGTGGTGCTGCAGCAGAATGGCGGCTTTCATCTCACTCTCGGTGATGCCGAATACGAGCAGCGCACGCAGCTCGTCGCGCGCATGCACAACCAGGTTGGCGCCGCTGATTATCAGATGGAGATGATGTCCGCGGCCGAGGTCAAGAAGATGCTGCCGCTGATCGGGCCGGAGGTCTCCGGCGGCAGCTTCTGTCCTTATGACGGCCATGTGAACTCGCTGCGCACCTTCCGTGCGCTGCATGCCGGCATGAAGACGTTCAGCGTCGACTATCTGCCGGAGCGTGCCGTCAGCGCGATCGCGCGCGACGGCGATGAGTTCAAACTGACGACGGCGCAGGGCGAGATCCGTGCGGCGAAGGTCGTGCTTGCTGCCGGCAACGCCAACCAGACGCTGGCGCCGATGGTGGGGCTGTCAGCGCCGATGGGCCCGACGCGCGGCCAGATCGTCGTGACCGAGCGCACCATGCCGTTCCTGCCGCATCCCCTCACCACGATCCGCCAGACCGACGAGGGCACCGTCATGATCGGTGACAGCAAGGAGGATGAGCTCGACGATCGCGTCCAGAACCATCCCATCAACGCGGTGATGACCGACCGCGCCCAGCGCATGTTTCCGCATTTGGCGCGGCTCAACGTGGTCAGGAGCTGGAGCGGCATTCGCGTGATGCCGAAGGACGGCTTTCCGATCTACGAGCAGTCGCAGACCCATCCCGGCGCCTTTGTCGCCTGCTGCCATTCCGGCGTGACGCTCGCTGCCAACCATGCCTTCGAGATCGCGCGCATGGTCAAGGACGGCACGCTGGAGCCGGAGCTGGTCGGCGCATTCACCGCCAAGCGCTTCGAGACCACGGCTGGAGTCGGCGGCAGTGGCTACTACTGAGATGACGGCGCAAGGCGCCATGGAGACGACGATGTTCAAACGAGCTGAAGGTGATGCGAGGGGATCGGTGACGATCCATGTCGAGGGCCGAGCGATCACTGCGCGCGAAGGCGACACGGTGTCGGCGGCGCTGCTCGCCTCTGGCCTCGACGTCCGGCGCGCGACTGCGGTGAGCGGCGCCAAGCGGCTGCCTTACTGCATGATGGGTGTGTGCTTCGACTGCCTCGTCACCATCGATGGTGTCGGCAACCGCCAGGGCTGCCTCGTGTCGGTGGCCGAGGGCATGCAGATCGAAATCCAGAAGGGCAAGCGGGAGATCGGCAAATGAGCGCCGCGCCGAAGCATGAGAACTATGACGTCGTGGTGATTGGCGCCGGTCCCGCGGGCCTCGCCGCAGCGGCCACGACCGCCGAAGCCGGTCTCTCGACGCTGCTGCTCGACGAGAACGCCGGTCCTGGCGGCCAGGTCTGGCGCGCCATCAATTCGACTCCGGTGAAGAATGAGGCGCTGCTCGGTGTGGACTATTGGTCCGGTGCCGAGATCGCTCATGGGGCGCGCGACAGCGGCGCGGAGATCATTCATCGGGCCACGGTGTGGAGCCTCGACCGCAATCTTGAGATCGGCGTCTCGGTTGGCGGCGGCTCGGCCTTCATCAAGGCCAAGCGGGTTATTATCGCGACGGGCGCGCAGGAGCGGCCGTTTCCGATTCCCGGTTGGACCTTGCCCGGCGTGATGACGGCCGGTGCGGCGCAGACGATGCTGAAATCCTCAGGCCTGGTGCCGGATTGTCCGACGGTGCTGGCCGGGCAGGGACCGCTGCTGTGGCTGCTCGCGGCGCAGATCCTGCGTCTCGGTGGCCGCATCGATCGCATCCTCGACACCACTCCGCGCGCCAACTACATCGCGGCGCTGCCTCATGCGTTCGCGTTCTTCACTTCACCCTATTTCGGCAAGGGGCTCGCGATGATGCGTGAGGTGCGCGCAAAGGTGCGCGTCACCAGCGGCGTGACCGAACTGGCTGCCTCGGGCAACGGCAAGCTCGAGAGCGTGACCTATGTTGCCGGCGGCAAGCGTGAGACGCTGCCGGCGGAGCTGTTGCTGCTGCACCAGGGCGTGGTGCCGAACGTCAATCTGGCGATGGCTGCCGGCGTCGAGCATCGCTGGAACGAGTTGCAGCTGTGCTGGACTCCGGTGCTGGACGCCTTCGGCAACAGCTCGATTCCAGGAATTGCAATTGCTGGCGATGGCGCCGGCATCGGCGGTGCGCAGGCGGCCGTGGTGCGCGGACGACGGGCGGCAGGCGACGCGATCAAGGCGCTGCGCCCTCAGGCGAAGGTCGTTGATCTCTCGGCGGAGTTGGCGCGCGCCGAGCGCGGCCGCGTCTTTCTCGATGTCCTGTTCCAGCCCGCAAAGCAGTTCCGCATCCCGCAGGGCGACACCATCGTCTGTCGCTGCGAGGAGATCACGGCCAAGGACGTGCTCGACTCTGTCGCGATCGGCGCGACCGGGCCGAACCAGCTCAAGGCCTATCGCCGCACCGGCATGGGGCCGTGCCAGGGCCGGCTGTGCGGCCTGACGGTCACCGAGCTGATGGCCGAGGCCCGCGGCAAGAGCCCGCAGGAGATCGGCTACTACCGCCTGCGCGCGCCGGTGAAGCCGATCATGCTGTCGGAGCTGGCGGCCTTGCCGAAGAATGATGAGGCCACCAAAGCGGTGGTGCGCGGATGATCAGGCAAGCGGATGCCATCATTGTCGGTGGCGGCATCCACGGCTGCTCGACGGCCCTGCATCTCTGTCTCGCCGGGCTCAAGCCGGTGCTGATCGAGAAGGATTATGCGGGCCGTCACGCCTCCGGCGTCAATGCTGGCGGCGTGCGCCAGCTCATGCGTGACGTCGCCGAGATTCCGCTTTCGATCCGCTCGATGGCGATCTGGGAGACCATCGGCGACCTCGTCGATGATGATTGTGGCTTCGAGAGCCACGGCCAGGTGCTCGTCGCCGAGAACGACGCCGAGCTCGACGCCTGTCGCGCCCGTGTCGTAGACCTCAATGCGCGCGGCTTCACCCACGAAGAGCTGATTGATGGGGCGGAGCTACGCCGGCTCGTGCCGGCGGTGGCGGAGAGCTGCCCGGGCGGCGTGGTATCACGCCGCGACGGCGCGGCACAGCCGGCAAAAGCCACCACGGCGTTCCGCCGCAAGGCCGAGCAACTCGGCGCGATCGTTCGCGAGGGCGTGGCCGCGACCAACATCCGCAAGGACGGCAAGCTCTGGCATGTGGACGTCGGTGCCGAGACCTTCGCAGCTCCGGTGCTGGTCAACGCGGCGGGCGCCTGGGCTGGCCGGATTGCCGCGCAGTTCGGCGAGTCCGTGCCCGTCGAGACCATCGCGCCGATGCTGATGATCACCTCCCCGGTCGCCCACTTCATCGATCCGGTGGTGATCCTGCGCGGCCGCAAGCTGTCGTTCAAGCAGTTCCCCAACGGCACGGTGCTGATCGGCGGCGGGCATCTTGCTCTGCCTGACCAGAACCGCAACGAGACCGTGCTCGATTGGCGCAAGCTCGCGGAGAGCGCGCGCACGGTGTCCGAACTGTTCGAGGTGATGCGCAGCGCGACCATCAACCGGGCCTGGGCCGGCATCGAGGCGCGCATGCGCGACGACATTCCAGCGTTCGGCCCGAGCGCGCGGCACGAGGGGCTGTATCATCAGTTCGGCTTCTCGGCGCATGGCTTCCAGCTCGGCCCCGGCGCCGGGGCCGTGATGGCCGAGCTGATCGCCCATGGCGGCACCCAAACCCCCATCGGGGGCCTCAGCATCAGCCGCTTCAGCAAACCATCTCCATCAGCAACAGCATGAGGACCACATGACCATCACCCGCAAGATCCGCTCGGCCATTCATCACCGCATCGTCGAAGCCAATGGCTTCGTGTTCATCGGCGGCACCATCGCCGACGACACATCGGTGTCGATGGGTGAGCAGACTCGCAACATCCTCGGCAAGATCGACGGCTTCCTCAAGGAAGCGGGCACTGACAAGTCGCGCGTCGTCTCGGGCCAGATCTTCGTCACGGATCTCTCGAAGAAGAAGGAGATGGATGCGGCCTGGACCGAGTTCTTCGGCGACGATCTGCCGGTGCGCGCCACCGTCGGCGTCTCCGACCTCGGCGGTGGCGCGCTGATCGAGATCGTGATCACCGCGGTCAAGGGCTGAGCAGCGCAATCAGACCATCGGTCTCGTGATGACGCGCGGAGCTCGCTCCGCGCGTCATTTGCTTTCTGGATGATTCCGATCGAACATGGCGGCTCTCATTGCTGATCTCGATCAGGGGAAGCCGAACCGCATGACCGACGCGAACAGCCTGCCATCACCGTCCGCTGGCCTCGATGCGGTGTTCGCCCATATCGACGGTCACAGGCAGGAGTTCCTCGCGCGCGTCATGGACTATGTGCGCCATCCCTCGATCAGCGCGCACAATATCGGCATCGCCGAGGTCGCCGCGCTGCTGGTGCGGATGCTGCGGGAGATCGGGCTCGAGGCGGGCACCGTGGCGACGGCGGGTCATCCGATGGTGCTGGGGCGCTGGCACAAGAAACCGGATGCGCCCACCGTGCTGCTCTATTGCCATTACGACGTGCAGCCGCCGGACCCGCTCGATCTGTGGCTGAGCCCGCCGTTCGAGCCGACGATCCGCGACGGCCGAATCTATGCACGCGGCATCGGCGACAACAAGGGCCAGCATTTCGCGCAGCTGATGGCGATCGAATCCCATCTCAAGGTGCATGGCGAGCTTCCGTGCAACGTGATCGTGTTGCTCGAAGGCGAGGAGGAGATCGGCAGCCCGCGCATCGCCGATTTCGTCACTGAACATCCCGAGCGGCTGAAGGCGGATTTCGTCGTCACCGCCGATGGCCCGATGCATCCCTCGGGACGTCCAACGATGACCTATGGGGTCCGCGGCATGTGCTCGTTCGAGCTGCGCGCCAGGCATGCGAATCGTGACGTGCATTCCGGCAATCTCGGCGGCATCGTGCCGAACCCGATCTGGACCCTGGTGCATCTGCTCGGCACCATGAAGAACGCCGCGGGTGAGATCACGATCGAGGGTCTGCATGATGCGATCGTGCCGCCAAGCGAGCTGGATATTGCTGCGGTGAAGCGCCTGCCGCTCGATCTCGACGTCGCCAAAGCGAGCCTGGGTCTCAACCGGCTCGATGCGCCGGCGGAACGCGGCTACTACGAAAGGCTGATGTTCCATCCGACGCTGACCATCAACGGCTTTCATGGCGGCTATGGTGGACCGGGCAGCAAGACTGTCCTTCCTTGCGAGGCGTTCGTGAAGTGCGACATCCGCCTGGTCGAGGCGATGACGCCCGATGACGTGTTGGCCAAGGTCGAGGCACATGTGAAAAAGCATGCACCCGAGGTCGAGTTCATCCCGCGCGGGGGCATGCTGCCGTCACGCGTGCCGCTCGATTCGCCATTCGCCGCGATCATCCGTGACGCGATCACGTTGGCGCAGGGCGTGACGCCGCTCGAGTTTCCGTGCACCGGGGGCAGCCTGCCGGACTACGTCTTCACCAAGATCCTCGGCGTGCCCGCCTTCGTCGTCCCCTACGCCAATGCCGACGAGGCCAACCATGCGCCGAATGAGAACATGACAATTGATTGCTTTCATAACGGAATCCGAACCGGAGCGGCGCTGCTCGACCGCATCGGCGCGAGCCTCGGCTGATGCCGGCGCCCGGTCATCACGATTTTTTGCGCCGCCGATGTGGTCATCGCGCGGCCACGAAACGATGGCATTGAGCCCGCGTTCCCTAATGGTCCGGTACGAATCGATCACGCGCGGCGAGATCGCGCATGGATTAACGCAGTTGATATCGACTAATCTCGATGCGTATTAGTAACCGTGGCTTCAGGGCTCGGAGCTGGCAGATGCACGACCCCGTTGACCTTCCGCGTGATCAGACGAGTTCCATCGGAGCCGCCGCGCATAGCGAGCCGGAGAGCGCCGCGGCCGTGACGATCGCCCCGGAGATCCAGCTCGACAAACTACCCGCGCTCGGTTCGACTGAGTGCCGCCAGGCGACGGCTGCGCATGACGACCGTGACGGGCGGAAGCGCACCGAGAAGTCGGGGCTCGTCACGCCGACGATGTGGCGCTGACCGGCCGGTCCGCACCAGCGCCGATCAGGACTTCCGTTCCGTGGGAGCCGTGACCGGATCAGCGGTGCCCTGCGACGATCTCTGTTCCTGCTGCTTCAGCTGCTTGTCGATCGTCTCGCGCGAGCCCTCGGCCGGCTCCTTGTCGAATGGGCTCTGTCGTTCCTGCGTGGGCTGCTCTGCCATCTTGCTCTCCTTCTGCATGCGAGGCGAACGCCTTCTGCATGCGAGGCGAACGGCGGCGTGCGGGAGGCGTTCCAAGGAAGCTACGGGGCCCGCGCTGCGTGCGACAAAGAAGCGGCGGCCGGATTGGAACGTTCGGCCGGAGCGGCCGGTTGTGCGGACAGTAGTGGCACTCACCAACGACAACAGGAACGCGAGACATGAGCAACAAAGCGCGGGATATTTTCATCCTCGGCCTCCGCAACGCCCATGCCATGGAGATCCAGGCGCGGGAATTGATGGAGCGGCAGTCCGAGCGGATGGACGACTATCCGGAGGTCAAGGCGAAGCTGCAGATGCATCTGCAGGAGACAAATCAGCAGCTGCAACGGCTGGAGCAATGCCTGGATGCGTGCGGCGAGAGCAGCTCGACGCTGAAGGATACCGCGCAATCGGCGATGGCCAACATGATGGCCATGGGGCATGCGATGTCGGGCGACGAGATCCTGAAGAACACCTTCGCAAACAACGCGTTCGAGAATTTCGAGATCGCCGCCTACAAGTCGCTGATCGCGCTCTGCGGCGCGGCAGGCGTCGAGGAAGCCCGTGGCCCCCTGCAGCAGTCGCTGCAGGAGGAGGAGCGGATGGCGGAGTGGGTCGATTCCAACGTCGAGAAGGTCACGCTGCAATTCGTTCAGCACGAGGAGCGGCAGGCGGCCTGATCGGCGGTATCTCGAGGCTGGGTTGGGAACCCGTCAACTTGATCGCAACCTCCGGTATCATCCGGATACCCGCGACTCAGTTGATGGGGTACACCAAATCCAGCCCTTCTTGGGGCGTTTCCTCCCTGGACTTGGGCCGCCTGCACTGAATGTGCGGGCGGCTTCTTTCTTTGGGAGGTTGGCCTGGCGGAGGTTGGCTGGTCAATCGCTGTCCTGGATCTGCACCCAGGGCCGCGTGACGGCATCTTGTTGCTCGAAGCGGGAGATATCTCCGTTCAGCGATGCCGTGAGGTCGAGATCATCCCAGCCGTTCAACAGCTTTGTGCGCCAGATCGGATCGACCGCGAAAGTAAACGTGCGGTTACCTAATCGGATCAGGCTGTCGCGGAGATCGACAGTGATGGCGGTATCCGTCGTCTGCAGCAGAGTCAGGATCTCCTCTGCATCGGCGTCGCTCACCTTTGCCGGCAACAGTCCATTGTTCACGGCATTCGACGCGAAGATGTCGCCGAAGCTCGGCGCGATCACGCAGCGGAAGCCGAAATCGACAAGTGCGTAGACCGCGGCCTCGCGCGACGAGCCCGCGCCGAAATTGCGCCGCGTCACCAATATTTCGGCGGCCTGTGCAGAGGTTGAATTGAGCGGGAAGTCGGGCCGCCTCTCGCCGCTCTCATCGAACCGCATGTCATGCAGCAGATATTGCCCGTAGCCGTCGGCCCGCGAGCGCTTCATGAAGCGCGCCGGGATCAACTGATCAGTGTCGATGCTGGCGAGCGGCAGCGCGCAGGCGGATGTCGTGAGGATCTCGAACGGCTTCATACATCGCTCCTCAGCAGCGGCCGCACGTCGGTGAGATGTCCGGTGATGGCGGCGGCCGCGACCATTGCCGGCGACATCAGGTGCGTGCGCGCGCCGGGCCCTTGTCGGCCCTTGAAGTTGCGGTTGGTGGTCGACGCGCAGCGCTCGCCTGGAGGCACGAGATCGCCATTCATGCCGACGCACATCGAACAGCCCGAGCCGACCCAGTCGAGCCCGGCGTCGATGAAGATGCGGTCGAGGCCTTCCTGCTCGGCCTGCTGCTTGACGAGATGCGAGCCGGGCGACACGAGGCCTGGCACGCGCGCCTTGCGGTCGGCGAGCACATGAGCCGCCGCGCGCAGATCCTCGATGCGGCTATTGGTGCAGGAGCCGATGAAGACGCGGTCGATCCTGATCGTGTCGAGTGCCTGCCCCGGCGTGAGCCCCATGTAGTCGATCGCCTCGCGAATATGGCTCGCGCGCGATTGGTCCTCGATGTCGGAGGGATCAGGCAAGCGGGCGCTGATCGGCAGCGCATCCTCTGGACTGATGCCCCAGGTCACGGTCGGCGCGATGTCCATTCCTCGAAGCACGATCTCGCGATCGAACGTCGAGTCGGTATCCGTCGGGAGCTTGCGCCAGGCCGCGATGGCGCGATCGAAGATATCTCCGACGGGCGCGAACGGCCGTCCCTTCACATAGGCGAAGGTCGTCTCGTCGGGCGCGATCATGCCGCAGCGGGCGCCGCTCTCGATCGAGAGGTTGCATAGCGTCAGCCGGCCTTCCATCGACAAAGCGCGGATCGCCGTTCCCGCATATTCGATCGCATGGCCCTGTGCCCCGTCGGCACCGATCGTGGCAATGATGGAAAGCGCGATATCCTTGGCGGTGATCCCCGGGGCGGTGCCGCCGTCGATCGTGATGCGCATCTGCCTCGGCTTCTTCTGCCACAAGCACTGCGTCAGCAGCACGTGCGCGACCTCGGAGGCGCCGATGCCGAAGGCGAGCGCGCCGAACGCGCCATGCGTCGAGGTGTGGCTGTCGCCGCAGACCATGGTGAGGCCGGGCAGCGTGAGACCTTGTTCCGGTCCGACGACATGGACGATGCCCTGACGCGGATCGTCGAAGCCGAACAGGCGGATGTCGTTCGCGCGGCAATTGTCGTCGAGCTGACGGATCATGCCGGCGATGTCAGGCGCGATCTCATTGAGGTCGCGCGTGCGGGTCGGCACGTAGTGATCGGCGACGCCGATCGTCAGATCCGGCCGGCGCACCTTGGCGCGCTTGTCCTTGAGCTTGTTGAAGGCGTGGAACGAGCCCTCATGCACGAGGTGGCGATCGATGAACAGCAGCTCCGCGCCGTCCTCGCGGCGCGTCACCACGTGGGTATCCCACACCTTCTCGAACAGCGTGCGCGGCGGCCGTGCGGCGTCGCTCATGTTCGAACCTCCTCGGTCGACCTCAATTCATTTCTCATGTCGTGCGTGCCGACGCTGCAGCGAAGGGGCGCGCGCCGCCATGTGTCCCTGATACACGGCTTCCAACGCCGTGCGCGGTGCGTTGTTGTCACCGGCCTGCATCACTGGAACCCCGGCACGGCGCAGCGCCAGATAGAGCGTCTGGTCGGCGCTGTTGTGATCGACGGCGATCAGCGCCGAGAAGCCGGTCAGGCGTTCGATGTCGCCGGTCGAGAGATCCTCGACTTCGAGAGTGCCGCCGTCGAACGCGCGGACCGCCCGCAACGTCGCGATCCTCACCTTGCGCTCGCGCAGCCGGCGGCTGTTCGCCAGCGTCGAATAGATCGTCGTCCGCCAGGCGTAGCTCGCGGCCGGAACGAACAAGGTCACCGTCTTGCCGAGATCGGCGAAATGCTCCAGCGCGGACAGCGTGCCCCATTCGCCGGTGCGGTCGAACACCGCGACCGATGCCCCGAGCTTGTCCGGGGCCCGGAGCGCGTCGGGCAAAGTGAACACCGGCCCGCTGCCGGGAATGGGCATCGGCGTGGTCGTCGAGCCCGTGGCCAGGATGACGCGATCCGCGCCGAAGGCCGCGATCTCCGCCGCGCCAGCGTCCTTGTTGAAGACCGTCGTCACGCCGAGACGCGCGAGCGCCGCGATCTGAAAGCCGACGAAAGCCTCGAAATTCGCCCGCTTCGGCATCAGCCAGGCCGTGCGCAACTGCCCGCCGAGCTGCCTCCCACGCTCCCACAAGGTCACGTCGTGTCCGAGCGCGGCCGCGACGCGCGCCGCCTCGAGGCCCGCGGGACCTCCGCCGACCACCAGGATTTTGTGACGTGCACCGCGCGGCAGCGCCTCGGGCTCGTCGAATGTGCCTTCCAGTCCCGCGATCGGATTGATCAGGCAGCGGATCGGCAGGTTCCGCTCGAGCATGCCGGCGCAGCCCTGGTTACAGGCGATACAGCTGCGGATCTCGTCAGCGCGACCCTCGATCGATTTCCTCACGATCGCAGGCTCCGCAAGATGCGCACGCGCCATGCCGACGGCATCGGCATCGCCCGCGGCAATCATCGTGTCGGCCTCGTCGAGTCCCGTAAAACGGCACACGGCGAACACGGGGGTCTTGAAACCGTCTGCCCGTAGTGACTGGCGGATGCGCGCGGGCAGGGCGCGGAACGGCGCCGGATCGAACGCCATGTCAGCCATCTGCGTCGCTAGCGAGTAGCTCGCGACATAGGCCGAATGCGAGACGTTGACGAAGTCGATGCGCGTCTGCCGTGCGAGCATCGGTACGATGCGTTCTACCTCGTCGATGCCGAGCCCGCCCTCGGCATATTCCTCGCCGCTTATGCGGATGCCGAGACAAAATGTCTCGCCAAGCTCGGCGCGCAGCGCCGCCAGCACGCGCGCCGGAAAGCGCAGCCGGTTCTCCAGGCTGCCGCCGTACTCGTCATCTCGCTTGTTCGACAGCGGCGACATGAACTGCTGCAGCAGATGCCCATGTGCCATTTGCAGCTCGATGCCGTCGAAGCAGGCGGCGACGAGATTGCGCGCTGTGACGAGGTGGCCCTCGATCACCTGCTCCATGTCGAACTCGTCCATCGGGCGCGGCGGCAGCGCCGAGATCGACCACGGGATCGGCGAGGCGCCCCATGATACCGTGCGCTCGAAATCGCCTTCGACCTGCCGTCCGAGATGAATGATCTGGCCGAGCATGGCCGCGCCTTCCGCCTTCACCGCATCGGTGATGCGGCGGAACGGATCGATGCAGGCGGGATCGAAGCCGCATACCGCTTGCGGACGGCCGAGCGAATTGGCGTGCACGCGGATAGATTCGAAGATGATCGCGCCGACGCCGCCGCGCGCACGGGCGCGATGATAGGCGAGGTGCTGCGCGCTCGGCAGATGGTGCTCCCCGAAATTGGTGGTGTGCGCGGGGACGAAGATGCGGTTGCGGAAGCGCAAGTGGCCGATGTCGAGCGGGCTCAAGGCCTGTGCATATGGCTGATGCTGCGACAAATCGCGTGATCCTCCCGGCAAGCCGCCCATGGCTTGATCCTTGCTCCGGATGCAGGCGTTTGAGCCGGTTGACCGAAGCTGTCATATTTTCTATACACCTACTGTATTGAAAGCAAGATAGCTCTCATCAACGGGACTCCTCGCCCTTGCGCACCGCGTCCGAGCCACTGAAGGCACGACGGATCTACCTGCTGCTGAAGGACAAGATCGCATCCGGCGAGCTTGCGGACGGCGAGCGGTTGCCGGGCGAGTTCGCGCTCGCCGAGGAGCACAACGTCTCCCGCGTCACCATCCGCCAAGCGCTCGATCTGCTCGCTGGCGAAGACCTCATTCAGAAGAAGAGCGGGCTCGGCACCTTCGTGCATCGTCCGGCGTCCAAGGTCCGCACCGTTCTCGCCGACGTCTCCAACGTGTTTGCGCATCTGATCGAGATGGGCCGAACGACCGATGTGCGTCTTCTCTCGTTCGATTACATCACGCCATCCGATCAGATCCGCGAGGCGCTGCGGCTCGCACCCGACGAGCGCTCGCAGCGCTCGGTGCGCGTCCGTCTCGTCGACGGCGTGCCGTTCTCCTACCTCATCGCCAACGTGCCCGAGCGCATCGGCCGCAACTATTCGCGCGAGGATCTCGCGCGCATGCCGCTGCTGGAATTGATCGAGCGTTCCGGCCTCACCAGCGCCTCGGCGCGGCAGGAGATCAGCGCGGTGCTGTCGAGCCCCGACGTGGCTGAGGCGCTCGACATCGATGTCGGCATGCCGCTCGTGGCCCTGCGCCGCACGGTCTACGGCAAGGACGGCCAGCCGATGGAGCACCTGCAGGCGCTCTACCGGCCCGACCGCTACACATTGCAGATGAACCTCGAACGGACGGGCGACGAAGGGCACCGGCACTGGAGCCCGACCGCCGAGGTGTACCGCAGGGAGCGCCCGCGCCGGCGGCCGCCAGTCAGGAAAGTGGGGAAGTCATGACGTTGAGCCCGAAGTCGCTGTCACGCCGCAATGTGCTCAAGAGCGGTGTCGCGCTCACCTCGATGCTGGCCGCGCCGGGCCTGCTGCGCGCGGAGCCTGCACCCGTCAAGGTCGGTCTGCTGCAGCCGATCTCGGGCGCCTTCGCACTCGACGGCGATCTCGCTAAGATCGGCGCGGAGTTCGCGATCAAGGAGATCAACGACGCCGGCGGCATCAAGGCGCTCGGCGGCGCCAAGCTCGAGCTCGTCGTCGGCGACAGCCGCTCGAATGCTGAAGCCGGCGCGCAGGCGACCGAGGAACTGCAGTCGGCCGGCGTCGCCGCCGTGCTCGGCGGCTTCGCCTCGGGCATCGCACTGACCGCGACGCAGACCGCCTCGCGCTACGATCTGCCGTTCGTCGTGGACTGCGCGGTGGCCGACACCATCACCGAGCGCGGCCTGAAGAACACCTTCCGCTTCAACCCGAACTTCAGCATGGCCACGTCGGTCGCGCTGAAGAACCTCGTCAAGCTCAACGACGATGCCGGCAAGCCGATCAAGACGGTGGCGATCGTGCACGAGGACGGCCTGTTCGGCTCGGGTCTGGCCAAGATCATGCAGGAGAAACTGCCGCCGCTCGGCTTCCAGATCGTCGAGACCATCGCGCATCCGACCCCGGCGCGCGACATGACGAACGTCGTGCTGCGGCTGCGCGCGCTCAATCCCGATCTGATCGTGCCGTCGCACTACTTCAACGAGTTCGTGCTGATGGCCCGCACCCTGCAGCAGCAGCGCGTGCGCCCGAAGGGCATCTACGCCGTGTTCGGCGGCGCCGCTTCGAGCTATCGTTTCGTCAACGAATTCCCCGAGGCTGCCCAAGGCGTGATGGACTGCAATCATTGGGGCGATCCCAAGAGCCCGATCACCGCCAAGCTGCGCGAGACCGTGACCGCGGCCGGCAAGTTCTACGCCTACAACACGCCGATCAACTACTCGCTGGTGAAGGTGTTCGCCCAGGCCGTCGAGAAGGCCGGCAGCGCCGACCGTGCCAAGATCATCGAGGCCTTGGCAGCGAACGAGTTCGACAGCGGCGTCATGCCCTACGGCAAGACCAAGTTCGACGCCAAGGGCCAGAACACCAGCGCGCTGCCGCTGAACACCCAGGTCCAGGGCAAGGACATCAAGGTGATCTACCCGGCGGACTACGCCGACGCCAAGCCGGTGTTCCCGATCAACGGATGATCGGGCAGGGCAGGTAATAGGCGGTCCGTCGCCGTGTGACCGCAATCCGTCGTAACCGAACGTTGGAGCCAAGTACTTCGCACCACGAGCGGTGCGCTCCCTCTCCCCGTTCTTCACGGGGAGAGGGTTGGGGTGAGGGGCAGCCACACGCACCGGACTCGCGGAGAGCCCCCTCACCCGGATTGCATCTGGCGATGCAATCCGACCTCTCCCCGCCCTAGCGAAGCTTCGCTTCGCCCTGGCGGGGAGAGGTGAAGACCGAACAGGCGGCGATGAGGTCGCGTACCAAGCGGATCGCTCACAGCGTCTGCTGAACTTGAGGATCTAATGTACTCGCCCCAGATCGTCGTGGAGGCGCTGTTGAACGGACTGATGCTGGGCGCGATCTATGCCTTGATCGCGCTTGGCCTCACACTGATCTACGGCGTGCTGCACATCGTGAATTTCGCCCACGGCGCGCTGCTGACGGTGGCGATGTTCATGGTGTGGCTCGCCTGCGCCCGCTACGGCATGGACCCGTACCTTGCCATTCTCTTCGTCGCGCCGTTCATGTTCGCGCTCGGCTACGCGCTGCAGCGCTTCATTATCGGCCCCGCCAGTCACGGCAAGGACAACGGCATCCTGCTGGTCACCCTCGGCCTGTCGATCATCATCGAGAACGCGCTGCTCGCCGCCTTCCAGTCCGATACCCGTACGATCACCACCGACTACTCCTTCCGCGTCGTCGAGCTCGGCCCGTTGCTGCTGTCGTTCCCGCGCGTCGTCGGCTTCAGCGTCACCATAGTGACCACACTTCTGCTCTGGCTGGTGCTGCACCAGACTGACATCGGCAAGGCGATCCGCGCGGTCGCGAAGGAGAAGCTCGGCGCCAGCCTCGTCGGCATCAGCGTGCCGCATGTCTACGCCATGACCTTTGCGATCGGCTGCGCCTGTCTCGCCGTCGCCGCGGGCCTGCTGATGCCGTCCTTCTACGTCAGCCCGAAGACCGGCGCCGCCTTCGTGCTGGTCGCCTTCACCATCGTGGTGCTCGGCGGCATGGGCTCGATCCCCGGCGCGCTGATCGGCGGCCTCCTGGTCGGCGTCGTCGAGGCCGCGTCCAGTCTCTTTCTCGGTGACAGCCTCGGCCAGATCGGCATCTTCCTGATCTTCATCGTCACCCTGCTGGTGCGCCCGACCGGCCTGTTCGGAGCGCGCGCATGACCAGGCCGCGTCTCGCCACTCTCGCCTTCATCGTCGTTGCGCTTGCTATCGTCCCGTTCCTCGGCCTGTCCGGCGCATTGCTGAATCTCATGATCTTCATGATGATAACAGCGCTGGCGGCGCAGGGCTGGAACATCCTCGGCGGCTATGCCGGCCTGTCATCGTTCGGTCACGCCGCCTTCTTCGGCGTCGGCGCCTATGCGATGGCCGTGCTGCAGACCCGCTTCGGCGTCAACGCCTGGATCGCGCTCGTGATCGGCATCGCACTCGGTGCGCTGGTCGGCGCCGCGATCGGCTTCCTCAGCTTCCGCTCCGGCCTGAAGGGCTCTTACTTCGCGCTGATCACCTTGGCCTTCGCCGAGGTCGCCCGCATCCTCGCCAACAGCACCAATTTCACCGGCGGCGCCGCCGGCATCCTGCTGAAGCTGCAGACCGGCCTGCCATATCTGCAATTCGCCGACCGCCGTTATTTCCTGCTCATCGCGCTCGGCTTCGTGGCGATCGGCCTTCTCGTCAGCTGGTGGCTGGAGCATTCGCGCTTCGGCGCCTATCTCGTCGCGCTGCGTGAGAACGAGCAGGCGGCGCAGGCGCTCGGTGTCGACGTGTTCGCGGTCAAGATGAAGGCGATCGCGATCTCCGGCGCGCTGACCGCCGCCGCGGGCTGCCTCTATGCGCAGAACTATCTGTTCATCGACGCCAATGTCGCGTTCGGCTCGTGGATCTCGATCGAGGCGCTGTTCGCGGCCATCGTCGGCGGCTCCGGCACCGTGCTCGGGCCGCTGGTCGGCGCGATCGTGCTGCTGGGCCTGGGCGAACTCACCAAGAGCGTGTCCGGCGGCATTCCCGGGATGGACCTGCTGGTGTTCGGCGTCATCCTCGTGCTGTCGGTGGCGTTCTCGCCGAACGGCCTGGTCATGCTGATGAAGAGCCTCGGCCTGCGGGCGCCGAAGGCGAAGGAGGCGTGATGCTCGAGGTCAAGTCCCTCACCAAGCGCTTCTCCGGCCTCGTCGCGGTCGACCAGGCGTCGCTGTCGGTCGCGAAGGGCTCGATCACCGGCCTGATCGGGCCGAACGGCGCCGGCAAGACCACGCTGTTCGCGATGGTCGCGGGCTTCCTGCAGCCCGATGGCGGCAGCGTCAGCTATGACGGCCGCGACATCACGGCGTTGGCGCCACATGTTCGCGCGCGCCAGGGCATCGCGCGCACCTTCCAGATCGTGCAGCCGTTCGAAGGCCTGAACGTGCAGGAGAACATCGCGGTCGGCGCCTATCTGCACACGCCTGATGCCAAGGAGGCCATGCAGCAGGCCGCTGAGATCGCCAAGCGGGTCGGCCTCGGTGCCGATCTCGCCAAGGCGTCCTCCGATCTCACCGTTGCCGGCCGCAAGCGTCTCGAAGTCGCGCGCGCGCTCGCGACCAGGCCGAAGCTGCTACTGCTCGACGAAGTGCTCGCCGGTCTCAACCCGTCGGAAATCCGCGACGTGCTGCCGCTGGTGCGCGACATCCGGGACCAGGGCATCACCATTCTGATGATCGAGCACATCATGCAGGCCGTGATGAATCTCTGCGACAAGGTCTATGTGCTGTCGCAGGGACGCATGATCGCCGAGGGCGAGCCGAGGGCCGTCTGCGAGGACCCACAGGTGATCGAGGCCTATCTCGGCCATGGCGCGGCCGAACGTCTGCGCGCGGAGCAGGCTCATGCTTGAGGTTCGCGATCTCCGCGCCGGCTACGGCGGAACCGAAGTGCTGCGCGGCGTCAGCTTCGACGTCAACGCCGGCGAGGTCGTCGCCGTGCTCGGCTCCAACGGCGTCGGCAAGACCACCTTGAACAAGGTGCTCTCGGGCGTCGTGCCGGCAACGGCTGGCACCATCCGCTTCAACGGCGCTGCGCTGGAGCATGCGGCCGCGCCCGACATCGTCACCGCCGGCCTGATCCATGTGCCCGAGGGACGCAAGATCTTCCCCAATCTGTCGGTGCGAGAGAACCTCGAACTCGGTGCCTATTGCCGTCCGCGCCGCGGCCGTGCTGAGCGCATCGAGCAGATCTACGCGACGTTCCCGAAGCTCAAGCAGCGCGCGCGGCAATATGCCGGCACGCTGTCCGGCGGCGAGCAGCAGATGCTGGCGATCGGCCGCGGCCTGATGGGCGAGCCGAAGCTGCTCATCCTCGACGAGCCGTCGCTCGGCCTGTCGCCGCTAATGGTGGAAGAAATGTTCGCGCTGATCGCGCGGCTCGCGGCGTCCGGGCTCGCCATCATGTTGGTGGAGCAGAACGTCGTGCAGTCGTTGGAGCTCGCCGGCCGCGCCTACATCATGGAGAACGGCATCATCACGCTCTCCGGCCAGGCCTCCGAGCTGAAATCCAATGCCGAGCTGAAGCGCGCCTATCTCGGTCTGTGACCACGGCTTCAGCGAATAGTTTGAGACAAACAAGGAAACGACAATGAGCCTGAGATTCACTCTGGCATCAGCCGAGCTGACGATCGCGCCCGGCGTGTATGACGCGCTGACCGCGAGCATCGCCGCCGAGGCCGGCTTCAAGGCGCTGTATCTGACCGGCGCCGGCATCGCCTACACCAAGCTCGGCCGTCCCGACATCGGCCTGGTGTCGATGATGGAGGTCGCCGACACCATCGCCATGATCCGCGATCGCGTCGAGACCCCGCTCGTGGTCGACGGCGACACCGGCTTCGGCAATGCGCTCAACGTGCAGCGGACGATTCGGCTGTTCGAGCGCATGGGCGCCTCCGCGATCCAGCTCGAAGACCAGACCACGCCGAAGCGCTGCGGCCACCTCACCGACAAGACCGTGATCAGCGCCGGCGAGATGGTCGGCAAGATCAAGGCCGCGCTCGATGCGCGCCAGTCATCGGAGACCTTGATCGTCGCGCGCACCGATGCGCTGGCGATCGAGGGCATGGAGGCCGCGATCGAACGCGCCGAGCGCTACGCCGAGGCCGGCGCCGACGTGCTGTTTGTCGAGGCGCCGAAGAGCAATGAGCAACTCTCGGCCATCGCCGGACGGCTGGCATCGAAGCGGCCGCTGCTCGCCAACATGGTCGAGGGCGGCTCGACGCCGATCCATGCGGCCTCGGAGCTCGGCGCGCTCGGCTTCAAGCTCGTGATCTTCCCCGGCGGCATCGTGCGAGCGCTCGCCTTCTCGGCGCGCGCCTACTATCAGTCGCTGGCACGGGCCGGCTCGACCAAGCCGTTCGCCGACCGCATGCTCGATTTCGCCGGCCTCAACGCGATGCTCGGCACCGCCGACATCCTGGCCAACGGCGCCCGTTACGCCGCTGATGACGAGGGGACGCGGGCATGACCACCTTGGATCCGATCACGCTTGCGGTGCTGAAGGGGCGGCTGGAGCAGATCGCCGACGAGATGGACGCGACCTTGTATCGCTCCGCGTTCAATCCGACGATCGCCGAGGCGCGCGACGCCTGCCACGGCATCTATCACGCCACGACAGGCGATACGCTGGTGCAGGGGCAGGGCGGTCTGCCGATCTTCGTCGGCGCCATGGCCTTTGCCGTGCGCGCCGTCATTGCCAAGGTCGAGAAGGAGGGCGGGTTAGAGGAAGGCGACACGTTCATCTTCAACGATCCCTATGACGGCGGCACCCATCTCAACGACTTCCGTCTGGTGCGTCCGGTGTTCCGCGATGGCCGGGTGTTCTGCTGGATCGCCTCGGTCGGCCACTGGCTCGACATCGGCGGCAATGTCGCCGGCGGCTACAATCCGAAGGCGGTCGAGAGTTTTCAGGAAGGCATGCGTATCCCGCCGGTCAAGCTGATCGCGGCGGGACGCATGAACCACGACATCCTCGGCATCATCGAAGCCAATTCGCGCGTGCCGATGTCGAACTGGGGCGACCTCAACGGCCAGCTCAACGCGCTCGATCTCGGCGAACGCCGCCTGCGCGCGCTGCTCGACGACTACGGCGACAAGATCGTCTCTGATGCGTTCGAGGCCTTCTCCGACCGTGCCGAGACCCTGATGCGCGCGGCGATCGCCTCGCTGCCCGACGGCACCTATTCGTTCGAGGACGTGCTCGACAATGACGGCATCGTCGATGTGCCGCTGACCGTCGCGCTCGACGTCACCATCGCCGGCGACACGCTGACGCTCGATTTCACCCGTTCGTCGGCCGCCTGCAAGGGCCCGATCAACATCTCGCGCTCGACCACGATCGCGGCCTGCTACGTCGCGCTGAAGCATGTGTTCACCGAGGTGCCGGCCAATGCCGGCTGTCTGCGGCCGATCGCGTTCGCGATCACCGACGGCTCGCTGCTCGCGGCGGGTCCGCCGAAGCCGGTCGCGGGCTACACCGAGACCATCCTGCGCCTGATCGGCGTCGTGCTCGGCGCGCTCGCCAAGGCAGATCCGTCGCGCGCCACAGCCGCGCCGTTCGGCACCATCAACGCGCTATCGATCGCCGGCCATCGCAAGGACAACAGCCGCTTCGTGATGTTCTCGTTCTTTGGCGGCGGCCTGGGCGGCAATCCCGCCACCGACGGCCTCAACCACGCCAACAACCCGATCTCGACCGCGACCATTCCGCCCGTGGAAATCTTGGAAGCAGCCTATCCCGTCATGTTCACGCAATGGGCGTTGCGCCCGGATTCCGCCGGCGCCGGCACCCATCGCGGCGGCGTCGGTGCCGTCTATGAGGTCGAACTGCTGGCCGATGCCGACGTCGCGCTGCTCGGCGAGCGCGGCAAGGCGGCGCCGTTCGGCGTCGCCGGCGGCGGCAGCGCCGCGCTCAATCATTTCGCCTGGCAGACGGAGCAGGGCGAGGCGAGCCCGCCGATGGTGTCCAAGATCACCGATCTGCATCTGAAGGCCGGCAAGCGCGTGCGGCTGGAGACACCCGGCGGCGGCGGCTGGGGCCCGCCCGAAGCGCGGCCTGTCGCTGACGTTGCGCACGACGTCGCGCTCGGTTTCGTGTCACCTGCGCAAGCGCGTGACGTCTACAAGGTTGCGATGACGGCTGATGGCGCGGTCGATGAAGCAGCGACGCGCACGCTCCGCGCTGGAGGTGCGGCATGAGCAAGCTCGGCACCATCGTCGGCGTCGACGTCGGCGGCACCTTCACCGATCTCTTCTACTTCGACGAGGCGAAGCGCAGCTTCCGCACCAACAAGGTGCCGTCGAACCGCGGCGACGAAGCCGTCGGCTTCCTCGAAGGCTTGCAAGGGTTCGGCGCGGTCACGCATCTCACCTCGATCGTGCACGGCACGACCGTCGGCACGAACGCGCTCCTGGAGCGCAAGGGCGCGCGGATCGGGCTGATCACAACGCGGGGATTTCGCGACGTGCTCGAGATGCGTCGCCGCGACCGCCGCAACACCTGGGGCCTGTGGGGTGACTTCGTCCCCGTCGTCGAGCGCGACATGCGCGCCGAGGTCGATGAGCGCGTGCTGTCGGACGGCACCATCCGCACTGCGGTCGATGTCGCGCAGGTCGAGGCGACCGCGCGCGAACTGCTCGCCAAGGGCGCTCAGGCGCTGGCGATCGTGTTCGTCAACGCCTTCGCCAATCCCGACAATGAGCGCCGCGCGCTCGAAGCCGTGCAGGCGATCTGGCCGAACGATAACGTCGCGTGCTCGAGCCAGATCCTGCCGGAGATCCGCGAATTCGAGCGGACCTCGACGACCGCACTCAACGCCTATCTGCAGCCGGTCGTCGGCTCGTATCTGCAGAAGCTGCAGAACGCGCTCGCCGGCGAGGCGTTCGACGGCCGCTTCCACATCGTGCAGTCCAATGGCGGCGTGATGTCGACCGATGCGGCGCGGCGCTTCCCGATCCGCACTGCATTGTCCGGCCCGGCGGCCGGCGTGATCGCCGCGGCGGAGATCGCCAAGGCGGCCGGCTTCCCCAATGTCATCACCGGCGATCTCGGCGGCACTTCTTTCGACGTCTCGCTGGTGGTCGATGGCGCGACGTCGCTGGCGGCGCAGACCACGATCGATTTCGGCCTCGTCGTGCGCACGCCGATGATCGAGATCACGACCATCGGCGCCGGCGGCGGCTCGATCGCCCATGTCGATGCCGGCGGCCTGCTGCAGGTCGGCCCGGAGAGCGCCGGCTCGCGGCCGGGTCCCGTCTGCTACGGCGGCGGCAACGATCGCCCGACGCTCACCGATGCCAACGTCGTGCTCGGCCGCATCAATGCAAACCGGCCGATCGGCGGCAAGCTCAAGGCGCTCGATGTCGAGGCCGCCAAGCGCGCCATCGCCAGGCATGTCGGCGAGCCGCTCGGCCTCGGTGTGATGGAAGCGGCCGAAGCGATCGTGCGCATCGCCGACAGCAAGATGGCCGGCGCAATCCGGCTGATGTCGATCGAGCGCGGCCATGATCCCTCGCGCTTTGCGGCGGTGCCGTTCGGCGGCGGCGGCGCGTTGCATGTTTCGGCGCTGATCAAGGATGTCGGGCTGAAGGCGGCGCTGGTGCCGCGCTATCCCGGCGTCACCTCGGCGCTCGGCTGCGTCATCGCCGATATCCGCCACGACCAGGTACAGACGCTCAACATGTTCGTCGACGGCCTCGACATCGCGGCGCTGACGCGGTGGATGCTGTCCGAGGCCGCGCACGCGCAGGGCGTGGTCAAGGACGCGCGGCTTGCGGTCGAGCGCATCGACACCCTGTTCGAGCTCGACATGCACTATGTCGGTCAGACCCATACCATCCGCGCGACCTTGCCGGCCGAGATTCGCGACGGCGCGATCGCGCTGACCGTGGAGGACGTGCGCAAGGCGTTCGAGACCGCCTATCAGAAGAGTTTCAGCCGGCTCTTGCCGGGCGTGCCGATCAAGATCGTGAACCTGCGCACGGCGGCGATCGGCGTGCGCCCGCGCTTCGACCTCGCAACGCTTGCGCCGGACGCGAGCGCCGACCTCGGCAAGGCAAAGCTCGGCAGCCGCAACGTCTGGTTCGACGGCCAATGGTGGGACACGGCGATCTACGCCCGTCTCGATCTGCCTGTCGGCACCGAGGTCGCGGGCCCCGCGATCCTCGAGCAGCCGGATGCGACGACGGTGATCGCGCCCGGCTTCCAGGCGCGGGTGGACCAGTTCGGCAACGTCATCGTGGAGCGGACATGAGCGATCACAACATTCCCGCCGCGCACAGCGCGCTGCTGATCGTCGATCTGCAGAACGACTTCCTCGATCCGAAAGGCGCGTATGGCCGTGCCGGCCAGACGGCGGCGGATATCGCCGCACTTCCGCCGCGGCTCAAGCCGTTCGCGGACCTGATGCGGTCCAAGGGCGGCTTCGTGATCTCGACGCAGTTCACCCTGGTGCCGGGCAAGGGCGGCGAGCCCCTGATCTCGCCGCATCTGAAGCAGCTGCGGCCGTTCCTCGCCAAGGGCGATTTCCTGCCCGGCGCCTGGGGCCATCAGCTCGTCGACACCTTGCAGCCGGCCGATGTGACGATCGAGAAGATCGCGTACTCCGCCTTCTACATGACGCGGCTCGAATGGGTGCTGCGCAAATGCGGCATCGAGAAGCTGTATGTCGCGGGCATCGTCACCAATGGCGGCGTCGCCTCGACCGTGCGCGATGCGCATATCCGCGATTTCGAGACGGTGGTGCTGGAGGATGGATGCGCGGCCTTCACCGCGGAGACGCATGCGACCGCAATCGCGGCGCTCAAGCCGGTATGCCGCGTGACGTCGATCGCGGAGGCGATGACGGAGCTGGCGGGAGCATGAGGCAAGTTGCCGAGTATCGCCACCTGCGGGGCCTCATGGTTCGAGACGCGCCGAAGATGGCGCTCCTCACCATGAGGGGAGACATTCGTGCCAAGACCGAAATCCTCGTCCTGAGGAGCGCGCCGCAGGCGCGCGTCTCGAAGGACGGCCACAAGCGTCGTAAGGGGCGCACATGAGCACGATCGAGATCATCGACCATACGCCCGAGTTCGCCGTCGATTGCCTGATCATTGGCGCCGGCGCGGCGGGACTCGTCGCGGCGCTGTCGGCGATCGAGAATGGCGAGAGCGTGCTGGTGCTGGAGCGTGATGCCGTGCCGCAGGGCTCGACGGCGCTGTCTGCCGGACTCGTTCCAGCCGCTGGCACGCGCTGGCAGACGGCGCTCGGCATTGACGACACTCCGTCGCGCTTCGCCGACGACATCATGCACAAGGCGCATGATGAACCGGATGCTGTGCTGGTGAAGCTGGTCACGACGACGATAGGTCCGACGCTCGAATGGCTCGCCGACCGGCATCAACTGCCGTTATCGCTGGTCGACAATTTCACCTATCCCGGCCATTCGCGCTATCGCATGCACGGCCTGCCGAGCCGCGCCGGGCGCGAGCTGATCGATCGTCTGCGCACGGCAGCCGAAGCGGCCGGCATCGACATCCTCTGCGACGCGCATGCGACGACACTGCTGCTCGATGCTGACCGGCGTATCATCGGCGTGCGCTTCATGCGGCCTGATGGCAGCAGCGACGAGATCGGCTGCCGTCGCCTGATCCTCGCCTGCAGCGGCTATGGCGGCAATCCGGCGCTGGTCGCCCGCCACATCCCGCAGATGGCGAGCGCCACCTATTTCGGCCATGTCGGCAACCAGGGCGATGCGCTCAATTGGGGCGAGCAGCTCGGCGCGGCAACGCGCCATCTTGGCGGCCATCAGGGCCACGGCTCCGTCGCGCATCCCGCCGGCATTCTCATCAGCTGGGCCACCATCACCGAGGGCGGCTTCCAGGTGAATGCGCGGGGCGAGCGCTTTTCCAACGAGGCCTCGGGCTATTCCGAGCAGGCGGCCAACGTGCTGGCGCAGCCGGACGGCGTCGCCTGGACGATCTTCGATGCGCGCATCGCCGGCATCGCCGCGCAGTTCGAGGATTTCCGCAATGCCGTAGAGCATGGTGCGGTGCTCGAAGCTGAGGACATCGTGGGTCTTGTGGCGGCGATGCGCGTGCCGTTTGAAGCGCTCGCAGCAACCTTCGCGGAGGTCGCGACCGCGAAGTCGGAGCGGCACGTCGATCGCTTCGGCCGCAGCTTTGCTGGTGTCCCGCAGCTCGCGCCGGCTTATCGTGCGGTCAAGGTCACCGGCGCGCTGTTCCACACGCAAGGCGGCCTTCTCATCGACGACCACGCCCGCGTGATGCGCAAGGACCGCACCTCGATCGACAATCTGTTCGCGGCCGGCGGCGCCGCCTGCGGCGTCTCCGGCGCTGATGCCTCCGGCTATCTCTCCGGCAACGGCCTGCTCACGGCCGTCGCTCTCGGCCGCGTCGCGGGGCTGGCGCGCTGAGGCGACGATGCCCTCTCCATCCATTGGATATTGCAGATCGCGCGGCTCGCTCGGTTTACCTCGCCCCGCCAGGGCGAAGCGAAGCTTCGCTGAGGCGGGGAGAGGTCGGATCGCATCGTGAGATGCGATGCGGGGGGCTATCCGCACGGTCGGTGGGTGTGGCGGCCCCTCACCCCAACCCTCTCCCCGTAAGAACGGGGAGAGGGAGGGAACCGCGATCGAGGGGAGCGGTTCGACTAACAACTACACGCCAGCATCACCTCATTCCGCCGCAGCATCGGCAAGGTCCACGGCGGATTGTAGAACGCGAGCAGGGGCGCGCCTGATACGGCCAACCCCTTGCGCTGCGCGTAGTCGCGTAGCTCGCGGGTCTTGTCGGCGAGAATGCCGTCGGAATACGAGCCCGAAAAGGTGAGCGCGACCATACGCTGAGCCGGCATCGGCGTCAGCTTGATCCGGTCGTCCGCCGGCGGCGGCAGAGTATCGAGCGTCCAGTTCGACGGCATCACGAAGCTGACGCTCCAGCGGTCGCTGGCGACGCCATCGGCCGGCGCGGTGGCCGCGCTGGCCTGCTGCTGCACAGGCGCGGTCATCGCGATCTTGGCCTTGGCCTGGTTGGCGCCGAAGATGTAGCCGCCGATGATGCGGAAGCCTTCCTCGATCGCCGGCCGGCGCGCGCCCTGCACCTCGGCCTGCGCGATGATCATCGGCGCATAGGCGCGGATCTCATAGTCGCCGTCGCGGCTGACCACGTCGTATTTGGGATGTTCGACCCGGCTCATGAGCGGCCCCGCAGCAATGGCAGCGCCTGCGACAACGAGCACGACGAGGCCGGTGAGCCCGATCAGCATGCGGCGTCTCCTCGGTGGTGTCGGCTCGGTCATGACGGTTGCGCCGCTGAATTGGTGTCAACGAGGGAACGAGGCGCGAGGTCCAGCGGATCAGGTGAAAGGCTGCCCGTCGGGCGACTCAGTTCGACGCCGCGGCCGAATGAAAGAGCCAGCTGCGCGGCAGGCGCCTTCTCCACCCCGTTCGCTCCTGCGCCGAAAGAGAAAGTTTCGTTGCGTTCTCAGCGGGATCACCTCTGTCCAGATGCAAGCGCAAAAATTTCGTTGTTTCGCTTTAGCAGAAACCATGGTCTCCTCCCTCCATCCCGTCCTCATGCAGAGGGGCGTACGCGTCGTCACGATACGTAGAGGCGGGGAGCGGTGGCCGCGGGCCTGTCAGGTGCTGATGCGCTGGACGATTGGCAAGCTCGCGGACGGTCAAGCCGTGTGGTCCTGGCGCCCCGATGCTGGCGCCAAGCCTGGATGACATGAACCCTGACAGGACGTGTCATCAGGTGACGGGGGCAAACAAGCCCGGTCCCCGGGGAGAGCGCGGAGCAGCCGTGAAGCCCATCGCGCAGGGAGGGCCGGGTCTGTCCGGCTGAACCTGTGGTACCTGCCGCCTGCATTTTTTTCCGCAGGCGGGCCACGGGCCTCAGTCGAGGTCCGGTCCTCCTTGCGCCCTCGCATTGTCGCGCGAGGGTCTCGAGCATCGCTTCGGGCGCGTGTTGCGCCGCGAGAGCGATGGCGCGTGCGCGGATGGTGGCGCTGGCATAATGGATATGCTTATCAGTTGGTGGGCGTCGCGTCGGCGCGTCAGAACCAACAATCAGCCGGTTGCAACGGCTGCTCCAGGAGGAAACCATGGCAGACACCTCACGCCGCGATCTTCTCGTCGCCGGCACCGCCGCCGCTGCAGCCGCGATCATGACGGACCCGCATCCGGCTGCCGCACAGGCTGGGCCGAAGCCGATCTTCGCCGTGCAGGCGATCACGATTCCGATTGTCGGCGAGCAGGGCGTGTTCCCGGTGCGGCGCATCTACTGCATCGGTCGCAACTACGCGGCGCATGCGATCGAGCGTGGCTCCGATCCCAACCGCGAGCCGCCGTTCTTCTTCCAGAAGCCGACCGATGCGATCCAGAACGTCGCCGTCGGCGAGGTCGCCGAGCATCCTTATCCGTCGCTGACTAAGAATTATCACCACGAGGTCGAACTGGTCGCGGCGCTGAAATCCGGCGGCACCAACATCCCGGTCGAGTCGGCGCTCGATCACGTCTACGGCTACGCGCTCGGCCTCGACATGACCCGCCGCGACCTGCAGAACGGCATGGCCGCCGAGAAGAAGCCGTGGGAGATCGGCAAGAGTTTCGATCATGCCGCCGTGATCGGTCCCATCCACCCGGTGGCGAAAGTCGGCCACTTCACCAAGGGCGCGATCTCGCTCGCGGTCAACGGCACCGTCCGGCAGAACTCTGATCTCACCAAGATGATCTGGAGCGTCGCCGAGCAGATCGCGAAGCTTTCCGAGGCATTCGAGCTGAAGGCCGGTGACATCATCTATTCCGGCACGCCGGAGAATGTTGGCCCCGTGGTCAAGGGCGACGTGCTGTTGTGCAAGCTCGAGGGTCTCCCCGACATGTCGATCAAGATCGTTTGAGAATAGGAAGGGCAGATGATTGATCTGCCACTCATAATCCTCCACTGGAACGGAGGTCGTCGCCGTGACGACGGTGCGCTCCCTCTCCCCGTTCTTCACGGGGAGAGGATTGGGGTGAGGGGCGGCCACACCCACCTCCCCTGCGGAGAGCCCCCCTCACCCGGATTGCATCTTCGATGCAATCCGGCCTCTCCCCGCACGCGGGGAGAGGCGGGCAGCGAGCGGCACCGCGCGTGCGACTATACCAAAGGGCGGCAAGCGCTATCATCCCATCGGATGCTGCACCTGCCGCCGTGGCGCTTGCGGCGCCGCGTCTTTCATCGCCCACCTGGCACCCGCCATCGTTGTTCCCGCGCAAACAGCCGCTGCCAGCCGTTCGCAAGTTTGTGGGCCGACAAAGAGCCGCCGGGGATCGCCCTCTATCGTCGCCCGCAACAGGCAAGCGAACGAGGGCAGCCGTGGCCATCACCATCGAGATCGATCATGCCAGGACGCGCCGCATGGCGCAGGGGCAGGGCCAAAGCCCTTCTCCGGCTCAGGGCAAGACATCCGCGCGCAAGCCGGCACGATCGCCGCGTCACCTCGGCGGTCCCGTGGTTCCGCAAGGCGTCAAGGGACCTATCCGCCGTCTCAAATGGCTGATCCTGACGCTCACCCTCTCGGTCTACTACCTCACCCCCTTCATCCGCTGGAACCGCGGTCCGAACGCGCCGGACCAAGCCGTGCTGCTCGATTTCGCCCACGGAAAACTCTATCTCGGCCCGGCCGAGATCTGGCCGCAGGATCTCTATCTCATCACCGCCGCGATGCTGCTGGCGACCCTCATTCTCGTCCTGGTGAACGCGCTGGCCGGTCGCTTGTGGTGCGGATTCGCCTGTCCGCAGACGGTGTGGACCGACCTCTTCCTGCTGGTCGAGCGCCTCGTCGAAGGCGACCGCCGGCAGCGCTTGAAGAACATCAGCGCGCCGCTCACAGCGAAGCGCGTCGCGCAGATCGCGACCAAGCACGCGCTGTGGATGATGATCGCGGTCGGCACGGGCGGCACCCTGATCTTCTACTTCACCGACGCGCCGGAGCTGCTGCGCGATCTCGCCCATGGCGAGATGTAGGCGACCGCATTGACGTGGACGCTCGTCTTCGCCGGCACCACCTACGGCCTCGCCGGCTTCGCGCGCGAGCAGGTCTGCACCTTCATGTGCCCGTGGCCGCGTCTCCAAGGCGCGATCTGGGATCCCGAAGCGTTCACCGTGAACTACCGCGACTATCGCGGCGAGGTCCGGATGTCGGCGAAGAAGGCGGCCGAGGCGCGAGCGCTGGGCGAGCCGGCCGGCGATTGCGTCGATTGCGGCGCCTGCGTCGCGGTCTGCCCGATCGGCATCGACATCCGCCAGGGGCCGAACTTCGCCTGCATCAATTGCGGCCTCTGCGTCGATGCCTGCGACGGCGTGATGGCCAAGCTCGACCGTCCGCGCGGGCTGATCGACTACGAGAGCTGGGAGAACATCGAGCGTGGCCGCGTGGGCGAGCCGCGCGTGCCGCGACTGCTGCGGCCGAAGACGATCGGGCTCGCGCTCGCCTGCGTGGCGCTGGCCGGCGTGATCGCGGTGTCGTTCGTGACCAAGACCACCGCCGTGCTGTCGGTGCAGCACGACCGCGATCCGCTGTCGGTGCGGCTGTCGGATGGCGCGGTGCGCAATGCCTATACGGTGAAGCTGCTCAACAAGTCCTCGGCCGTGCAGAACTTCAAGCTCGCGATCAGCGGCGTCGACGCGGCGCTCGCGATCGTCGGCCATGCCGCCGCGGATGCGATCGAGGTCGAGCCGGATGGTTCGGAGACGCTACGCGTCACCTTGACCATGCCCGAGCCTGCGGATGCCGACGTCACCTTCGAGGCGGTCGATGCCGCCGGCCGGGTCGTGCTGAGCGCGCACGACCGCTTCGTCAACCGGTAGAGGAGACTTAAAGATACGCCTTCGGCAGCAGCATGTGGATGCCCTTGTTGCCGTCCACCAGCTGGGTGACGCGCAGATTGCCGGCCAGCGAGCACAGCATGTAGGCCTGGTTGCGCGAGAGGTTCGTGCGGGCGCAGACATGCTTCACCATCTCGCGCACGGCCTGCTTGGCGGCGTCGTCGAGATCCTCATCGAGGCCGATCGACATCATATGCGTGGCGTTCTCGGCGAACGGCCAGGTGATGTCCATGTCCTTGCGCACGGTCAGCCGGAAGGTGCCACTGACGCCGGTCTCGAGCGCGGTGATGCAGACCTCGCCGTCGCCCTGCACGCCATGGCCGTCGCCGGCGAAGAACAGCGCGCCCTCGTTGAAGACGGGCAGGTACAGCGTGGTTCCCGGCCGCAGCTCCTTGTTGTCCATGTTGCCGCCGAAACTGCGCGGCACAGGCGAGCCGCACCGTCCCCACGCCGGCGGCGGCGCTGTCGCGATGATGCCGAAGAACGGATCGAGCGCGATCTCGGTGCCCCAGGGCATGATGCAGACCTGGCGCTCGTGATCGACCTTCGGGTGGATCGTCTCGTAGTCGGTGAACTCGTCGGGCAGGGTGCCGAGCAGCGGCAGGATCGAGACAAAGCCCCAGTCCTGGCTGACCTTGCAGCTGAGGATATCGACCTGCAGCGTGTCGCCGGGCTGCGCGCCCTTCACGTAGACGGGCCCGGTGATGAAATGCGGACCCGGCCCCTGGATCATGGTGTCCAGTGCGGTGAGGTAGGCGGGAGGAACGATGCTGCGGTCCTCCGGCAAGGTCTCCTTGCCGCCGGCGGGAAACGAATGCAGCGTCACCGTGTCGCCGGAAGCGACTTCGAGCACCGGCGGCGTGGTGCTGTCGAGATAGCCCCACACCATGCTCTCATGCGTCGCGGGAATCTCGTGGCGTTTGGACATGAGCTGTCTCCGTCAGGCTCGGCTATTGGCGCTGATAACAAGGCAGGATGCGGCGGGCGGCAATGCCAAAAACTGGTCAGCCTTGCTCATGGTCCCGGCAGATCGGATCGGCTTCGGCGGCTCGTGTCAATTTTGCCAATGAATGGCGAGGCACCGTCGGGTCGGGATCCGTCATCGCCGCTGCGGCCGCTCGCGATTGGGAGAGGTGCATGCGGCGCGCGATCGCGAGCGCCATGCGTTGGCGCTCTACCAAGGTCCTGGAATTCATGCGAGAATGTTGGAGTTGGCCGCGTAGGGGTCTGTGAGCATGCGACGTTCCCTGCACACCGAGCAGGAGATTCTGGTTCTGCTTTGCGAGGCGGAGTCGGGTGTTCCGATTGCCGAAATTTGCAGCACGGCCGGCGTGTCGCTGCGTACTTTTTATCGCTGGCGCCAGCGCTATGGCGGCCTCACCAGTCCTGCCCTGCGGCATCTGAAGGAGCTGGAGATCGAGAACCAGCGGCTGCGCTCGCTGGTGACCAAGCTCGTCGAGGGCCAGCCGACCACCACTCCCAAAGCTGCGCAGGCGCCGTTGCGTCAGGACTGCGGCAGCACGCCCCATGGCGTGGCCGGCGCGCCGGGGCAGGCACGCGGCGCCGTCATCGGCCGCTATGCGTCGGTGCGCTACGGCCGCTAACTCATCATTGCTCCGCTAAAATGATCACCGGCCGGATCGCTCCGGCCGATGATGTTGTCGTTTCGCTGTCGTCAGATCGCGAGCTGCTTGCCGATCGGCAACGCACGCAGACGTTTTCCCGTGGCAGCGAAGATCGCGTTGGCGAGTGCCGGTGCAAACGGCGGCACGCCCGGCTCGCCGACGCCGCTCGGCGGCGTGTCGGCATCGACGGGTACGATGTGCACGTTCGTGATCAGCGGCGCCTCGTCGATCCGGACCACCGGATGGTCGTCGAAATTGTGCTGCTGCACCCGGCCGTTCTTGAAGCTGACCTCGCCATATTTGGCGAGGCTCAGCCCCATGATGGCAGCACCTTCGAGCTGCGAGGTGATACGCTCAGGGTTGACGAACACACCGCAGTCGATCGCGCTGTCGACCTGGTGCACCGTCAGCTTGCCCTCGTCCACCGACACCTCCACGATGGTGGCGATGTAGCTGACGAAGCTGCGATGGGCGGCGATGCCGAGGCCGTGGCCCTTGGGAACGCTGCGGCCCCAATTGCCCTTCTCGGCGACGAACTCGACGACGCGGCGCAGCCGCCCGGTGTCGATCGGGTAGCTCTCATAGGGCTCGCCGTAGTTCCAGAGATCCTTCACCGAGGTGAGCTTGACGACGCGCGGGCTGCCGATCAGCTCCAGCAGCATCTCCTTCTGGTCGCGCCCGGTGGCGGCGGCGATCTCGCCGACCATCGACTGCACGGCGAAGGCGCGCGGGATGTTCGAGACCGAGCGGAACCAGCCGATGCGGGTCATCGCCTTGGCAGCGGGGTTCTCGCATTGGATGTTAGCGATCTCGAACGGCATGTCGACGAGGCCCATGCCGAGCTCGAACGGCGCGGCATGGTCGGCGCCCGCCGCGAAGGTCGACAGGATGGTCGGCGCAACGCTGCGGTGACGCCAGGCGACGACCTTGCCGCTCTTGTCGAGGCCGGCTTCGATGCGCTCGACCGAGACAGTGTGCAGGAAGTCGTGCTGGATGTCGTCGTCACGCGTCCATTGCACTTTGACCGGCGCGCCCAGCTCCTTGGAGAGCAGGGCGGCTTCAAGCGCGAAGTCGCATTTCGATTTGCGGCCGAAACCGCCGCCGAGCAGGGTGACGTTGACGGTCACGTTCTCGATCGGGATCTGCAGCGTCTTGGCGACATCCTCGCGGGTGCCGCCGGGGCTCTGCACCGGCGCCCAGATCTCGGCCTTGTCGCCCTTGACGTCGGCCACCGCGACCGGCGGCTCCATGCTGACGTGGGCGAAGTGCGGCAGATAGTACTCGCCGGTGATCACCTTGTCGGCCGACTTCAGCGCCGCGTCCGCATCACCTTCCTGACGCACGACGAGGCCCGGCTGCCGTGCCGCGGCTTCGAGCTCGGCGCGATAGGCAACCGAGTCGTAGGCCGCATTGGGGCCGTCGTCCCACTCGACCTTCAGGGCATCGCGGCCCTTGATCGCGGCACCCGTGTTGCGTGCGATCACCGCGACGCCGCCGAGCGGCTGGAACTTCGATGGCCATGGCCAGCCCTTGACTTCGAGCACCTTCTCGACGCCGGATACCTTCAGTGCCTCCGCCGAATCGAACGACTTCACCTTGCCGCCCGTCACCGGCGGCCGGGCAATCACCGCGTACTTCATGCCGGGCAGGCGGACGTCGGCGCCGTAGTGGGCCTTGCCGACGGTGATGTCGTGCAGGTCGACGATGCTGACCTGGCCCTTGCCGAGATAGCGGAAGTCCTTTGGCGACTTCAGCGTGATGGTGTCGACGGCGGGCACCGGCTGATTGGCTGCGTCGGCCGCAAGCTCGCCGAAGCCGAGGCGCTTGCCACTGGCGCTGTGCACGACCTCGTGGTTGACCGCCTTCACTTCACTGGCGGGCACGCCGAGCTTCTTGGCGGCAGCCGCCTCCAGCATGGCGCGCGCCATGGCGCCGATCTGGCGCATCGGCAACAGATAATGCCGCGTGCTGCGCGAGCCGTCGGTGTCCTGGTTGCCGAACTTCACCTCGTCGCCGGGCGCCTGCACGACGCGGACTTTCGACCAGTCGGCTTCCATCTCCTCGGCGACGATCAGCGGCAGGCTGGTGCGCACGCCGGTGCCCATCTCGGAGCGATGGGCGAGGATCGAGACGATGCCGTCAGGCGCGATCGACACGAAGATCTTGGGATCGACGACGGTGCCATGCGGCATCTTGCCGGCGCCGGTCTCATAGGCGGCGAAGGCGGGACGCGAGAGCAGGGGTGCGGCGAGCACGAAGCCGCCAGCGAGACCGAGCGTCTGCAGGATGGCGCGGCGCGAGACGTTCTCGACCTTGAGGTGACGCTCGAAGCCGCGGCGCGAAGTGGACTTCGCGATATCCGGATTTGCGATGATGGTCATGATCACACCCCCGTCGAGGCCAGATGGACCGCGTTCTCGATCCGCTGATAGCAGCCGCAGCGGCAGATGTTGCCGGACATCGCGTCCCGGATCTGATCATGCGACGGCTTCGGATTCTGGTTGAGCAGCGCCGCCGCCTGCATGATCTGACCGGCCTGGCAGAAGCCGCATTGCGGGACATTGACCTGCCGCCACGCCTTCTGCACCGGATGATCGCCGGTCGGATGCAGCCCCTCGATCGTCGTGACCTCGCGGCCCACGACATCCGAGATCGCGGTGATGCAGGAGCGTGCGGCTTCCTTGTCGACCATCACGGTGCAGGCGCCGCAGAGCGCCTGGCCACAGCCATATTTCGAGCCGGTCAAGCCGAGCTCATCGCGCAGATACCACAGCAGCGGCAGGCTCGGATCACCATCCCAGCTCTGCTCCTGTCCGTTGATTTTCACCTTGATCATGTTCGCCCTCGCTCTGTCGGACCAATGGTCGTTGGTTCTGATCGTTGGTGGACGCGCGCGGGACCACATGTCCTGACACGCGCCGGATCAATTGAGAGTTGTCGGAAAACGATTCACGATAGCAGAACGCGACGGGCGTCGGACTACACAGGCGCGTGTGTTGCACGAGCACGCGTGGACAGCGCATGCGCGCTGCATTGCAAAGGCGGAACCCAGGGCGGGGCGCCAACGGCGACGGTGGCCGCAAGATCGAGACGCCAGAAAAGAATGCCTCGCCAGCGTGGGGGCAGGCGAGGCACCAAGTCTTCAGGAAGGAACGCTTCAGTTGTTACGCTTGGTACTCTGCGGCCCTCAGGCCGCCTTTGCTTTCGCCACGTGGGTGGCAATCGCATCCATCAGCGGCGGCGACAGGCAGTCATAGGGCTCGAGCCCCAGCTCCTTCAGCCGCGCGCGGATCTCGCCCATCTGTTCCGGCTTCACGCCCGATTCGATCACCGAGGAGACGAAAGCGGCAAAGCCCGGCGCTGCCGAACCCTGCTCCTGGAACAGTTCGGGATGGATGAAGTCGAGGCCGTAGAACGGGTGGCCCGTATTCTCGATCCGGCCGTACATGTGCGTGCCGCAGCCAGTGCAGGCGTAGCGCTGGATGACCGCCGCCGGATCGACGATCTTCAGCTTGTCGCCGTTCTCCAGGACCGTGACGTTCTGTCGCGGCACCACCGCCACGACCGAGAAGGTTGCGCCGGAGGGCTTCCAGCACTTGGTGCAGCCGCACGCGTGATTATGCGCGACGTCGCCGGTGATGCCGACCTTCACCGGCCGGTCGTGGCACTTGCAGACCAGGGTGCCGCCGGCGAAGTGGCCGCTTCCCTGTTTGACGCCGTTATCAACGGACGGGTGAATGTGGACAGTCATGGCGCAATCCTCCTCAGTTTTGCGTGGCTCGGGTCAGAACACGACGACGGAACGGATCGATTTGCCCTCATGCATCAGGTCGAAGCCCTTGTTGATGTCTTCGAGCGAGAGCGTGTGGGTGATCATCGGGTCGATTTCGATCTTCCCGTTCATGTACCAGTCGACGATCTTGGGGACGTCGGTGCGCCCGCGCGCGCCGCCGAACGCGGTGCCCTTCCAGACGCGCCCGGTGACGAGCTGGAATGGACGGGTTGCGATCTCCTTGCCGGCTTCCGCGACACCGATGATGATCGATTCGCCCCAGCCGCGGTGGCAGGCTTCCAGCGCCTGGCGCATCACGGTGGTATTGCCGGTGCAGTCGAACGTGTAGTCGGCGCCGCCGTCGGTCAGCGCGACGAGATGCTGGACGATGTCGCCGGCGACCTTCTTCGGGTTGACGAAATGGGTCATGCCGAAGCGGCGGCCCCATTCCTCCTTGCCGTCATTGAGATCGACGCCGATGATCTTGTCGGCGCCCGCCATCTTGGCGCCCTGGATGACGTTGAGGCCGATGCCGCCGAGGCCGAACACGACGACGTTCGCGCCCGGCTCGACCTTTGCCGTGTTGACGACGGCGCCGACGCCGGTGGTGACGCCGCAGCCGATGTAGCAGCTCTTGTCGAACGGGGCGTCCTCGCGGATCTTGGCGACCGCGATCTCCGGCAACACGGTGAAGTTCGAGAAGGTCGAGCAGCCCATGTAATGGTAGATGGTCTGGCCCTTGTAGCTGAAGCGCGAGGTGCCGTCGGGCATCAGGCCCTTGCCCTGGGTGGCGCGGATTGCGGTGCAGAGATTGGTCTTGCGGCTGAGGCAGCTCTTGCACTGGCGGCATTCCGGTGTGTACAGCGGAATGACGTGGTCGCCGGGCTTCACGGAGGTGACGCCGGGGCCGACCTCGCGCACGATGCCGGCGCCCTCATGGCCGAGGATCGAGGGGAAGATGCCCTCGCTGTCGAAACCGTCCAGGGTGTAGGCATCGGTGTGGCAGATGCCGGTCGCCTTGATTTCGACCAGGACCTCACCGGCCTTCGGCCCCTCGAGGTCGACCTCGACGATCTCCAGCGGTTTCTTGGCTTCGAAAGCGACCGCGGCGCGCGTCTTCATGTCTCAAACTCCTGTTTCATTCTCTCAAGGCCGCGACCCTGCCCAGAGCGCGGCCCTTGTCAGTCATTTCTTGCCCATGCAGGAGTTTTCCGCTTCCGTATAGGCTGGCGGCTTGTCCTCATGCTTGGCCGGGCGAACGCGTCCCACCGCGTCATTGCCGCGGGCGCGCAGATAGATGTAGAGGTCGTCCATGTAGCAGGCGACGTTCGGATTGTCGCCGAAAGCCGGCATGACGTTCTCCTGGGACGTGCTGACATTCTTGCGGCCGCTGGCGATGGTCCCGATGAAATCGCCGTAGCTCATGTTCTTGACCGAGTCCTTCAGCGCCGGGGCGTAAGTCGATCCCATGCCGTCGGGGCCGTGACACACATGGCATTCGGAATGATAGCGGCGGTATCCGGAGTAGGTGTACCAGTCGACTGTTCCGTCGGCGCCCACCTTGTAGGTCGGAATGCCGTCCTTATCGAAGTACTTCCCATCCTCGGACTTGACGGCCGTCGGATCTCCGGGGCCCTCGGCCCAGGCATTTTCGGCGACAGTCATCCCGCCGGTTGCCAGGATCAGAGCCGTGGCGACCGCAAACCAGATTCTACGCAAGGGCGTCTTCCCTTAATTTTTTGGGCAGGCGAACCGGCGCATGGAGGAGATCCATGCGCCGGAAGCAGGCTGCTCCGCTTACTGCTGCGGCAGCGAGAACACGGTGAGCGCGCCACCGAGAGCGGTGTAGTTGCTCAGCGCTGCGTAGCCGCCGACGGCACCGAGACCGGCGGTCGGATCCGTCAGACCCGCCGCGAGACCGATGCCGGCCCAGCCGCCGACACCCGAGAGCACGGCGACGTACTGCTTGCCACCAGCCTCATAGGTCGTAACGTTGCCGATGATGCCGGACGGGGTCTTGAACTTGTAGAGCTCCTTGCCCGTCTTGGCGTCGACTGCCTTGAGATAGCCTTCGAGCGTGCCGTAGAACACCACGCCGCCAGCGGTTGCGAGCGCACCCGACCACACCGAGAACGGCTCCTTGTTCGACCAGGCGATCTTGCCGGTCTTGCCGTCCCAGGCGATGAAGTTGCCCATATGGGTCTCACCCTGAGGCGGATACATCGACAGGGTCGCGCCGACATAGGGCTGACCTGCGGTGTAGCTCACCTTGAAGGGCTCGTAGTCCATGCAGACATGGTTGGTGGGCACGTAGAACAGCTGCGTGTCCGGCGAGTAGGCCGCCGGCTGTTCGTCCTTGGTGCCGAGCGCCGCCGGGCAGATGCCCTTGGTGTTGACGTCCTCGCCCTGCTTGTCGGTCGAGTACTGATCGACAACCTTCGGCCGGCCATAGGTCGCCGAGTTCTTGTCCATATCGACGCCGGAGGTCCAGTTCACCTTCGGATCGTACTTCTCGGCGACGAGCAACTCGCCGTTGGCGCGATCGAGCGTATAGGCGAGGCCGTTACGATCGAAGTGCGTCAGCAGCTTGCGCGGCTGGCCGTTGATCGACTGGTCCGACAGGATCATCTCGTTGACGCCGTCATAGTCCCACTCGTCGTGGGGCGTCATCTGGTAGACCCACTTCGCGACGCCGGTGTCGGCTGCACGCGCGAAGATCGTCATCGACCATTTGTTGTCGCCCGGGCGCTGCTTCGGATTCCAGGTCGAGGGGTTGCCGGAGCCGTAGTAGACCATGTCGAGCTGCGGGTCATAAGAGATCCAGCCCCAGGTGCAGCCGCCGCCGGTCTTCCACTGATCGCCCTGCCAGGTCTTCAGGCTCGAGTCCTTGCCGACCGGCTTGCCGAGCGCGGTGGTGTTGGCGTCGAACAGGATCTGGTCATCCGGACCTTCGGAGTAGGCCTTCCAGGCCTGCTTGCCGGTCTTGATGTCGTAGGCGGTCATGCTGCACTGGACGCCGAATTCGCCGCCCGACGTGCCGACCAGAACCTTGTCCTTGACGACCAGCGGAGCCGAAGTGCCGGTTTGTCCCTTGCTCGGATCGCCGTTGACGGCGGTCCAGACCTGCTGGCCGCTCTTGGCGTCGATCGCCACCAGCTTGTCGTCGGCCTGGTGCAGGAAGATCTTGCCGTCACCATAGGCGACGCCGCGGTTGACCGTGTCGCAGCACATCACCGGAATGACGTTCGGATCCTGCTTGGGCTCGTACTTCCAGACGATCTTGTTGTCGTTGGCCAGATCGATCGCGTACACCTTGTTCGGGAAAGGCGTATGCACATACATCATGTTGCCGACGATGAGCGGTCCGCCTTCGTGACCGCGCAGCACGCCGGTGGAGAAGGTCCACGCGACCTGCAGCTTGCCGACGTTCTGGGCGTTGATCTGGTTGAGCTTGGAGTAACGCGTGTTGGCGTAATCTCCCGCCGGCATCACCCAGTCCTTCGGGTTGGCCGACATCTTGACCAGCTCTTCGCTGGCAAATGCGCCACCCGCGGCAAGCGCCGCGACTGACGTCAGACATGTTGCGAGCAGTACTCTTCGCATCGTCTTTCCTCCCGGGTTCAACTGAGGTTCCGCATGGCGCGGCCCAGTATTCGTTTTCGGCATCATTGATTATCCACTTCCCAAACGGGAAACTTGCCCAAAAGAGAAAAGCACTTGCTCAAGAGTGAAGCGATGAGAAGTTTTTGGAGAAGATTTGCTTTGCTGGTCCGCAACATGAGACGCGTTCTTGCTGCGCAGCATCAATTTGCAGCATGCGGGTTCCACCGAAGGTTGATGTTTTCCTTGACCTTACAGGGATGAAGGCGGAGGATCGTCGAGGGCGTTTTATGGAACTGATGCGTCGCGAGGGATATCGCGGCCTTAAAATCGGAGTAATCTGCCAGCACTCTCATCCGCCGTCCTGCGGCGGACCCGTTGCGTCTCGATCTTGAATCGGTGGATGAAGATGTCCGATACGATCCGCTCGCTTACTACCTCGGGGTTCACGCCCAAGAGTCAGATCCAGCGTTGGTCAGATGCACTGACCGATCTCTGCGGACGTTTCGATGTCGACCCGCTGGAGGGCGCCTCGTTCGAGGGGCGCATCAACTTCACCACGGTCTCTCGCCTGAAATTGTGTCAGATCGAGGCAAGCCAGCACCGGATTGCACACACTTATGCGCGCGCGCAAAAGGTGGCACATCCCTACATCAAGATCCTGTTTCAGACCTATGGAACTTCCTATTTCGAGCAGGATGGCCGCCAGATCGAGATCGGGCCGGGGGATTGTCTTGCCTATGATGTGTCGACACCGCACACGATCGTCAGCCCGGCGCTGACGCGTCATGATGTCGTGATCGTGCCCAAGGAGCTGCTGCAGGAGCGCGGCTTCCGGTCCGAGAAGATGCCGGCCTACAAGCTGTCGGCACGAAGCGGGACCGGGCGGATTGCGCACGATGTCACGCATTCGGCGTTCGACGAGGCGACGAGGTTGTCACCGAACTCGGCGGCCAGCGTGGCGGAGTCGCTGATCGATCTGTTGCTGCTGCCGTTGCGGGAAGCGGACCGCATGCTCGACCGTGCCGGACCCGAAGCGGTCTACATTCGCGCCCAGGCCTTCATTCGCGAGCACCTTCGCGATCCAGACCTCTGTATCGATCAGATCTCGGCAGCCTTGGGTTGTACCAAGCGCTACCTTCACATGGTGTTCAGCGACCGCGGCATGACGGTCAGCGACTACATCTGGCGAGCCCGGCTGCAGCACTGTCGGCAGGAGCTGGAAACGCAAGGCGGCAAGACCATCACCGACGTTGCATTCTCGTGGGGCTTCTCGAGCTCATCACACTTCAGCCGCGTGTTCCGCAAGTATTTCGGCGTCGTGCCGTCATCGGTGCACAAGACGGCCGCGCGCGCCGACTGAGTCGCGAGCGGCGCTAGCGCGCGCCGCTCCGGATGATCTTCTGAAAGGCATCGCCGAGGATCACCGGCTCACGCGGCGGGAGATAGGTCAGGCCTGCAGTCGCGGCAAATTTGGCCAGATCGCCCGACGCGACGATCTCCGCCAGGGTCTTGTCGACCGACTCCAGCAGCTCTGCCGATCTGGACAAGGCGACATAGCCTCTATTGGCGCCGATCGGATAGTTGTAGCCAGAGGCCACCAGCTTGCTCTCCGGATGAGCTGCCCGATACGCATCGAAGCGTCTGATATCGAGCAGCGTCGCGTCGAACTTGCCCTGTTCGAGCGCGCCGAGAAGGTCATCCCGCGTCGGAATCAGATGGGTGATGTCGTCGATCAGCCGACCCTTGTCGAAGGTCATCAGGATCGCGTCTGCCAGCGTGCCGCTCTCGATTCCGAGCCGGAGGCCGGCGAGATCGCCGATATCGTTGATGGGGCGCTGTTTGGCGCCTGGTCCGAGCACGACCGTCAGCGTCGAGAACAGATACGGCTTGCTCGGTGCCAATGTGCCGAGCGGAATACGCCGCCGGCGATCGTCGCGGGTCGCGCCATCGAAGTCCGGCAGCTTCGCCGTCTTGACGCCGGGTGCGACCAATCCGTCCTGCGTAAAGGCGTAGCTTGCCACGAGCGAGCAGCGCCCATCGGACAGCAAGGCGTTCGCCTCCAGTGCGGGGCTCGAATCTTCATCGAGCTTGCTTTCGAACCACTGGATCTCGAACGTCTTGCCAAGGCGATCAGCGATCGCCTGGCCAAGCAGGACATCGAATCCGCTGCCGGGCTTGCCACGATGGTGGACCGACAGTGGTGGGAGATTTTCGTCCATGCAAATGCGGAAGACGTTGTCCGCGGCCTGGACCGCTGACACCGGCGACATCAACAAGGCGGCCGCCCACAACGCGACGCGGCGCATCATTGCGCTCTCCGGCTCGAGACATAGGCCCAGAGTGCCGTGATCTCATCATCGCTGAGAATGTCACCCCACGGCGGCATCCGGCCGTTCTTGCCTTGCTTGACGGTGGTGACGAAGCGCGGCTGATCGTCGGGAAACCGGCGCAGGTCAGGCGTGACCGTCCCTGAGTTCACCATGTTCGGGCCATGGCAATGCGAGCACTTCTGAGCGAACGTCGTCTTGCCGAGGTCGATCGGACTGTGCGCGGCGGTGCCGTCTTGCTGTTGAGCGAACGCAGCCGTCGAAAGCGCGGCCGACATCGCAACGACGACGGCGGCGAAGGTCGCCGCCGTTCTCATGAACATCATGGCTTTCACGGGCAATCCGAACTCAGTTCTTGACCGCGAAGACCCAGAGCGAGCCGCCCGCCGGAACGTTGGCGAGACGCTCGTCACCGGAGAACAGCGAGTAGACGCCGCCATAGCCGGAGGTGACCGCAACATACTGCACGCCGTCCTGCTGCCAGGTGACGGGTTGGCCTTCGATGCCGGAGCCGGTCTGGAACTGCCACAGCTTCTTGCCGCTATCGGCATCGAACGCCTCGAACTCGCCGGTCAGCTTGCCCGAGAACACCACGCCCCCGGCGGTCGACAACACGCCCGAGAAGCGCGGAATGTCGCTCGGCTGCTCCCACTTGGTCTTGCCGGTCATCGGATCGATGGCCTTCAACTGACCGCGCGGACCTTCCGGCCAATCCCAGAGATCCGTCAGATCCATGCCGAGGTACCACTCACCCGCCTTGTAGGTCGCAGGCTCGGTCTTGTAGTGACCGCCGAACACCAGCGTGTTGGCGTAAGCGAGACCAGTCTGCGGATTGAACGACATCGGCTGCCAGTTCTTGCCGCCGAGAATCGACGGATAGACCGTGACCTTCTTGCCCTCGCGCGCATCACGCGTGACATCGGTCTCGACCGGCTTGCCGGTCTTCATGTCGATGCTGGACGCCCAGTTGACCTTCACGTAAGGGTTGGCCGCCAGCAGCTTGCCGTTGGTGCGATCGAGCACGTAGAAGAAGCCGTTGCGGTTGGCGTTCATCAACACCTTGGTCGGCTTGCCCTCCACGTTCATGTCGGCGAGCACCATCTCGGCGACCGCGTCATAGTCGAACGGATTGTTCGGCGAGAACTGGAAGTGCCACTTCATCTTGCCGGTCTTCGGATCGAGTGCGAGCACCGAGCAGGTGTAAAGGTTGTCGCCGGGCCGCACCGCCGCGTTGAACGGGCCGGGGTTGCCGACGCCCCAGAACACGGTGTTCTGCTCGGGGTCATACGAACCGGTGATCCAGGTCGAGCCGCCGCCGAGCTTCCAGGTGTCACCCTTCCAGGTATCGCCGCCGGGTTCATCCGGGGTAGGGACAGTGTGCGTGCGCCAGAGATGCTTGCCCGTCGCCGGATCCCAGCCATCGATGAAGCCGCGCGTGCCGAACTCCGCGCCGGAGATGCCGGTCAGCACGACGCCGTCCGCCACCAGTGGCGCGACGGTCATCGAATAACCTTCCTTGATGTCGGCGGCCTTTTGGCGCCACAGCTCCTTGCCAGTCTTGGCGTCGAGCGCGATCACATTGGCATCGAGCGTCGTGCGGAAGACCTTGCCGTCATAAAGCGCGGCGCCGCGATTGATGATGCCGCAGCAGACGACGCGCGGCGTCTCGGCGGGATAGTCGATCTTGCTCTTCCAGATCTGCTTGCCGGTCTTGGCGTCGACCGCCATCGTCGCATTGTGCGTGGTGACGTAGAGGACGCCCTGGTAGATCAGCGGCTGCGACTCCTCGCTGCGGTCGTCAGCGAAGCTGTAGTTCCAGACCGGGACGAGGTTTTTGGCATTGTCCTTGTTGATCTGCGTCAGCGTGCTGAACCGCTGCAGATTGTAGCCCATGCCGTAATTGAGGACGTTTGCCGTATCAGTTGCACCCTTGACCAACTGATCGGCGCTCTGCGCGCTCGCACCATGTGATGCAAGAATAGCGAGGCCCGCGGCCAGCGCGATCCGCTTCATTCATTTCCTCCAAGATTTTTATGCGCGCCTATCCTGACGCTGCGGGAACAACACTCCGCTCGATTCCGGGAAGCGTCAATACGAAAAGCTGGGCAACCATCATCGTGACGCCGGGACTGTTTTCCCGCGCGACGGCAAGCGATCCGCCAAGTCTTTGTCATCGCAGGAGGTTTGCTGCTGGCATGATCGCACCTCTTTCGTGCTGCTGTGCGGCATGAAGATTGCTTCGCTGCAACATGCCGGGATCAACAGAGGAGTAGACGGATGAGGCGAACCATCCTTTGGCTCGGCATGCTGTGTTGCCTTTGGGTGAGTGCGAGTGCGCGTGATCTCGGCCAATGGGGCGCGGTCGATCCTGCGTTGCGCCAATGGTATGAGGCCCTGATGCAGCCGGATGTGCCGACGGCGTCATGCTGCGGCGAGGCCGACGCCTACTTCGCCGACGACATCCACGTCAGGGATGGCAAGACCTACGTCATCATCACCGACGATCGTCCGGACGAGCCGCGTGGCCGGCCGCATATCGATGTCGGTACGGAGATCGAAGTTCCCGATCATAAGCTGAAGTGGGACAAGGGAAATCCGACCGGACACGGCGTCATCTTCTTGAGCCGCAACAGATATGTGTTCTGCTATGTGCAGCCGGGCGGGGCGTGAGTAGCAGCTATCGCTCAGCAGGTGATGATTGAGGCGGAAGGTTGTCGGTCGACACGAGCGATGTCGTTCGGCGCAACTGATCCATCACGGCGGAGGAAACGCTCCCCATCGTCCAGCCTTGCGTTCACCCGGGCGGGGCCCTAGCTTCGAGGGCGGCGCGAGCAATGCGCCAGTCAATGATAGTCTGAACTTGGGAGCTTGAAATGGCCTGGAAGACACCGAAGATCGTCGAAGTGCCGGTCGGCATGGAAATCAACATGTACGCTTGTGCGGCGCGCAAGTAAGCCCTAGCGATCTGCAAAGAGATCTGCCAAGTCCCGCGAGCGATCAGTTCGCCGGTGACTTGGCAGATCCGTTTCGGTCGGGTCTAGATCGTGTGGCGCCGGTCAGACATCCTGATTGTCGAAGATATACAGGTCGACGCCGCCGTCGGCGAAGTTCGGCAGATCTCCCGCCGCCGCCTTGCCTTCCGCCGAGCCCATACCGGCCTGCAAGGCCTCCATCGAATCGAACACCAGAGTGGCGACGAGGTGGAGGTTGGTGGGGCCCGCCGGTCCGTTCACCGGGCCACGGCTGATGTCATAAGATTTCAAGCCGGGAATCTTCTTCGCCAGCGGCACATGGACGTTCATGTAGTGCTTGTCGAACGCCTCGGCGCTCTTGGGGGTCTTGTAGAGAACGAGAACCTTGGGCATCTGCTTCCTCCGCATTCGTCTTTTTGAGGTCGATCGACCGGTACCCATTGCAGCCGATCTGCAGGCTCGGATCAAGCGCTGGGGACCGCGACTTGGGTTCCGCTGCAGAAAATGGCGCGCAAACAGAAACCGATGCAGCCGGACGTCGTAGTTTGAGGTAGTCTCTGTCCGGCCTTGCCGAGGGATCCCGAGCCATGAGTCCCATCGATCTCGTCATTACCGTCTGCGCCGTGCTGTCCCCCACCACCTGCGAGGAGCAGCACCTCGTATTTGCCGACGGCGGCGCGTCACTGCAGCAATGCGCGATGAAGGCGCCGCCCTATATCGCCCAGTGGATTGGCGAGCACCCGAAATGGACCGCGGTGCGCTGGCGCTGCGAGTATCCGCACAGCAACGACAAGGCGTGAAGCGGCCGGCGGCAAGCTGCTTGCGGTCTACCTCGTGCACTCCCTGAGATCCTTGTCGGCCACCGAGACCACGGCATCGGCCTTGATGTCGAGGTCGCGAACGATGCACTGGCGATCGCCGGCATAGCTCACCTTGGCATCATAGCGGCCCGGCTCGACCCCGCTGAGCTTCAGCCGCTCGTCGTGGTCGAGCTCCTTGTCTTTGTCGTTCAACGTCTGATTCGGACCCCAGCTGTTCTGGCCCGCGGGCGACAGCTGGAAGCCGGTCATCGTTGCCGTGGTCAGATTCCACAGCCGGATGCCCTTGCTCTGCGCGGAGACCGCGATCGGCAGGGATGACAGAACGATCGCAGTCACTGCGAGGGCGGATCTCATGGCGTTTCCCTAGGTTCTGATGTCTATCGTCCTTACTATGACATGGAAAAATCCCGCCGCGCCAGATCAGCCCTGATGGCGGCCACGGTCTCCTCGCTACGCTCGCCGCGCGGCACGGCGATCGGCGTGGTGCGCAGCAAACGCGCCGGGCGCGCGGACAGCAGGAAGATGCGGTCGCCGAGCCGCGCGGCGTCATCCATGCTGTGCGTGACGAGGAGCGTGATCATCGGCCGCGACGCGACCAGCGTCGCGATCTCGTCGCGCAGCCGTGCTGCGAGTGCGTCATCGAGCGAAGCCAGCGGCTCGTCGAGGATGAGGAAGTCGGGTTCGACCGCGAAGGCCCGCGCCAGCGCGACGCGGCGGGCGAGGCCGAGCGACAGCTCGCCGGGGAAATGGTTGCGATGGCCATCGAGCTCTAGCACGCCGAAGATCGCAGCCAGCCGCTCCGCGGTGACATCAGGCGCCGCCAGCCGGACATTCTCCTCGACGGAGCGCCACGGCAGCAGCCGCGGCTCCTGGAACACCATCGCGAGCCGTGCACCGGCGGGCTGCGAGACGCGTCCCTCATAGTCGCTGTCGAGTCCAGCGAGGATCCGCATCATCGTGCTCTTGCCGCAGCCGGAGGGGCCCACGACGACGCCGAGCTCGCCGCGCTCGAGCGTGAAGGCAATGCCGGATATCACCTCCTGGCGCTTGCCATTGGCGCTGGTGAAGCTCTTCGACCTGATATCGACCTCAAGCCGCACGGAGCCGCCACCTGGATGCGCGCTGCTCGAACGGCTGCACGAGGACGGCTTCGATCACCAGCACGACCGCGGCAAAGCTGAGCGAGTAGGCGAGCAGCAGCGGAATGTCGAACAGCTGGAAGGCGACGCCGATCTCGAAGCCGATGCCGTTGGGGCGTCCCAGCAGTTCGGCGACCAGCACGATCTTCCACACCAGCGACAGGCCGGAGCGCGCGGCGGCTGCGATATAAGGCGCGAGCTGCGGCAGCAGGACGTGGCGAAGGGTGCGGCCGCGCGGGAAGGCGAACACCTTGGCCATCTCGTCCAGCGACGGATCGAGCGCGCGAGCGCCCTCGCGCAAGGTGACGACCGCCGTCGGCAGCTTGTTGATCGCGATCGCGGCGATAGCGGCGACCTCGGTGAGACCGGCCCAGATATAGGCGAGCACGATCACCACCAGCGCCGGCAGGTTGAGCAGCAGGATCAGCCAGGGATCGCCGAGGCGATTGGCGAGCCGGCTGCGGCCCATCCAGTAGCCGAGCGCCGAACCGATCGCCATCGACAGCGTGAAGGCCAGGGCGACGCGGGCCAGGGTGGCGCCGAGATGCAGGAACAGCGCGCCGGACTTGGCTTCTGCGACGGCGACCCCCAGCACGGCCGACGGCGGCGGCAGCTTGGCGCTGCCGGCGATGGTTGCGGCCACCCACCAGGTGGCCAGCAGAAGCGCGAAAGACAGAAGCCGCAGCACTAATCCCTCGCATCCGCCCTGTAGTAGGTGCCGGGGCTGAGCTCAGCGGCGGGGCCGACCAGGTCGCGTCCGCCGATCGAGGCGAGCACACCATAGAGAATGCGGGCGTCGGCTTCTTCCTCGGCCACGGAGCGGCGCGGAATGCCCTCGCGGTAACGATCGCGATACGCACGCAATGTCGCTTCGTCCGGCGCACCGGTCAGCGGCGCGATGGTCTGCCACTCGGCATCCGACGTCGCCAGGATCTCCTTGGCCTTGGCCGTGACCGACAAGAACCGGTTGACGAGATCGCGATGCTTGCTGGCCCACTCCTCGTCGAACACGTAGCCGATCATCGCGGTGCGGCCCTTGGCGCCGAAGCCGGGCAGGATGTCCTCGATGCCGGCGAGGCGACGAAAACCCTTGGCCTCCAGTGCCGCGCAGAAATTCCAGTAGTTCAAGCCCGCATCCATCTCGCCATCGGCGAGCTTGGCGGCGAGCAGCGGCGGCGCGCCATAAGTGATGGTCGCCTGCGACTTCAGCTCGACGCCCTCGCGCTTGAGCGCGGCCTGCAGCAGCAGCCAGCTCTTGTCGAGCGGGCCGCCGGCGACCGCGAGCTTGCGCCCCTTGAGATCGGCCAGCGACTTGATCGGTGAAGCGGCCGGCACCATCACGGCGCCCAGCGCGCTGGAGTAGGGGGAGAAGGTCAGCTTGGCGCCGAGCGCGCGCTCGCGCGACACCCACAGCCAGTCCGACACCATGATGTCGGCATTGCCCGCCCGCAGCGCGATCTTGCCGGCCTCGGGACTCGCGAGCTCGACCGCGTCGATCGCAATATCCGCCTGCTTGTCGAGCTGATGGGCACGGATGACGGCCAATTCCCAGGCGAAAGTGCCGGTCTTCTGCACCGCAACCTTGACGGTCTCGGCGGCGCGCGAGGTCGAGAGCGGCAGCAGCGCGCAGGCGATGAGTGCAATGAACAAGCGACCGAGCTTCGTCATGGGCGCGTCTGCGTTTCCTCAAGATGTGTTCTTTTCAGTCTCATTCCCTTAGCATAGCGTGGACTGCGATACTGCGGAGGACTGTCATGCGTTGCGCTGTTCCGGTAGGACCGATTGTCGCCACCTTCCTTGCCGTGACGGCGCTGGCCGCGCCGGCGTGGGCCGAGGAGCTCAACGACTATCCGACCTCGGCGCGCGCCGAATATGTGTTCGGCTGCATGAAGGCCAATGGCGAAACGCGCCAGGCGATCTCGCAATGCTCCTGCTCGATCGATGTGATCGCCTCGATCATTCCCTACGAACGCTATGTCACGGCGGAAACCGTGCTCAGCATGTCCCAGGTGAAGAGCAATCTCGGCACCCAGTTCCGCACCTCCGAGCCGGCCGCCAACGCGCTCAACGATCTGCGCCGCGCCCAGGCCGAAGCCGAAGTGAGATGTTTCTAACGCCTCGCGGCCCGGCCTCTCCATCAGGTGCCTGATCCCTCCGCCGGCCATTCGTGCTCGAACACATGGCCCTGCGTGTCCCGCGCCTCGGCGCGGAAATGCTTGGCGCCGTTCGAGACATAGGTGAAGCGGATGTTCGGGTCCTCCGAGATCGAGATGCCGCCTTCGACCGACAGCACCAGGCTGCCGTCCTGCGACAGCGTCAGCTGGTCGACGAAGAAGGCGGGGATGTAGAGCTGCGTCAGCTGGTCCATCTGCAGTCCCGAATTGTTGGGATGCCCGACCATCACCTGGGCCTCGCGAATGCCGCTGCTGGCGCCATCGCCGCCTTGCGTGAACTGCCGGTAGCGCATCTGGCCGATGCGGGCCTTGGCCTCATCCGGATTTTTCGCGGCCGGCGCCGAGCAGCCGCCCGACGCCTTCACGAACGTCTTGACGACATAGAGCTGGCCGTCGGTCAGCTCGGCTACGGCATGCACGTCCGTGTAGTTGTTGACGCGAACGCGCGTGGAGATCGCGGTGACGTTGGCATCCGAGCCGAGCGTGAACTTGGCGGCCATCGGTGCCGGGTTCTGGTCGATCACCAGGGTGATGGTCTTGATGCGGCGGTCGTCGGCGGGGGAGAGCTTGCTGCGCAGGGTGACCGGAACGACCGAGGCATCCTCGGCCCGCGTTGGCATCTCGATCGAGAGCACATTGCCGCCGTCCTGCATCGGCTTGTTGTTGAAGATGTCCTGCACCAGTCCCGGCCAGGGATCATAACCATCTGCGGCTTTCGCAGGTGCGAAGGCAAGCGCCAGCAGGGCGCTGAGAAGCACTGTGGACGGCAGGCGGAGCCGGGTCATGGCGCAGTCCTCCGGAAGCGTTCTGGTTTGCTGGCGATCATAGCGCGTCCCCATGGTCATTCCCATTCCATTTCCGAGAACGCCGCGGTAGCGTTACGCGCATTGTAGTCGTCGAACAGCTCCCATTTGTCGCGTTCCGATCCGGCAGCGCCTGCCGCATCCGCAATCGGCTTGCCCGCCTTGATCAGTCCGCTGATGTCGCCAGCCAGCGTATTGAGATAGCGGCGCTCGTCCGCGAGCGCCAGCGGCCACGGGCTCACAGGCCCATGACCAGGCACGACGCGGTCGGCGGCGATCCCTGCAAGAGCTCCGATGTCGGCAATCCAGCCGCGCAGGCTGCCGTCCATCACGGGGATGTGACGCAGGAAAACGAGATCGCCCGCAAACAAGGTCCGGCTCCGCTCATCAAAGACGGTCAGGTCGCAGTCGCTATGCGCCGTGCTCCAGGCTTTCAGTGTGAGCGTGCGGCCGCCGAGATCGAGCGACATCTGGTCCTCGACGACGATCGAAGGCGCGACCAGGCGGACCTCGTCGATCAGCTCCGCGCCCATCAGCCGGCGGAACGCCTCGATGTAATGCGGTCCGCGCAGGGCCAGCGCGCGGGACAGGTTCTTCGCGCCGACGAAGCTCGTTCCGTCAGCCTGGAACGCGGCGTTGCCGAAGACATGGTCGGGATGGGCATGCGTATTGATGACATAGCGGATCGGCTTGTCTGTGCGGGACCGGATCGCTGCGAGCAACGCGCGGCCTTCACGGACGGAGCCGCCGGTGTCGATCACCGCGACCGCATTATCGCCGATGACGAAGCCGACATTGGCAATGTCGCCTTCGTTGTCGGCGGTCATCAAGGCTGTCTGCCCGATATGGACGAACACACCCGGCGCGATTTCGCTGATCGCGAGTTCCCGCTGCTCCGCGCACAGGGCACTGCCGAGCGCGAGCACGCACGAGGCCATGATCGTGATGATCAACCGGCTGATCATCTGTTCGCCTCGCTCGCGTGCGACGTGTGCGTCCTGCCGCTAGCATTGCGGCGCAGCATCCGGTCACCTGTTCGCGATGACTGCAGCTGTTGCGCCAGCGTGGCCGGCGGCCTAGCATTTCGAAAAAGACCTCGATGCGCTCGATAGGGATGGAAATCAGAATGACGAAGCGTTGGACTGTTGTCGGCTCGCTGGCCATTGCTGCGGGCCTCACTCTGCTCGGACCTGCTGCCTCCTACGCGCAAAGCAATGACGGCCTCGACCTGTCGATCGAGCTGGTCGATCCGAAGGTGCTGCGGGTCTGCGCCGATCCGCGCAATCTGCCGTTCTCGAACGAAAAGGGGGAGGGTTTCGAGAACAAGCTCGCGGATTTCCTCGCTGCCAAGCTGCAGAAGAAGGTCGACTACACGTTCTTTCCGCAGGCCACGGGCTTCGTGCGTATGACTCTTGGCTCGCACCGCTGCGACGTCATCATGGGCTTTCCGCAAGGCGATGACCTGGTGCAGAGCACCAGCCCTTACTACCGGACGGCCTATGCGATCGTGACCAAGCCCGACTCTGATCTTGCCGACGTCACGACGCTGGAGGACGCCAAGCTGAAGGGCAAGCACATCGGCATCGTGGCAGGCACGCCGCCGGCCACCAACATGGCGCTGGCCGGGCTGATGACGACGGCCAAGCCGTACCCGCTGATGATCGACACGCGCGTGGATTCCTCGGCCGAAGCGATGATCAACGATTTGAAGTCCGGCGAGATCGATGCCGGCGTGCTGTGGGGGCCGATGGCCGGCTATTACGCCAAGCAGGCGAGTCCGCAACTGCACGTGACGCCGCTGGTAAAGGAGACGTCCGGGCCGAAGCTGATCTACCGTATCGCCATGGGCGTGCGCGGGGCGGATCAGAACTGGCGGCGGCAGCTCAACAAGCTGATCCAGGAGAACCAAGGCGAGATCAACAAGATCCTGCTCGATTTCGGCGTGCCGCTGCTGGACGAGAGCAATCATCTGATCACCGCCGAGGCTGCAACGAAGCCATGATCAACCGGCTCACTGCCGCGGCATTGGCAGGCCTGCTGCTGATCGCCGCGGCGGTGCGGGCCGACGATCTGGTGCCGGAGCCGGACAGCTATCGCACTGAAAACTACCGTGCCCCGGTGCCGACGACGCTCCGCGGCGCGCGCGTGTTGTCGACGCGTGAGACCGAGGCGATCTGGCGCGAGAAGGCCGCCGCCTTCATTGATGTGCTGCCGCGGCCGCCCAAGCCGAAGAATTTGCCGGCCGGTACCGTGTGGCGCGAGCAGCCGCGGCTCGACATTCCCGGCAGCATCTGGCTGCCCGACACAGGCTACGGCGTGCTCGCCGCGGCAACGGAGGACTATTTGAAGCGCGGCTTGGCGCAGGCGTCCGACGGTGATTTGGGGCGTCCGCTCGTATTCTACTGCCTCCAAGATTGCTGGATGTCCTGGAACGCCGCGCGGCGCGCGCTGACCTACGGCTACCGCAACGTCGCCTGGTATCCCGACGGCACCGACGGCTGGGCCCGCGCCGACCTGCCGCTGCAGCAGACCCAACCCGAGCCGCGGCCGGAGGAGTGAGTGGATCGCGCGGCAGCTATAAATGCCCCGGCCTGTTGTTTTGCTCGTCATGCCCGGGCTTGTCCCGCCTGCGCGGCCGAAGCCGCTTCGGCGCGGCGAAGGCCCGGGCATCCACGTGGTGCCGCGTGGAAAGACGTGGATGGCCGGGACAAGCCCGGCCATGACGTTGCTGAAGCGTCGGTACGCCCTCTCTTCGTTCTGGTGATGATGAGCGAGCGACATCCGCGCAGCTACTCCATGTCCTGCTGGATTTCGCGGGCCAGGGCGAACAGGCGCTGGTCGATGGCGGTGGGGACCTCGCAGACGAACTTCATGACGCGGCGGCGATCCTCGAAGATGCGCGTCTCCCAGTTGAGCTGATTGCTCAGCTCCTCGACCTTGGCCTCGTCCCGCGTGGCGCTGCTCTGCATCTCCTGCAGCGCGATGGTATCGCCGCGGACCTTGTCGACCGCTTCGCGCTGCTTTCGCATGACGCGCTCCAGCCCGTTCATGACGGAGGTGCGCTGCGCGTTCAGTGTGTCGAACAGGCCGGCGAACAGCAGCTTGCCCTTCCGTGTCTTCTCCTCGGCCGTGCCGGTGAGGAAATCGGCGACGTCCTTCTGAGCCTGTTCCAAGGGGAAGCGGCGGGCCGCTAGCTTGGCGACGAGCTCCGACACCTTGGGATCGTCTTTCCAACTCGTCCCGACGTCGTCGACCGGCGGACCGGCCCACACCGCTGCGATCGAGATTTCCGGCACCTTGGCCTGCGGGCAGGGCCAGTCCGGGTAGCGCGGATCGGCGGCCTGCGCGGCGCCGGCCGCGGCGCACAGAGCGCTGGCCAGCAGTATCGATCTCACCCTCATGCCTCGCCTCCCGGACCACGCCTGACAAAACCACGCGACGGATCGTAGGCCAGGATCGCGCCAATCATGAACACGGCGGTGCAGCCGCCGACCACCGCGAGCGACACCCAGTTCAGCTTGCCGTAGAGTGCAAAGCGAATGAGCTCGACCGCGTGAGTAAAGGGATTGGCCTCGCAGAGATAAGCGAGCCACGGGCTGCCTTCCTCGACGCGCCAGAGCGGATAGAGCGCTGAGGACGCGAAGAACATCGGGAAGATCACGAAGTTCATCACGCCAGCAAAATTTTCCAGCTGCTTGATGCCGGAGGAGATCAGCATGCCCAGCGCGCCAAGCATCAGGCCGGAGAGGATCAGCGCCGGGAGCACCGTGAGATAGCCCATCGGCGGCGGCGTGATGTCCCAGAACCAGGCGATGATCAGGAACGCGTAGACCTGGAGCACGGACACTGCGGTGCCGGCGAGCAGTTTGCAGAACAGCAGGTAGCCACGCGGCAGCGGGCTCACCAAGAGGGTGCGCATGTTGCCCATCTCGCGGTCGTAGACCATCGAGAGAGATGACTGCATGCCGTTGAACAGCTGGATCATCGCCATCAGGCCCGGCGCGATGTAGACCTCGTAGAGGATGTAGGTCTCGTAGGGCGGGATGATCGAGATGCCCAGCACCTGGCGGAAGCCGGCGGCGAAGATGAACAGCCAGACGAGAGGGCGCACCAGCGCCGAGACGAAGCGCTCACGCTGATGCAGGAAGCGCAGGCCCTCGCGCCAGACGATGCCGATCAGGCAGGTGACGTATTCGCTGGCGGAGAAGCCGCTGCGGGTGGGGGCGGGGGTGTGTACGGTCGTGACGGTCATGCGTCGGCACTCCGTGCAGGACCGGCATTGGTTGGGCTAGCCTGGGTCGTCAGCCGCGCGAATGCCGCGTTGACGTCGGACGCGCCGGCCTCGGCGATCACCTGCGGCACCGGCCCGCGCGCCAGCACGCGTCCCTGATGCAGCACGACGAGATCGTCGGTCGCGGCGATCTCGTCGAACAGATGCGTCGCCCAGAGCACGCCGATGCCCTGTTCGGTCACGAGCTGGCGGACATGGCCGACGATGTCGGCGCGGGCCTTGACGTCGAGGCCGACGGTGGCCTCGTCGAGCAGCAATAGGCGCGGCCGATGCAGCAAGGCGCGGGCGATCTCCAGCCGGCGCATCTGGCCGCCGGAGAGATCGCGCACCTTGTTGCCGGCGCGGTCGGCGAGGCCAATGCGCGCCAGCAGCTCCTCGCTCCGTGTGCGGGCCTCGCGGCGCGAGATGCCGTGCAAGGCGGCGTGATAGAGCAGGTTCTGCCGCAGCGACAAATCGAGATCGACCGTGCGCGGCTGGAATACGACGCCGAGCAGCCGCAGCGCCTCGCCCGGCGTGCGGCCGATATCATGGCCGAAGATGTTGATCTGTCCGGTCTGCACCGCGAACAGGCGGGTGATCAGCGAGAACAGCGTGCTCTTGCCGGCGCCGTTGAGGCCGAGCAGGGCGGTGAAGCTCGCAGGCTTGACCGCGAAAGAGACGTTGTTGAGCGCCTTGCGTGCGCCGTAGGAATGGCTGACGCCGGCGACCGACAGCGCCGGCACCTGATCGGGCGCCGGCTGCCGCGTAGGGCTCGTGGTGTCGAGAGCGGGTGCGTTCTGCGTTGTCATGGTTGTGCAATCGTGATGCCCCAGGGCAGCTCGCCGACCTGGATGGTCTTGATCACCTTCTGCGCGGCGACATCGATCACCGAGACATCGTTGGAGACGCCGTTGGTGACCAGCAGATATTTTTCGTCCGGCGTGAACTCCATGTGCCAGACGCGCTGGCCGACCAGCAGATATTTCTTCACCTCATGCGTCGTGCCGTCGACGACGGCGACGCGGTTGGCCGGGCCGAGCGCGACGAAGCCGGTCTTGCCATCCTTGGTCAGGCTGATGCCGACCGGCTGGATCGCCTCGCTGCGCAGGCCGGGCACGGCGAACTTGATCTTGCCGGTCACCTCGCGCTTGGCCGGATCGATGATCGAGACGGTGCCGCCAATCTCTGCGGACACCCACAGCTCCGAGCCGTCGGTCTTGAACTCGGCATAGCGCGGCCGCGCGTCGACCAGCACGTTGGCGACGATCTTGCGCGTCGCCGTGTCGATGAAGTGCGCCATGTTGGTGGTCTCGGAGGTGCAGATCAGGATCTTGCCGTCCGGGCTCAGCATCATGCCCTCGGGCTCGACGCCGACCTGGACGTCGCCGATGCGAACGCGCTTCTCGAGATCGAGCACCGTGACCGTGTTGTCGTTCTCGTTGGCGACGTACAGCGTCTTGCCCTGGGCATCCTGCGTGAACAGCTCGGGATCGGGGCCGGAGGGCAGGGTGTCCACCACCTCCATCTTCTTGGCGTCGATCAGCTGGATGGTGTCGTCGTCGCCGACCGCGACCATGACGAACTTGCCGTCGCGGGTGAAGGCAATGCCGCGCGGACGTTGCCCGACCTTGATGGTCTTGGTGACGGTCCAGGTGTCGGTATCGATGACGGAGACGGTGTTGCCTTTTTCGTTGGAGACGAAGGCGACGTAGGCGGAGACAGGGGTGATGGTGGTGAGCGAGAGCGCGGCAGTGAGCAGCGAGGCAACCATGCTGAAGCGCTTGCGAGTCTGTGGCCGTCCTTCGAGACGCCCGCCTTTGGCGGGCTCCTCAGGACGAGGGCTGAACGCGGAGCGATATCCGAAACGCTCCGTGTGGAGGTCAGCACGGTGATGACCCTCATGGTGAGGAGCGCCGGAGGCGCGTCTCGAACCATGAGGCCCCAGCCGGGCCTCGCCCTTCGAGACGTCCGCTTGCAGCGGCCTCCTCAGGGTGAGGGGAGACACCGCGCCGTAAAGCTGCTTCATCACCATCATCACATCCGACATCATTGCAGCTTGCACTTCGTTTCGGGGCGGTCGACGCCCAGCGTGTCGAGTTCGGAGACCTGGTGCAGGAAGCCTTCCTGCGGGGAGACCGAGACGATCATGCGGCCGTCCGCCAGCAGGATCGGCTGCCGCAGTTGCAGGTTCCAGTCGCGCAGCGACAGCCGCGTGCCCTTGAAGGCGGCGATGGTGAAGTTCGGGCTCTTGAGATAGTCCGTCATCGCCTTCGTATCGCCGGAGTTGGTGCGTGACGCCGCTTCGCCGACCATGCGCACGGCCATCCAGGCCTGCATGTCCAGCGCGTCCATGCGGCGCGAGGCGAGCTTCATGAAGCGGTTCTGCAACTGCGTCGCGCCCCACTGGTCCTGCGCTGGATCCCAGCTGGTCGGCCGCAGCCCCGCGGAGCCCGCGACGGGGCGCGGGTCCCAGGTGCGGTAGGGCAGGTAGTTGGCGAACACCTCGCTTTCGTCGGCGGCGACCAGCACGTCATAGGCCGGCGCCTTCTGCGTGAACACCGGCATCTGGCGCTGGATCAGGGTGACGCCGCTATCGGTGCGCCGCGCGCCGCCGGTGTCCTCGAAGGTGCGTTCCTCGACGATCTTGGCGCCGAAGCGCGTGGCGGCGCGGCGCAGCGCGTCGGCGAACAGTTTGTCGTTGTCGTGCGAGCCGGTGACGAGCAACCAGCGCTTCCACTGCTTCCACACCAGATATTGCGCGAGGCCATCGGCCAACATCGAGCGCGTCGGCGCGACATGGATGACGTTGGCGCGGCAGTCCTGCTCGCGCAGGCGATCGTCGGTGGCGCCGACGTTTAGCAGCGTGATGCCGCGGCCGCGCAGGCTATCGGCGACCTTCAGCAGCGCGTCCGCAGGCAGGTCGGCGAGGATGAAGCCGGTCTTGCCGGCGAGTTCGTTCGCCGCCAGGGTCGCGTCCTCATCATCCTTCACGCGGCGGTCGATCAGCGTGAAGCGCTGGTTGAGGAACTTGCCGGTGGTGTTGTTGTCCTCGATCGCGAGCTTCGCGCCCGCCACGCCGTCATCGGCCGCCGGCTGGTCGAGCGGCGACAGGGTCTGCGGCACGCCGGCGCGGCCGAGATAGCCGATCGCGATGTCGACCGTGTCAGCAGCGACAGCGGCGTTCGCGGCGACCATGAGGCCGATCGCGCCGATCAGGGATCGGGCCAGAACTCCAAGGACCACGTGTCCTCCCATTGTTCCCCGTCCTGTGCCGGCGAGGTTTCGTCTTGCAAGATGAACGATTTGGCCTAGCTTTCAACCCCACTTTTGGCCGCTGCGGCATCATTCGGATCACGACCTTGAAACTGGCTGTTCTCCTCGCGTCCCTAATCCTGATGTCCTTAACATCAGCGCATGCCGAGCCGCCGAAGGTGGCCGTGTTCGATTTCGAGCTGATCGACACCAGCCTGCAGGGCGAGGTGCAGGGGCCACGCCAGGACGAGCAGCAGCGGCTGGCGCATGCGGCCGAGCAGTTGCGAACGGCGCTGCAGGACTCCGGCAAATTCCAAGTGCTCGACATCGCTCCCGTTAACGATGCGGCGCACCACAGCAATCTGCAGGCCTGCGGCGGCTGTGACGTCAAGCTCGCCTCCGACCTCGGCGCCGATCTCGCCATCACCGGCACGGTGCAGAAGGTGTCCAATCTCATCCTCAACATGAACATCTATCTGCGCGACGCTCACACCGGGAAGCCGGTCGCGGCCATGACCGCCGACATGCGCGGCAACACCGACGAATCCTGGACCCGCACCATGGCCTGGCTGATCCGCAACCGCCTGCTGGCCCCGAAGGACGGCGCGCCGCAGGCGCAGTAGACGACGACCGCATCGGGCGTCGCGCTGGCAGGGCGCCCGTGGCCGTCCTTCGAGACGCCCGCCTGCGGCGGTCTCCTCAGGACGAGGGCGGAGTGTGTGGTGCGCTCCATTTCGGTGTTTCCCCTCATGGTGAGGAGCGCCATGCGCTGCAGCCTGCCACACCAACGGCGTCTCCGATGGCGCGTCTCGAACCATGAGGCCTCCGCTGCTGCCTATCGCGCTCGGACATGACTCGACGTCCTCGCGGCACATCACGCCCGAGCTTTGCATCTCGATCGCCTCTCTCGAGCAGAGAGGCGCAGGGAAGGCCGGGAGCCTGCCGCCCCCATGGCCCGCCTGCAGAAAAGAATGCAGGCGGCAGGTACCACAGGTTTGGCTGGGACATCCCGGCCCTCCCTGCGCGGATGGTTTTAACGGTTGCTTCGCGTTCTCCCCGGTGCGCCGGGCTTTCTGGTCACCGTGCGCGACGACACGCTGTGAGCGCGCCGCCGCGGGGGCATCGGCTTCGGGATGCCAGGACCACGCGACTTGGCCGTACGCCGTGGCGCGTTCGTCCGCACGCTCTCACGAGCCATGCTGCGCGCCGCCGGCGTCCACCGCATCCCACCTCCACGTTCGTGACGACCGCGATACGCCCTCTCGACGAGGCGGGATGCGCGATACAATCATGAGTTCCGGAAAAACGAAAGACAAATCTTTCTTGCGCACCGACTGGACAAGGGGGATCACGTTGATCGCACGACGAAAATTGTCGTTTGCGCGCACGGGATTTCGGGCGCTGGACGCGATCAACGCACCGCCCGTCGCGCAGCATCGCGCCCGACGGGCAAATCAGGAAAAGGCCGATGTCAACGTCCGAGCCGGGCCGCGTGCCAGCGCAGATGATCGGCCATGTAGGTCGAGATGAAGTAGTAGCTGTGGTCGTAGCCCTCCTGCTTGCGCAAGAGCAGCGGAATGTTGGCCTTCTCGCAGGCCGCCTTGAGCAGCTCCGGCCGCAGCTGCTGCTCCAGGAACTGGTCGGCGGTGCCGACATCGACCAGCAGGTCGGAGACGCGCGCGCCGTCCTCGATCAGCGCCACCGCGTCGTGCTTGCGCCACGCCGCCTTGTCGCTGCCGAGATAGCCGGTGAGCGCCTTCTCGCCCCACGGTACCTGCGAGGGCGCGACGATCGGCGAGAACGCGCTGGCGGCGCGATAGCGGTCGGGATTGCGCAGCGCCACCGTCAGCGCGCCATGGCCGCCCATCGAATGGCCCATCACCGACTGCCGGCGCGGATCGACCGGGAAGTTCGCCGCGACCACGTGCGGCAGCTCCTCGGTGACGTAGCTCCACATTCGATAGTTCCTGGCGAACGGCTCTTGCGTCGCATCGACATAGAAGCCGGCGCCGAGGCCGAAATCATAGGCGTTGTTGGCATCGCCGGGCACGCCGTCGCCGCGCGGCGAGGTGTCGGGCGCGACGAAGATCAGGCCGAGCTCGGCGCAGGCGGCGCGGAACTCGCCCTTCTCGGTGACATTGGCGTGGGTGCAGGTGAGGCCGGAGAGATACCAGACGACCGGCAGCTTCGCGCCTTCGGCGTGCGCCGGCACGAACACCGAGAACGTCATCTCGGTCTTGGTTTCCTGGCTGGCATGGCGATAGACGCCCTGGACGCCGCCATGGGACTTGTTCTGCGAGACGGTCGTGAGCGTCATGGGATCACCTGTCGGAATCGAGATGGAGAGCGGCGGAACGGAGCGCGCCGCTGACGTGGATGTCAAGCGACGCCGTTCTCGATCGCCAAACGCACCAGCTCGCCCGAGGTTCGCACGCCGAGCTTCTGGCGGATGATCGAGGAGGTGTTGGCCACCGTCTTGTAGGACGAGTGGATCAGCCAGGCGATCTCCGACAGGCTCTTGCCGGCGCTGAGCAGGCGCAGGATCTCGAGCTCGCGCGAGGTCAGTTTCGCCAGCGGGCTCTGCGCGACGGCCGCGCCTGCAAACGCGATGCTGCGCGCGATCGCCGGCGGCAGATAGCTGCCGCCGCGCGCCACCTCGCGGATCGCCTCCGCCAGATCGTTCGGATCGCCGCTCTTCGACACATAGCCCTTGGCCCCGATGTCGATGGCGCGGGCGGCGAACACCGGATCGTCGTTCATGCTGAACATGATCAGGCGGGCGTTCGCATCATGCGCCAGGATGCGGCGCGCCAGCTCGAAGCCGGAGACGGTCGGCAGGTTGATGTCGATAACGCAGACGTCGGGACGCTCGGCAATGAAGCTGGTCTCGCCGCTTTCCGCGTCGGCCGCCTCGATCAGCACCACGTCGGGATCGGCCGAGAGCAGGGCGCGGCAGCCGGAGGCCACGATGGGATGATCATCGACGATCAGTACGCGCATGGCCTTGGGGTCCCGCACTCTCAACTCGCGTCATTGTTGCGATGCATCATGGATGCATGCTGCGCGGCATTGCATGATGTTGCAATTAGATCGCCGGCGGATTTGTCTGTCAATGTGAGTGCGTGTGAAACAAGGTGGCTTCGAGGCGGAGAGAATGTGGCAGAATTGGTCGTTGCGCAGGCGCATCAACGTGCTGCTCGCTCTGGTGCTGACGCTCGGGCTCGGCATCAATATCGGCCGCCTCGCGCTGGAGGCGGCGCCGCGCGTGCTCGCCGAGGACCAGAGCGTCATCCGCCTGACCCGCGCCTTCGTCGAGACCATCATGGACGAGGTCAATGACGCGCCGGATCCGGACTCCCGGCTGAACCGCATCGTCAGCGATCTCGGCCAGCTGCGCCATGTCAGCGTCACCCGCCGGGGGATGCCGATGCAGGCGCCGTCCTCGCCCGGTGCGGGCCGCGCCGCGCCGGCCTGGTTCATCGCGCTGGTGCATCCCGACAAGACCTCGGTCAGCATGCCCGTGATCGTCGCCGGACGCGCCGACACGCTGGTGATCACCTCGCATCCCGACGACGAGATCGCCGAGATCTGGGACGGCATCCTCACGCAGCTGGTGGTCGGCTCGCTGGTCGGCCTGGCGCTGTTCGGCATCACCACGCTGGTGGTCGGCCGCGCGTTGGCGCCACTCGGCGATCTCTCCGAGGCGATGAGCCGGATCGAGGCGGGTGCCTATGACGCCCGCGTCACGCCGGGCGGCGCGCCGGAGCTCGCCGCGCTGTGCGCCAAGCTGAACCATCTCGCCGGCGCGCTCGGCGAGGCGGTGGAGGAGAAGCGGCGGCTCGCCGAGCGCACCGTGTCGCTGCAGGACCTCGAGCGCAAGGAGATCGCGCGCGAGCTGCATGACGAGTTCGGGCCGCATCTGTTCGCGTTGCGCGCCCATGCCAGCGCCCTGATGCGGCTGCCCGATGCCGCGGCTCTCGATCTAGCTGCGATGCGCCGGCACGGCCAGGCGATCCTCGACCAGGTCAACGCGGTGCAGCAGTTCAACCGCCGCATCCTGGAGCGGCTGCGCCCGGTCGGGCTCGCCGAGCTGGGCTTGCGCGAGGCGCTCGGCGCGCTGGTGCGGCTGTGGCGGGAGTCGCGGCCCGAGGTGGCAATCGAGACCACGGTCGCCGACACGCTCGTGCGCAGCAACGAGACCGCGGAGCTGACGATCTATCGCGTGGTGCAGGAGGCGCTGACCAACGTGTTCCGCCATGCCGAGGCCACCTCGGTCGATGTCAGCATCGAGCCGCTGCAGCAGACCGTGGCAGGGCATCGCCGCAGCTACACGCGGGTGCGCGTGCGCGACGACGGCCGCGGGCTCACGCCCGAGCACAAGCTCGGCTTTGGCCTGACCGGCATGCGCGAGCGGTTGCTGGCGCTCGGCGGTACGCTGACGGTGGCGTCCACGGGCACGGGGGTCACGATCGAGGCGCTGGTGCCGGCGGACGCCATGGCGCCAGCGGATGCGGCCTGAAGAGGTTGTGCCGCCACCAGGCGGCAAGTCTCCCTAGGAACAAACAATTCGACACCGCATTTCAACGAGCAACTTACGATCCGCGTGAGCCGTATGCCCGCGCCACGCGCCAGTGTTTTGCGGTGATCAGATGAGAACCTTGCTCGTGCTGACCGGCGCAGCCTTCGCGGCTGCGCTGTCCTTCAACCATGCTGTCGCGCGTGATGACGGTCGCTATGCCAACTCGCCACTCAAGGGTTGGTTCGACAGTCTCAAGAGCGGCCGCGGCCCGTGCTGCTCGGATGCGGATGGGCTCGCAGTGTCCGATCCCGACTGGGATCTGGAGGGCACGCACTATCGCGTGCGGCTCGACGGCGAGTGGATCGTGGTGCCCGACGATGCCGTGATCACCGAGCCGAACCGCGCCGGGCGCACGATGGTGTGGCCGATCAAGGGCACGCTCGGCACCTCGATCCGCTGCTTCATGCCCGGCAATCTGAGCTGAGCGCCACATCGGCGCGACCATTCCCGGACGGCCGGCGCCGATCCATACGAGCTGGCCTCGAGGCGTCGCGCGTTGTCGCAGCGACGGGGCGCGTTGGAACTTAGCTTTCCACCGATGATTGCCCTTCCAGGTCATGCGGCGGTCATGGCCGTGTGCGCCTCCTCTCTCTCCAGCCCCGGAGAGGGGGCGTACGCCGCAGCGAGGAGCATCATGGACCAGAGCAGCCAAACCGATTTGCAGCACAGAATTCGCGAACGCGCCCATCATCTGTGGGAGCAGGCCGGGTGTCCGGACGGGCGCGACGACGAGTTCTGGCATCAGGCCGAGCATGAGATCCGCGACGCCGAGCAACTGCACGACGAGGCGACGGCTCCGCCGCCGACCATCCTGCCGGGGTGAGCGCAACCAAGAGAAGGGACCCGCGATGAGCAAGGAAACACCGAAGGACGATCCGCGCCAGGAAAGCGACTGGGGATCGATGAAGCAGACCGATAAGCCGTGGGCCGAGAAGCCGGAAAAGGACCAGCGCTCCGATGCGGCGAAGGATCTGGAGAAATGGGGCGAGAGCAACACGCATTGAGGTGAGTTCCAGCGCGTCGCGGCGTGACGGGAGCGGTGGCGACCATTGGCACTTCCCGTGTAGTTGCCCCTCACCCCAGCCCTCTCCCCGTAAGAACGGGGAAAGGGAGCGCACCGCGCGTGCGGCGAGCGCTCGCTTCGCATCTGTCATTTGCATCGCTCAAAGGATGAGAGAGCCAGCTATCAATCGTCAGATAGTCGTGTGCGCTCATGTCTGCCGCATGGCTGCGTGTCAAAGCGGAAGTGCGTCGCGCGTCCATGATGAGTCCATCTGTTAGCCCCGGCGGCGCTGCGCTCCCTCTCCCCGTTCTTCACGGGGAGAGGGTTGGGTGAGGGGCAGCGCCACGGGTGGTGAGAGTCGTAGACCTCGATCTCCTCACTCATATTCCGTCACCGCCAATCGAGCCCGTCAAGCCGTGTGCCCGGGATCAGCATCATCCGGAGTCTTCTTGTCTCGTTGCGGCGTCATCTTCGCCGGGTCCTTTCCGCCGGGCACGCCGCGCGGGCCGAGCTGATCGCGCTGGATGTCGTCCTCCGAGCGGTCGGGTTCGCGTCCGTTGATGGGGAGATCCTTCGCCATGGTTTGCTCCTTCCTCGTCGTCATCAGAGGAATGCGAGTGAAGGTGATGACGTTCCGTGCGACGAACTGCCGGCCGTCGCTCCCGCTGCGCACAGGAACGCGATTCCAGCGCTGCGATTGATTCTGCATCAAACGTCAGGAGAACGCCGATGTCCGAGCAGCACCCGAAGCCGCCCTTTCCGCCACAGCAACAGTCCATGCCCGGCACCACGGCAAAGATGCAGCCGAGACCCGATCATGGCGAGTCCAGCTACAAGGGCTCGGGCAAGCTGACAGGCAAGAAGGCCGTCATCACCGGGGGCGACAGCGGCATTGGCCGCGCCGTGGCGATCGCGTATGCCCGCGAGGGCGCCGATGTCCTGATCGCCTATCTCGAGGAGCACGACGACGCCCGCGAAGTCCAGCAGCTGATCGAGAAGGAAGGCCGCAAGGCGGTGCTGATGCCCGGCAACATCCAGCAGCCTGCGCATTGCCGGGCGATCATCCAGCGTGCCGTGGACGAACTCGGCGGCATCGACATCCTCGTCAACAACGCCGCGCACCAGGCGACCTTCAGCGACATCGGCGACATCTCGGATGAGGAGTGGGAGATGACCTTCCGCACCAACATCCACGCGATGTTCTACCTCACCAAGGCGGCGGTGCCGCACATGAAGCCGGGCAGCGCAATCGTCAATACGGCCTCGGTCAATTCCGACATGCCCAATCCGAGCCTGCTCGCCTACGCCACCACCAAGGGCGCGATCCAGAACTTCACCGGCGGCCTCGCCCAGATGCTGGCCGAGAAGGGCATCCGCGCCAACGCCGTGGCGCCGGGGCCGATCTGGACGCCGCTGATCCCGTCGACCATGTCCGAGGACAGGGTGAAGAACTTCGGCCAGCAGGTGCCGATGAAGCGCGCCGGCCAGCCGGCGGAGCTGGCGACCGCCTATGTGATGCTGGCGGACCCGCTGTCGAGCTACACGTCGGGCACGACGGTGGCGGTGACCGGAGGGAAGCCGTTTATTTGAGAAGTCTAGCGGTACGTCTCGGGCCTCATGGTTCGAGACGGCGCTGCGCGCCTCCTCACCATGAGGGTGGAGCTCGGGAGCCGGATCTTCACAATACTCATCGTTGAAATGCCAGAGGTGACGACAGACGGCTGCGTCCGATGCGCAGGCTTCGCCCCTCACCCTGAGAGGATGAGAAAGAATTCGAATTTTGCAGTTTTCGGACGAGCCAAGTCGTTGATTTGACTCATGTCGAAAATTGCCGAAATCGAAAGATTCACACCCTCTGAGGAGCCCGCCATAGGCGGGCTTCTCGAAGGGCGAGGCCCCGCTACGGCCGTTCGACCTAAGGTCCGCCTCCCAGCGGCTCCTGTCGACTTTGTCTGACTTCGGACAGCGCGGTTCGACATGTCCGGTCGTTTGTTCGTTACGCCACCGACATCAGCTGGCACGGCGCGGGCTCGGTCTGCACCGGCCATACCGTCGCCTCGCCCGTCCGTTCGTCCAAAATCCGCTTCACCGAGCGCGAGCAGAGGCCGCATTGTACGGAGCAGCCGAGGCAATCATAGACTTGCGCCGGCGAACCGAAGGTGATGTCGGCCGCCGTGACGACGTCACGAATGGCCGTATCGCTGATGACGTTGCAGGAACAAATGATCATGGCTGTTGCTCGCTCCTGCCAACGATAAGCAACGCCGATGCCAAGCCCGATGCCAAGATGAGTGCTCTGTAGGCCGGCTAATCAGAATCGTTCGAAAGCGGGGGATCAGCAGCGTGGGGATCAGCGAGAGGCGGCGGTTGCGCTGATGCGCGCTGCGGCGTGCAGCCGGATCGCGGCGAGCGTCGCTTGCGCGAGCGCCTGGCCTTGTGCGTCGATTCCGGTCCACTGCGCGTGGCGGCCGCGCGGATCGATCTCGGCCAGCACGATGCCAGCCGGCACGTCGCTGCCGTCGCGGACGATGCCGCGCAGGATCCCGTCAGTGGGCGCGGTCACCGGCTCGCCTGAGAGATGGCCGACGACGAAGCCCTTGTAGATGCGCGTGCCGATCTCGACCGGCGTGTGCCAGCGGCCCTCATGCGGCGAGAGCACCAGGCACTCGGCGCCGACGAGCTCGCCGGCATCGTCCTTCGCCAACGTCCAGCCTTCGATGACGATCTGGCCGAGCCGATCCGGCCGGGTCTCGATCGCAACGTCGCAATTGGCCGAGGGCGAGAAGCCCGGGCCGATGCCGATCGACAGCCGCGTCATGCCGCGCAGATTGGGCGTCACCTCGCGCGTCTGCATGCGGGCGTCGATCAGCACGTCGATGGCGCGGACCGGCAGCAGATCGAGCAGCCCCAGCGGCGTGACCAGGACATGTCGGGGATCGCCCAGCGCCTTGAACACGTCCATCGTGCTCTCGATGCGCTCGCCGATCACGTTCTCGACACGAACGCTGTCGCCGAACAAGGCGTCGTGAAACGCCATCTTGCGGCGCATGACCGGCGGATTGGGGTCGTGCGATAGCACCACGCAGAAGCCCGCGCGATGCAGATGCACGCCGATCGCCGAGGCGACGTCGTTGGTCCCGAGGACCACGGCGAAGCGCGCTGCATTCGTCCCCATGTCCCGGTCCATACGTCGTTCGGCGTCTCGTGGCTGTCCGCTGTGAGAGTGGAAAGCCGGCTTCCAGTTCAATCGATCAGTTCGCTTGAGCAAGAGTTGGACCACCGCCTGCGAGCTGGAAAACGATCGTCGTTTGAACGCCTTGGGTTCTGAACGTCGCGAGATCGTTGCGGCGGAAAGCCGACGCTGAACTTGTCTCGAACCCGCCAATCTGTCGCGAAGCCGACAGAGAGCCGCCGGGCTGCGCGTGATTTTCGCTGGCCCGGAATCTGCACAACCACCGCATGACGATACCGCGGACGGTTTGGGTTGTACGCGGTGCAGGATCAGGACGGATGCGGTGAGCCTCGATCTCGACCAGGACGTCCACGAGCCCGCCATCGATGCTGCGGGAATCGAGTCGTGCCCGTTCCATCGCGATATGGCCGCGGCTGGGCGTCCGGAGCGTACCGAGCAGAAGACGCTGGTGCTGACCGGCGGTTCGCGCGGCATTGGTCATGCGACGGCCAGGCTGTTCTCCGATGCCGGCTGGCGCATCATTACCTGCTCGCGTCAACCGTTCGATGGCGGCCGCTGTCCCTGGGATGCCGGGCCGGACAATCACGTCCAGGTCGACCTCAGCGACCGCAAGGCGATCCCGCGTGCGATTGCCGACATCAAGGCGCGGCTCGACGGCGCGCCGTTGCATGCGCTGATCAACAATGCGGCGATCTCGCCGAAGGCCGAGGATGGCGGCCGGCTCGATTCATTGGCGACCTCGGTCGAGACGTGGATGACGGTCTTTCACGTCAACTTCCTCGGGCCGATCCTGTTGGCGCGCGGCCTGTTCGAGGAGTTGAAGCGCGGGCAGGGCGCGGTGGTCAACGTGACCTCGATCGTCGGCACCCGCGTGCATCCTTTCGCCGGCACCGCCTATGCGACCTCCAAGGCCGCGCTGGCCTGCCTGACCCGCGAGATGGCCCATGACTTCGCACCGCATGGCATCCGCGTCAACGCGATCGCGCCCGGCGAGATCAAGACCGAGATGGTGTCGCCGGAAACGGAGGCGCGGTTTTCGCCGCTGATCCCGATGCGTCGGATTGGCGCACCGGAGGAGGTGGCAAAGGTGCTGTTCTTCCTGTGCTCGGACGCTGCGAGCTACGTGACCGGCGAGGAGATTCAGATCAATGGCGGCCAGCACCTTTAAGTTGATCGGAGCTACACGCCGATGTGAGATCCCCGACATCACGAGCTGGCAGCCGCATGCGGCGAGTGCCATGGCTGGTGTGGAAAGTTGGTGTTCAGTTTGACCCTTTGCGAGCGGCTCGCAGAGCTGCGGTGGATCACTGAATCCTAGGTGTCGGGAAGACAACACGAATTCGTTAGGTCCGCTGCTTTCGTTGCGTCTGCGACGGTGCAATGCGTGCGTCGCGTCCGGTGCAAACTAATTTGTTAAGATCATGAAGTCCTGCAGCTTTTCTGCTCTTTTCGCTGCACACTACTTCTGCGGCAATGCAGCAAAGTTAGGCACGACAATCAACTGCAGTTAAGGGAGGATGTTAGAACGCCTACAATCACGGGCGATCTCGCAAAGCGCGTCCGTGACCATCAGAGAAGCGACCATGGTCCAAACGGAAACACGTCAGGTCGAAGCTCAGGACATCAGGTCCCATGCTGCCCCGATACCGCTCAGCGAGATCGCGCTGACCGGAATTTTCGAAATCTCGAAAATCCTGGCCGCGCCGACGCGGCTGGAAATCACCCTCGCCAACGTCGTCAACCTGCTGCAGTCGTTCATGCAGATGCGCCATGGCGTGGTGTCGCTGCTTGCCGATGACGGCATTCCGGATCTCGCCGTCGGTGCCGGGTGGAGCGAGGGCAGCGATCAGCGCTATCGCGAGCGCCTGCCGCAGAAGGCGATCGACCAGATCGTCGCGACCGCCGTGCCGCTGATCGCGGAGAATGTCGCCGATCATCCCGCCTTTAGCGCCGCGGACGCGGTAACGCTCGGGGCCGGCGCCGACACCCGCGTGTCGTTTCTCGGTGTTCCCATTCGTATCGACCAGCGCGTCGTCGGCACGTTGACGATCGATCGCGTCTGGGACGGCCGAGCCGTGTTCCGGCTCGACTCCGACGTCCGCTTCCTCACGATGGTCGCCAACCTGATCGGGCAGACGATCAAACTGCATCGGGTCGTCGCGCGCGACCGTGAGCGGCTGATGGCGGAGAGCCACCGGTTGCAGAAGGAGCTGCTCGAGCTGAAGCCGGCGCCGGCCAAGGGCAAGAAGGTGCTGGTGGACGGCATCGTCGGCGACAGCCCGGCGCTGCGCGCGCTGCTCGAGAAGATCAACGTCGTCGCCAAGTCGAACGCGCCGGTGCTGCTGCGTGGTGAATCCGGCACCGGCAAGGAGCTGGTGGCGAAGGCGATCCACGAATTGTCGAACCGCGCCAAGCGGCCGTTCATCAAGATCAACTGCGCGGCGCTGCCCGAGACGGTGCTGGAATCCGAGCTGTTCGGCCACGAGAAGGGCGCTTTCACCGGCGCGATCAATGCGCGCAAGGGCCGCTTCGAGCTGGCCGACAAGGGCACCTTGTTCCTCGACGAGATCGGCGAGATCTCGCCGGCGTTCCAGGCGAAGCTCTTACGCGTGCTGCAGGAGCAGGAGTTCGAGCGCGTCGGCGGCAACCAGACCATCAAGGTCGACGTGCGCATCGTCACCGCCACCAACCGCAACCTGGAAGAGGCGGTGGCGCGCAATGAATTCCGCGCCGATCTCTATTATCGGATCAGCGTGGTGCCGATCAAACTGCCGCCGCTGCGCGACCGGCGCAGCGACATCCCGCAGCTCGCGCGCGAGTTCCTGCGCCGCTTCAATTGCGAGAACGAGCGCGATCTCACCTTCGACGTCAGCGCCATCGAGGTGCTGATGCATTGCGGCTTCCCCGGCAATGTGCGCGAGCTGGAGAACTGCGTGCAGCGGACCGCGACCCTGGCAGCAGGATCGGCGATCGGCCAGCACGACTTCGCCTGCAGCCGCAACGAATGCATGTCGGCGATCCTGTGGAAGGGCAACACGGTGACGCCGCCGCCGCCGCGCGGCCAGCCGATGGTGCCGTTGCCGATCCTGCCGCGCACCTCGGCGCCGATCGAGCCGCCAGCCGATCTGCCTGCGGCCGAGGCCGACGATGGTGAGTACTCCGAGGCCATGGACGGCGGCGCCGTCCCCGAGCGCGAGCGCATCGTCCAGGCCATGGAACGCTCCGGCTGGGTCCAGGCGAAGGCTGCGCGTCTGTTGGGGCTGACGCCAAGGCAGATCGGCTACGCGCTGAAGAAGTACAACATCGAGGTCAAGCGGTTTTGAGTGGATGGGCTCGGTCGTGATGAAGGGCGCGCTGTGGCGCGCCCTTTGTGTTTGAGGCAATGCTCGGATCGAGGACGCCGTGCTAATGAGATCCCCACTTTCGCTCCAACTGCGGTGGGCTCCCCTCCCCCTTGCGGGGAGGGGTCGGGGGTGGGGGTCCCCGAGCACACTGCGCGTGATGCGCGCGAACCTCTTCGTCAGAAACACCGCCCTTCATTGACGAAGTCGAACGCCGGCTGATCGCACAGTCATCGTCGAACGTACGCACAACAATTTATCCGACTCACAAGCATCAGCGCCCGGAGACCCCCACCCCCGACCCCTCCCCGCAAGGGGGAGGGGAGCGCACCGGCCGTGCGGCGAGATCTCGACTCTCGCTTCGCGCACGTCATCCATCGCTCCTGTCGCACTTACGACATGCTGTCGGGAGAGCGACAGCTGGCCCTCATCCGCGATATTTAGAATCTTCCTTAGAAATCAACCAAATGCGCTCTGGCACGGCGCTTGAAAGATCAGACCCGAAAGACATCGCCCGATGTCGCTGGAGCGCGGGGAACAGCACATGACCTACAAGATCATCGCTTCACAATGCACGGTCTGCGGAGCCTGCGAGTTCGAATGTCCGAACGCGGCCATTCGGCTGAAGAACGACATGTACATCATTGATCCGAAGAAGTGCACGGAGTGCGAAGGCCACTTCGACGCGCCGCAATGCGCCGCCGTCTGTCCGGTGCCGGACACCTGCGTGCCCGCCTGACGCGGGCGCGACGGCAACATTGCAAGCGGAGTGGAAGATGGCAGCTGTTCAGGAGACCATTGATCGCGTCAAGGACATCGACGTCGATCAATATCGCTACGGGTTCGAGACCGTCATCGAATCCGAAAAGGCGCCGAAAGGGCTGTCCGAAGATACGATCCGCTTCATCTCGGCGAAGAAGAACGAGCCGGCCTGGATGCTGGACTGGCGGCTCGAGGCGTATCGCCGCTGGCTCACCATGACCGAGCCGACCTGGGCGCGCGTCGGGTACCCGAAGATCGACTATCAGGATCTCTATTACTATTCGGCGCCGAAGCCGAAGAAGAAGGTCGCCTCGCTCGACGAGATCGATCCGGAGATTCTCAAGACCTATGAGAAGCTTGGCATTCCCTTGCGCGAGGTCGAGATCCTCGAAGGCGTCGAGCGTCCCTCCGCGGCAGCGGAGACCGAGGACGGCGAGGCGGCTGCGCCGCGCACCAAGATCGCGGTCGATGCCGTGTTCGACTCCGTCTCGGTAGCAACGACCTTCAAGGAGGAGCTGAAGAAGGCCGGCGTGATCTTCATGCCGATCTCCGAGGCGCTGCGCGAGCACCCGGACCTGGTGCAGAAATATCTCGGCACTGTCGTGCCGACGACCGACAATTATTTCGCGACGCTCAACTCGGCGGTGTTCTCCGACGGCTCCTTCGTCTACATCCCGCCGGGCGTGCGCTGCCCGATGGAGCTGTCGACCTATTTCCGCATCAACGAGCGCAACACCGGCCAGTTCGAGCGCACGCTGATCATCGCCGACAAGGGCGCTTATGTCAGCTATCTCGAAGGATGCACGGCGCCGCAGCGCGACGAGAACCAGCTGCACGCCGCTGTCGTCGAGCTGGTCGCGCTGGACGATGCCGAGATCAAATATTCGACCGTGCAGAACTGGTACCCCGGCAATTCCGAGGGCGTCGGCGGCATCTACAATTTCGTCACCAAGCGCGGTGACTGCCGCGGCACGAACTCGAAGATCTCCTGGACCCAGGTCGAGACGGGCTCCGCCATTACCTGGAAATATCCGAGCTGCATCCTGCGCGGTGATAATTCCAGCGGCGAGTTCTACTCGATCGCGATCTCCAACGGCTTTCAGCAGGTCGATAGCGGCACTAAGATGATTCATCTCGGCAAGAACACGTCGAGCCGGATCATCTCCAAGGGCATCGCCGCCGGCAAGTCGCAGAACACCTATCGCGGCCTCGTCAGCGCCCACCGCAAGGCCTCCGGCGCGCGCAACTTCACCGCCTGCGACTCGCTCTTGATCGGCGACAAATGCGGCGCGCACACCGTGCCCTACATTGAGGCCAAGAATTCGTCGGCGGTGTTCGAGCATGAGGCGACGACCTCCAAGATCTCCGAGGACGTGCTGTTCTACTGCATCCAGCGCGGCCTCAGCCAGGAAGAGGCGGTCGGTCTCGTCGTCAACGGCTTCGTCAAGGACGTGCTGCAGCAGCTGCCGATGGAGTTCGCGGTCGAGGCGCAGAAGCTGATCTCGATCAGCCTCGAAGGTTCAGTCGGATAAGGACGTCGCGCGCGGCGACAACAGATGAGGAGTGTTCGATGACGGCCTTGCTCGAAATCAAGGGGCTCCATGCCGAGATCTCCGGTGGTCGCAAGATCATCCAGGGCCTGGACCTCACCGTGAACAAGGGCGAGATCCACGCCATCATGGGACCGAACGGCGCGGGCAAGTCGACGCTGTCCTATGTGCTCGCCGGCAAGCCCGGCTATGAGATCACCGCCGGCGAGGTCTATCTCAACGGCGAGGACCTGCTGGCGATGTCGGCTGACGAGCGCGCCGCGAAGGGCGTGTTCCTGGCGTTCCAGTACCCGCTGGAGATCCCGGGCGTCGCGACCCTGACGTTCCTGCGGGCGGCCTTCAACGCCCAGCGCAAGGCGCGCGGCGAGGAGGAGCTGTCCTCGCCCGACCTGATCAAGCGCGTGCGCGAGATCGCCAAGACCCTGAACATCGATTCGGAGATGCTGAAGCGGCCGCTCAATGTCGGCTTCTCCGGCGGCGAGAAGAAGCGCAACGAGACCCTGCAGATGGCGCTGCTGCAGCCGTCGCTCTGCGTGCTCGACGAGACGGATTCGGGCCTCGACATCGATGCGCTCAAGGTGGTGGCCAATGGCGTCAACGCGCTGCGCTCGGCCGAGCGCGGCATGATCGTCATCACCCATTATCAGCGGCTGCTCGACTACATCGTGCCGGACATCGTCCACGTGTTCGCGGCGGGCCGCATCGTCCGCACCGGCGGAGCGGATCTCGCGCGCGAGCTCGAGGCGACCGGCTACGCGCAGTACCAGAGCGAAGCAGCGTAAGGGGCGGGGACGAGCATGGGCGTCGCGATCCGCAAGACCAAGGCCGAGCTCGGACTGGCCGATCTGTACCAGGGCGCCCGCCGTTATCTGCCGGGCGGCGAGGAGATCACGGCGGTACGCGCCGCCGCGTTCGACCGTTTCACCGCGGTCGGCCTGCCGCACCGGCGCGTCGAGGCCTGGCGCTACACCGATCTGCGTACACAGATGAAGGAGGCCAAGCGCCTCGCTTCGCTGCCGGACGATGCCGCCAAGGCCAAAGCGCGCGAGGCCAAGGATCTGTTCGCCGGCGCCGGCTTCCGCAAGCTCGTCATCGTCGACGGCGCCTTCGTGCCGGAGCTATCCGACATCGCCAATCTCGAGCCCGGCCTGACCATCCAGCCGATGGCTGATGCGCTGGCCGCCGACAAGCCGCTGCTGTCGCAGCGCCTCGGCGCGATCGTGCCGGACGACGATCCGGCGCTGGCGCTCAACACGGCGCTCGCCGCCAATGGTGTCGTCATCCTGGTCGCGCCGGGCACCGCGCTGAGCCGGCCGATCCATGTTGCCTTTGTCACGACCAATTGGGTCGCGACCTCGATGTTCACGCGCTCCCAGGTGAATATTGGCGCCGGCGCCAGCGCCACCATCGTCGAGTCGCATCAGGGGCCCGACGGTAGCGAGTATCAGGTCAACACCGCGATGCAGCTCGTCGTCGGCGACGAGGCGCGGATCGATCACGTCAAGGTGGTCAGCGAGGGCAGCAGCGCGCTGCACATCGGCTCGCTGCTCGCCAATATCGGCGCGCGTGCGACCTTCAATCAGCTCGGCTTCGTCGCCGGCGGCAGCCTGGTCCGCAATCAGCTGTTCGTCCGCATGGCAGGTGAGGGCACCGTCGCCGATATCCGCGGCGGTTCGCTGCTGTCGGGCACGCAGCATGCCGACACCACGTTGTCGATCGAGCATGCGGCCGAGAACGGCCAGAGCCGCGAGACCTTCAAGGCGGTGGTCGGCGACACCGCCCGCGCGGTGTTCCAGGGCAAGATCACGGTCGCCCCGGGCGCGCAGAAGACCGACGCCAAGATGATGTCACGCGCGCTGCTGCTGTCCGACGAGGCCGAGGCAGACTCCAAGCCGGAGCTCGAGATCTTCGCCGACGACGTGCAGTGCGGCCACGGCACCACGACCGGCGCGATCGACGATGAGTTGCTGTTCTATCTCATGGCGCGTGGCATTCCGCCGGCAGAAGCGAAGGCGCTGCTGATCCAGGCCTTCATCGGCGAGATCATCGAGGGCGCGGCCAATGAGAGCGTGCGCGACGCGCTGACCGGGGCGCTGCTGGGCTGGCTCGGACGACGGGAGTAGACGATGCATGCAGCGGTGAACGGGAGCGGCTACGACGTCGGTCGCATCCGGGCGGACTTTCCCATTCTCGGCATGCAGGTGCACGGCAAGCCGCTGGTCTATCTCGACAACGCCGCCTCCGCGCAGAAGCCGCAGGCGGTGCTGGACCGGATGAACCAGGTCTACACGTCCGAATACGCCAACGTGCATCGCGGGCTGCATTATCTCGCCAATGCCGCGACCGAGGCCTATGAGGGCGCCCGCGCCAAGGTCGCGACGTTCCTCAACGCCGAGAGCCCCGAGCAGATCATCTTCACCCGTGGCGCCACCGAGGCGGTGAACCTGGTGGCCCAGACCTTCGGCCGCGAGCGGATCGGGCCGGGCGACGAGATCGTGCTCTCGATCATGGAGCACCATGCCAACATCATCCCCTGGCATTTCCTCCGGGAGCGCCAGGGGGCTGTCATCAAATGGGCTCCCGTCGACGACGACGGCAATTTCCTGCTCGACGAGTTCGAGAAGCTGCTGACGCCGCGCACCAAGATGGTGGCGATGACGCAGATGTCTAACGTGCTCGGCACGGTCGTCCCGGTGAAGGAGGTCATCCGCATCGCGCACGACCGCGGCATCCCAGTGCTGATCGACGGCTCGCAGGCCGCGGTGCACATGGAGGTCGACGTCAGGGATATCGATGCGGATTTCTATTGCATCACCGGGCACAAGATCTATGGCCCGACCGGGATCGGCGCGCTGTATGGCAAGCGCGAGCTCCTGGCCTCGATGCCGCCGTTCAATGGCGGCGGCGAGATGATCCGCGAGGTCGCGCGTGACTGGGTGACCTATGGCGACCCGCCGCACCGTTTCGAGGCCGGCACGCCGCCGATTGTCGAGGCCGCCGGGCTGGGTGCGGCGATCGACTATGTCTCCTCGATTGGCAAGCAGCGCATCGCCGCGCACGAGCATGATCTCGTGACCTATGCGACCGAGCAGCTGCGCGAGATCAACTCGCTGCGCATCATCGGCAATGCCGCCGACAAGGGCGCCATCGTGTCGTTCGAGATGCAGGGCGCCCACGCCCACGACTTCGCCACCGTCATCGACCGCTCCGGCGTCGCGGTGCGCGCCGGCACCCATTGCGCGATGCCGCTGCTGGAGCGCTTCGGCGTCTCGGCAACCTGCCGGGCGTCGTTTGCGATGTACAACACGCGGGAAGAGGTCGATGTGCTGGTCCGCGCGCTGAAGAAGGCGCAGGAGTTTTTCTCGTAGAGACGGAATGCCGCGGGCTATTGCCGGAAAGAAGCGGTGCCAATTGCTGCGCCCTCTCCCCTTGTGGGAGAGGGCTGCGCCGCTATTAGCTCCAGACCCGCTTGGGTGAGGGGTTGCCTCCGCGAGTCATGACCGTCTGAGTATGCCGAGAGAACCCCTCACCCGGCGCGCCTTCGTTGCGCTCATGCGCACCACCCTCTCCCACAAGGGGAGAGGGTGCACCGAGTATGACGCGCTAGACGGGCTCATCAAACAAGCAAACCAACTAATTCAACCTACGCCGCCGCGGCCATTGCCGCCTGCGCATCGGCCTTGATGCGCCTGACCATCGAGCGGAAGCCGTTGGAGCGCTGCGGCGTCAGATGCTCACGCAAACCGAGCTTTTCGAACAGCGCGATTGGATCGGCCGCCAGGATCTCCGGCGCGGTGCGGCCAGACACCATCGCGAGCAGGATCGCGACCAGGCCGCGGACGATATGCGCATCGCTGTCGCCGACGAAGTCGAGCAGCGGCGCTGCCGTGCCGTGCCGCACCGACGTGGCCACCCAGACCTGGCTGGTGCAACCCTGGACCTTGTTGCCGTCGTTGCGGTCGGCGTCGGGCAGGGGCGTGAGGCCACGGCCGAGCTCGATGACGTAGCGGTAGCGGTCGTCCCAATCGTCGAGCAGCGCGAAATTCTCGACGATGTCCTCGATATCCGGATTCGCCGGAGCTGCCGTCTGCGCCATCTTCAACATGATCCTCTCCTGGTCGTCTGCTGATCTCAATCCGCCTCGGGGCGCGGCTACGTCGCGAGGCTCGGCTCGGTGCTGCGCCGCGCCAGCACCGTCTCGACCGCGTGGGTCACGCCGTCAAAGGTGATCGGCTTGGCGATGACCGCCTCGGCGCCCTGGCGCAGGCCCGCCAGCGCGAGCGGTGACCTGGTCGAGCCGGCGACGACGATGATGCCGGCCTGATTGAGCTTGCGGGCGAGCATGCCGACCGTCTCGGCGCCGTCGTCCTCGAGAATGCTGCTGCCGACCAGCACCGCGTCCGGTGTCGCCCGTGCAGCCTTGCTCAGCGCATCCGCGGTCTCTGCGAAGGTGAAGGTCTCGTGACGCTCGCTGAGGATATAGCCGAGCGCCGAGCGGATCACCTGATCGGATTCAATGACAAAGACGCACGTCCTGCTCGACATCGAAAATGCTCCTTCTGGCCCGTTCGTAGAGCGGGTTTGATCTACATCAAGCAAACTCCGTACCGCAGGCCTGAGCGGGCTTCATACATGCGCTGCGAGGGAGGATCGCTGCAGCGCTGCGTGGAGCCTGCGACGACATGTGTCGTTTCGGACAGCACGTCGTGGGAGCGTCGGGTGAAAAACCCAGATGTCGGGTTTGCAACAAGCTCATCCTACCGCCGAGCTTGACCGCATCTCTTTCAAAACATGGCGTTTTTAACGATTCCAAAGCTCTGGCACAGCCGTTGCAAAACTCCGTTCAGGCAAAGGTTGAGGGCTGAGTGCACGCCGACGCTTCGGACGAGCGATGCTCTCCTTCCCAATAACCCGTCTGCCGGTTCTGGAGAGAGGACGCGGTCTCGTCATGCAAGGCGCATGCGGGACATTGGCAATCGGTTGATGGAGAGCAGAATGTCATCACTTCGACAAATCGCATTCTACGGCAAAGGCGGCATCGGCAAATCGACGACGTCGCAGAACACCCTCGCAGCGCTCGCCGAGATGGGTCATCGGATCCTGATCGTCGGCTGCGACCCCAAGGCGGATTCGACCCGCCTGATCCTGCACGCCAAGGCGCAGGACACCATCCTGAGCCTGGCCGCTGCCGCCGGCAGCGTCGAGGACCTCGAGATCGAAGAGGTCATGAAGGTCGGCTATCGCGACATCCGTTGCGTCGAGTCCGGCGGTCCGGAGCCGGGCGTCGGCTGCGCCGGCCGCGGCGTGATCACCTCGATCAACTTCCTGGAAGAGAACGGCGCCTATGAGGACATCGACTACGTGTCCTATGACGTGCTCGGCGACGTGGTCTGCGGCGGCTTCGCGATGCCGATCCGCGAGAACAAGGCGCAGGAGATCTACATCGTGATGTCCGGCGAGATGATGGCGATGTATGCCGCCAACAACATCTCCAAGGGCATTCTGAAGTATGCGAACTCCGGCGGCGTGCGCCTGGGCGGCCTGGTCTGCAACGAGCGCCAGACCGACAAGGAGCTGGAGCTGGCTGAGGCCCTGGCCAAGAAGCTCGGCACCCAGCTGATCTACTTCGTGCCGCGCGACAACATCGTGCAGCACGCCGAGCTGCGCCGCATGACCGTGCTGGAGTACGCTCCGGAGTCGGTCCAGGCCAACCACTACCGCAACTTGGCGACCAAGATCCACGGCAATGCCGGCAAGGGCATCATCCCGACCCCGATCACGATGGACGAGCTCGAGGACATGCTGATGGAGCACGGCATCATGAAGGCGGTCGACGAGAGCCAGATCGGCAAGACCGCCGCCGAGCTCGCCGCCACGGCCTAAAGCGTCACCGGTCATCCGGCCCGTCTGTTCGACGGGCCGGGCGATCTCCGCAACCGATCATCGAGGAAAAAGCCAGATGAGCGTTATCGAGAAACAAAGCGTTGCCGAGATCAAGGCACGCAACAAGGAACTGATCGCCGAGGTCCTCAAGGTTTATCCTGAGAAGACCGCCAAGCGCCGCGCCAAGCATCTCAACGTCCATGAGTCCGGCAAGTCGGACTGCGGCGTCAAGTCGAACATCAAGTCGATCCCGGGTGTCATGACCATCCGTGGTTGCGCCTATGCCGGCTCGAAGGGCGTGGTCTGGGGTCCGATCAAGGACATGATCCACATCAGCCACGGCCCGGTCGGCTGCGGCCAGTACTCCTGGGCGGCGCGCCGCAACTATTACATCGGCACGACCGGCATCGACACCTTCGTCACGATGCAGTTCACCTCCGACTTCCAGGAGAAGGACATCGTCTTCGGCGGCGACAAGAAGCTCGCCAAGATCATGGACGAAATCCAGGAGCTGTTCCCGCTGAACAACGGCATCACCGTGCAGTCGGAGTGCCCGATCGGTCTGATCGGCGACGACATCGAGGCGGTCTCCAAGGTCAAGTCCAAGGAGTATGACGGCAAGACCATCGTCCCCGTCCGCTGCGAAGGCTTCCGCGGTGTCTCGCAGTCGCTCGGCCACCACATCGCCAACGACGCGATCCGGGACTGGGTGTTCGACAAGCTGCCGGCCGACGCCGCGCCGCGCTTCGAGCCGTCGGATTACGACGTCGCGATCATCGGCGACTACAACATCGGTGGCGACGCCTGGTCCTCGCGCATCCTGCTCGAAGAGATGGGCCTGCGCGTGATCGCCCAGTGGTCGGGCGACGGCTCGCTCGCGGAGCTGGAGGCGACGCCGAAGGCGAAGCTGAACGTTCTGCACTGCTACCGCTCGATGAACTACATCTCGCGTCACATGGAAGAGAAGTACAACATTCCGTGGTGCGAGTACAACTTCTTCGGACCGAGCAAGATCGCCGAATCGCTGCGCAAGATCGCCAGCTATTTCGACGACAAGATCAAGGAAGGTGCCGAGCGCGTCATCGCCAAGTACCAGCCCTTGATGGACGCCGTGATCGCCAAGTACCGGCCGCGCCTGGAAGGCAAGACCGTGATGCTGTTCGTCGGCGGCCTGCGTCCGCGCCACGTGATCGGCGCCTACGAGGACCTCGGCATGGAAGTCGTCGGCACCGGCTACGAGTTCGGCCACAATGACGACTATCAGCGCACCGCCCAGCACTACGTCAAGGACGGCACGCTGATCTACGACGACGTGACCGGCTACGAGTTCGAGAAGTTCGTCGAGAAGGTCCAGCCGGACCTGGTCGGCTCGGGCATCAAGGAAAAGTACGTGTTCCAGAAGATGGGCGTGCCGTTCCGCCAGATGCACTCCTGGGACTACTCGGGTCCCTACCATGGCTATGACGGGTTCGCGATCTTCGCCCGCGACATGGACATGGCGATCAACTCGCCGGTCTGGAAGATGACCAAGGCTCCCTGGAAGCAGGCTCCCAAGCCGCTGCTCCAGGCGGCCGAGTAACTGGCAAAGTAACCACAACCACCCACGGCCTGGCTCTCCTTCGGCGGAGAGCCAGCGCTCCCTGATCGACACAGGAACATAGAGAGGGTTTTCCCATGACACAGTCTGCCGAACATGTGCTCGATCACTTCGAGCTTTTCCGTGGTCCCGAATACCAGCAGATGCTGGCCAACAAGAAGAAGATGTTCGAAAATCCGCGCGATCCTGCGGAAGTCGAGCGCATCCGCGAATGGGCCAAGACGCCCGAATATCGCGAGAAGAATTTCGCCCGCGAGGCGCTGACCGTCAACCCGGCCAAGGCCTGCCAGCCGCTCGGCGCCGTGTTCGTCGCCGTCGGCTTCGAGAAGACTCTGCCGTTCGTGCACGGTTCGCAGGGCTGCGTCGCCTATTATCGCAGCCATCTGTCGCGTCACTTCAAGGAGCCGAGCTCCTGCGTGTCGTCGTCGATGACCGAGGACGCAGCCGTGTTCGGCGGCCTCAACAACATGATCGACGGCCTCGCCAACGCCTACAACATGTACAAGCCGAAGATGATCGCGGTGTCGACCACCTGCATGGCGGAAGTCATCGGTGACGACCTCAACGCCTTCATCAAGACCTCGAAGGAAAAGGGCTCGGTTCCGGCCGAGTACGACGTTCCCTTCGCCCACACCCCGGCCTTCGTCGGCAGCCACGTCACCGGCTACGACAATGCGATGAAGGGCATTCTCGACCATTTCTGGGACGGCAAGGCCGGCACCGCGCCGAAGCTGGAGCGCGTCCCGAACGAGAAGATCAACTTCATCGGCGGCTTCGACGGCTACACCGTCGGCAACATCCGCGAGGTCAAGCACATCTTCGAGGAAATGGGGATCGAGTACACCATCCTCGGCGACAACTCGAACGTGTTCGACACGCCGACCGACGGCGAGTTCCGCATGTATGAGGGCGGAACGACCCTGGAAGATGCGGCCAACGCGGTCCACGCCAAGGCGACCATCTCGATGCAGCACTATTGCACCGAGAAGACGCTGCCCTTCATCGCCAACCACGGCCAGGAGGTGGTCTCGTTCCATCACCCGGTCGGCGTCTCCGGCACCGACGCCTTCGTGATGGCGCTGTCGCGCATCTCGGGCAAGGAGATCCCGGAATCGCTTTCCATCGAGCGCGGCCGCCTGGTCGACGCGATCGCCGACTCCAGCGCCCACATCCATGGCAAGAAGTTCGCGATCTATGGCGATCCGGACCTCTGCCTCGGCCTGGCTTCGTTCCTGCTGGAACTCGGCGCCGAGCCGACCCATGTGCTCGCCACCAACGGCAACAAGGAGTGGGCAGAGCGCGTGCAGGCGGTGTTCGATGCCTCGCCGTTTGGCAAGAACTGCCACGTGTATCCCGGCAAGGATCTCTGGCACATGCGCTCGCTGCTGTTCACCGAGCCGGTCGACTTCTTGATCGGCAACACCTACGGCAAGTACCTGGAGCGCGACACCGGCACGCCGCTGATCCGCATCGGCTTCCCGATCTTCGATCGCCACCACAAGCACCGTTATCCGGTGTGGGGCTATCAGGGCGGCCTGAACGTGCTGGTCACGATCCTCGACAAGATCTTCGACGAGATCGACCGCAACACCAACGTGCCGGCCAAGTCGGACTACAGCTTCGACATCATCCGGTAAGTCACGGCGCGCGGCGGTCCCCAAAGGGCCGCCGCGCTTCGCTCCGGACGATGCGGCTCGTGGGAAGGCAACGAATGCCTGAGCCGCTTCATCCCACCAAGACGCGCCGAAGGTCCGCCAACAGGAGAAGCCGATGAGCTCGCTGTCTGCCACGATCCAGAACGTCTTCAACGAGCCGGGTTGCGGCAAGAACGCCAACAAGTCCGAGGCCGAGCGCAAGAAGGGCTGCACCAAGCAGCTGCAGCCGGGCGGCGCGGCCGGTGGCTGCGCCTTCGACGGCGCCAAGGTCGCGCTGCAGCCGCTGACCGACGTCGCGCATCTCGTGCACGGGCCGATCGCCTGCGAAGGCAATTCCTGGGACAACCGCGGCGCGGCCTCGTCCGGCTCGCAGATCTGGCGCACCGGTTTCACCACCGACATCAACGAGACCGACGTCGTGTTCGGCGGCGAGAAGCGCCTGTACAAGGCGATCAAGGAAATCATCGAGAAATACGATCCGCCGGCGGTCTTCGTCTACCAGACCTGCGTGCCCGCCATGACCGGTGACGACATCAACGCGGTCTGCAAGGCGGCCTCGGCCAAGTTCGGCAAGCCCTGCATTCCCGTCAATTCGCCCGGCTTCGTCGGCCCTAAGAATCTCGGCAACAAGCTCGCCGGCGAGGCGCTGCTCGACCACGTCATCGGCACCGTCGAGCCGGAGGTGACGACGCCCTACGACCTCAACATCATCGGCGAATACAATCTCTCCGGCGAGCTCTGGCAGGTGAAGCCGCTGTTCGACGAACTCGGTATCCGCATCTCGGCCTGCATCTCCGGCGACGGCCGCTACAAGGACGTCGCGTCGTCGCACCGCGCCCGCGCGGCGATGATGGTGTGCTCCAAGGCGATGATCAACGTCGCCCGCAAGATGGAGGAGCGCTACGGCATTCCGTTCTTCGAAGGCTCGTTCTACGGCATCCAGGATTCCTCGGACTCGCTGCGCGAGATCGCGCGTCTTCTCGTCGAGCGCGGCGCGCCGGCGGATCTGCTGGACCGCACCGAGGCGGTGATCGCCCGCGAGGAGGCCAAGGCGTGGGCGGCGATCGAGCCGTTCAAGAAGCGGCTCACCGGCAAGAAGGTGCTGCTGATCACCGGCGGCGTGAAGTCGTGGTCGGTGGTGGCGGCGCTGCAGGAGGCCGGCATGGAGCTGGTCGGCACCTCCGTCAAGAAGTCCACCAAGGAGGACAAGGAGCGCATCAAGGAGCTGATGGGCCAGGACGCCCACATGATCGACGATATGGCGCCGCGAGAGATGTACAAGATGCTCAAGGACGCCAAGGCCGACATCATGCTGTCGGGCGGCAAGTCGCAGTTCGTGGCGCTGAAGGCGGCGATGCCGTGGCTCGACATCAACCAGGAACGCTCGCACGCCTTCATGGGCTATATCGGCATGGTCAAGCTGGTCGCCGAGATCGACAAGGCGATCTACAATCCGATGTGGGAGCAGCTGCGCAAGCGGGCGCCGTGGGAGAGCGCCAGCAACAATTGGCAGGCCAAGGCGATCGCGCAGGCCAATGCGGAGGCTGCTGCGCTCGCCGCCGATCCCGTCGCGGCCGAGGCTGCGCGCCGCGCCAAGAAGATCTGCCACTGCAAGTCGGTCGATCTCGGCACCATCGAGGATGCGATCAAGGCGCATGGTCTGACCGACGTCGCCGGCGTCCGCACTCACACCAACGCCTCGGGCGGCTGCGGCGCCTGCGCCGGCCGGGTCGAGGACATCCTGGCGCGCTCGAGCGCACCGACGGAACTGCTGCAGGCGGCGGAATAGGGCGGCGCTCATGGCCAAGGTCACGATTGGAAAGAAGGCCTGCGCGGTCAATCCGCTGAAGATGAGCCAGCCGATCGGCGGCTCGTTCGCCTTCCTCGGCCTGCGCGGCGCGATGCCGCTGCTGCACGGCTCGCAAGGCTGCACCTCGTTCGGCCTGACGCTGTTCGTGCGCCACTTCAAGGAAGCGGTGCCGATGCAGACGACGGCGATGAGCGAGGTTGCCACCGTGCTCGGCGGCTACGAGAATGTCGAGCAGGCGATCCTCAACATCACCAAGAAGCAGAAGCCGGAGATCATCGGCATCTGCTCGACCGGAGTCACCGAGACCAAGGGCGACGACGTCGACGGCTACATCAAGCTGATCCGCGAGAAGCATCCGGAGCTCGCGACCTATCCGCTGGTCTACGTCTCGACGCCCGACTTCAAGGATGCGTTCCAGGACGGCTGGGACAAGACGGTCGCCAAGATGGTCGAGGTGCTCGTCGACAAGCCGACCTCGACGCGGCGTGATCCTGCCAAGGTCAACGTGCTGCCCGGCTGCCATCTGACGCCCGGCGATATCGAGGAGCTCCGCACCATCTTCGAGGATTTCGGCCTGGAGCCGTCGTTCCTGCCGGATATCGGCGGTTCGCTCGACGGCCATATCCCGGACGAGTTCACGCCGACCACGATCGGCGGCATCGGACTGGAAGAGATCGCGACCATGGGCAGTGCGTCCTGGACGATCGCGATCGGCGCGCAGATGAAGCGCGCGGCGGAGGCGATGCAGGCCAAGACCGGCGTGCCGTACCGGCTGTTCGAGCGGCTCTGCGGCCTCTTGCCGAACGACGAGTTCATGGCCTTCCTGAGCGAGATCTCGGGACGTCCGGTGCCGGCGAAATATCGCCGCCAGCGCGGCCAGCTCGCGGATGCGATGCTGGATGCGCATTTCCATATCGGCGGCCGCAAGCTTGCTGTTGGCGCCGAGCCGGATTTGCTGTTCGACGTCGCCAGCATGCTGCACGACATGGGCGCCGAGATCTCGGTCGCCGTCACCACGACGCAGTCGCCAGTGCTCGAGCGCATGCCTTGCGAGGAGGTGCTGATCGGTGATCTCGAGGATCTGGAAAACCTCGCGAAGGCGCGCGACTGCGGCCTGATGATGACGCATTCGCACGGTCGCCAGGCCGCGGCGCGGCTCAAGATCCCGTTCTACCGGATCGGCTTTCCGATGTTCGACCGGCTGGGGGCAGGGCATCTGCTGACGGTCGGCTATCGCGGCACCCGCGACCTGGTGTTCGCGCTGGCCAATCTGATCATCGCCGACCGCGAGGACAACCATCAGCCGACGCCGGACACCTGGATCGATCCCTGGAAGGATTTCCAGCAGGCCTCGCCCGAGTCCGCCGTCGTGGCACCGCTGCATTGACGCGTCAGGAGAAAGGACCGACGACATGAAAGTCGCATTCGCTACCCAGGATCTTAAACGCGTCGACGCCCATTTCGGCTGGGCCAAGAACATCGCGATCTACGATCTCGATCCCGAAGGCTATCGCTTCCTTGAGGCCGTCGAGTTCGACGGCGATCTCAAGGAGGACGGCAACGAGGACAAGCTGGCGCCGAAGATCGAGGCGATCAAGGATTGCGCGATCCTCTATGTCGCCGCGATCGGCGGCTCCGGCGCGGCGCGCGTCGTCGCCAACAACATTCACCCGATGAAGGTCACCCAGCCGGAGGACATCACCGATCTGCTCGGCAAGCTGCAGGCGGTGCTGAAGGGCACGCCGCCACCGTGGCTGCGCAAAGCCTTGGCAAAAGGCCAGGAACGCGCGCTCGATTTCGAGGAATGAGGAAACGAACATGTCGGATACCGCAGTCGTAGAAGAAGTCGTCCCCGCCGAGCAGCGGCCTTTCGTCAAGGAGCTGATCAAGGTCTGGCGCGCCCAGGACACCCATGGGGCCTGGGAGGGCAAGAAGGACGTCGAGCTGCTTGAGCCCTACATCCTGGACAAGGAGAAGCGTCGGGCGCTGCCGATCATCGGTGATCCCGATCCGGAGACGATCTGGCGGCTGGAGCTGTTCTTCAACGCGATCGCGCTGTCGATCGAGAAGGCCACCGGCGTGATGATCTCGCCGATGCTGAAGATGAGCCATGAAGGCTTCGGCCGCATGGTGTTGATCGGCGGCCGGCTGATCGTGGTGAACAAGCAGCTGCGCGACGTGCACCGCTTCGGCTTCGACAATCTCGGCAAGCTGGCCGACGAGGGCGACAAGTTCGTCAAGGCCGGCGTCGAGATGATCGAGAAGTTCAAGGACGTCGCGAATTACTGAACTGCGAGGATGAGACGATGAGCGACCTGGATACATTGAAGGCCGAGATCAAGAAGCTGTCGGCCCGCGCCATGGATGCCAAGATGAACCTGCACGATCTGTCGGAGGAACTGCCCATCAACTGGGACCAGATCCTGCCGACCGCGCAGAAGGCGCATGAGGCATTCGCCGAGCTGGAGAAGAAGCGGGCCGAGCTGAAGAAGCTCGAGGCCGCGTAAAGCCCGCACAAGGACCTGTCACCATGTCCAATTCAACCCGCGACGGCCGCGACTGGCGGCCGGACTATCTGGTCGCGATCGATGCGGCCAAGTGCATCGGCTGCGGCCGCTGCTACAAGGTGTGCGGCCGCGAGGTGATGACCCTGAAGGGCATCAACGACGAGGGCGAGTTCGTCGAGCTCGACGACGACGAGGATGACGAGGTCGAGAAGAAGATCATGGTCATGCACGACACCGGCGCCTGCATCGGCTGCGGCGCCTGCGCCCGGGTCTGCCCGACCAACTGCCAGACCCATTCGCCGGCGGGCTGAGACATCGGACGTGCTGTGATGCTGCGGATGGACGCAAAATTCACGATCGGCCAGGTGACCCGGCACCGCGTCTACGATCTGCGCGGTGTCGTGTTCGATGTCGACCTGTCGTTCTCCGAGGAAGAGGGCTGGCGGGCTATCACGATGGACAAGCGCCTCGACAAGGAGCAGCCGTTCTACTATCTGCTCGCCGAATGCGGCGACAGCAGCTACATCGCTTATGTGCCGGAGCAGAACCTCGTAGCCGATGTCTCCGGCGAGCCGGTGAAGCATCCGGATATCGGCGAGTTGTTCGATGTCGATGACGGCGGCAGCTATCATTACCGTGGCCGGATATTCCAGTAATTGACCGGCTATCCAGCGACCGCCGTCATTGCGAGAAGGCGCAGGCGACGAAGCAATCCAGAGTTCCCGCACCGGCCCTGGATCGCGTCGCCGCGCTCGCGATGACGCTGGTGATCCGTAGGGTGGGCAAAGGCGCCTGGGCGGTCTCACGATAGATGCTCGGTCTAACGCGCCGTGCCCACCGTCTGTCCGCGCGTGGGAGCGACAATGGTGGGCACGCCATCGCCCGTCGCTGCGCGCCGGACGCTGGCTTTGCCCACCCTACGATTCTTGTCCCTCATGGTGAGGAGCGCCGAAGGCGCGTCTCGAACCATGAGGCCCCTGATCGTCGACGCTTCGCCTACTCGATCCCCTGTTCCCGGGCCTTCCACATCGCGGCGATCCGGAAGCGTTCGTTGATCGCGGCGGGGCTGGCGAGGATCTCGGACTGGGCGCCGGCGAAGGCACCCTCGACGATTGCGGCTTCCTCTTTCGTCAGCGTGATCCGGCCGGCCATGTGGGTGGCATCGGGTGCCGCCTCCCAGATCTTGCGGCGGTTCGGATGCAGCTTGACCTCGACCAGCTCGAACGCCTCGAGCTCGCCGTCGAGGCAGATGGCCAGCCCGATCACCTCGACCTTGCGGCCGTCCTGCGTGGTCTTGACCAGAGTCTTTGTCATGCGTGTGCTCCCGTCATCGTAGTCTTCAGGTCACGCCGCCGCCGGCGTGTCGTCGAGCTGGCTCCATTCCGCCCAGGCGCCGTCATGCACAGCGACAGTGGGAACGCCGAGCCGGTACAGCGCCAGCGCCAGCATGCACGAGATGATGCCCGAGGCGCAGGTAGTCACGATCGGCTTCGCCAGATCGATGCCGGCGGCCGCGAAGCGCGCGGCAAGCGCGTCGGGCGCCATGAGGACACCGGTGTCGGGATCGACGAGATCGGCCCAGGGCAGGTTGATGGCGCCGGGAATGTGGCCCTGGCGCTTGAAGGTGAAGACGTCGGGCTGCGTGCCGTCGAACTTGCCGGGGCCACGGGCGTCGACGAGCTGCGCGCCACTCTGGAGCGCGCCCTGCACCTGCGCCGAGGTCGCGACCAGCTCGGGCCGGAAGCTCGCCGTGAAGCTCGCCGGCGCCGGGCGTACCGGCGTCATCTCCGCCGGCTGTTTCTCCTTGGTCCATTTGCCGAAGCCGCCGTCGAGCAGGGCGACATTGTCGTGGCCGAACACGCGGAACATCCACCACACGCGGCCCGCGGCCGAGCCGCCATAATGGCGGTCATAGACGATGACGCGGTCGGCATTGCTGATGCCGAGCAGCCCGACCTTGTGGGCGAAGTCCTCCGCCGTCGGCAGCATGTGCGGCAGCGGGTTGGTCTTGTCGGCGACCTGGTCGATGTCGAAATGCACCGAGCCCGGCAGGTGCCGGCCGCGATATTGCGTGCGGCCGTCGAGATTGGTGCTCGGATGATGCCAGGTGCAATCGAGGATCTTGATGCCGGGATCGGCGAGATGCTGCGCCAGCCATTCGGAGCTGACCAGGGCGTCGGAGGGATCTCTGCTCATGCATGCGCTCTCGATGAGGGGCCAACGGGACAGCTGACGCGGATGCGCGTCAGAGCGTTTTAGGCATCGCGTAGCCCGGGCGTGGATGGCTGTCGTAATATTCCGGGCGCTCCGGCCAGCCGCCATCGGCGATGATCTTGAAGGTCGCGACCGTGACCGGCGCGCCGGGCGAGCAGGACACTTCGGTGAACTTGATCTCGCGCTCGCCGGGGCCGGCCGAGAAATCGGCGACCGTCGTGCCATCGGCCTTGCGGGCGCGGGCAAAGCCTGGCGTGCCGACGGTGGCGGCAGGCACCGCGGCGGCGACGAAGTTCGGCTGCTCCAGGCCGTCGACCGCGGGGCCGAAAGCGGGCGAGGCGAAGGTGAAGGTCGCGAGCACACCGCTGCGGTCGACCGCCTTGTCGGCGGTGGTCGGACGCGCCACCGAGTAGACAGTCAGCGTGCCGCCGTCGAGAGCCGCCTTGATGTCGTCGAGTGAGCTTTCGACAAAGTCCAATGTCACGTTCATGTCGATCTCCTTACAAAGGGCCGTTTGTAGGAGAAATTTTCAAGTTCTGTGCCAGTCTCTCGCAATAGCGAGAAAGGCAGGAGACGCGCTTAGTTGCGCGAATCTTGCAACGTGGACCGTCAGCGAGCCGACGGTCGCTCTCGCTGTGCGGAAAGCGGCAATGTCGGACATGCGCCAGACATCGATGAGGCCTGACATGACGACCGACGTCGCCTACGCCATCTGCAGCTTCAACGACATCCCGAGCCGCCGCGCCATGGGCTTCCAGCTCATGATCGTGGCCGAGGACGGCAGCCATCGCCCGTGGCCGATCTTCGTGATTCGCTGGGGCAAGCAGGTGTTCGGCTATCTGAACATGTGCCCGCACGACAAGGTGAATCTGGACTGGGAGCGCAACCAGTTCATGGACGGCAACGGCCTGCGCATCCTCTGCGGCAAGCACGGCTCGCTGTTCGAGATCGGCACCGGGATGTGCGTCGATGGCCCGTGCAAGGGCGAGAGCCTGACGCCGGTGGCGCTGTCGGTCATCGACGGCGACATCTGCGTAACCGGCGTGACGCTGGTCGAGGATGACGAGGACGATGAGGAAGAGACCGGCCTGCAATGCGAGGAAGGCTGAGATCTCACACGAAGTCCCGGCGCGACGGCCGGGACTTCAAATTGCGTGTGAAGGAAACGGGTGGTCAGACCGGCCGGTTCTCGTTGCGGTTCTTCACCGGCTCCATCTTGGCCAGCGCGTCCGCATAGGCAATGACCTCGTAGCTCTCGCTGAACTTCACGGCAGCATCGAGCACGTAGTCGAGCTTGCCGGCGGTATCGAGCTTCTTGATGTCGTTCTTGTCGATCGACAGCAGATCCATCATTTCCTTCCAGACCGTCGATTCATCGCACGGCAGGACGTAGAACGTCACGTCACCCATCTTGATGCGGTACTTCGCCAGCAGGTCGATGTTGTTGCAGAACATGAAGTAGCTGCCGTCCGGCTTCAGCAGGCCCTTGAGCACCTCGACCGCCGTCTCGAGATAGGCGAGCGAGTGGATGTAGCCGACCAGCACGGGAATCGTCGGCTCGCCGTCGTTGACGATCGTCAGCACCTGCTCGATCGAGAAATCCGGCGGGCGCTTCTCGTCGGCGACCTGGGTCTGGAATTTCAACGCGATGTCGCCGCGGAAGCCGAAGCGGCCGGGCTTGGTGGTCGGTGCCTTCAGCACGGCGTTGAGCAGCCGTCCTTCCTTGTCGAGCTGCGCGAGCGCGGTGGTCTCGATCGCAACCGTCTTCTCCAATGTCGTCATCAGCAAATCCTCGTATGTCCTAGTCAGCCGTTCGCCGCACGGCGCGGTCAAAAGGGCAGTGATGCAAGTTGTCTGCCGATGTTCGTTGCGCGTTGATTTGCCTGGAATTTTTGCCCGTCGGGCCGGATGATTGTCGGATTTGCGCCTCGACATCGCGGCGTCACGGGCGCGACACGGCGTGAACCGCGCCTGTCGCAAAGCCGACACGCGTCGGAAACGCCACAGCGACACTCGGAAAAGTCCAAGCGTTTCAGCTGTTTGTTCCATGGCACGAGACTTGCCAATTCGGTTCGCAACAGCCGAATGGGAAAGGCCAGACGATGATGATCAACCTGACTGACAGCGCCGTCAACGCAGTACGCAACGCGATCACGACCTCCGACAAGCCGGTCGACGGCCTCCGGATCATGGTCGAAGCCGGCGGCTGCGCCGGGCTCAAATACAACATGGGTCTCGTCAGCGGCAGCGAGCCGGAGGACACCGTGATCGAGCGCGAGGGTGTGCGCGTGCTCGTCGATCACAAGAGCCTCGAATATCTCGAGGGCACGACGATCGATTTCGTCGTCGCGCTGGAAGGCTCCGGCTTCACCTTCGAGAACCCCAACGCCAAGTCGAGCTGCGGTTGCGGCAAGTCCTTCGCCTGAGCCGTCGTTCGCTTAAATCCTTCGCTTGATCCATCAACACGAGAGAAGTGACATCATGCTGGCTGAAACCCAGGGCGTCGTCGAAGCGCCGGCTCAGATGAGCGAACGCGAGCGGATCATCCGCGCCGTGATCGAGGAGGTTCGTCCGAACCTCAAGCGCGACGGCGGTGATTGCGAGCTCGTCGAGATCGACGGCAACAAGATCATGGTCAAGCTCGCCGGCGCCTGCATCTTCTGCAAGCTCGCCAGCGCGACCCTGGAAGGCATCCAGGCCCGCATGATCGAGAAGCTCGGCGAGTTCGTCCGTCTCGTTCCAGTGGCCGGCGCTGCGAAGGCGCGGCATTAAGGAGCGGCCTTGCGCCCGGTGTACCTCGACAACAACGCCACGACGCGCGTCGACCCCGAGGTCGTCGCGGCGATGTTGCCGTTCTTCACCGAGCAGTTCGGCAATGCCTCGTCCTCGCATGCCTTCGGTAGCGAGGTCGCGGGCGCCGTCCGCGAGGCGCGCAAGAGCCTGCAGGCGCTGCTGGGCGCCGCCTTCGACCACGAGATCGTCTACACCTCGGGTGGGACGGAATCCGACAACACCGCGATCCTGTCGGCGCTGGAGACGCAGGAGGGCCGTGACGAGATCGTCACGACAGCGGTCGAGCACCCCGCGATCCTGTCGCTGGTCGAGTATCTCCGGGACAAGCGCGGCGTGACAGTGCACCTGATCGGCGTCGATACCGCCGGTCGCCTTGATCTTGAAGCGTACAGGCGCGCACTCGGGCCGCGCACCGCGATCGCCTCCGTGATGTGGGCGAACAACGAGACCGGCACGCTGAATCCGATTCCGGGGCTGGCGAAGCTCGCGCATGACGCCGGCGCGCTGTTTCACACCGATGCCGTGCAGGCGATCGGCAAGATCGCGATCGATCTCAAGGCTGCCGGTGTCGACATGCTGTCGCTGTCCGGACACAAGCTGCACGGGCCAAAGGGCATCGGTGCGCTCTATGTCAGGAAGGGCACGCCGTTCGCGCCGCTGGTGCGCGGTGGCCCGCAGGAGCGCCGGCGGCGCGGCGGCACCGAGAATGTGCCGGCCATCATCGGCCTCGGCAAGGCGGCCGAGCTCGCCGCCAAACATCTCGCCGACGAGCAGGGCCGGGTCCGCGCGCTGCGCGACCGGCTGGAGCAGGGCATCATCCAGGGCGTCGGCCATTGCGCCGTGCTCGGCGACCCCGCGCAGCGCCTGCCGAACACCGCCAACATCGCCTTCCAGCATCTCGAAGGCGAGCCGATCGTGATGCGGCTGAACCAGGCCGGCATCGCCGCGTCGTTGGGATCTGCCTGCGCTTCCGGCTCGATGGAGCCGTCGCATGTGCTCAGGGCGATGAACGTGCCGCCGGATCTTTTGCGCGGCGCCGTCCGCTTCTCGCTGTCGCGCGAAACCACGGACGACGACATCACGAGCGTACTGGCCGTGCTGCCCGACATCGTCGGCCGCCTCCGCGAGACCTCGCCGGCCTGGCTGCAACATCATCCGTCACACGCGGCGGACGCCCTTCGTCCCACGGAGCTCACGTAATGAAAGTCATGATCCGCCGCTCGCCGGAAACCGGCCTCTCCATCTACGTCCCCAAGAAGGACCTGGAGGAGCCGATCGTCGAGTCCGAGCACGAGACCTTGTGGGGCGGCTGGATCCGCATCGCCAATGGCTGGGTGCTCGAGCTGCCGCAGATGGCCGCGGATACGCGGCTGCCGATCACGATCAATGCGCGCAAGCGCGGTGGAGAAGGGGACGAGTGATGAATGCGCCGCTTCCTCATATCGACATCATCAAGCAGGCCGACGCGGAGGCGCTGCTGAAGGATGTCGTCGCCAAGCTCAAGGCTGGCAAGGTCGTTCCGTTTCTTGGACCCGCCGTGTCGGAGCAATCCGGCGCTGCCGTGCCGATGAACCCGGAGGCGCTGGCCGCGTTCTTCGGCACCAAGGTGGCATTGCCGCGCCGGGCCAAGGGCAACGCCTGGGCCTCCGCGCAGCACATCGAGAGCACGCGCCACCGCTCGACGGTGACGGTGCTGATGGCCGAGGCCTTCGCTGCACCGGTCGCGCCGACACCGTTGCAGCAGTATCTGGCGTCGCTGCCGCTGCCGATGATCGTCGATAGCTGGTACGACGGCGCGATGCGGACCGCGCTGGCCGGCCGCAGCGATTGGGGCGAGGTCCAGGGCATCACCCGCGCCCATATCGGCGAGGATCGCTGGTATCGCTTCTACGACGCCGCGGGCGGCGAGAGCGATCGCGAGAAGGCCAGTGGCTGGACCACGCTGCTGTACAAGCCGCATGGCGGCATCACGCCGGCCAAGAACTTCCTGATCACCGATGCCGACTATGTCGAGGTTCTGACCGACATCGACATCCAGACGCCGATACCCGACACCGTGAAGGATCGCCGCACCGATCGCGGCTTCCTGTTCATCGGCTGCCGCTTCAACGACCAGCTGCTGCGCACCTATGGCCGCCAGGTCATCAAGCGCTCGGGCAGCGAGCACTACGTCCTGGTCGAGCCTGATACGCTGTCGAAGAACGAGCTGAAATTCTTCATCGCCGAGCGGCTGATTCCGATCGCGATCCCGCTGGCGCGCGCCACCGAGATCATCATCGGCGGCTGAGCCCGATCCCTTGCAATCACGACAGCGCGGCCGCAAGCCGCGCTGTTTTGCTGTGCGTCCGCGCGTCGGTTCGAGTCTGTAACGTTTCTAACAACGCATCAAACGAGAGGCTTTCGCATGTTGGCAAGGCGACAGCCGCAATGATTTTGCTAAGGCGTTGATAGTCCGAAGAAATGATCTTGTCCGCGGCGTGGCACGCGAGTTGCTGAACTCTTTTCCAAGGCGGTTTGCGGCTCGCCAGCAACGTTAAGGAGCGGACATGGACGCGTCAGTGCAGCACGAACAGGCGACGATACCGGACGGCGACAAGCTGAGCTCGGTGATGCAGACCATCGCAGAACATAAGGGCTGCGGCACCTCGGGCGGCAGCGGCAAGGCGAGCTGCGGCTCGGGCGCCGGCGAGAACGACCTGCCGCCGGAGATATGGGAGAAGGTGAAGAACCATCCCTGCTACAGCGAGGAAGCGCATCACCACTACGCGCGCATGCATGTCGCCGTGGCGCCCGCCTGCAACATCCAGTGCAACTACTGCAACCGCAAATATGACTGCGCCAACGAGTCGCGTCCGGGCGTCGTCAGCGAGAAGCTCTCGCCGGAGCAGGCCGCCAAGAAGGTGCTCGCGGTCGCCTCGACCATTCCGCAGATGACCGTGCTCGGCATCGCCGGCCCGGGTGATCCGCTCGCCAACCCCGAGAAGACCTTCAAGACCTTCGAGCTGATCGCGCGCACCGCGCCCGACATCAAGCTCTGCCTGTCGACCAACGGCCTCGCGCTGCCCGACCATGTCGACACCATCGCCGGCTTCAACGTCGACCACGTCACGATCACCATCAACATGGTCGATCCCGAGATCGGCGCGAAGATCTATCCCTGGGTGTTCTGGAAGCACAAGCGCTACACCGGCGTTGAAGCGGCCAAGCTGCTGACCGACCGCCAGCTGCAGGGCCTGGAGATGCTGACCGAGCGCGGCATCCTCTGCAAGGTCAACTCGGTGATGATCCCCGGCGTCAACGACAAGCACCTCGTCGAGGTCAACAAGGCGGTGAAGTCGCGCGGCGCCTTCCTGCACAACATCATGCCGCTGATCTCCTCGCCGGAGCACGGCACCGTGTTCGGCCTGACTGGCCAGCGCGGCCCGACCGCGCAGGAGCTGAAGGCGCTGCAGGACGAGTGCGAAGGCGAGATGAACATGATGCGGCACTGCCGCCAGTGCCGCGCCGACGCTGTCGGCCTGCTCGGCGAGGACCGCTCGGCGGAGTTCACCACCGACAAGATCATGGCGATGGAAGTGAACTACGACATCGACAGCCGCAAGGCCTATCAGGAGGCGGTCGAGAGCGAGCGCGTCGCCAAGGTCGTCGCCCGCCAGGAGGAGCTTGCCTCGCTCGCCGGCCAGTCCAGCGACATCAAGCTGCTGGTCGCGGTCGCGACCAAGGGCTCGGGCCTGATCAACGAGCATTTCGGCCACGCCAAGGAGTTCCAGGTCTACGAACTCTCCACGGCCGGTGCGAAGTTCGTCGGTCACCGCCGCGTCGACCTGTACTGCCAGGGCGGCTATGGCGACGAGGACAGCCTGGAGACCGTGATCCGCGCCATCAACGACTGCCATGCGGTGTTCGTAGCCAAGATCGGCGGCTGCCCGAAGAGCGATCTGCAGGCCGCCGGCATCGAGCCCGTCGACCAGTTTGCCCATGAGTTCATCGAGAAGTCGGCGATCGCCTGGTTCAAGAGCTACCTGGACAAGGTCAACGGCGGGGAGATCCAGCACGTCGTGCGCGGTGACGCCGAGATCCGCCAGGGCGCGCTGACCTCGGCGGCGTGAGATCCGATCCCGGCGGCGTTGCGGCGCCGCCGGCCCCTTTCGACAGGAGCGTTTCATGACTTTGAAGATCATTGCCTCGCAATGCACGAGCTGCTCGGCCTGCGAGCCCGAATGTCCGAACGTGGCGATCTCCGAGAAGAACGGCACCTTCGTGATCGACCCCAAGAAGTGCACCGAGTGCATCGGCCATTTCGACGAGCCGCAATGCGCCGCGGTCTGTCCGGTCGACAACACCTGCGTCATCGACAATTCGTTCCCGCGCTATCAGCCGCCGGCCTGAGGAGAGCCCGATGAACTTTACGCTCACGCCAGCCGCGCAGAAGTTCATGCGCATGATGCTGCGGGCCGACGGCGCCGCCGGGGCCGGCTTCCGCCTTGCGGTGTCGCCGGGCGGCTGCTCGGGTCTCGCCGCCGACATCAGCGTCCTCGCCACGCCGCTCTCCGGAGACGCCGTGGTCGAGCGCGACGGCGTCAAGCTGTTCCTGCCGGCCGAGAGCCGGCTGCTGCTCGATGGCGTCACCATCGATTTCGCTGACACCGCCACCCAGACCGGACTCGTGTTCCATGATCCGAAACAGGTGTCGTGCTCCAGCCATGCCTTGAAGGCGCTGCAGGACTAGGACAGCAGATCATGCCGACCGATGCCCGGCCCAACTCCCAGACTGCCATCGAGGACGCGCTGCTTGCCGACGCGCTGCTCGGTGGCGGGCTGCCGGAAGAGGCCGAGCGTCAGCTGTGGCAGGCCAGTCAGAGCTATCATCTCGACGATGTCGCCGAGGCCCATCTGAAGCAGGCCGAAGCGCTGGCGCCGGATCATGCCGCGGTCCTGATCGGCTTCTATCGTTTCTACTTTTACAAGGGTCGCCTGAACGACGCGCTGCGCATCGCCAAGCGCTGCCTCGCCAAGGCCGCGGTCGAAAACCATTTGCCGCCGCATTGGCGCGACGTCCGCCCCGAGCATGCCGAGTTCGGCAGCTTCGACCACATGCTGCCGCGCTTCTTCATGTTCACCTTGAAGGGTTACGCCTATCTGCAGATGCGGCTCGGCAATCTCGTCGAGGGGCGGCTGGCGGTGCAGAAGCTGCTCGACCTCGACCCCAGCGACAAGGTCGGCGCGCGCGTGCTGCTCGAGGTCGTCGACCGGGTGGAGCTCGACGATGAGTGACGACATCGACGAAGCCATCGACTGGCAGGGCAACGAGATCAGCTGTGGCGGCTGCGCCCATGAGCAATTGAGCGCGGCCGGGGGCTGCAAGCTCCGCCACGCCTGCGTGCACGACCGCTATGCGCGGCGCATCGACCGCTTCTTCAACTGGAATCCGGCGCTCGCCAACGATTACGTCAAGCATCCGCATTTCGAGGTGCGCGCGATTGCGGCCAAGCATGCCAGCCCCTTCTACCTCCCGCCGCTGCTCGACGATCCCGAGGAGACCGTGCGCTGGAATGCGGCGCGGCGGCTGCCGAAGCGATTGGTGCTGCGGCTGCGCCATGATCCGCATCGCGAGGTCCGCATCCGCATTGCGACCGTGCTCGATCCCGAAGACCTGATGCCGATGATGATGGACGATGATTACTACGTCCGCCTCGTCGTCGCGCGCCGGATCGTGCCGTCCGTGCTCGGCCGCATGATGGGTGATCCCGAGGCCGAGGTCCGTCGCGTCGTCGCGCGCCGGATCCCGGGCGACTGGCTGCTCGGCATGATCAGCGATCCCGACGCGCGCGTGCGCCTCGAAATCGCGGAGCGCCTGGCGCCGGATCTGTTGACCGCCATGCGCAAGGATGCCGACTGGCGCGTACGCCATGAAGTGGCGAGCCGTATCCCGCTCGCGGAGCTCGCCGAGCTCGCGCGCGACGAGGATCCGCTGGTGCAGGAGATGGCGCGCGGCCGGCTCGACAACCGTTCGGGAGCTGCGATGGAGAAACCGGCATGAGCAACATCGTTCGTGACAGCGAGGTCGTCGAGCTGTCGGCGCCGCCATACTTCACGTTCGGCGAGAAGGTGAAGGCGAAGCGCACGATCCGCAATGACGGCACCTATGCGGGCAAGGAGATCGGCGAGATCCTCGCGAAGAAGGGCGAGATCGGCTACGTCGTCTCGATCGGCACCTTCCTGCAGCAATTCTACATCTATGGCGTCGAGTTTCTGGAGAGCGGAAACCGCGTCGGCATGAAACGCAAGGAGCTCGAATCCACCGTTCCGCGTGGGGACGCGGAGGACGAACTGCCGCTGCCGGGAGCGTACAGGTCATGATCGAACCGCGGATGCCGAAATACCAATGGGGTCAGCGCGTGAAGGCGCTGATCGACCTCGTCAATGACGGGTCGTTCCCGAACGCTCCGGCGGAGGCCAAGCTCGTCGGCGTCGGCGACATGGGCGAGATCGTCCAGGTCGGCACGCACACCGAGGCGAACATGCCGATCTATCTGGTCGAGTTCGGCGAGAAGCTGGTGGTGGGCTGTCTGGAAGAGGAGATCGTCCCGGTGTGAGGGGCGATGATCAGCCATGGCGGCAGCCGCGCTCAAGTCCAGTCTCATCCTGCCCGCGCATCCCAACGAGTTGGATCGCAAGCGGATCGAGCGCGCGCTGAAGTCGCGCAAGCGCTACCGCTACGTCGAGCCGGCGGTCGTGCCGGTCGAAGAGGGTTATCAGGTCCGCAGTCCGTGTTGCTCTCGCAACATCGACAAGGACGGCGGGGTGATCGACGTGGCGCTGCTGCGTCATGATCCCGCGAAGACGATGTGGAAGCTGTTCTGGAGAGATCACGCGAAGGGGATCTGGGAGCTGCACAGCGTGCACCAGCGGTTGACCGCGGCGGTCGACGAGCTGAACGCCGACCCCGCGCGGATCTTCTGGCAGTAACGAGGAGGACGGGTGAGATGGCATTGGCGGAGCAGGAACTGAATGAGATCGCGCAAGTCCTCGAGCAACCTGACGCCGGCAGCACGGCGTTCGGCGAGTTGCGCCGCCGCTTTCCCAAGCTGGTTCTGACGCGCTGCGACGCCTCCGATGTGACGGAGGCCCCGTTCCGCACCTACGCGGCGTTCGACTTGCATCTGCTCGACGCCAGCGAGCATTGCGCTGGCGTGACCGACGATCCGGCCAAAGCCACCGGCCTGATTTTGGCCAAGCGGAGCTGATCATGACCAAGCCCTATCTGGTGCATGACGCCGACAGGCAGGAGCAGGACGAGGTCGAGCTGACGCCGGTCGGCTCCGACTTCATCCCGCTGTCCGATCCCGACATCACGACGGCGGAGATCGCAGCCGTTGAGGCGACCTTGCGCTCGCCGAGGCTGTCCACCGGTCCGCTCGTCGAAGAGTTCGAAGCGGCGTTCGCCGCCTATCTCGGGCGCAAATATGCCGTCGCGGTTCCGAGCGGGACGCTCGGCCTCCTGCTCGTGCTCAAGGCGATGGGGATCGGAGCCGGTGATGAGGTGATCGCATCGTCCTATTCGTTCCGCGAGGTCGCGCACGCGATCAGCATCGCCGGCGCCAAGCCGGTGTTTTCCGATATTGACTACTATTCCGGCACGCTGGCGCCCAGCAAGATCGAGGCGCGGATCACCGAGCGGACCAAGGCGATCCTCGCCGGCAACACCAACGGCCATCCCGCCAAATGGACCGAGCTGCAGGCGATCGCCAAGGCGCACGGTCTGCCGCTGATCGAGGATTCGAGCGAGGCGATCGGCTCGAAGTATCAGGGGGCCCTGGTCGGCACGTTCGGCGCGGCTTCGGTCTTCGACTTTTCGCAGCCATTCGCGCTGACCTGCGGCGAGGGCGGCATGATCGTCACCGACGACGTCGACATCGCGGTCGCGGTGCGCCGGCATCGCTCGCACCGCCTCGACGAGCGGGCCTCGGTCGTTGTCTGCAGCACCCCGTCGCACCAGGCGGTGATGAGCGACGTCACCGCGGCGTTGGGACTTGCGCAATTGAAGCGCATCGACGAGATCCTCGAGCGTCGCAAGCTGATCGAGCAGGTCTACTACAGCGAAGTGCAGTCGTTCGAAGGAATCAAGGATCCCTATGTCGGCCCTGACGTCACCGAGGTGAACTGGTTTCTCTACCAGGTGCATCTGGGGACGCGGTTCTCGAAATCGAGCCGTGACTCGATCGTCGAGGATCTCCGCGTCGAGCAGGTCGAGGCCGTCGCCTATTCCAATCCGCTGCATCTGCAGCGGCACTATTTCGACATGGGCTATCGTCGCGGTGACTATCTCGTGACCGAGAAGGTTGCCGACCGCGTCGTGGCCCTGCCGTTCCACGTCCATCTGACCACCGACCAGATCGCCTTCATCGTCGCGACGATGAAGGACGCCTCGGTCAATGTCGGAGCGGGCGCGGCAATCTACTGACGTGACGTGAACTCAACCCCAGTAAAGGAGAACATCAATGGCAACTCTGACAGTCATGCCCTCCGGCAAGACGATCGAGGTGGGCGAGGGCACCACCATTCTCGCGGCGCTGCTCGCCGCCGAGGTCGAAATCCCGCACAAGTGCGAGGGGCAGGCCAAGTGCGGCTCCTGCCACATCTTCCTGCAGGAGGGCCGCAAGGGCGTGTCGAAGGTCAGCAAGCTCGAGAACGAGAAGCTCGATAGCATCGTCGGCGTCGGCTCCAAGTCCCGCCTCGCCTGCCAGGCCATCATTCTCGGCACCGAGAACGTCAAGATCGAGCTGCTCGGCTTCGGCTCGGGCTTGTAATAGGAGGATCCCATGGACAACATCACGCTTCACGTTCGTTTTGCCCCGGACGGCACCGTCGCCGAGATCAGCGAACGGCCGGCGACCTTGACGCCGCAGCAATGGTTCAACAAGCTCAGCGAGGCGATCGGCCTGAAGGCCTACCAGACCTTTGCCGGCGGCCGCGGCGTGTTCAAGACGACGCGCGATCAGGTCGAGGCGCTGAAGGCCACGGCCGCTGCGTGACGGCGGCGCGCCAGGTGATGGAGGCGGGCGGCGGCATGAGCTCCGATGCGGTTCAGTTCTTCGTATCGTATACGGGCATCAAGCTGCCGCTGCGCTTGGTGACGGCGATCGCGCCGGAGCAATTGTCGAACCGCAACACTTTCATCCGCGGCTACTTCAATGCCGCGGGTGCGCTGACCGGATTCGAGAAGGTCGTGTACGGCGAAATCGAGCTGACCCATCGGTACGATTATCACGCCAACGGGACGTTGAGCCGGGCCGAGATCGTGATGCTCGACGAGGATCCGGTGACGCTGAATTTCGACGAGACCGGCTCGGCTGTCGCCGCGCCTGAGGCCGCGTGAGGAGGAGCCGTGACCGTTGCCAAGCTGATCGAGGCTCTTGCCAGCATGCCCAAGGACGCTATCGTGCTGATGGATAGCGGCGCCGGATTGTCACGGGTCGATGCGCTGGAGCTCGTGGCCGAGCAGGGGCCCGGCGCACCGGCCGAGGTGATTCTGCAGCCGAGCTTGGACGAATAGAGACGGGATCTTTTGATGGCGGACGCAGGCACGACAGAGACTGAGACGTCGGCGGCAGGGCCGGTGATCACGCCCTATGAGCGGATCGGCGGCGCAGTCGTGGTCGATCGCCTGGTCGAGTCGTTCTACCACCGGATGGATACTTTGCCCGAGGGCAAGACGATCCGCGACATGCACGGCACCCATCTCGGGCCGATCAAGGTCGTGCTGAAGCGCTATCTCTCGGAATGGCTCGGCGGTCCGAAACTGTACTCCCCCGAGAAGGGCCACCCGCGCCTGCGCCAGCGCCACATGGGTTTTCCGATCGGCAACGCCGAGCGTGACGCGTGGCTGCTGTGCATGCGCGGCGCGCTCGAGGAGACGGTGGCGGATGAAGCTGCGCGGCAGGATGTCGACGCCGCGATGACCAAGCTCGCCGACTGGATGCGCAATCAGGCCGGCAACCCGCACGATGCGCGCGCTGCGCGGCCGTGAGCAGAATGGTTCGCGCCGGACTAGCACGATCTTTGAAAGTTTGAGCGACGATGCAAGTGAATGCGCCCTCTCCCCCAAGGCGAAGCGAAGCGTCGCCAGGGTGGAAGAGGGCATGTAGGACAGCGCGTCGGACCCGGTTGCGTGAGGGGTTTCTATCCACGAGCGCGACTCGCGGAGAGGACCCCTCACCCAAGCAAGTTCGCGGAGGGGCTGCCGATGCCCTCTCCCACAAGGGGAGAGGGCGCTGTATCGGGCAGCGTTACGTGGTTGCTCCGTTTGATCAGTCGATCTTTAACCTCAATCTGTAGGGTGGGCAAAGCGAAGCGTGCCCACCGCCGCTTGATCAACAAATACCGCCGTCGGTGCGGTGGGCACGGCGCGCATGGGGCGGTGCTAACTTAAAACGGTCTGTGGCGCCTTTGCCCACCCTACGGGACTTCAACTAATACAACGGCACTCCGAAGAAATTCTCGTCGTCGCCGCCCCAGGCGCGGTGCAAGGCCAGCGCGTTCTGCCATTGCGCCATCTCGGTCTCGCTGGCATTGCGGTGGGTGATCTTGCCGTCCGGCATCTCGGCGAGCAGATAGGTCTTGCCGTTGCGGATGAAGCGGTTGAGGTCCTTGGTATCGTTGGGCCGCACCACGCAGCGCGGCCGTTCGTCGATCAGGATGGTCGTTGGCAGCATCGCGTGGCCTCACTGCACCGGATTGTCAATCAGCCGGAGGTCCCATGTCGTCGTCGGCCTTCTTCTTCTTTTTCTTGTCGACCTTGGCGAGCGCATAGGCGCCGGCGTTCTTCAAGGTGATCGGTGGCTGGCCGACGACGTATTGCGAGATCCAGGCGAGCGTTCGCTCCTGCGCCAGCGCAGCGGCCGTCTCATCATAGGTATCGCCCTCGGCGTCGAAGTCGTGGGCGGCATTGGGATAGGAGAAGGCGCTGACCTCGGGGTGGTCGGCGCGGAACATGCTCACGGCCGGGAACGGCACGACGGCGTCGGCTTCACCGAAGTGCAGCAGGGTCGGGACCTTGCGCTTGGCACCGGCGGCGTCGACGACGCCGGTCGCATAGTAGCTGACGGCGCAGGCGAGCCCGGACACCCGGTTCGCAGCGCTATAGGCGAGGCCACCGCCGGCGCCGTAGCCGACCACGGCCACCTTGCCGCACTCCTTGACGCTGTCGACGGTGGACTGGATTTCGGCGAGCAGCGGAGCGACCGGATCCTGTGTGGCTGGCGGCGGCTCGCCGTCGGCCGGGGCCTCGACCGCCGCCGGAGGCGACAGCTCCGGTGCGATCACGACATAGCCGCTCGCGGCAAAGGCGTTGGCGACCTTGCGGACCTTGCTGCTGCCGTTGCCGTCCGGCAGTACGACGATAGCGCCCTTGGGCGTGTCGGCCGGATCGGCGCGGAACGCCTGGAACGTGTGCCCGTCGTTGGCGGTGAGCTTGATGGTGCTCTCGGTAGCCATGTGATGCTCCTGCGTCGTTGGCGCGGTTTGCGCGCGTTACAACAAGCCCAGCTCCAGGGCGGTCTCTTCGGACATCCGCGACTTGTCCCACGGCGGCTCGAACACCAGCGTGACCTTGACGGAGACGACACCGTCGACGGCCTGCACGGCGTCCTCCACCATGCGGACGATCTCGCTTGCGACCGGGCAGCCCGGCGCCGTCAGCGTCATGTCGATCTCGACCGCGCCGCCGCCCTCATGCGCGATGCGATAGACCAGACCGAGGTCGTAAACGTTGACCGGAATTTCCGGGTCGTACACCGTCCGCAGCGCGGCGATCACGCTCTCGGCGGCCGTCTGGGAGCCGGTCGCCAGGGCGCTCTGCGACGGGGAGGGGGGAGCGGCGTGCATGCTCATCATGCGTTGGGTCCTCTCATGGTCCTGGTTCGCACCGGGGGATAGTCGTTGAATGTCGTGTCGAGATGGCGCTGAAGATGCTGCATGGCCTCACTCCGCGCCGAGTCCGTCGGCGAGCGCGGCCACGACTGGCCATCCAACGGCGCCGGACGGATCGAGCTGGCGCAGCGCAGCCAGCATGTCGGCCGCGCTCTCCGGATCGTTCTTGCGCAGGTGGATGAAGGCGAGCGCCTTCAGCGTGTAGAGGGCGAAGCGGCCGGCGCCATCAGGCAGCCGCTCATGCGGCACCCATTGACGCCAATCCGAGGACCAGCCGGCCTGGCGCGCAGCCTCAATGAGGCCGAGCTCGGCAACGGCCTTGGCCTCGTCGAGGTGGCCTTGATAAGTGTGAATCTTATAGAGACAGAAATAGGTCGGCAGCTCCTGTGGCGCGGCCGCCAGCGCCTGGCGAAACAGCCGGTCTGCGCGGGCATGATCGCGGCGATAGGCAGCTACGCCCTGCTGCAGCAGCGCGTCGATCTCCTCGGGAAGATCGCCGAAGTTGATCGTGTCGGGTTCGCTGACGAGTTCGAGCATCTGCATTGACCTCGATCAAATCATTGCAAGACGCGGACCGTTTTTGCGGTGGTGCAGCAGAGGCCGTCATCGCCGCGAAGCCGGCGAAAACGCGCGGGCATGTTGGATTTTGAAGGCCTTGCCTCGGTCGCATCGTCGTCCTTGTCGCAAAGCCGACGTGCCCGTCGTCAATTCAGCGCTCGAGCAACGCCGGCACAGCGCTGACGACCCGCAAATGGCTGGTTCGGAGCTTGCATGACGCTGTCATCAATCCAGCGGGAGACACAGCGATGGCGATGGCAGCAACTGATATTGAACGTCTGATCAAGGAGGCGTTCCCGGATGCAGTCGTCGTGATCGAGGATCTGGCCGGTGATGGCGACCATTATTCGGCGCGCGTCACCTCGCAGGCTTTCGCCGGGAAGAGCCGGGTGCAGCAGCATCAGATGGTCTATTCGGCCCTCAAGGGGCAGATGGGCGGCGTGTTGCATGCGCTGGCGCTCGAGACGTCATTGCCGAAATGATCGCTGCCGCGACACCTCCAGGGACGAAAGGACAACATCAATGTCGACATCCGAACGCATTCAGAAGCTGATCGACAGCAATGACATCGTTCTCTTCATGAAGGGCGTGCCGGCGGCGCCGCAATGCGGCTTCTCCGCAGCGGTGGCGCAGATCCTCGCCAAGCTCGACGTGCCCTATGAGAGCGTCAACGTGCTGGCCGATCCCTTCATCCAAGAGGGCATCAAGGAATTCTCCAATTGGCCGACCATTCCCCAGCTCTATGTGAAGGGCGAATTCGTCGGCGGCTGCGATATCGTGCGCGAGATGTTCCAGGCCGGCGAGCTTGCAACGCTCTTGACCGACAAGGGCATCAAGGCGGCCGCATCATGAGCGATGGTGGTGTCGCAGAGGCGGAAGACGATTTCGAGATTCCGCAGCTCTACAAATATCACGCCTTCGTCTGCCTGACGCAGCGTCCGCCGGGACATCCGCGCGGCAGCTGCGGCGCGCTCGGTGTGCAGCCGCTGTGGGACCGGCTGACCAAGACCATCGAGGCGCAGCGGCTGACGGATGTCGGCGTCACCGCCGCCGGCTGCTTCGGCTTCTGCAGCGCCGGGCCGATGATGGTGGTCTATCCCGACGGCATCTGGTATCGGCCGACCAAGCCCGAGGACATCGACGAGATCGTCGAATCCCACTTCAAGCAGGGCAAGCGCGTCGACCGTCTGGTGATGGTGCTGAAGCGCTGAAGTTTTGACCGGAGCCGCTCAGCGCGGCTCCGGGCAGGGCGACGCATAGGGCCGCGTGCAGCCCTGGACGTCGTCGAGATCATCCTCCCCCTGCAGCAGTGACAGCACCGGCTCGCGGTCGAAGCCCGCGCAGCACTGGCCGCCGGCCTCGATCAGCGGACGGCGGATCAGCAGCGGATCTTCCAGCATCAGATCGATCGCCGCGACGGCCTCGATCGCCTCCGGCTCGATCTCGCCTGACTTGACGCGCGGCGAGGCCGGGTTGAACCAGGACCACACCGGCGTCCCGGCGAAGTAGGCGCGCAGCCGCTCGCCGGTCCACGGTTCGGTCAGCAGATTCCTGGCCTCGACCTCATGGCCGGCGCGGGTCAGCATCAGCTTCTGCCGGGCGTTGGTGCCGCAGCCCGGCTTCTCGTAGAACACGACGGTGGTCACGTCAGAACCCGCCGAGCTGGACCAGCTGCGCGCCGCCGGCGCGGCCGAGAATGGTGTCGACCTTCTTGCGCACCGACTCGATGGTGAGCGGCTTGACCACCGCGCCATGTGCGCCCGCCTTCAACCCTTCGATGGCGATCGCCTCGTCGGCCTTCGCGGTCACGATCAGGATCCGCACGCCCTTGAACTTGGCGGCGATCTCGCGCACCAGCTCGGGCCCGCGCTGCTTCAGGAAGGACACGCCGAGCAGCACCACGTTCGGCGCCAGCCAGTCGACGCCTTTCTCATAAGCTTCTTCCGGCGTCGCCAGCTCATGAGTTTCGATCTCATCGTGCAGCATGAACTGCAGGGCGGCGCGGGTGATCTCGTCGTCATCGATCACGAACACGCGCCGCTGGTCCACCGCTTTCGCCGTTTCAACTCCGATCTGCATCAGCATCCTCCTCAAATCTTCGCAAGATCCTTGGCCGCAAGGCTGCGATGAGGATCTAGCAAATCCCGTTCCGGCTCGGATTCCGCAGGAAAACAGCCGCTCTTGTGTCGTTTCGGACAGCGGGGCGCCGCGTCCGATCTTGCGAAGCGTTCCGATGTCGGGTTTGCAACAAGCCGCCATGATCGCGGGATTGTGCTTCATCTCCTTCAAATCATGATCGTTTTCGCTCGCCTCCGGCGATGGCACAGCCGTTGCAAAACTCCGTTTAGGCAATGGTTGAGGGCTGAGTGCACGCCGACGCTTCGGACGAGCGATGCTCTCCTTCCCAATAACCCGTCTGCCGGTTCGGACACATGAGAGGACGCGGTCACGCCCTGCGGACGAGCGGGCGCGGCTTTAGCAATCGGTTGATGGAGAGCAGAATGGCATCGCTGCGACAAATCGCATTCTACGGCAAAGGCGGCATCGGCAAGTCGACGACGTCGCAAAACACCCTGGCCGCGCTGGCCGAGATGGGTCATCGGATCCTGATCGTCGGCTGCGACCCCAAGGCGGATTCGACCCGCCTGATCCTGCACGCCAAGGCGCAGGACACCATCCTGAGCCTGGCCGCTGCCGCGGGCAGCGTCGAGGACCTCGAGATCGAAGAGGTCATGAAGGTCGGCTATCGCGACATCCGTTGCGTCGAGTCCGGCGGTCCGGAGCCGGGCGTCGGCTGCGCCGGCCGCGGCGTCATCACCTCGATCAACTTCCTGGAAGAGAACGGCGCCTATGAGGACATCGACTACGTGTCCTACGACGTGCTCGGCGACGTGGTCTGCGGCGGCTTCGCGATGCCGATCCGCGAGAACAAGGCGCAGGAAATCTACATCGTGATGTCCGGCGAGATGATGGCGATGTATGCCGCCAACAACATCTCGAAGGGCATTCTGAAGTATGCGAACTCCGGCGGCGTGCGCCTGGGCGGCCTGGTCTGCAACGAGCGCCAGACCGACAAGGAGCTGGAGCTGGCCGAGGCTCTCGCCAAGAAGCTCGGCACCCAGCTGATCTACTTCGTGCCGCGCGACAACATCGTGCAGCACGCCGAGCTGCGCCGCATGACCGTGCTGGAATATGCCCCGGATTCGGTCCAGGCCGGCCACTACCGCAACCTGGCGACCAAGATCCACGGCAATGCCGGCAAGGGCATCATCCCGACCCCGATCACGATGGACGAGCTCGAGGACATGCTGATGGAGCACGGCATCATGAAGGCCGTGGACGAGAGCCAAGTCGGAAAGACTGCCGCCGATCTCGCCGCAACGGCTTAAGCAGTCTTGGTACCGGCCTTCCTCCCGTCGGAAGGCCGGTACCTCTTCTTCGAACTCTCATCGGCCTCGATAGGAGATCGCGCCATGACCATCGCAATCGTCGATACGTCGCATGCCGCCGCGGTGAACCTGCAAGCACCGCTCGCCTTCGAGGACGACAAGCGGCATCGTGGCCGGCAGATCTACCGCCTGCTGACAGGCAACGACCCCGCTGAGGCGGTGATCGACGACGACTTCAACTTCGACCGCCATGTGATCGCATCGATCCTGGCGGTGTCGGCGATGGAGCATGGTGTGCTCGCGGAGCGCGCGGGGCTTTCGACCGTCGAGCTGATTGCGCTGCTGGCGCAGCTGTTTCCCGCCGCGGCGATCGATTCCACTTGGCTGCCGATCAACGGCGCCGCTCCAGCGCCCGATGACGACGAGATCGCGATGGTACGCGATCTGCTCACGGCGCAGCGCTCGACTGATGGCGACGTCAGCCGCTGGCTCGCGGCGATGGTCGCGCGCCGCGCGATGGAGCCAAACCATCTCTGGGAAGATCTCGGCCTGCGCGAGCGCTCCGAATTGTCGCGGCTGCTGATGCGCCATTTCGCGCCGCTGGCCAGCCGCAACACGAGAAACATGCGCTGGAAGCGCTTCTTCTACCGCATGCTGTGCGAGGACGACGGCTTCGTCATGTGCACGACGCCGGTCTGCACGCAGTGCAACGATTTTGCGCTCTGCTTCGGCGAGGAGAGCGGCGAGAGCCGGATGGCGGAGCGGCGCCGCGAGGTGGCGCTGCAGGAGGCGGCCAGCGCCGCGATGTGAGTTCGAGGACTGCGACGATGCTGATGGACCCCCAGCTTGGATCCCCCTGCAACTCCGACCACGGACGCTGTCCCGAAGCGGAGACCTGCGAGGCTGGCGAGGCCCTGATGCGCCGCTGTGAGGACGCGCTGCGGCTGGCGGGCTTGCGCCCGACCCAGCAGCGCCAGCAGCTCAGCCGCATCCTGTTCGGCAATGGCAACCGTCATATCACCGCCGACGTGCTCTACGCCGAGGCGGTCGCGACTGGGATGAAGATCTCGCAGGCCACCATCTACAACACGCTCAATCAGTTCGTGGAGCTCGGTCTGCTCAGGCAGATCGGGGTCGACGGCTCCCGGTCGTTCTTTGATACCAACACCACGGTGCATCCGCACTTCTTCTACGAGGACGAGGGCGAGCTCGTCGACGTGCCCGATGTCGTCGCGTTCGATCAATTGCCCGAGCCGCTGCCGGGCTACGCCATGGAGCGGATCGACGTCGTCATTCACCTGCGCCGCACGCGCCAGGGCTGACGGCGCGGGTCCCCGCGTGGGCACATATCTCTCCATCTCCGCCACGTCCGATTCCCGACCCTGTTGCAAATCCGACAATCGTCGTCTTTCGAAAAGCCGTTTGCATTCAAGCAAATAGGGTGGTGCTTGGCCCTGGCATGGCCGTTGCTGAGTGACTGACAGGCCGTGGATTGGGCGAATTGCTCTGGCGGTCGACACAGGTTGCGACGGAGCAAGTGAATGCCTGACGTCTTCGGACCACGCGAGCCCAAGACTATCAGCAGGAATGCCCGCGAGGCCGGCTCTGCGCTCGGGAGCCAGGGTCTTGGGAGTTCGACGTCCGGGAGCCCGATGCCCCGGGTCATCCTGAACGACACCACGCTCCGCGATGGCGAGCAGGCTCCGGGCGTCGCTTTCGCCCTCAGCGAGAAGGTCGCGATTGCCCGCGCGCTGGCGCGGGCTGGCGTTCCCGAGATCGAGGCCGGGACACCGGCGATGGGCGCGGACGAGATCTCTGCTATCAGAGCGATCGTCGAGGCCGGTCTGCCGGCGACCATCATCGGCTGGTGCCGGATGCGCGAGGCGGATGTCGATGCCGCCATCGCCGCCGGCGTATCGATGGTGAATGTCTCCATCCCGACGTCGGATGTGCAGATCGCAGCCAAGCTCGGCGGTGGCCGCAGCGTCGCGCTGGAATTGCTCAAGCGCGTCGTCAGCTATGCCAGGAGCCGGGGATTGGGCGTCGCCGTCGGCGGCGAGGATTCCTCGCGCGCGGATGTCGGCTTCCTGGCCGAAGTGATTGCGACCGCGAAGGCGCTCGGCGCGCGGCGCTTCCGTGTCGCCGATACCCTGAGCGTGCTCGATCCCGATGCGACATCGGCGCTGGTCGGAGCCTTGCGCGCGACGACGGACCTGGAGATCGAATTTCACGGCCACGATGATCTCGGCCTTGCCACCGCCAACACGCTCGCGGCGATCAAGGCCGGCGCGACACATGCGTCGGTTACGGTGATCGGCCTCGGCGAACGTGCCGGCAATGCGCCGCTGGAGGAGGTGGCCGTCGCGTTGCGGCAGCTCTACCGTCGCGAGACCGGCATCGTGCTCGCCGAGCTCGATCATGTCGCTAACGTTGTCGCGGCTGCCGCGGCGCGCGCCATTCCGCTCAACAAGGCGATCGTCGGCGAGCATGTCTTCACCCACGAGTCAGGTATTCACGTCGACGGCCTGCTCAAGGATCAGCGCACCTACCAGGCGCTCGATCCCATGCTGTTCGGCCGTTCCAACCGGATCGTGATCGGCAAGCATTCCGGTCTCTCGGCGATCACGTCGCTGCTGTCCGACCTGCGTCTGCCGGCGAGCGCCGACCAGGCGCAACGCATTCTCGCGCGCGTGCGCAAGCATGCGGTCGCGCACAAGGGTCCCGTGCCGAAGGAAGCCGTTGCAGCCATCTGGCGCGAAGTCTGTGATCACCCGCATGCGAGCTTTGCCTGATCATGACCGACATCATCGATAGCCCAATTGCCAAGACCGTCGTCGCCGAGGCGAGCCCGCCGTCGCTGTTCCGGCTGATCCGCGAGGACATCGGCTGCGTCCGCTCGCGCGACCCGGCCGCGCGCAGCGAGATCGAGACCTTGCTGACCTATCCCGGCATCCATGCGCTGATCTGGCATCGACTCGCGCATCGTTTATGGATCAACGGCTGGCGGTTTCCGGCGCGGCTGCTGTCGTGGCTGGGCCGCTTCCTGTCGAATGTCGACATTCATCCCGGCGCCGAAATCGGCCGTCGCTTCTTCATCGATCACGGCGCCTGCGTCGTGATCGGCGAGACCGCCGAGGTTGGCGACGACGTCACGCTGTATCATGGCGTCACGCTTGGCGGCACCTCTTGGTCGCCGGGCAAGCGGCATCCGACCTTGGAGAACGGCGTCGTCGTCGGGGCCGGCGCCAAGATCCTTGGGCCGATCACCATCGGACCGCGCACCCGGGTCGGCGCCAATTCGGTCGTCATCCAAAGCACACCGCCCGATGTCACCGTGGTCGGCATCCCTGCGAAAGTGGTGCGGCCGGAGTTCACGCATCGCCGCACCGTCGGACGGATCGATCTGGATCATCACCTCATGCCTGATCCGGTCGGCGAGGCGCTGTCGGTGATGCTGGACCGCATCGAGTTCCTCGAAGCGCAGCTCGCGCATGTCCGCCAGAAGGTGCGCCAGGGGCCACCGCCACCAGCGCCGGTCAATGGATGCGAGGTTGATCCGACTTTGACTCAAGGAGCGAAGCAATGACTGCGGCAATACCGAATGTGCTCGAGCAACTGAAGCAGACGTCAGCGGCCGAAGAGTTCTTCAAGCTGCTCGGCGTCGACTACGATCCCAAGGTCCTCAACGTCTGCCGTCTGCACATTCTCAGGCGGATGGGTCAGTACCTCGTGAGCGAGGATTTCTCGGAGGTCTCCAATGAGGAGATCGCAACCCGCTGCAAATCCTTCCTGGAGCAGGCCTATCAGGATTTTGTGGTGTCGACGCCTCTCGACCGGCGCGTCTTCAAGGTGCTCAAGGAAGCCGTTGCGCCGCCGAAGCCCGCGCCAAAACCCTTCGTGTCGCTGACGACGCTGAAGTAACAGACGAACTCATCACGATATCCGCAAGCGCCGCCGGTCCTGCCGGCGGCGCTGTTGTTTGTGAGCGAGCGCAGCGAAATGACGTCCTGTCGTATTCCCGACGCGTGCTGCTTGCGACGTGTCGGACCTCTGCATGAACTCTCAGCAGAATTTCAGGTGCCTCCGTCAAGGCGTTGAATCGACGACGATATTCATCGCACTCGAAACTGGTACGACAATTGCTGTCCTCATCGCAGGACCACACACCCGGAGAGATCGCATGCATATCGTCGTCTGCATCAAGCAGGTCCCGGACTCCGCGCAGATCCGCGTTCATCCGGTCACCAACACCATCATGCGCCAGGGTGTACCGACCATCATCAATCCCTACGATCTGTTTGCGCTCGAAGCCGCACTGCAGCTGCGGGACAAGTTCGGCGGCGAAGTGACGGTACTGACCATGGGGCCGCCGTCGGCCGAGGACTCGCTGCGCCGCGCGCTGACCTACGGCGCCGATCGCGCCGTGCTGCTGACGGATCGCTTCTTCGCCGGCGCCGACACGCTGGCGACGACCTACGCGCTGGCAACCGCCATCCGCAAGATCAGCGACACCTTCGGTGCGCCCGATATCGTATTCACCGGCAAGCAGACCATCGATGGCGACACCGCCCAGGTCGGTCCTGGTATCGCCAAGCGGCTCGGGCTGCTGCAACTCACCTATGTTGCGAAGATCAATGAGGTCGACCCGGCTGCGCGCACCATCGAAGCCGAGCGGCGGTCGGAAGGCGGCGTGCAGGTGCTCAAGACCAGGCTTCCCTGTCTGGTCACGATGCTCGAGGCGACCAACGAGATCCGCCGCGGCGCCATGGCGGACGCGCTGCGCGCCGCGCGGGCGCAGATCGTCACCTGGAGCGCCAAGGACGCTGGCGTCGAGGACATCTCGAAGTGCGGCCTGAAAGGTTCGCCGACCATCGTCAAGCGCGTGTTCGCGCCGTCGGCACGGGCGGAGAAGGCGGTCTTCGTCGATTTCGCCAATCGCCCGCCGGCCGAGGCGCTGATCGAGGAGCTGTTCAAGCGCCAGCCGAAGCTGGAAGCCGAGCTGGTCTCGTCGGCGCACGGCTTCTGACTTCATCATCGGTTTCAGACCTCGGGCTTCTTTCGGATCAACGGGACGACGACCATGAGCGAACCCACCAAAGCACCGCCTGCCGCCGCCGGTCGCGCCGCGACCAAGAAGGAGCTGCCGGAGCATTTCAAGGCCTACAAGCACGTCTGGGTGTTCATCGAGCAGGAGCGCGGGCAGGTTCATCCCGTGTCCTGGGAGCTGATGGGAGCGGGCCGCGAGCTCGCTGACAAGCTGAAGGTCGACCTCGCGGCCGTCGTGATCGGACCGCCGGGAGAGGCGGTACAGCATGCCGCCGCCGAGTCGTTCTGCTATGGCGCCGATCTCGCTTATATCGTCGCCGATGAGGTCCTCACCGACTATCGCAATGAGGCTTACACCAAGGCGCTGACGGATACGGTCAACACCTTCAAGCCGGAGATCCTGCTGCTCGGCGCCACCACGCTCGGCCGCGACCTCGCTGGATCGGTGGCGACCACGCTGCTGACGGGTCTGACCGCCGACTGCACCGCCCTGGACGTCGATACAGACGGCTCGCTGGCGGCAACGCGGCCAACCTTCGGTGGCTCGTTGCTGTGCACGATCTACACCTTGAACTACCGGCCGCAGATGGCGACCGTGCGCCCGCGCGTGATGCCGATGCCGGAGCGCATCGAGAAGCCGGCGACCCGGATCATCGAGCACAAGCTCGGCATGGTCGAGGACGACATCGTCACCAAGGTGCTGTCCTTCATTCCGGACCGCGACTCCGCCAAGTCCAATCTCGCTTATGCCGACATCGTCGTCGCTGGCGGCCTGGGCTTGGGCTCGCCGGAGAACTTCCAACTGGTCAAGGGGCTCGCTGCCGTGCTCGGCGCCGAGTTCGGCTGCTCGCGGCCGCTCGTGCAGAAGGGCTGGGTGACGTCGGACCGCCAAATCGGGCAGACCGGCAAGACCATTCGTCCCAAGCTCTACATCGCCGCCGGCATCTCCGGCGCGATCCAGCATCGGGTGGGCGTCGAGGGCGCCGACCTGATCGTCGCCATCAACACCGACAAGAACGCGCCGATCTTCGACTTCGCGCATGTCGGCATCGTCACCGACGCGATCCGGCTGCTGCCGGCGCTGACCGAGGCATTCCGCGCACGTCTCTCGCCGCATTCGCGCGACCGTATCGCAAGCTAGGCACCAGAGGAGCAGGGCAATGATCGAGGAACGTTTCGACGCGATCGTGGTGGGCGCCGGCATGGCCGGCAACGCGGCTGCGCTGACCATGGCCAAGCGCGGCATGAAGGTGCTGCAACTCGAGCGCGGCGAGTATTCCGGCTCGAAGAACGTGCAGGGCGCGATCCTTTACGCCGACATGCTGGAGAAGCTGATCCCGGACTTCCGCGAGGAAGCCCCGCTGGAGCGGCACCTGGTCGAACAGAGGTTCTGGATGCTGGACGACAAGTCGCATGTCGGCCTGCACTACAAGTCGGACGATTTCAATGAAGAGAAGCCGAACCGCTACACCATCATCCGTGCGCAGTTCGACAAATGGTTCTCCTCCAAGGTCAAGGAAGCCGGCGCCACGGTGCTGTGCGAGACCACGGTGACCGAGCTGGCGCAGGACGCCTATGGCAAGGTGATCGGCGTCAAGACCGACCGGCGCGACGGTGAGATCCACGCCGATGTGGTCGTGTTGGCCGAAGGCGTCAACGGCCTGCTCGGCACCCGTGCGGGTCTGCGCGATCGGCCGAAGCCGGAAAACGTGGCGCTCGCGGTCAAGGAGATGCACTTCCTGCCGCGCGAGACGATCGAGGCGCGCTTCAATCTGAAGGGCGACGAGGGGGCGGTGATCGAGGCCGCCGGCACGATCTCTCGCGGCATGACCGGCATGGGCTTCATCTACTCCAACAAGGAGTGCATCTCGCTCGGCATCGGCTGCCTCGTCTCCGATTTCCAGAAGACCGGCGAGACGCCTTACGGCCTGCTCGAGCGCTTCAAGCAGCATCCGTCGGTGGCGCCGCTGATCGAGGGATCCGAGGTCAAGGAGTACTCGGCGCATCTCATTCCCGAGGGCGGCTACAACGCCATTCCGGAACTTTGCGGCGACGGCTGGGTCGTGGTCGGCGATGCCGCCCAGCTCAACAATGCGATCCATCGCGAAGGGTCGAACCTCGCGATGACCTCGGGCCGCATCGCGGCAGAGGCGATCTTCCAGGTCAAATCGCGCCGCGATCCGATGACCAAGGAGAACCTCGCGCTTTACAAGAAGATGCTGGAGGAGTCCTTCGTCATCAAGGATCTGAAGAAGTACAAGGACATGCCGGCGCTGCTGCACAACCAGTCGCAGAACTTCTTCCTGACCTATCCGCAGCTCGTCTCCAAGGCGATGCAGAACTTCGTGCGCGTCGATGGCACGCCGAAGAAGGAGAAGGAGAGCAGCACGGTGCGCTCCTTCGTCAATGCAAGGTCGTGGACGGGCCTGTTCGGCGATGCCTTCAGGTTTGCCCGCGCGTGGCGATAACTGGCGAATGAACCAAGCAGTCGAAGCCAAGGGAGATCAGAGATGAGCACGGACGTCGCAGTGCGGGTCGAAGACAAGCTGTTCTACAATCGCTACCAGGTCGATCCCGGCCGGGCTCATATCAAGGTCCGTCCGCACACGACGCCGAGCCCGCAGCTCAAGGCGCTGCTCAAGGCCTGCCCGGCGCGCTGCTATGAGCTGAACGATTCGGGCCAGGTCGAGATCACCGTCGACGGCTGCATCGAATGCGGCACCTGCCGCGTCATCGGCGAGGCCAGCGGCGACATCGAGTGGAGCTATCCGCGCGGCGGCTATGGCGTGCTGTTCAAGTTCGGCTGAGATGGGGCGCGCGGCGGGATGTGCATTCGGCTTACATGCCCCTCGCGCCAAACCTGTATCACGATTGATATAGGTCATTGAATTTTGGCGGCGGCTCTGCTTTCATTCAGCTGCAGCAATGATGCTGCAGCGAATGGAGCAGCCCGTGAAGCTGAGTGCACGTAACGTTTTGCCCGGGAAAGTCATCTCGGTTGCCAAGGGCGCGACGACCGCCCACGTCAAGGTCGAGCTCGCTCCAGGACTGACCGTGTTCTCGGCGATCACCAACGAGGCGGTCGAGGAACTCGGGCTCGCGGTCGGTGATCAGGTATCGGCCGTCATCAAATCGTCCGACGTGATGATCGGAAAATAGCCTGACGGCGCTGGATTGCTGCCTGCGATCAGCCGACCGGCAACGGACGTGACTGCAAACCAAGCCACCATGCAGTCATGGCCGGTTGAGAGGGCGGCAGCAAAGTGCCGAGATCGCCGGTGAATGTCCGCCAATCCGCGATGCACTTCTGCGGCACGGCGGTGAGCACCGGAATCCCTGACGTGATCGCGTCGGCGAGTTCGCCGCGCAAACCGCTTCCCAAGGCTTCCTGCTTGGAGAACTTGTTGATCACGATGAGCTCGGCATGGGCAGCGATGGCGCGATGAACGGCCATGCCGGCTTCGGCGAGGCCGGCGGCATCCAGCTTGCAGGCGGTCGATCCGCTGCCGAGATCCTGGCAGATCGAGATGGTGTCGCCATTGGTGAGGTCGATGACATCCATCCCGCTCTTGCGGCCGATCTCGTCGCGCGTATTGCGCTGAACGATGCCACCGACGCGCACGCCGCGCTGCAGGAGCCCCTGGACAAACTCGTCCAGCAGGGCATCGGCATCATCGCCCGGCCCATACAGGATGGCGGCGAGGCGGGGCGGATTGAGCTCGGCCGGCTCGGAACGATCGTGCGGAGTCATGCATGGGCCTCGGATGGTGCCGCCATCCCGCGCGGTTGTCCGGCCATGCCGGTCCGGCGATCGAGGGCGATCAGCGCGCGGCAGATATATCGAGAATTCGTCCCCTACACAAAGAGGAGATGTCGCGCGTGCCGACCACCGCTAGCCAGCATGAGCTGGAATCGCTGCTCCGCGACGATGTTCCCTATGGCGATCTGACCACCGAGGCCCTCGGCATCGGGACCGAGCCGGGGCAGATGCTGTTCGCCGCGCGCGACCGGATGGTGCTGGCGCTGGCTGAGGATGCCGCCGCCCTGATCGCGCTCGCCGGGGGCCGGGTCGAGCTGCTCGCGACGAGCGGAGCCGCGTTGGAGAAGGGCGCGCCGATCCTGCGGGCGGAGGGGACCGCTGCCTGCCTCCTGCGGAGCTGGAAGGTGGCGCAGACGCTGATCGAGATCTGGTCCGGCGTGGCAAGCGAGGCCGCGGCGATCGTGCGTGCCGCACGGACGGTCAGGCCCGACATCACGGTGGCCTGCACGCGCAAGAACGTGCCGGGCGTGAAGCAGTTTGCGGTGAGCGCCGTCAAGGCCGGCGGCGCCGTCATGCATCGGCTGGGCCTGTCCGAAACGCTCCTCGTCTTCCCCGAGCATCGCGCCTTTCTGGGCGAGACGCCGCTCGCGGACGTCGCCATGCGGTTGCGCCGTACCGCTCCGGAGAAGCGGCTGATCATCGAGGTCACGGGAATGGAGCAGGCTGTTGCGGCTGCAGCCGCCGGCTTTGACGCCATCCAGGCCGAGAAGTTTACCCCGGATGACATTGCGGCGCTGGTGGCCCGGATCAACGCCATGGCGACGTTGCAGGTCAGGCCGGTCATTGCCGCCGCAGGCGGCGTGAATGCGCAGAACGCCGCGGCCTATGCCGCCGCCGGCGCCGATGTGTTGGTGACCTCGGCGCCGTATCTCGCACGTCCCTGCGACGTGCAGGTGCAGATCGCCCGGGTGCTCTCACCGGACTGAAGGGGACGTTGCTATTGCGGCTGGTGTGCCGCGGGCCGCTTCTGGCGATTGGCGCGCCATGCCATGAATTCGCGGAACAGCTTGGGGTCGGCCGTCGTGTTGGCCTGCAGATCGTCGGCCTGCGCGTTGGCGCCCATCACCTGGGCGGCAGGCATGTTGCGGTCGAGCCAGTCCTGCGCCGTCTTGAACCGCGTCCAGCCCGCGATCGGAGCGAGCGGGGCCACCTCCAGCCATTTCGGATGATATGGCGGGCGTTGCAGGGCCGGCAGATTGTTGAACAGCGCCTCGACCAGCAGCGACAGGCGACGGTGACGATCGCTGCCGGGTTGCCAGTTGAAGGACGCCAGCACGGCCTCGGCCGCGATCGTATTCACCGGCGCGGAGCCGCTGATGAGGTTGGGATAGTCCTCGGCCGACAGTTTCGCCGGCAGGTAGTCCTCGTGCAGAGCCTTGTCGTAGTCGACCGGCACGAGATGCAGATTCCGGTCATTGACCTGGCTCAGCCACTGCAGCGGCTTGCCCTCGACGGCGATGATCGCATCGATGTCGCCCCGCTGCAGCATGTCGAGCGCGAGCCGGGGCTCGATGTAGAGCAGATGCGGCCTGATCCCCAGGCGCTCGAACACGTTGATCGAGGTGACGAAGGTGCCTCCGTCGGGCAGGTCGACGGCGATGGTCTTGCCGTCGAGATCGCTCAGGCTGGTGACGGATTTCGGCGCCAGCACGTGCATCTCCTCGTTGAAGAGCTTGGCGACATAAGCCAGTTGCTCGCGCACATTGTTGGCGAAGTCCTTGCGCTCGAGAAAGGCCAGTGTGTCCTTGCGGATGATGCCGGCATCGACACCGCGCAGCAGCAGGATGTCGGCGACCGATTGAACCGAGCCGCGGCCCATCACGGGAAGAATGCGCAGCTCCGTGCCCTTGTCGAGCGCGGACGCCAGGTCTGAGCCCATGTTCGCATAGGTGCTGCCGACCGAGCCGGTCATCAGCGTGACTGTATTGGCATTCAGCTGGTTCGCCAGATCGCGCTTCGCCGTACCGTAACGGAAGATGGTCTTGAAGGAGTCGCTGACGCTGCCAGGATCGATGCCGCTTCGGACCGGACCGAAGCGCTGCCACTTGCCGCCGGTGAATTGCATCATCTGCATCTGCTCCAGCGGCGCGTAGTCGTGGGCGCTGGTGTTGACGGTGATGCCCGGCGTCAGCATCGGCAATCTGACGCCCTTCAGGGATGCAGCCTGCTTCATGATGTTCTCGCGCGACAGGTCGTCGCCGCAATTCTTCAACACCGCCACCATCGCATGGGCCGCGATATAGCCGAATGTCGCAAGGCCGTTGGTCCGCGGGATGTCCGGCAGATAGCGGTCCATGAAGGCGGACCATTCGCGGTAGGACGGATCGCCGGCGGCTGCCGCTTCTTCGCCCTCGTAGTAATAGCCCGCGGACAGGATGCCTTCGGCATTCTGCAGGCCCGCCGGCTGCATCACGGCGGAGACCGACTCCGAGACGGTCGAGATGATGTGGTCAGGACGCCAGCCGATCTCGGCCGCGCGGCGGATCGCCATCGCGGCGAATTTGGGTGTGGTCACATCGAAGAAGATGTCGGCGCCAGACGCCTTCAGCGTGGCGATCTGCTGATTGACGTTGGCGTCCGTGACCTTGTAGGTCGCCTCCGCCACGATCGGAAGCTTGCCGCCGAGGCCGTCCTTCAGTCCCTTGACGTAATCCTTCCCGAAATCATCGTCCTGAGAGAGGATCGCGATCTTGCCGCGACTATGCGTCTCCAGCAGGTATTGGGCATAGACGTGCGCCTCGGCCTGGTAGCTCGGCTGAAAGCCCATGGTCCATGGGAAGTCGTGCGGCTGGTCCCACTGCGAGGAGCCGGAGGCCACGAACAATTGTGGGATCTTGTTGGCATTGAGATAAGGGCGGACAGCGAGATTGGGAGCCGTGCCCAGGCCCGCGAACATCAGGAGCACCTTGTCCTCCTCGACGAGCTTGCGGGTCATCTCCACCGTTCGCGACGGCGCATAGCCGTCGTCATAGGAAATGAAGTTGATGCGGCGTCCGTTGATCCCGCCCTCCGCATTGACCTTGTTGAAATAGGCCGCGATCGTCTTGCCGATGATGCCATAGGCGAGGGCAGGGCCGCTGTAAGGCATCGTGTTGCCGATGCGGATCTCGCTGTCGGCCGCCGAGCTGGGGCGTGACTGGACCAGCAGGGATGCGACAACGATCGTCACGGCAAGGCATGGAAGCTTGACGACGTCACGCAGCCAGCTGCCGTGATGATAATGCTGCCGGAAATCCTGACATGGTGCGGCTGCCAAGCAGGCGCGAATAGCGGCCTCGATGCCCTGACGCATGGTCCCTCCCCTCGATGTTGTCTTCGATTGAGCGCAGGCGATTGCGGCCGCTCCTCTGCCGAGAGCGGTCCGGATCGCGTTCGAGCGCTGCTCAGTCCGAGGCGTCAGCGCGCCGCGGAGATGCGGCGGCTGGCTTCCGGTGATCCTTGCTCCGCAGCCTTCAGATACCAAATGCGGGCCTTGGCCGCGTCAGGCACGGCCCCGAGGAGACGCGACTTCGTCAGTTCGGCCGGATCATAGGTGCGTGCGAGCAAGAGAGAGGCGTCCGCGATTCCTGCATCCGACAGCCGGGTAAGGATCAGGCGCGCGCTGGCGACGTCGCCTGCAGCCAGCAGATCGCGCCCGCGCTTCATCAGCGCGTCCACCTCGTCACGGGGCAGGGGAACGGTCGGACGGGATGGAGCCGCTGGGAGGGCAGGAGGCAGGCTCGTCGAAACCGCTGGTGGGGCAGCCGCTGGCGGCGGGGACTGTGGAGCTGACGGCCAGGAGCGCGTCGCGATGTCGGTCGCGCTGGGCGCCACCAGTGAGGCCACCGTCTGCGGCGGATCGTCCTGGGCGACCTTGGCTTCGGCCGGGTCGATCTGGGCAAGGCTCTCCAGCACGGTGGACGGCATGCTCGGGCTCTTGCGGACCGATGTCGATGTGCCGTTGTCGAAGGAGATCGCGTTCGCGACGATCATGGCGACCGAGGCCGCGACGCCGATGGCGGCGCCAATCTTGATCAAGCCGCCAAGACGGGACGCCTTGTCCGTATCTTCCGGCGGCAGCGGCATCACCACAGGATCGAGCTTCGCACTCCACGCCCGACGCTGCTCCTCGTCGTCCAGATCGATCGCAGGCGTCCGCGCCGGCAGCAAGCTGCTCCGCGCAATCAGGTGATGCGGCAGACGGGGGCCTTCCTCCGGCACATCCTGGGCGGTCGCGCCGTTGTCGGGCTGGTGCCGGCGCGGGGCGTATTTGCGAAGCTCTTCGCTCGCCCATGGCGGCGTCGGCTTCGCCGGATCGTTCTCAACTGGAGCACTCATCACTAGCCTCCTGTCTCCGACGATCGGATCGTGGGAGAGAGATTCAGGGCGTCAGGCGCGCGCGGTCCTGCCGAGGATCGCATGCTGCGAGTTCGGAGGGAATGCACCAACGCTTCCGTCGAGACTGACAGGTCCGGTTTCCTTCCGACACAGGCGCCACGGTTTTCGCGCGCCCTGGTCACATTCGATGTTGCTTGGCCCTTAAGCTGATCAATGTTCTTGGCGGGAAGCGTGAGTTGGTAAGGCTATTTGGTGGAAATTTCCCGGCTGGTCGTCTTGATGAATGCTCGTAATGCGCGAACACGGCCGGAGGCTTTAATGCCCTCCGGACGATCGACTGGAGTATCTGGATGCCGCGATTGTCCCGACTTTGCCGCGAACTCAGAGGGTTAGTTCCCCGTTCGGTTGCAGGCGCGGGTCTCGGATTTGCAATCCATGCGGGAGATTGCGAAAAAGAAAATGCGGCCGGACAAGGCCGGCCGCATTCACATATCGGGTCGATTTCTACTCGGCCGCCAGGGCGACGGTCACACCAGCGGCCTCGATGGCAACGGCAACCGACTGGATGATGGCGGCAAAGCGGACGGCCGTCTGGATCGAGGCTGTGGGCACGCCCGCATCCTGCAGAACCTTCTCATGCGCATCGATGCAGGTGCCGCAGCCGTTGATGGCGGAAACCGCGAGCGACCACAGCTCGAAGTCAGCCTTGTCGACCCCGGGATTGGCGATGACGTTCATCCGCAGCCGGGCCGGCATGGTCGCGTACTCCTTGTTCGAGGCAAGGTGCACAAAGCGGTAGTAGACGTTGTTCATCGCCATGATCGCGGCGGCCGACTTTGCCGCGGTCAAGGCAGCCGGCGACAGATGCGCTGCCGCGACCGATTCGAGGGCTGCCGTCACCGTCGGATTGCGGGTCGCAATCGCGCAGGCGACGAACAGCCCATACTTGGCCTGGGCCGACAGCGTCTCGTCCGACGCCATGGACGACAGATTGAGCCTGACGTCCTTGGCGAAGTCCGGGATCTGGTCCTTCAACTGCTCGATCGACATGATCAAGCGACCTTCAGGGTCTCGCCGCCGACCTCGCGGTTGCACGGGCAGAGCTCGTCGGTCTGCAGCGCGTCGAGCACGCGCAACGTGTCCTTCGGCGCTCGGCCGACGTTGAGGTTGGTCGCATAGACGTGCTGGATCGTGTTGTCGGGATCGACGATGAAGGTGTAGCGGTAGGCGACGCCGTCCGGCGAACGGACGCCGAGGCCGTCGACGAGCGAGCCCTTGGTGTCGGCGAACTGCCAGATCGGCAGCTTGTGCAGATCCTTGTGGTCGCGGCGCCAGGCGAGCTTGCAGAACTCGTTATCGGTCGAGCCGCCGAGCACGACGGCATCACGATCGGCAAAGTCGCTGGAGAGGCGCGCGAACTCCGCGATTTCGGTCGGGCAGACGAAGGTGAAGTCCTTCGGATAGAAGAAGATGATCTTCCACTTCCCGGGGAAGCTGGTCTCGGTCAGGGTCTCGAAGGCGCTCTCGCCCTTCTCCTCCTGCAGGTGAAAACCGGGCTTCACACCGACGATTTCGAACGAAGGCAGCTTACTTCCAATTCCGAGCATGTCGCACTCCAAGAAATTTCTGCGCTGCAATAGCGAGGCGCATTGTGCATTGCAAGCGATATGCCATTAGCTATCAACATCAATGCGTTGTCGGAAACGCAACACTCATCTCCCCGATGTTGCGATTGCGAATGACAGCAATGTTCGAGACCTGACCAGGCGCCGGGGGACGCACGAGCCGTCCGGTACGATTCGTGACATCAGCGTGAATGAGTGTGACGCATGCGGAAGGTGCACGTGGGCGCCAACGCAAAACGAGGTTGACGCCGACGCCGTGGCGTCTCTCGTGTGAGTTCCTGGGGCGCGCGACCCATCGATCCGGACGTGCAATTTCTTTGTGCGGCCGGAATGGCAAAATTGACATTATTGCCCGTGTTGCGATGCACGTTTGACCAGGGCGGCTTGAGAAGCGGCAGCAAGGTGACAAGCGCTCGGCAGCGCGCAGCGCTGCGCAGTGGTGGCGGTCTCGGCCATTCTCGTTGTTGTCAGCTTTTCAGCAGATCGCGTCTGTTATTTCGCCTTGCTGCGTGGCCGCCTGATCATAGTCTCCGCTCAGAGTTTCAACGCCTGGGAGGAGTTCTGCACCATGAGCGAACGTGTCTCGGCCACATCTGCGAGCGCAAATCCATCGATCGATCGCCGTCGTTTCCTGATGACGTCAGCTGCTGTGGCGGCGGGCCTCAGCGCACCGGCGCTGCTTGGAACGGGCAGGGCCGTAGCAGCCGGCCTGAAGACAGTCCGCTTCAGCGAAGCCGTGCATAATCTCGGCTACATCAATCTCTACGTCGGCATGCATGCCGGTATCTTCAAGAAGAACGGCCTCGACATGCAGGTGAGCGCCGCGGGTGGCGACACCCAGACCTTCGCAGCGGTGCTCGGCGGCTCGGCTGATTTCGCGATCGGCGATGCGACGATGGCGCAGATCTCGCGCGAGAATGGCGGCCCCGGCGTCGTGGTCGGCACCGTCGTGCAGCGCGCGCACTATTTTGGTGTCTCCAAAACGCTCCAGCCGATCACCGATCCCAAAGGGTTCAAGGGACTCAAGATCGTGACCTCGCCCGAGCCCAACACCAACTACAGCGTCGCCAAGCGGCTGCTGGAGAAAGCGGGCATGAAGGTCGGCGTCGACGCGACGATCGTTCCGGTCAATCCCGGCACCGAGATCGCCGCGATGCTGGCGGGGCAGGCCGATATCGCCATCGCCTATCAGCCGAGCGTTGCCGCTGCGGAAGCGCAGGGCGCCAAGGTGGTGTTCGACTTCTCCAACTATATCGGCCCGTTCTGCAACACCGGCATCATGGTGCTGCCGACCACGATCCAGAAGGATCCGGAGATGGTGCAGGCGCTGGTGACCTCGTTCGAGGAGGCCTCGCGCAAGACTTACGCCGATCCGGCCTTCTCCAAGGAAGTGGCACGCAAGGAATTCCCGGATCTGCCCGGCGAGGTCGTCGACAAGGCGATCGATGCCGAGCTGAAATATCTGATCCCGGCGCAATCGGTGATGACCAAGACTGATCAGTGGGCGAACCTGATGGAGATGCAGGTCTATCTCGGCAACGCCAAGGGCTCGGTGCCGTTCGATCAGATCATCGACAATTCGTTCGCTGAGAAGGCGATTGCCAGTCTCAAATGACTGAGGTGAGCGGCACGATGCAAGTGGGGCCGGGCGCCAACACGGCGCCCGTGCCTCCGCTCGTCGTCGAGCACGTGGCCAAGAGCTACGAGCTCGACGGCGGCCGCGTCGTGCCTGTCATCGGCGACCTCAGCCTGACGCTGAAAGAAGGGGAGATCATCAGCATCGTCGGTCCGTCCGGCTGCGGAAAGACAACGCTGTTGAATACGCTGTGCGGACTGCTCGCGCCTGACGCCGGCCGCATCCGCTGGCATGGCCTGGAGGTCGCCGGCCAGCCGCAGAACGTCGGCTACATGCTGCAGAAGGATCTGCTGCTGCCGTGGCGCACCGCGCTCGGCAACACCATGCTCGGTCTCGAGATCCGCGGCGTGCCGGCGGCACAGGCCGAGGATCGCTGCCGCGCGATGCTCGACCAGCTCGGGCTGCACGGTTTCGCCGATCAATACCCGTCCACTTTATCCGGCGGCATGCGCCAGCGCGTGGCGCTGGCCCGCACGCTGGTCAACGAGCCCGACGTGCTCTTGCTCGACGAGCCGTTTGCCGCGCTGGATTTCCAGAGCAAGCTTCTGATCGAGAATGACACTGTCGGTTTGGTCCGGGAGGGACGGCGCTCGCTGCTGCTGATTACCCACGATATCGAGGAGGCCGTGTCGCTTGCCGACCGAGTGATCGTGCTGTCGAAGCGCCCGACCAGGGTCAAGACGGTCTACGACATCGCGCTCGGCGGCGATCGCCGTGATATGATGGCAGCGCGGCAGACGGCCGGCTTCAGCGACTATGTCCGCCAGATCTGGGCCGATCTCGACGTGGTGCTGCAATGACAGCCGATATCGACAATGCGCCGGCGTCCAAGGCAATGATTGCGCCCGGACGCCGCTGGCTGCGCTTGCGCAGCACGCTTGCGGTGCTGGTTACGCAACTCGTCGTTCTCGCGGCCCTTCTGGCGTTCTGGGAGTACGCAACCGGCCAGAACAAGGCCGCCGCCTTCATGTTCGGCTCGCCCTCTGCGATCTTCAAGTTCCTGTCGCAAATGGCCGCTGACGGCAGCCTGTTGCGCGACACTTACGTCACCGGCCTGGAGACGCTGCTCGGGTTCTTCGTCGGCAACTGCATCGGCACGCTGATCGGGCTGTCGCTGTGGTATTCGCGCTTTGTCTCCCGCGTGGTCGAGCCGTTCGTGATCGCGCTCGGCTCGATCCCGATCATCGCGCTGGCGCCGATCATCATCATCTGGTTCGGCACGGGGCTGATCTCGAAGGTCGCGATGTCCACGCTCTCGGTGGTGATCGTCGCACTGGTCACCTCCTACAAGGGCGCGACCGGCGTCGATCCCGACCAGATCAATCTTCTGCGCACGCTCGGCGCCTCGAAGTTCCAGATCTTCCGAAAGCTTGTGGTGCCGGCGTCGCTCACGGACATCTTCGCGGGGCTGAAGCTCACGGTCGGCTTCGCGCTGATCGGCGCCATCGTCGGCGAGTTCATGTCGTCGTCGGAAGGATTGGGACACGCGATCTTCAAGGCAGGATCGCTGTACATCATCCCAAAGGTTTTCGCCGCGCTCGTCGCCACCATCGCGCTGGCGCTGGCGCTCACCTTTGCGGTCGGCAAGATCGAGCAGCTTTTGATGCCCTGGCGGCGGCTGCAGCGATGAAACAACGAGATCCGAAACGGCTAGCAGGGAATGATCATGGCAAAGCGCGTCAGTAAGGCCGGTAACATCAAATACGCGCTCTCCGGCGACGACGCGTTCGTCGCGTCGGTCGAGCCCGGCGAGACCTTCGTCGTCGAATGCGCGATCAACGTCAATGACGGCACGATCCGCGCGCTCGGCCAGCAGCTGGTCGAGAGCGATGTGATGATGCCCTACGTCAACGGCGCCACCGGTCCGATCGAGGTACGCGGCGCCAAACCGGGCGACATGCTGCGGCTCGACATCCTCGACATGGAGCTCGACCGTCTCGGTTTCACCGCGCTGTGGCCGGGCATCGGCATGTTCCCGGACTGGGTCCGGCGCAAGGAGTTCGGCATCCAGACCCGCGTGGTCGAGGTCAAGGACGGCCAGGTGCTCTGGAACGAGCACGTCAAGCTGCCGGTCCGGCCGATGATCGGCGTCGCCGGCGTGGCGCCGGTGCATGGCGCGGTGCTGACGGTCGACAACGGTCCGCATGGCGGCAATCTCGACGTCCAGGAGATCACCTCGGGTAATTCGGTGTTCTTCCGCGTCAACAAAGACGGCGCGCATCTCTTTCTCGGCGACTGTCACGCCATCCAGGGTGACGGCGAAGCCAATGGCATGGGCGCGATCGAGATCGCAGCGAATCTCACGGTCAAGGTCTCGCTCGCCAAGGCGCCGGCGCGCTTGAACCATCCGCGGATCGAGACGCCGACGCACATCTGCACGCTCGGTTGCGCGCGTCCCTTGGAAGACGCGATGCGGACCGCGTTCGAGGAGATGATCAACTGGCTGGAGGATGATTGGAAGATTCCGGCGCCGGAGGCCTACATGCTGCTCGGCCAAGTCGCCGAGGCGCGCTGCACCCAGGTGGTCAATCCGAAATACACCTATATCTGCAAGGTCAACAAGGCCTTGCTCGCCGGCTATCACGGCTGACGCCGTACATTCGAAAAGGAGAACATCATGGATCTGGGATTGGCCGGCAAGAGCGTGCTGATCACGGGCGGCAGCAAGGGTATCGGGCTCGCGATCGCGGAATTGTTTGCTGCCGAAGGCGCCAATGTTGCGATCTGCGCCCGCGATGGAGAAGCGGTCGGCAAAGTCGTTGCGAAGCTGGCGGCCAAAGGCGTGAAGGCCTGGGGGCAGGGCATCGACGTGGCTGATCCCGTCGCGCTGAAGGGGTGGGTCGACGGTGCGGCGAAGGAGTTCGGCGGCGTCGACTGCGTGGTCTGCAACGTCAGTGCGCTGGCGGTCGGGGACACGCCGGAGACCTGGGACAAGTCCTTCCGCGTCGACATGATGCACACGGTCAACGCGATCGCGGCGGCAACTCCTTATCTGGAGCAGTCCAAATCCGCGTCGATCAGCATCATCTCCAGCGTTTCCGGCTTCGAGGTCGATTTCGCCGCGGGATCCTATGGCGCCATCAAGGGCGCGTTGATCCATTATGCAAAGGGCCTCGCGCACCAGCTCGTCAGCAAGGGCATTCGCGTCAACGCGGTGTCGCCGGGGAACACCTATTTCGAAGGCGGCATCTGGCAGAACATCGAGAATGGATCGCCGGATCTGTTCAAGATGGCGATGGGCCTGAACCCGACGGGACGAATGGGAACCGCTGAAGAGGTCGCCTATGGCGTGGTGATGCTGGCGAGCCCGCTGGCCAGCCGGATCTCGGGAACCAACCTCATCATTGATGGAGCCTTGACGAAGGCGGTCTAGATTCGCCTGTACGCAAGCGTGAAAGCCATGCAGCAAGAGAATGCTGCACTGCGGCTAATGTCCGACTCTCCGGCGGTCTCAGGAGTTGAGAGCTCTTGAGGCCGCAAGGGAGAACAAGGCATGCAGGCACTCGTGCAGCAGCTGTCAGCACTGGTCCCCGATTGGATGATCGGGCCAGCTTTGATCATCGGCGCCATCCTGGGCGCGCTGCTCGTCTATAAGGTGCTCCGTGCCCTGGTGAAGCGTGCGATCGGACCACGGAAGTCGATCCTGCTGCCGATCCTGCAGCGGACTGCAGGGCCTGCGCGGCTGGCACTCTGTTTGATCGCTGTCGCCATGGTGCTGCCGCTGGCACCGTTGAACGAGGGCTGGCGGCGCGCGCTGGCGCATCTGTTCGTGGTGGCGACCATCGCGCTGGTCGGCTGGATCACGATCCGCATCGTCGACATGGTGTCGGCGCGCTATCTGCAGCGCTTCCGGGACGACATCACGGAGAATTTCCTTGCGCGCAAGCACGTCACGCAGGTTCGCGTGTTCAAGCGCGTGATCGATACCTTGATCATCATTGTCGCCGTTTCCGCGGCGCTGATGACGTTCGATTCCGTCAGGCAATATGGCGTCAGCCTGTTCGCATCGGCCGGCGCCGCCGGCCTGATCGTCGGTCTCGCAGCAAGGCCATTGCTCAGCAACCTGATTGCCGGCGTACAGATCGCCGTGACCCAGCCGATCCGCATCGAGGATGCAGTGATCATCGAGAACGAATGGGGGTGGGTCGAGGACATCGCCTCGACCTATGTCGTGATCCGGCTGTGGGACTGGCGGCGCATGGTGGTGCCGCTGTCCTATTTCATCGAGCGTCCCTTTCAGAACTGGACCCGCGATGCGGCCTCGCTGATCGGCTCGGTGGTGCTTCACGTCGACTATGCCGCCGACGTGCCGCGCATCCGCAAGCGGCTGGAGGAGGTGGCCAAGGAATCCAAGATCTGGGACGGCGCGGTGGTCAATCTGCAGGTCGTCGACACCAATGCGCGCACCATGGAGCTGCGCGCTCTGGTGAGCGCGCGCAATGCGCCGCAGGCCTGGGATCTGCGCTGCGAGGTCCGTGAGAAGCTGATCGCCTTCCTGCAGCGGGACATGCGCGAGGCATTGCCGCGCGACCGCGCCGACATCTCGCCGCCGCTGTCGGTGTTCAATCCGCAATCGCCGCCGCATTTCGCAGCTGCAACGAACTGACCTCAGCTCCCGCCGAGCGCCCAGCTGTCGACGATTCTGAACCGGCTCGTCGAGTTGGATTGGCGGAACAGTGCGATCCGATCGATGGAGAGGCTGCGGAGATCCAGCTCGGCGAAGCGGTCTCGCAGCATTGCAAGCACAGGCGCACGCCGTTCGTCGGACAGTCGGCAGGTCAGCGTCATGTGGAAGCGAAAATCCTCCATGACGTAAGGATAGCCCCAGCGATCGAGATGCTCCCGTTGCCGCGGCGTCAGCATCTCCGGCTTGCGCCGTGCGCGGTCCTCAGTGCTCATCGGCGCCCGAAAGGGCTCAAACGTCTCGACGCAGGCGGCGGCGAGTTGTTGTAGCTCCGCGGATGCTTCGCCGGGGATTACCGCGATGAAGCCGCTAATGGCATCCACGACGGGACGGATGATCGGCACCGGCCGGGGTGTCGCAGCGAAAGCTGCGCAGGTGGTGGTGAGCTCAGCTTCGCTTCGGGAATCGTTCAGCGGAAACGGCGCCTTGAGCGTGGCATGGAAGCCGTATTTGCGGGCGTCCGCTGTGAGCTCAGCCCAATCAGGCAGGACGTCGAGGATGTCTCGTGGAAAATCCCGCTCGTTCCCGGTCCAAGCGTCATAGCCGAGCAGATCGGTACCGAAAGCGGAGAGCGCCGTGTCCGGTGCCGGTGCGTAGTAGATGGCGTAGCGTGGGAAGCCGCTCATCACGGTCACTCCGCCGCCGCGGCGCGCGGCGCCGCGCGGGTGCTGAGACGATCGGCTTCAGTGAGGTGGACGAGACGGCCGGCCGCGATCACAGCGACGACGCGTGGACGCATCGGTAGGCTGTCATCGACCAGGACGATGTCCGCACGCTGCCCGGGCGCGAGCGCGCCGCGGTCCGACAGGCCCGCGGCTTGCGCCGGGCCGGCCGAGATCAGGCCCCAGGCGCGGCCCAGCGGGAGAATACCATCGGCGACGAGCCGATACGCTGCCAGCAGGGGCGCTGGATAGTAATAGTCGGACGCCAGCACGGAGCACAGGCCTTTGGCGATCATGTCGCTCGCCTTCGTCCATCCCGTATGGCTGCCGCCGCGCACCACGTTTGGCGCGCCGAAGACGATGGCGTCGCCGCCGGCTGCGGCCTCCCGCGCCGTTTCCTCATTGACCGGAAACTCGGCGATCCCGACGCCCTGTGCACGAAACGCTCGGCGCATCTCCGGACTCTCGTCGTCGTGCGACAACATGCGGACGCCGGCCTTGCGCGCGGTCTCCGCCAGTCGGGCAATCGACGCCGGCACCGCGTCGGCGCGAGTCACGACGCGGGCGACGAGGCGATCGAACTCGTCGCCGGACAGGCCGGTGCGGTCGACCATGCGCTGGCGCTTGTGCGGTTTGTCGAGGCTCGCGACGGTCGAATCCATGTGGTCGTTGAAGGCGAACAGGCCGATGCGCCGAGCGGCGAGCAACTGGCGGATTTCATCCTCGTCGTCGAGATTGTAAGTCTCGTGGCGGAGATGAAAACGAGTATCCGCCGCGAGCCGCGGACGCAGGCCTTCGATCGCTTCCAGCAGCTGGCGCGCATTGTCGGCACTACGCAGGCCGGGCTCCCACGACCAGGTGGTCGCATGGAACACCGTGGTGATGCCGTTGCTGACGGCTTGACGGTCGCTTTCGACAAGCGCGACGTCGATCGGGAAATCGACGCCGGCACGCGGCATCATCTGCCGCTCGAACGCATCGCCGTGGATGTCGACGATGCCGGGCAGCACGGTGAGTCCGTTGGCATCAAGATTAAGAGCGGCACCGCGTGTCGGAGCATCCAGCCGGTCGATGACGCCTTCGGAGACGGTCAGGGAGGTGTCAACGAGCTCGGAGCCGATCAGGCCGCGGCCGGAGGAGATGGAAATGTCGGTCATCGAGCGGCACTCTGCCGCACCTGACGCCCGCCGTCGAGAGCCGCCTCGTACTTGTCCAGGAATGCGCCGATCTCGAGCTGCCGAAAATCCGGCAGCGCGGCGCGCAGCGTGTCGTGATCCCAGTCCCACCATGCCAGATTGACCAGTCGCTGCTCGACCTCGATCGGAAAGCGCCGCTTGATGACCCGGGCGGGATTGCCGGCGACGATGGTGTAGGCCGGCACGTCCTTGGTGACGATGGCGCCGGCCGCCACCACTGCGCCGGTGCCGATGTTGCGTCCCGGCAGCACGATCGCCCCGTGGCCGATCCACACGTCATGGCCGATGTCGACGTGATGCTCCCTGCGCCAGGCGAAGAACTCCGCATCGTCGGCCTCGCCGGGGAAATAGGCGCTGGCCCGATAGGTGAAGTGGGCCTGGGTGGCGCGATGCATCGGGTGATTGCCCGGATTGATGCGGGTCATCGCCGCGATCGAGCAGAACTTGCCGATCGTCGTGTAGGTGATCTGAGCGTCGTTGACGACGTAGGAGTAGTCGCCCATCGTCACCTCGTGGAGGATGGTGCGGGCCCCGACTTCGCAATAGGCGCCGAGGCTTGTCTCGTGGAGCTTGGCGCTGGGATCGATGGTAGGATCGACGGAAAGCGATTTGCCGGCCATGTCTTTCTCTATTCCCTGGAGATCAAACAAAACCTGTAGGGCGCTCATCATGACAGTTGCATGACGCGTCAATGACGCGACGGCCGCCGATGTGGATGAGGGAGGCGGCGTAAACGGAATGTCACATAACTGTTGAATCCAGACGCTAGCGGTAGGGCAAAGCGAGGCGTCTGGAGAATTCCATGCTGGTGGTCAATGGTCTGACGTGCCGTTTCGGCGCGAAAGCCGCGGTCGACAATGCGTCCTTCTCGGTAGCGCCCGGCAGCTTCGTCGGCGTGATCGGGCGTTCGGGTGCCGGCAAATCGACCCTGCTGCGCTCGATCAACCGCCTCAGTCCGATCAGCTCCGGGCAAGTCCTCTTCAAGGATCTCGACGTGACCGCGTTGCGCGGCCGTGAGCTGCGCCAGTGGCGCGCCCGGTCGGCGATGATCTTCCAGCAGTTCAATCTGGTCGGCCGGCTCGATGTGCTCACCAACGTATTGATGGGCCGGCTCGCCGAGGTCCCGTCGTGGCGATCGCTTGCACAACTCTGGCCCGCGAACGATGTCGCCATGGCGCTATCGGCGCTCGAGCAGTTCGACATGGCCTCGCTGGCCGCGCAGCGCGCGGATCAGCTCTCGGGTGGTCAGCAGCAGCGCGTCGCGATCGCCCGTGCGCTGGTGCAGAATCCCGAGATCATCCTGGCCGACGAGCCGATCGCCTCGCTCGATCCCCGCAACACCAAGATCGTGATGGATGCGCTGCTGCGCATCAACAAGCATTTCGGGATCACCGTGGTCTGCAACCTGCATTCGCTCGATCTGGCGCGCAGCTATTGCGACCGCTTGATCGGCATGGCGCAGGGGCGCGTCGTGTTCGACGACGTTCCGGCGGCGTTGACCGCGCAGATCGCGCGCGAGCTGTACGATCTGGAGGCCGACGACGTCATGGATGGCGTCCGCCCGGTGCCTCCCGCAACCGTTCCGGCCTTCGGCGAGGCTGCCGTGGCCTGAGGTGTGAGTAGCGCACTTTTCGGCCGTCGCTCGCCGAGGCGGCCTGACTGCATGACCCCAAAAAGAGGATTTGCCATGATCAATCGTCGCATCATTCTGGCCGGCATCGCCGCGCTTGGCTTCGCCGGCTCGGCTTCCGCCGAGGATTGGAAGGCGAAATATCCGGAGCTGACCTTTGCGGTGATCCCGGCCGAGAACGCCTCCGGCGTGACCGAGCGCTGGACGCCGTTCGTCAACTATCTGTCCAAGGAGCTCGGCACCAAGGTGACGCTCCGCATCGCCAACGACTATGCGGCCGTGATCGAAGGCCAGCGCGCCGGCAACATCCACATCGCGAGCTACGGTTCGGCCTCGTTTGCCCGTGCGCGTCTGACCGGCGTCAAGATCGATGCCTTCGCCAACGACATCAATTCTGACGGTAGCACCGGCTACTACTCGGTGTTCTTCGTCAAGGCCAACAGCGCCTACAAGAAGGTCGAGGACCTCAAGGGCAAGAATCTCGGCCTGGTTGACCCGAACTCGACCTCTGGCAACAACGTGCCGCGGTTCGAACTCAACAAGATGGGCGTGACCGACGCCGAGACCTATTTCGGCAAGGTCGTGTTCGCCGGCAGCCACGAGAACGCGATTCTCGCGCTCGCCCAGGGCACGGTCGACGTCGCCGCCAACCAGTGGACCAGCGATAACGACTCAACGCTGGCGCAGATGCTCACCAAGGGCATGCTGAAGAACGCCGACGGCTCGCCTATGAAGAAGGACGATTTCCGCATCATCCACAAGTCGGCCCCAATCATCAACGGTCCCTACGCCTATAATTCGGATCTGCCCGCGGACCTGAAGGAGGCCATCGCCAAGGCGTTCTTCGAGGCTCCGACCAAGGACAAGGCGGCGTTCGACCGTCTCTCCGACGGCCAGAAGAAGGGCTTCCATCCGGCCACGACCAAGGACTGGGACGGCACGATCGACCTGATCAAGTTCGTCGACAGCCTGCGCAAGAAGGCGTCCTGATCGACGTCTCATCCAAGCGGGAGCCGGGTCGGGCATGACCCGGCTCTCGTCTTGACCAACGCCCGAAATTCATCTGAACGAGAGCAGCACGAATCCGATGGCGGTCGCGGTTTCGATCTTGCCGAGCCAGCAGCTCGATGCGTTGAACGACGCATATCGCCGGGCTGTCTCTCGCCGTCGCTTGCGATTGGCGCTCTCGGCGATGGTGTTCCTGGGCGTTCTCCTCGTCGCTGCCATCGGCGCCGAGGTCAATCTCGCGACGCTGTTCACGTATTTCGGCAATTTCGTCAGCTATTTCGATCGCATCTTCACGCTCGATGACGGTCACCGTGTCTGGACCAATATTCCCGAATGGTTCTGGGGCTTCAAGAAGTGGATCAAGCTGCTCGGTGAGACGCTGCTGATCAGCTATGTCGGCACGCTCGCGGGCATGCTGGTCGCGTTCTGCCTCAATTTCCTTGCGGCCGAGAACACCTCGCCGTCGCCGTGGGTCCGGTTCACGGTGCGCCGGCTGCTCGAATTCGCGCGCACGGTGCCTGGCATCGTGTTCGCACTGATCTTCGTCATCGCGTTCGGTCTTGGTCCCGTTGCCGGCGTGCTCGCGATCGCCGTCCATTCCAGCGGCGCGCTCGGCAAGCTGTTCTCCGAAGTGGTCGAGAATGCCGACATGAAGCCGGTCGAGGGTATCAGAGCCACCGGCGCGAGCTGGCTGTCCTGCATGCGCTTCGCCGTGCTGCCGCAAGTGATCGCGGGCTTTTCCAGCTACACGCTGCTGCGCTTCGAGATCAACGTTCGCGAGGCCTCCGTGATGGGGTTCGTCGGCGCCGGCGGCATCGGCCAGGAGCTCGTGGTCGCGATCCGCAAGTTCTATTATTCGGATGTCAGCGCCATTCTGGTGATGATCGTCGTGACGGTCTTCCTGATCGACATCGGCACCGGCTGGCTGCGCGGGCGGCTGTTCGGCGCGGAGGCGCGGACATGAGCCTCCAGGACACCCATGACTACGCGCGGCTGCGCGAGCGCTATCCGCACATCTTCAACCGGCCGATGTCGGCCCGGCTGGCGACTCCCGTGGTGCTGCTGCTGGCGCTTGCGGTGTTCGTCTTCGGTCTCGTCGATCTGGATTTTTCGCCCTCGCGCATCCTCGCGGGGCTCAGCCAGCTCGGCTGGATCGCGCGGCTGATGCTGCCGCCCGATCCCGGATCGTCGCTGCCGATCTATCTCAAGGCCCTCGGAGAGACGCTGTCGATCGCGGTGCTCGGCACCACGCTGGCTGCCTGCGCCGCGTTCCCCGTGAGCCTGCTCGCCGCACGCAACGTCATCCCGTCGGCGATCTTCCGCTTCCCGGTGCGCCGGTTGTTCGACACCATCCGCGGCGTCGATACGCTGATCTGGGCGCTGGTCTGGATCAATGTCGTCGGCCTCGGTCCGTTCGCCGGCGTGCTCGCGATCGCGGTCTCGGATTTCGGCGCGCTCGGCAAGCTGTTCTCCGAGGCGATGGAAAGCGCCGACCGCAAGCAGGTCGAGGGCGTGCGCGCCGCGGGCGGCAATGCGCTGCATGAGATCCGCTTCGGCCTGCTGCCGCAGGTCCTTCCCGTCATCGCGGGGCAGGTGCTTTATTTCATCGAGTCCAACACCCGCTCGGCCACGATCATCGGCATTGTCGGCGCCGGCGGCATCGGGCTGCAGCTCGCCGAGCAGATTCGCGTGCTCGAATGGCAGAAGGTGTCGTTCCTGATCCTGATGATCCTGGTGGCAGTCGCCGCCATCGACTGGATTTCGAACAGGCTCCGCTTCGCCATCATCGGCCGCCGCGCTGCAGCCTGAGGCGGACTAGCCCTCTACCTCGAAGGTGACGCGCTCCGCGGCAAAGCGGGAGCGCTTGCTGACCAGGGGCGTGCCGTCGGCGTCGATGTCGGTGCTGTCGACGACCAGCACGGGGCGCCCCAGCGCGAGGTCCAGCCGTGCGGCATCGCTGGCGTCGGCGATCGCGGCCGTGATGCGTGTCGAGCCGCGGCGATAGTCGCGGATGCCGTAATGCGCCAGCAGCGCCGTCATGGAGCGTACAGCAGCGAAGATGCGGCCGGCCTCCGGGAATCGTTCGGCTGACAGAAACGACGTGCTGACGCAGATCGGCGTCTTGTCGGCGAAGCGCAGCGCCTCGATGCGCGCCAGCGGCGCGCCGGTCTTCAATCCCAAGGCGCGTGCGAGCTCGCGCGTGGCCGGCTCCTCGGTCGCGGCGATCAATTGTCCGCGTGGCTCGCGGCCGCCTGCGCCGACGATCTCGGAGAAGCGCGTCCGCGAACGCAGCGGATAGGACAGGCGAGGGGCCTCGACATAGGTGCCGCTGCCGCGCTCGGCTCGCACCAGCCCGCGTTCGGCTAAGGTCGCAAGCGCGCGCCGCACGGTATGGCGGTTGACGCGATAGCTCTCGGCGATCTCGGTCTCGCCGGGCAGCCGCGTCCCCGCCGGGAAGCGGCCTTCGGCGATCTCGCGCTCGATGCCGTCGGCGACGCGCCGCCACAACGCCACGCCGGATCCGGCGTCTTCAATGCTCATTGCGGCTCCAACCAGCTCCCAGCGAAAATCACGGCCATGTCATCAAACAGTCATGGCGTCCTCTTATCAAGTTGTCTATTATCATAGACAACTTGAGCCGGGCAAGATCAGGACCAGTGATGAGCGGCGAGATGGCGTTGCAGGAGAGTCGAAAGGGTGCGATGCGCGTGTTGGCGCATGTTCCTTTGGCTGAAATCGAGGCGCGAATGACCGAACTGGAGGTGCCGGCGCATCGGGAACTCCGGGCCGCCGAGAGCGGGCTCGTGATGGTGCGTGGCCGGATCGGTGGTGACGGCGCGGCGTTCAATCTCGGCGAGGCGACGGTGTCGCGCGCGGCCGTCCGGCTCGACAGCGGCCAGGTCGGGTTCGGCTACGTGCTCGGTCGCGACAGCGACAAGGCGCGGCTGATCGCGCTGTGTGATGCGCTGCTGCAGTCGCCCGAGCACGCTCCGGCGATCGAGACCAAGGTCGTTGCGCCGCTGCGCGCACGGATGCAGGCCGGGCGGGAGCAGAGCGCGGCCGAGGCCGCCGCCACGCGGGTGGATTTCTACACCATGGTGCGGGGAGAAGGGTGATGGCGGCGACGACGATCGAGCTGCAGCCGGGGTTCGCTGACAAAGTGCTGTCGGCGCAATCGACATTCCGCACCGTCATGGAGGCGATGGCGCGTCCCGGCCAGGTGATGCAGGTCCGGGATGAGGTTGGTGGTCCGTCCTCGATGATGGCGGGCGTTGCGGCCATCGCGCTCACCTTGCTGGATCAGGAGACGCCGCTCTGGCTCGACGAGGCTTTCTCAAGCGCGCCCGATGTCAGTGCGTGGCTGAAGTTTCACACCGGCGCGCCGATTGTCGCGCGGCCGGACGCCGCGAGCTTCGCGCTGGTCGCAGAGCCTGCCGCTCTGCCGGACTTGGCCTCATTCGCATTGGGGACTCCAGAATATCCCGATCGCTCGACGACTCTGATCATGCAGGTGCCGAGCCTCACGGCCGGAGAGACTTTTCATCTGCGTGGTCCAGGCATCGACGGCACGACGGCGCTGACGGCCACGATCGAGCCGATCGATCTGTTCGTGCAGCTGTCGATCAACGAAGCGCTGTTTCCGCGCGGCATCGACGTGATCCTGGTCGACGATCGCTCGCTTGTCGCCATTCCGCGCACGACGCGCCTCGCATCATCAGGAGTCTGACGCATGTATGTGGCGGTCAAGGGTGGCGAGCGCGCCATCGAAAATGCGCACCGGCTCCTGGCGCATGAGCGGCGCGGTGATCGCAGCGTGCCGGAGCTGTCGCTGTCGCAGATTTCCGAGCAGCTGGGGCTGGCGGTCGATCGCGTTATGAGCGAGGGCTCGCTGTATGACCGCGAGCTGGCGGCGCTTGCCATCAAGCAGGCGCGGGGCGATCTGATCGAGGCGATCTTCCTGGTCCGCGCCTTCCGCGCCACCATGCCGCGCTTCGGCGCGACGGAGCCGGTCGATACCGGTGCGATGCGCGTGCAGCGGCGGATCTCGTCGACCTTCAAGGACATTCCGGGCGGGCAAGTGCTAGGTCCGACCTTCGACTACACGCATCGGCTGCTCGATCCGAGCCTCGCTCAGGGCGGCAATCCGGAGGATCCCGCGCTCGCCGCGACGTCCGACGTGCCGATGCCACGCGTGACGGACATCCTCGGACATGATGGGCTGATCGAGCCGTCTCCTGTGGCAAAGGAAGACGCGCCAGTCGGCGATCTCACGCGAGATCCGCTGAGCTTTCCCGCAGGCCGGGATCTGCGATTGCAGAATCTCGCGCGCGGCGACGAGGGCTTCCTGCTCGCGCTGGGATACTCGACCCAGCGCGGCTACGGCCGCAACCATCCGTTCGCCGGCGAGATCCGCTTCGGCGAGGTCGAAGTCGAGTTCTTTGCCGAGGAGATCGGCTTCGCCGTGCCGCTCGGATCGATCGAACTGACCGAATGCCAGATGGTCAATCAGTTCAAGGGCTCCGCGACGGAGCCGCCATGTTTTACGCGTGGCTATGGACTGGCATTTGGCCAGAGCGAGCGCAAGACGATGTCGATGGCCCTGGTCGATCGCGCGCTGCGCGCGCGCGAGCTTGGTGAGGATTTGATCGCGCCGGCGCAGGACGAGGAGTTCGTGATGTCGCACTCCGACAATGTCCAGGCGACCGGCTTCGTCGAGCACCTGAAGCTGCCGCATTACGTCGACTTCCAGTCCGAGCTCGGCCTGCTGCGCAAGCTGCGTCAGGAGTTCGCCGAGGCCAACGCCGCTCCCGCGCTGAAGGAGGCTGCGGAATGAATGCGCCCACCTACAACTTCGCCTATCTCGACGAGCAGACCAAGCGGATGATCCGCCGCGCGATCCTCAAGGCGATCGCGATCCCTGGCTACCAGGTGCCGTTCGCAAGCCGCGAGATGCCGATGCCTTATGGCTGGGGCACGGGCGGCGTTCAGGTCACTGCAGCCATCCTTGGTCCCAAGGATGTGCTCAAGGTGATCGACCAGGGCTCGGACGACACGACGAACGCGATCTCGATCCGCAAGTTCTTCGCCAAGACGGCGGGCGTGGAGACCACGACCTCGACGGACGCTGCGACCGTGATCCAGACCCGCCATCGTATTCCCGAGGCGCCGCTGCGCGCGGGGCAGGTGCTGGTCTATCAGGTGCCGATTCCGGAGCCGCTGCGGTTTCTCGAGCCGCGCGAGACCGAGACGCGCCGCATGCATGCGCTGGCCGAATACGGGCTGATGCACGTCAAGCTGTACGAGGACATTGCGCGCTTCGGCCACATCGCCACGTCCTATGCCTATCCGGTCAAGGTCAATGCGCGCTATGTGATGGACCCGTCACCGACGCCGAAGTTCGACAATCCGAAGATGGACAATTGCCCGGCGCTACAGCTGTTCGGCGCAGGGCGCGAGAAGCGCATCTACGCCATTCCGCCCTATACGTCGGTGGTCTCGCTCGATTTCGAGGACCATCCGTTCACGCGCTACAAATTCGACGCGCCGTGTGCGCTGTGCGGCGCGGAGGATTCGTATCTCGACGAGATCGTGACCGACGACAAGGGCAGCCGCATGTTCGTCTGCTCCGACACTGATTACTGCGAGGGTCGCCAGGCGGCCGGACATCGCGGCGTGGAGAGCGCCGCTCCGCACAAGGAGGCGGCCCATGGTTGAGGTGACCGGCGCACCGGATCAGCCGCTGCTCGTCGCCGAGGGGCTGACCAAGAGCTACGGCCGGCTCGCGGCCTGCCGCGACGTGTCCTTCGTGCTCTATCCCGGCGAGGTGCTCGCGATCGTCGGTGAATCCGGCTCGGGCAAGTCGACGCTGCTGCAGATGCTGTCGGCGCAGCTCGCGCCGACCGGCGGCCGCGTCTCTTACCGCATGCGAGATGGCGTGCTGCGTGATCTCGCAGAGCTCGGCGAGGCCGAGCGCCGTTTCCTGTTCCGCACCGACTGGGGCTATGTGCATCAGGACCCGGCCGCGGGCCTGCGCATGGCCGTCTCCGCCGGTGCCAATGTCGGCGAGCGGCTGATGGCCGTCGGCTGGAATAATTACGGGCGAATCCGACAGACGGCATCGTCCTGGCTGGAGCGGGTCGAGATCGACACGGCCCGCATCGACGATGCGCCGCGGACCTATTCCGGCGGCATGCGGCAGCGTTTGCAGATCGCGCGCAACCTGGTGACCGAGCCGCGGCTCGTGTTCATGGACGAGCCGACCGGCGGGCTCGACGTCTCCGTCCAGGCGCGGCTGCTCGACCTTATGCGCAGCCTGGTCACCGAACTCGGTCTCGCCGCGATCGTGGTCACGCATGACCTTGCCGTGGCGCGGCTGTTGTCCCATCGTGTGATGGTCATGAAGGAGGGGCGGGTGATCGAGACCGGCCTGACCGATCAGGTGCTCGACGATCCGCGCGAGCCCTACACCCAGCTTCTCGTGTCTTCCATCCTGCCGGCGTGAGCGTGAAAGCAATGACTGTGATGCTCAACGTTGAGAATGCCAGGAAGACCTTCACCATGCACCTGCAGGGCGGCATCACGCTGCCCGTGGTGCAGGGCGTCTCGTTCCAGGTCGCGGCCGGCGAGTGCGTCGTGCTGTCCGGACCTTCAGGCGCGGGCAAGTCGTCGATCCTGAAGATGATCTTCGGCAACTACCGCTGTGATGGCGGCCGCATCAGCGTCCGTCATCAGGGCGAGATGACGGATCTCGCCGGCGCCGAGCCGCGTCTGGTGCTCAATGCACGGCGACAGACCATCGGCTATGTCAGCCAGTTCTTGCGCGCCGTGCCGCGCGTGGCCGCGCTCGATGTGGTGGCCGAGCCGCTGCTCGCGGCGGGTGTCGCACGCGATGACGCACGGGCGCGTGCTGGCGGCTTGTTGAACCGGTTGAATATCCCAGAGCGGCTGTGGTCGCTGCCGCCCTCGACGTTCTCCGGCGGTGAGCAGCAGCGCGTCAACATCGCGCGCGGCTTCATCTCCGATCTCCCGATCCTGCTGCTCGACGAGCCGACGGCCTCGCTGGACGCGGCGAACCGGGCCGTGGTGGTCGATCTGATTGCGGCGAAAAAGAAGGCCGGCGTCGCGATGATTGCGATCGTGCACGATGATGATATCCGTGAGCAGATCGCAGACCGTACCGTCGATGTGACGACGTTCGCAGCGGCGGCGTAGAAGGCAGAGGAGCAGATGAGCGCGAACATGTCCGACACCGTGATAGGTAACGCCCGGCTGGTCCTCGCGGACCGCGTCATCGAGCAGGGCTGGGTGGCGATGGCCGGTGGCCGGATCGCCGATGTCGGTGAGGGCGCGGCGCCGACCGGCAGTCATGACGCCGGCGGTGATCTGCTGATGCCGGGGCTCATCGAACTGCACACCGATCACCTCGAGGCGCATTTCGTGCCTCGGCCGAAGGTGTATTGGGATCCGGTGGCCGCGGTCATTTCCTATGATGGGCAGCTGGCGACGGCAGGCATCACGACCGTTCTGGACTCGCTGCGGGTCTGGAGCGAGGAGGGCGCGGAAGGCGTCGACGGTCAGGCCAATGTGCTGGCGGATGCGATCGCGCAGGCCCGCGACGCGCGGCTGCTGCGCGCCGATCACTTCCTGCACCTGCGCTGTGAGGTACCGATGCCGACAGTGGTCGAGGAGGCGAAGCAGTTGGCGGGCCGGCCGGACGTCCGACTGATGTCGCTGATGGACCACACGCCGGGTCAGCGCCAGTTTCGCGACGAGGGCAAGCTGCGCGACTATTACCGCGGCAAGAGCGGCGGCAAGACCGATGCGGAGCTTGACGTCATGTTCGCGCGGCGCTTCGCCTATCAGCAGGCCTATGCGGCGGCGAACATGCGCGACATCGTTGCGCTGGCCAAGACTCATGACGTGCCGCTTGCCAGCCATGACGATACCACCGACGAGAACGTTGCCGACGCGATCAAGGACGGCATCGCCGTCGCTGAGTTTCCGACCACCATGGAGGCCGCGCGCGGGCTGCACGAGGCTGGCATCAGCATTCTGATGGGCGCGCCCAACGTGGTCCGCGGTGGCTCGCATTCCGGAAACATTGCCGCCGTGGATCTCGCGCGCGAGGGGCTGCTGGATATTCTGTCATCCGACTACGTGCCCTCGAGCCTGCTGATGGGCGCGCTGCAACTGCCACAGCGTGTGCCGGCGATCGATCTCGCTGCCGCGGTTCGGACCGTCACCAAGGCACCGGCTGACGCGGTGGGGCTGCATGACCGGGGCGAGATCGCAGCCGGCAAGCGCGCGGACCTGATCCGTGTCCATGTCGCCGGCGATCACGCTGTGGTACGCAGCGTCTGGCGGGAAGGGCAGCGGGTGGCATGAGCGTGGCGTCGACTGGCTCCGATGATCAGCACACGCCACTGGGGCCCGGACGGCTGGTGCTCGTGGTCGGACCGAGCGGCGCCGGCAAGGACACGCTGCTCAATCTGGCGCGGCGCGAATGTGCTGGCGATGATCGCATCGTGTTTCCGCAGCGGGTCGTGACCCGCGAGGCCTCGGCGTTCGAGGACAATCTGGAAATGAGCGAGGTCGCGTTTCGCGAGGCTCTCGCGGCCGGCGCATTCGCGCTGCATTGGGACGCGCATGGACATTGCTATGGCGTCCCGCGCAAGCTCAGGGATGACATCGCCGCGGGCCGTACCGTCGTCGTCAACGTGTCGCGAACCGTCATCCCATCGGCGCGGCGCGACTATGCCGAGGTCGTCGTGGTGAACATTACGGCGCCGGCCGAGGTCCTCGCAGAACGCCTCGGTAAGCGGCATCGCCCGAGCGACACGGACATCGGCGAACGGCTGCACCGGACCGTCAGTAATGAGACGGTGACCGCAGACGTCACGATCAACAATGTCGGCGACCCCGCGACACATGGGCGCAGGCTGATCGAGGTGATCAGGGGATCGAACGGCAGAGCCATGGCCGCGGCAAAAGGAGTTGGCACGGATGTCGATCATCACCACGATTGAGCAACTCGAGGCGATCTACGGCGAGACCGGGCTGACGTCGACGGCCAAAGTTGCTGATCGGGTGACACCGCATTATCGCGTGATGATCGAAAAATCGCCCTTCGTCGCGCTCGCGACATCAGGTCCGGAAGGGCTTGATTGTTCGCCGCGCGGGGATCTTCCCGGCTTCGTTCGCATCCATGACGACAAGACGCTGATGATGCCCGATCGTCGCGGCAATAATCGCGTCGATTCACTGCGCAACATCGTGCGCGACCCGCGGATCGGTTTGTTGTTCCTGATTCCGGGATCGGGCAACACGCTGCGCGTCAATGGCCGAGGTCACTTGTCGACCGATGCGGAGCTGCTCGAATCGTTCCGCATGGAAGGCAAGCTGCCGCGCACCGTGCTCGTCATGACGATCGACGAGATCTATTTTCAATGCGCCCGCGCGATCGTGCGTGCCGATCTCTGGAACCCCGACAAGCGCGTCGATCGCCAGGAGATTCCATCTCCTGGGCAGATCCTCGCCGCAATGACGGCCAACGCCGTCGATGGCGAAGAGTACGATCGCGAATGGCCCGATCGTGCGCGGAAGTCGATGTGGTGAAGGCCGAACTGCGGCCGTCCGCCTTGATAGGAGTGACAGCCGCAGCCGATCAGGCAGCGACGTCGAGCAGGCGTGACGAGCCGCGAATGAGGACCTTCCGTCCATCGGGCGTGATCTGCGCTGCGCTGTCGCTGATGACGGCGAGCCCGAGCGCAACGAGCTGTCCGACGATGAAGCCGTTCGGCCGACGGCCTTCGCGCACGGGACCGCGGAGCGCCTTGAGCGTCTCCCACTGATCCGGCGTGAGTTCGTGATCGAATTCCGCGTTCATGTTGCCTCGAAGCTTGTTGTGGCTCACACGTCTTAGGAAGACAGCGTGACGAAGATGCGACCGCTGTGCATCCGTAGTGATACGGCTCACTCATTACGCGCGAAGGGCGCAGCGATTAATTCAAATTTGAATGATCCGCAATGTGCAATGCAGCGTCGATATGTGATGCGCGGCGCAGCATGCGAGTTGCTCGTGGTTAACGACGTCTTAAGATTTGCGTAGCGAGATCGATCGGTAACGCAGCTGTCACATCAGCGTGTCAAACGGCGCCATTGTCCCGCTCGAATCAGCCGGCGCGTATCGCTTCGGCACGAAGATCCACTGAATGGCCGTGCCGAACGATGACCTGCCACCGCAGCTGAACCGAAGGGCCTGGCTGCGTGGTCTGGCGGGATTGACGATGAGCCTCGTGATTGCGGCGATCGCGATCGCCGTGCTCACCCGTGCCGTCAAGAAGCTCGATATCGATCATGTGATCGCAACCGCAGAGGCGACCGATCCGAAGCTCATCGCTCTCGCGTTGGTGTTGATCGCGCTCTCCTATGGCGGGCTGACATTCTATGACCTCTTTGCTCTCCGCACGATCGGTCGCAAGGACATCCCGTTTCGTGCAGCGGCCGTTGGCAGCTTCACGAGCTATCCGATTGCCCATGGCATCGGCGCGGTCGCGTTGATCTCTCCGCTGGTTCGCTATCGCGTCTACGCGCCTTACAAGCTCCGCGCGCTCGACATCGCCAAGATCAGCGTCCTCACGGGCCTGACGTTCTGGCTCGGCAATCTGACCGCGCTCGGTCTCAGTTTGATGATCGATCCCGATGCGTTCGGCTGGGTGGAGTATTGGCCCCCGACGCTCAACAGGCTGATCGCGGCGGCGCTGCTGTGCGGCATTCTCGTGTTTGTCATCTGGAGCTGGCCTGGACGACGCAGCCAACGATGGCGGTTGCGATTGCCATCAGGACCGACGGTGTTGCTGCAGATCCTGATCGGATTGTTCGATCTCAGCACCGCGGCGCTCGCCATGTATGTCCTGATACCGGCCGAACTCGGCATCGATGTTGCGCGGCTGATGGCCGTGCTCATTGCGGCAACCCTGCTTGGCTTCGCCAGTCACGCACCGGCCGGCATCGGGCTGTTCGATGCCACGATCATGCTCGGGCTCGGGGGCGATGACCAGGATCAGCTGCTTGCGGCGCTGCTGATGTTCCGCATCCTTTATCACCTGATCCCGTTCGTGTTGTCGCTGTCGCTATTCGGCGGCATCGAGCTTCGCCGAAGCTGGCGAGAAGGCGGGGCGGTCAGACCGGCGAGTTCAGCTTCAGCCCCACCATGCCGGCAATGATCAGCGTCAGGCAGAGCAGTCGCATGGGATCAGCCGGCTCGCTGTACAGCCACATCCCGACGACAATGCTTCCGGCAGCGCCAATGCCCGTCCAGACTGCGTAGGCGGTGCCGAACGGTAGTGACCGCAAGGCGAGCGACATCATCGCAAAGCTGAGCAGGATCGCGACAACGGTTCCGAGACTCGGCCAGAAGCGGGTCAGGCCGTCGGAATGCTTGAGACCAAGCGCCCAGACGATTTCGAGCAGGCCTGCGGCCAGGAGTGCGAGCCAGCCGCTCGTCATGGCCGCGGGCTCTTCAACGGCGGAGTAATCGCACGCGATGGTCCGGGCATTCTGGTCTCCACGCGATCCGAATGCCGCTCATCTGCAATCTTTGCACGACGCGCATGTGACAGCGCCGAGGACGAATCCGTCTGAAACTACCGCTCCTGCATCATCGTGAACACGAAGCCGGTCAGGCTTGCCCCGACCGCAAAGGCCAGCGTGAACGTGCCGACAAACACGACGAACGTCATGTGCGGGTCGAGGCTGTGGGCGATGAGAGTGGAGATGCCGAACGCATCGACCTGTGTCAGGGCGAACGCAAAGCCAAGCCCCAGCGCGGTCCCCATGAACGTGTGACAGGCGAGCTCGATCAGGATGGCCGGGCTGACCACGGCACTGCGTTTTTTCGGCGGCATGAGGCGGTCCTCGCTGTTGGCCGGTGAACGCGGGAACGGCGGACGGGGTTCCTGGCGAGCGCTCCAGCGATCGAGGCCGCATCGAAGGCGGTTGCCAGGGGGCGTGGTGAGCGGCTACCTAATGAGCCGACGGTGCCGATGCAGGCAGAACAACAACCGCGGCAGAGCGGCGTGACCGTGAGGCTCCAGCAGGGAGGATGAGCAACAGATGACGAACGCCATTCGCTTTCACAAAACTGGCGGCCCCGAGGTCCTCACTTGGGAGCAGGTCGAGGTCGGCAAGCCGGGGCCCGGCGAGGCGCGCATTCGCCACACGGCGGTCGGACTCAATTTCATCGACATCTACAACCGGTCGGGCCTCTATCCGGTGCAGCTTCCGAGCGGCCTGGGCAGCGAGGGCGCCGGCGTGGTCGAGGAACTGGGCGAAGGCGTGACGGACCTGAAGGTCGGCGACCGCGTCGCCTATGGCTCGTCGCCGCTTGGCGCCTATTCCGAGGCGCGGCTGATGCCGGCCGCGCTGCTGCTGAAGCTGCCCGATGAGATCGATGACAAGACCGCGGCCGCGATGATGCTGAAGGGCCTGACGGCGCAATACCTGATCCGGCAGACCTACCGCGTCAAGGCGGGCGAGACCATCCTGCTGCATGCCGCCGCCGGCGGCGTCGGGCTGATCCTCAGCCAATGGGCCAAGCATCTCGGCGTCACCGTCATCGGCACCGTGTCCAGCGACGACAAGGCGCAACTGGCCAAGGCGCATGGCTGTGAGCATACCATCGTCTACAGCCGCGAGGACTTCGTGGCGCGCGTGAACGAGATCACCGGCGGCAGGAAAGTGCCGGTGGTCTATGACTCCGTCGGCAAGGACACGTTCCTGAAGTCGCTCGATTGCCTCGCTCCGCTCGGCTACGCAGTGTTGTTCGGCCAGTCCTCCGGCACGGTCGATCCGCTCAATCTCGGCCTGCTCGCGCAGAAGGGCTCGCTGTTCGTCACCCGGCCGACGCTGTTCACCTATGCCGCCCGGCGCGAGAGCCTGGTCGCGATGGCCAACGAGCTGTTCGACGTCGTGAAGTCGGGCGCGGTGAAGATCGAGGTCAACCAGACCTATCCGCTCAAGGAGGCGGCGAGGGCTCACGCCGATCTCGCGGCGCGCAAGACCACCGGTTCCACTGTCCTGCTGGTCTGAACAAGCGCGGGAGTGTGGTTGGCGGCCGGCCGCCCATGCGGGTCCGTCCGCCAGCCCTGGCCGGTCAGCCGGCCGGCTCGTGCTTGCGGAGATCACGCAAATGATCAAACCGCACGGCCTGCAGGTCCGCCCCCGGGCCGTCGATTTCCGGGACCGCAGCCTCGGACATGAGGTCCGCGGTGATGTCGGCGACGGATTGGCCGACGATCTCGTGGATGAAGCTGATGTTGGAATACTCGCCCGACATGATCCGGGCGACGACATCGCGCCGGGTCAATTCAGGATCGACCACGGCCTCGCGTCCGCGGCAACCGTAGTCGATCATCACGACGAAATACTGCATGGAGCGCCAGTTCGCCTTCGGCTGACTGTGATCGCGCCATTATTTCTGTAAATCGGAAATTTGTCAAGGCCGATTCGGACCTGGGCAGGGAGCCGGCGGGGAGCGCGTCGGCTCTCCCCGCGACCGCCTCGAGCCTTACTTGTTGGCTGCGCGGGCGCGCGACTTCGCCGCCGCCTTGGCCCGGATGCGCGAGATCTGGCCGCGCGGCAGCGTGACGAAGATCTCGCCGATCCAGTCCAGCTTCACGCCGACGATCGGCTTGGCATTGAAGCTCTTCAGATTGACCACGGACGGCGACTTGCCGCGCTCGATCGTCTTCAGATAGCGCTCGCCGGACTTCAGCCGAACCACGGCCTCCTCGCCGTAGAAGCTCGACAGCGGGTGGCGCTGCTCCTTGTAGACGACGATCACGTCGCCACTTTCGTATTTCGGCAGCATCGAATCACCCATCACCTCGAAGGCGACCGTCTCTTCGGAGATGGGGAAGGGCAGGGCGACCTCGCCGAGCCCCTCGAGCGGCACCTGCTCGTAATCCGGCTCGATCACCGAGCCGGCGCCGACGCGTCCCATGATCGGCACGGAGTTCAGCTCCAGATACTCCGTGATCAGGGGGATTTCGGCCGCCTTGATCAGGCGCTGGCCTCCGAGGATCTCGGAGACCGCGCCGGGGCGCACGCCCATGGCGCGTGCCAATCCTCCCTTGGTCTTTCCCGGCTTCTCGAGTGCACGCTCGATCATGGCGACGTCCAACATGGCTTTGACCCCTTTTGCGAATCTCGGAAAGCAGTATATGTTTCGCATTATCAGAATTCAAGCTTGACTTTTTCTTCGGAATATCGGAAGATTTGGCCGTCGGGTGCTGCCGGCCGGTCCGGCGGCCCCGACCCCGAAGAAAGAGGCGAGAATGCAATCCACCGATTGGCCAGACCAACATTCCAAGATGCTGTGCGAGCTTCATGCCCAGGGGCGGTCCTATGCCGAGATCGCGCGCGCCCTCAACAAGCAGTTCGGAACCGCCTATACGCGGAACGCGACGCTCGGCCGCGGCAAGCGGATCGGGCTGATCGCGCCCGGCGGGCCGAAAGCCGCGCGATCCGATCCCCGGCCGATGTCCGCGGCGAGCCGAGCCGGGCGGCGAAGCGCGGAGGCGGCGGCGGCGCGGCCGATTTCGGCTCCATCCAAGCCCCGCGCGCCGGTCAAGCTGCGCTGCGTCGGCATCAGCCCGCGGCTGCTGTCGCTCGACCAGCTCGAACCCAACGATTGCCACTACCCCTATGGCGGCGACCGCGACGGCGATCCGATCACCTTTTGCGGCCATCCGCGCCAGCCCGGCTCGTGCTATTGCACGCCGCATTACCATCTGACACGGCTTCCGCCCGAGGAGACCGTGGTGCGCCCCGCCGGCCCTTTGATCCTGCGGCTGGTCGCGGCCGCGTAAGTCGCGGCAAATCCGACCCCACCTGACCCCTTCCATTTTCCGGAGACGAGACATGGCGCGCCCCAGACGCGGCAAGCCCTATCGCACGGCCAAAAACCATGACCGCAGAGCTCGCGACCTGCCGTTGAATGCTGACGTGATTCCGGTGGAGATCGACGATCCGCTGGCGCTCGAGCCGGGCGAGAAGATCGTGGCGCTGCGATCGGTCCGCAGCGATCCGCTCGGCCGGCTGCATGCGCATAAGCAGCTCGACGACGCCCAATTCCGGGCCGGTCGGGCTTTCCAGCACGATTGGGAGCGGGCCGAGCGGGGGCCGCAGGCCATCGACCCCTCGCGCGAGCATGTCGACGGCGCAAGGGGGCGTGAGCCGGTGACCGAAGGCCAACGGCAAGCCGTGCTGCGGCTGAACCGGGCCGAGCGCGAGCTCGGGGCCGACGGGGCGGCGATCACCCATGATGTCCTGGTGCAGGGTCTGACGATGGAGCAGGTCGGTCACAAGCGGGGCCTCGCCAGCCAGCGCTGGAATGACTATTTCGCCCGCCGCTTCAAGGAATGTCTGGATCGGCTGGCCGTCGTCTACGGCTTTGCCACCGACCGCGTGGCCAGCAAGCATCACCAGGGGATGCGATCGGACTACCCTGTGCGAAACTGACGACGCCCGCCGGATCGCCGTCGTGCCATCGGCACGGCGGCGTCGGTGCATCGCCTAGCTCAGGGATGCGGCGTCACCGTATAGGTCGTGCTGTAGGGTTCGACGCGGAGCGACGCATGCGACAGCAGGCCGATCTTGGCCGACGGCGTCATCTGCAGCTCGCCATTCGGTCCGCGGTGGACGTTGTACTGCCACGCCGAGAGGTCGCCCTTGTTTGCCAAAGCGTGCGCAACTGCACTGGCATCGCTGCCGCCGATCGCCGCCATCTCGTCGCTGTCGAGACCGATGACGATCTCGTCCTTGACCGTGACGATCTTGAACAGCGACGTCCGGCCATCCCCGGCGCTCGCCGCTGCCGTCGATAGCGCGAGCAGCGCAAGCGTGCCAAACATCGTGCGTGTCAGTGCTGAAGTCATGGAGGCTCCTGTTCGTCTTCGTCGCGTCTGTCAGTGTGCACGCATTGGTTTCTGCTCCCGGTCAGCCGGTTCGGCAAAAAATGCTGACGATCGCCGTTGAACCCGTTGCCGAGGTGGACGTCTAAAGCAGGGCGGGGCGAGGCCTGTTCGGAGCCGATACACGAAGCCGGTCGGACCATGTCGTTGACGCAGGTCAAGCGGCTTGGCGGGGCTTGTTGTATCAGGGACGAACGAAGCGACGGGGGATGCCATGATCAGCGGTCAAAGTCTCTACGGTTCAGCCAGCGCCAAGATCGCGCTTGCCGCAGCTGCGTTATTCGTCGGTGCAACATGCGCGCCTGCTCCGTCTTTCGCGCGTGCAGCCCTCCCGGTCAGCAAGCAGGGGGTCGTGAAGGCGTCAGCCTCCGACGCAACCGATCTCAGCGCTCGCCGGCGCTATCGCCGCGTCTATCGCGGCAATCCGGCTGCCGGTCTCGCCATCATGGGCGCCATGATCGGGACGATCGGCGCGATTGCCGCACATCAGCATGATGATGACTATTATTACGGTGGGCCGGGCTATTACGCTGGCCCTGGCTACTACGGGCCGCCTCGGGTCTATTATGCCCCGCATCCGTACTATGGTCATCCGTACTACGGCCACCCCTATTACGGGCCGCGCGTTCACTACTACTATCAACCCTATTGAGCGGCCGATCCGATTGGCTCACGGCTGAGCAGCCGTGAGCAGCGGTCGTCCGGAGCTTGGAAGCGGAGCTTAGAAGCCGCCGGCGCTGAAGCGCAGCGGCTGCACGACATCGTAGGCGGCCTTGCTGATCGGCACGGCATAATCGACGGTCAGCGGGCCGAACGGCGAGGCCCAGGTCATGCCGACGCCGACCGACGACCGCAGGACGTTCTTGTTCGCCACCTGGACATTCTGCGTCGGCCCGCGATAGCCGAACACGGTGCCCGCATCGACAAAGGCCGATGCGCGCAAGCCGTATTCCTGCGGCAGGCCTGGAATGTTGCTCTGCAGCTCTGCGGTGGTCGCCCAATAGAAGCTGCCGCCGACATTGTCCATCGTCGATCCCGGCGTGAGGTCACGCGGTCCGAAGCCGCCTGGCGCGAAGCCTCGCACCATCGTCGGGCCGCCGAAGAAGCTGTTGAGCAGCGGTGCCTGCTGGCCGCCCCATCCGGTGATGTAGCCGCCCTGGCCACGGACCATGGCAGTGAGATCGCTGTTGATGGAACGGTAGTAGCGAACGTCGGCCGTGGTCCGGAGAAAGCGGACGTCGCCGCCGAGACCGGCGAGGTCCTGGCTCAGTTGCGAGCGGATGCCGCTTGTCGGCAGCTTGTTGTTGTCGAGCGTGCTGTAGGTGACGGTGTTACCGATCTGGGACACGGTCTGCCGTCCTGCGGTGACCGCCTGCCGCACTGGTACAGATACTTGCGCCGGCGACAGCCCGGGCGCGAGCACGACCTTCTGATCGTAGAGCGAGTAGCGCCACAACATCGCGGTCTGCTCACTCACGGGCATTCCCAGCGTGAGGGCGCCGCCATAGCTGCTGCTGCCGAACGATTGGAAGTTGCTGACCATGTTCTGCCGCGCGAACAGCTCGACCCCGGGTGTCGTCCGGCCGAGCGCGTAAGGCGAGGTGAAGGACAGATTGGCGCCGCGCGCAAACTGGCCATAGGTGAACGTCGCCTGCGCCGTGTTGCCGGTCCCGAGCACGTTGCGATCGCCGATCTTGACCTCGGCGAGCAGGCCGTCCGTCGATGAGTAGCCGCCGGACACATTGAAATCGCCGGTTGGCTGGTCGACGGTCTCGACGTCGAGCACCACGCGATCCCGTGCCGAGCCGGGGCTCGTCGTGATCTTGACCGTCTTGAAGTAGTTGAGGTTGCGCAGGCGTCGCTCGGCCCGATCGACCAGGGTCCTGTTATAGGCGTCGCCTTCACCGAAATCGAGCTCGCGGCGTATGACGTCGTCGCGCGTGGTCTTGTTGCCGTGGATCTCGATGCGCTCGACATAGATGCGTTGCCCTGGCTCGATCTGGAAGCTGACATCGGCGATGCCGCCTCGCGGGTTGCGATTGATCCGCGGCTCGACCTGCGTGAACGGTAAGCCGAGCTTGCCCAGTTCGGCGGTCAGCGCCTCAGCGGTCTTGTCGAGCTTGCCCTGGTCGAAGACCGCGCCCTGCTGCGTCAGCAGCAGCGGGCGCAGATGCTCGCAGGCGAGCCCCTGCACGTTGCAGGAGATATCGATCGTGCCGAACTTGTAGAGCGCGCCCTCGTCGATGGTGAAGCTCAGATTGAAGCCGTTGGATGCGCGATCGAAGTCGACGCTGACATTCGTCACCTCGGCGTCGGCATAACCGTGATTGCGGTAGTATTGCCGCAGCAGCTCGCGATCCTCATTGACCCGGTCGGCGTCATAGGCGTCCCCACCGGTCACGAAGCTCAGCACGGTCGACACCGACGTCTTCATGACGGCACGCAATTGCCGCGCGCCATAGGCGTTGTTGCCGACGAAGCTGATCGCCCTCACTGGCGTCTTCTTGCCTTCGGTGATCGTGAAGATCAGATCGACGCGATCATTGCCGCGGTCGATGATCTCGGGGACGACACGGACATCGTCGCGTCCGACCCGATGGTAGGCCTGGAGGATACGGGCGACATCGCCCTGGACGGTCGCGCGCTGCAGACCCGCGCCCGGCTTCGACAGCACGGCGCTGGTGAGATCGGCGTCCTTCACCTTCTTGTTACCTTCGAAGGCAACACGATCGAGCACCTTTGCTTCCGCCAGGCGGATGACGATCCGGCCGTCGGCGCGGCTGATTTTGACGTCCTCGAAAAGCCCGGTTGCGACCAGGGCCTTCAGGCCGGCGTCGAGCGCGGCGTTGTCGTAGCGGCCGTTGGCATCGGCATGAAAATAGGATTGCACGGTTGCGACATCGACGCGTCGATTGCCCTCCACGGTTAGCGTTTCCGCCTGCGCCGCGAGCATCGGCGACGTCAGCGATGCCATGAGCATTGCGACCTGCAGCGGTCGGCTCAAGCGAAGGTGACGCCGGTACCGGGCGGTCATGATGTTCGCTCCTGCCTGCTCGTCATTCCCGTGATGCAAGAGCCGGTGGGCGGCCAAATCATGTCAGGGGTGTGGAGACTTGTGGGCCTGCGATCACGCCTGCGAAGGTTGCGGGACGGAACCAATGTAGGTCGCAGAATCGACGCAGAGTCGATTCAAACGCTGACCAGGATTGTGCTCATTCGCTCGCGACGGCAGCTGCCGGCGGCGAGCGTTTGTCAGGAGCAGACCATGCGCGCGATCGCTCTGGCCCTCATTGTTTGTACCTTCGTTCAGTCTGCGCTCGCTGCCGCCACCGTGCCGGAGATCGATCCGCGCGCGTCGCTCGGTGTCGTCCAGAACTGGATCTATAACTACCGGACCAAGCCGGACTACGCCCATGTGCCGGCAGCGGTGCGGGTGTTGTTCCACTCGCAGACGTTCAAGGAGCCGGAGAATTCCGGCATCTATCTCGGCTTCATTGCAGGGGCGATCGGCTCCAATCCGGCCAAGGCGGAGCAGCTCGTCAACAGCTTCTTTCCGGTGCCGCCCGAGGAGGAGTGGGTCATCGTGCGCGCCATCGCCTATTCGGGTCTGCCGGACTGGCGCAACCTGCTGCGCAAGGTGGCGCCGAAGATGCCGGGCCGCCGCGTGATGATCGACGGCTATCTCAACGGCACGCAGCCGACGCTGATGGACATTCCGCTGGAGGAGGCCAAGCCGGGCATGATGGACAAGCTGCGCGGTGCCATGACGCAGAACCCGTTCAAGAAGGAGGAGCGCAAGCTGGATACGCGGCTCAGCTACGCGACCCATCAGGATCTGCTCGACATCCTCTGGGGCTATTACTTCGCGACCGGCTCGCGCGTGCCGATCCAGCGCATCGTGCAGATGCTGCCCTGGTCCAAGAGCCGCGACACTGTCGACAAGCTGACCATCGGCAGCATGGCGCGTTACACGCTCGCCAGCTACGCCGTGCGCGACGCCAGCCTGCGCGACTATCTTCGTGAGGAGCTGGCGCGGCAGTCGGGGCCCGTCAAGGAGCCGCTGAGGGAGGTGGTCGAGGCCGCCGACACCGTGCAGCTGGGCGCCGTGCGCAAGGATGCCGTCGCCGCAGTCGATGAGCTCAAGATCAAAGGCTCGGACGCGCGGCGCAACATGGATTTCTGGGGACAGCTCGGCGTCGGCGCGCTGGCGCTCGGCTGCGTCTCGGCCGCGGCGCTGGGGCAGGTCGCGGTCGGCATCCCCTGTGTGATCGGCGGTTCGGCCTCGCAGGGGCTGCTGTCGTTCTGGGAGAAGCAGCAATAGCAGTCTGGAACTGGCCGGGTTTGCGATTATTGTCGCGGCATGGATGGCCTCATTGCCAAGACGGTCGCAAGCCTCATCATCTTCATGCTCGTGATGGGCGGCCTGATCTTTGGTGCGGCGGGCAGCCTTCATTACTGGCAAGCCTGGGTCTTCCTGATCACCTATTTCGTCGCATCGGTTGGCGTGCTGATCGATCTCCTGCGCCGGGATCGTGCCTTGCTGGAGCGTCGCATGCGGGGAGGACCGTTCGCCGAAAAGGAGCCGGTTCAACGCCTGATCATGACGATCGTGTCGCTAGCGTTCCTCGGTTTGCTGCTGCTGCCGGCCTTGGACCATCGTTTCGGCTGGTCTCAAATGGCGGTGCCTGCAGTCCTTTGTGGTGACGTTCTGGTCGTGCTCGGCTTCCTGGGAATCTGGCGCGTGTTTCGCGAGAACAGCTTTGCGGCCGCCACCGTGGAGGTAGCTCGCGATCAGGTCGTCATATCGACCGGACCATACGCCATCGTGCGGCATCCGATGTATGCGGCGGCTCTGGTGCTGCTGGCGGGCATTCCGATCGCGCTCGGGTCTTGGTGGGCGCTCTCGCTCATCGCCGCCATCTTGCCCGTCCTGATCTGGCGTCTGCTTCACGAAGAGAACGTGCTCGCGGCGCATCTGTCCGGCTACACGGAGTATCAGGCGCGCGTCCGCTGGCGGCTATTGCCATGTGTCTGGTGAGCGCAGGCCAGCAAAATCAGCGGTTCTCCGCCATCGAGCTTTCCGCGAGTCAAATCTTTCTGGTTGAGCGGTGCGCCTTAAAATCTACTAATGGTTGTAATTTGCGTCGGCAACCTCTCGGCCTGCAGGCCGTAGAAAAAAATCAGGCGAGGCTGGCCTTCACCGCCGCAGGGTAGACCGGCTCGCGATGAATCTCCGCGCCGGTCTCATCGACGACCACGATCGAGAGTCTCCGGTCGGTGATGCGGGGGTCATGACGAAGCCGCCGGGCCAGATCCCGGCTGTGCTCGATCGCCCCGGCACTGGTCGCGAATTCGAGACCGGTCCGGTCCCTGGTCGGAATGCCATCCTTCATATCGAAATAGTAAGTGCGCATGGTCTTCCTGCAACCGCTGTGATGCGGGAGTGGAGCCCGGAAGCCGAAACGGCAACCGCAATCCGTAGTCCTCCCGCTCAAACTATAGAAGACCTCTAATGTGGAGGACAAGCTTACCTCCACCGTAATCCCCCTCCATCGTTCGGTAAATGACCGTTTTCTCTGGTATGGTACGCCAGAACCTGCCAGAAAGCTCAAATTGTGCCGACAAAATCGACCGATTGGTCAGTTTGGCTTGCTGCTAGAGTTGTTCGCTGGCATACTTTCAACCTCTTCGGGTTCCGCCCGGTCGATTTCCAGGCGGGCCATACGGAGGATGAGGGTCGCGGTCGTCAGACCAAGACTTTCCGCCTCAATTGCTGCAGTATCTACCTTGCGTGCAAGGCCTTCACGTTTGCTAAGGACTGGCATTACCGTTTCCTGCCAAAGGTGCGAGATGAAGAATCCCACATTCATCACGGAGCTGCACACCAAGCTCGGAGCCCCATCGAGCGAAGCCGTCGAAAGCCTTCGGCTATTGAAGGCGTTTTTGAAGCTGGCCCCCGGCCAGCGCATCGAAGTCATCGATATGGTCGAACGGCTGACCTCGGAATCCCATCCGGAAACCGACCGCCCCCTGTCCTGACCTCATCGCCCGAGATTGCATGCAATCGTGGCGGTCTCCCCCATCGCAATTGCATAAATTGCATCGTCCAGCGCTTCTGACTCATGCAGCGTCCCCGCGGGCAGCAGGATCTTGTCGCCTGCGGTGCAGACGCGCTCGCCGCCTTCCCATCGGAAGGTCAGTCGCCCCTTGATCACGACGAGCACCTCGTCCACCGGATGGGTGTGGAAGGCGTGAATCTTGCCGGCCGCATCGTGCTGCAGCTCAATGCAGCCCTGCTTCGGCAGCAGCGCGAGGATGTCGGGGTCGAGCGCGAACTCGGTCTTCGTTCCAGCGATGATCTGGGTCATGCGGCTTGCTCCTTATCTCCGATGGACGATGGCTTGGCCTGCGCGAGCTGGTGAAACGGGCAGGCGGGCGGCGGCTGGTTGTCGTCGTAGAGGAAGTACTGCTTGAACTCCCGGCCGTCGGGATTGCCGTAGCGGCCGAGCAGGGGGGAGGGCGACGTGGTGTCGAACGGCACCAGCCGCTTGCGCACCTCGCCGAATGCGTTGGCGGCCGCCTGCTCGGTGCCGAGCATCCGTTCGAACACCCAGCGCGGCTGGAAGGTCAGCATGAACGCGCTCGAGCGCCGGCTCTGACGCATGACATGAGCGGGCGTGCTGCAGACGACGAAGATCGGCTCGCCGGCGAACGAGAACTCCCACATCGGATGATCGACCGCCTGGGGAATCTCGGCAGGCCAGGGCTGCTTGTCGTTGCGCGCGAGCTGATCGAGGATGCGCCAGAACTTCTTGTAGTAGGCATCGAGCGTCTGCACCGGGCGCGGGCGGGTGAACAGGACGAGCGAGGTGTTGGGTCCGTGCGAGCGGCTCTCCGCGACGAACATGGCGAGCTGCTTGCCAAGAACGTCGATGTCGATCGGATCGAGAAACAGGTAGCGCAACTGATCGTGCCGATAGCCCGCGACGCCGAAGACGCACGGAAAGGGTCTTGCTTCGCTGCTCATCTGAGCTTCGAATTCTGAAAACAAGACGCTCTGCCAGCTTCCGGCCTGATGACCGGACCGAACTTCGTCCTTTCTCAAATACAAACGCGACATACTCACCCTCTCTGTCTTTTTATATTTTCGTGTCCAGTATCAATTGGCGCCTCATCATCAGCGGGCCGATAATTCCCGGCAGCGACATCAGCAGAAGAATTGCGATCAGCGTTGCGTAGCCCGCGTCATTTGCGACCTTGCCCGCGCTCGCTCCGGCTCTGACATCAAGCCCGCTCGCGGCCACCATGGCGAAGGCGATGACCGGCTGCGCGAGTCCAGCAAACACGCCCGCGGACGTGGTGTTGATCGAGGCGCCGACGCCGATCCGTTCTGCCGTGTAGAGATGCTTGGTGCATTTCAAGACCAGAGGAACCGTGCCGCCGGCGACCAGGCCCAGCACGGCGAAGACGACGCCGACATAGATCAGGCCGAAATGATGCGCGACAACCGGCAGCAGCATCGCAACCAGCAGCATGCGCAGCAGGCTGATGCGGATCAGGGCCGCATCCAGCGAGCGCGTCCGATCGGCGGCATGGCCGAGAAAGATCGATCCGATCGCATTGCCGACCATGAAGGCGAGCAGAGGACCACCGGCCGCCGACGGCGAGATGCCGAAATAGTGCGACACCATCGGAATGCCCCACACGCCTGCGAGCGTCGTGACCACTGCGAAGTGCGATGCAAAGCTCATCGCGCAGCCCCAATTCGCGGCCGATCCGAGCGCATGCCAGCACGCCCGCAACACTCCTTGGAGTGTCGAGGACTTCGCATTCGCTGGAGCAGCCTTCAACGCGACCGAGGCGCAGGCGAGGTTTGCAAGGCCGATACCGGCAATGAAGAGGAAGCAGGCGCGCCAGCCGAAGCCGGTGACGGCGGCCGCGAGCGGTGTCGTGGCCACGACCCCGCCGACATAGCCCGACACCTGGGAGATGCCGGACATCAGGCCGAAACGCTGGTCGGAGAAGCTCTGCGCGACGAGCTTCAACAACGCGGTGAACACCAGCGCATCGCCGCACGCCATGATCACGCGCGCGATGAAGACGTCGAGCAGGTTGGGCGACAGCGCAAAGGCGCCACTGCCGAGCACGGAGGCCGTCATGCTGCAGAGGACAACGCGCT